>NZ_JCAQPC010000023.1:0-601562 GCF_059568005.1 Arthrobacter sp. BGA-UO-ETr-C19
ACGGGACACAGGGTTACGGCGGTCATAGCGTGGGGGAAACGCCCGGTCCCATTCCGAACCCGGAAGCTAAGACCCACAGCGCCGATGGTACTGCACCCGGGAGGGTGTGGGAGAGTAGGTCACCGCCGGACAACCATTAGGTCGAGAGCCCCAACCAGTCATGGTTGGGGCTCTCCCGCATTTAACCCCGGTTTCCACACCCAGCCCCGGCCCCCCGGGCCCTGGCGCATACGCGCGGGCACGGGCCTGGGGTCGATAGGGTTCAACCAACGGCACCGCCCCTGCCGGACGTCCCGGCCCCCGCCCGCGAATACCGGCCCCAGCGCCAACAGCTGAGGAAGCGTCGGGATGGAAGCGACAGGACCTGAGGAAGCGTTGGGATGGAAGCGGCAGGACCTGAGGAAGCGTTGGGATGGAAGCGGCAGGACCTGAGGAAGCGTCGGGATGGAAGCGACAGGACCTGAGGAAGCGTCGGGATGGAAGCGGCAGGAACTGAGGAAGGATCCGGGTCGGAGGCCGCTTTTGACTGGAAATCCTTGAAATACCGGTGATTTAGGTCAAAAAGTCGCGGAAACACGCGGAATTTATCCCCCTCCCGGGTGCAAGCTGGTAAGTTTTCGAACAGTGGCTTGCACGCACGCCGCATGCAGGATCCAGAATCAAGAGCGTCCAGGAGGACATACATGGCTAAGAACCGTAGTGAACTTGTTTCAGAGGTAGCAGGCAAGGCCGGCACCAGCCAGGCAGCCGTCAACTCCGTGCTCGATGCACTGTTCGAGGTTTTCGAATCTTCTGTCGCCGCCGGCGAGAAGATCACCATCCCGGGCTGGCTCGCAGTTGAGCGCACCGACCGTGCAGCCCGTACCGGCCGCAACCCGCAGACCGGCGAGACCATCCAGATTGCAGCCGGCCACAGCGTCAAGCTGACCGCAGGCTCCAAGCTGAAGGCCGCTGTCTCCAAGAAGTAGTCTTTCGCAGCTCAGAGGAGCGGCAACCCACGGGTTGCCGCTCCTCTTGCTTTTAACCGTCGATGCGCCAAACCGTCGATCCGCCAAACCTTCGATTCGCCGCCTTGGCGACGGTAGCGGACAATGGATAGGTGCCCTCAGCAGCAAAACCCCTTACTCCGCAACCCGCGCCCGATTCGGGTACACGGGCCGCTGACAGTGCCTTCGGCATCCAGCGGGCCTGGCAGCTGGCCGGACTCGGTGCCCTCTTCCTGGGACTGGTGGCCGCCTTGCTGTTCTCCGGTGCCGCGGCCGCCCGCGAAGTTTCCGACCCCGGTGCGCTGGTGCGTTGGGGCCTGCCGGTCAGCAAAGCCATCCACAATGTCTCACTTGCCGCTGTAGTCGGCGGGCTCATCTTCGCTGCAGGCATCCTGCCGCACAAGCTCGGTGATGCGCGGTCGAAAGACAGTGACGCGCCCGAGCACCCCGCCTTCACCCGCGCCCTTGCCATCGCGGCGGCCGCAGGCGTGGCCTGGACGTTGTCCGCCATTGCCGTCCTGGTGCTGACGTACTCTGATGTGGCGGGGCAGGGCATTTCCGGGGATGCCGAATTCACCCGGGCCCTCGTGTACTTCATGACAGACATTGAAACCGGGCGCGCCTGGCTGGCCGTCACGATCATCGCAGCGGTCGTGACAACCGCTCTCTTCGGGGTGCGCTCCCTGACCGGCCTGGTGTTTACGCTGCTGCTGGCCTTGATCGGCCTGGTTCCCACCGCCCTGATCGGCCACTCCGCCAGCTCCAACGACCACGAGGGCGCCATCAACTCGCTGGGCCTGCACCTGGTAGGGGTCAGCGTCTGGGTGGGCGGCATTATCCTGCTCGCCCTCCTCTCCGGTACCCTCGCCCCGCGCAGCCAGGCCCGCAGCGGCCAGGCGTCCCAGCCGGGCGGCCACGACATCACCGAACCGGTCCTCCGCCGGTTCTCGTCACTCGCGGGGTTTGCATTTGCCCTGGTGTTCGCGTCGGGCGTCATCAACGCCAGCGTCCGCGTAACCAGCTGGGTTGACCTCTTCGGCTCGGCCTACGGGCAGCTGATCCTCGCGAAGTCCGCCGCCACACTGGTACTGGGCGGAATCGGCTTCATGCACCGGCAGTGGGTCATCCCGCAGCTGGCCCGTGCGGGGGCTGCCATGTCCGCGCGGCGCGTGCTCTGGCAGCTGATTCTCATCGAACTCCTCATTATGGGCGCCACGTCCGGCATCGCAGTCGCACTGGGCCGGTCAGCGCCGCCGGAACCAACAACCTATGCCGCGGATGCCTCGCCGGCATTCATCCTCTCCGGCTACGAGCTGCCCCCGGAACTGACGCCCGAACGCTGGCTCACCGAATGGCGCCTGGACTGGCTCTGGATCGCCGTCGTCATCTTCGGCCTGGTGTCCTACCTCCTGGGCGTGGCCAAGGTCCGGGCGCGCGGGGATAAGTGGGCCTGGTTCCGCACGACAAACTGGATCATCGGGCTGCTGGTGCTGACCTACATCACGTCGGGACCGCCGTCGGTATACGGCCGCGTACTGTTCTCAGCGCACATGGTGGACCATATGGCCCTCACGATGGTTGCCCCGATTTTCCTGGTGCTCGGCGCCCCCGTGACGCTTGCGCTCCGGGCCCTTCCGGCGCGGAAGGACGGGTCCCGCGGCCTCCGGGAATGGCTTCTGCTGTTCGTCCACTCGAAGTTCTCGCAGGTGGTCACCCACCCGCTGTTCGCCGCCGCCAACTTCGCCGGCTCCATCGTGCTGTTCTACTACTCGGACGCCTTCAGCCTCGCGATGCGCGAACACGTGGGCCACGAACTGATGAACCTGCACTTTGCGCTGACGGGGTACATCTTCGTGCTCAGCATGATCGGCACCGACCCGCTTCCCCGCCGCGCGCCGTACCCCCTGCGGCTCCTGCTCCTGCTCGCCACCATGGGGTTCCACGCCTTCTTCGGCGTGGCCATCATGGGCGGCACCAACCTGCTGGCCGCCGACTACTTCGGCAACCTCGGCCGCAGCTGGGGAGGCTCGGCCCTGCTGGACCAGCAAATGGGCGGTGCCGTGGCCTGGGGCATCGGCGAAGTGCCCACGCTACTGGTGGCGATCGGCGTCGCCATCATGTGGTCAAGATCCGATGAACGCGAAACCCGGCGCACCGACCGGGCCGCGGACAGGAATAACGACGCCGATCTCACCGCTTACAACGATATGTTTGCCAAATTGGCGGAACGCGACGCCAAGCTGGCTGAACGAAACTCAAAGCTGGAAGGACGCTGATGAGCGAAACCGTACGCACCCACCTCCGGGTCCGCGCCTCCGAACTGGTGGGCCGCAACTGGTTGAACACCGGCGGCAAGTCTTTGGACCTGGAAGCCCTGCGCGGCAAGATCGTGCTCCTGGACTTCTGGACCTTCTGCTGCATCAACTGCCTCCACGTGCTGGACGAGCTCCGCCCGCTGGAAGAAAAGTACTCCGACGTCCTGGTCACCGTGGGCGTGCACTCCCCGAAGTTTGAGCACGAGGCGGATCCCGTCGCGCTGGCCGCCGCCGTAGAGCGCTACGAGATCCACCACCCGGTCCTGGACGACCCCGAACTGGAAACGTGGAAGGCCTACACGGCCCGCGCGTGGCCCACGCTGGTGGTCATTGACCCCGAGGGCTACATCGTGGCGCACCTTTCGGGCGAAGGCCACGCTGACGGCCTCGGCGTGCTCATTCCCGAGCTGATCGCCGAGCACGAGGCCCGCGGCACCCTGCACCGCGGCAACGGCCCCTACGTGGCCCCGGAGCCGACGTCGGGAACTCTGCGCTTCCCGGGCAAGGCGCTCTACCTTCCGTCCGGCCGTGGTTCACTGTCTGCCAGTTCAGTGTCCGCCAGTTCAGCGCCCGACGCCGGTGCTGCCGCCGGCGCCGCTGGCGCGGGCGCCGCTGACGCCGGCACCTGGCTTGTCACAGATACCGGCCACCACCGCGTCCTGGAACTCGGCACCGACTTCCACACCGTGCTGAGCACGTACGGTTCCGGGGAGAAGGGCCACGCCGACGGCTCCGCCGGTACTGCCCGGTTCAACGAACCGCAGGGTCTTGTCCTGCTGCCGGAAGACGTGGCAGCGAAGACGGGCTACGACGTCGTAATTGCCGACTCCGTCAACCACCGCCTGCGGGGACTGTCGCTCGCAGACGGAACCGTCACCACCCTCGCCGGCAGCGGCGTGCAGCGGCTCCTGGAAACCGGACCCGCCCGCGTGGACGAGGACGCGGCCGGCTTCACCGGACGCCTCGGGGACCACCCCCTGGACGTGGCGCTCAGCTCGCCGTGGGATGTGGTCTGGTCCAGCAAGCTGAACGCCGTGGTGATCGCCATGGCCGGTGTGCACCAGATCTTCAGCTACGAGCCGCTCACCGGGGATGTCTCGATCGTCGCCGGCAACGGACTGGAAGGCCTGCTGGACGGGCCTGCCCACGAGGCCTGGTTCGCGCAGCCGTCAGGTCTGGCCGAGGACGCCGACGGAAACATCTGGGTGGCGGACTCCGAGACCTCTGCCCTGCGCAAGCTGGTGATCGGCGACGACGGAACAGTCACCGTTGAATCAGCGGTGGGCAAGGGCCTCTTCGACTTCGGCTTCCGCGACGGCGAGGCATCCGAGGCGCGCCTGCAGCATCCGCTGGGCGTCACCGTGCTGCCGGACGGGTCCGTGGCCATGGCCGACACCTACAACGGTGCTGTGCGCCGCTACGATCCGGCCGCCGGTACCGTGTCCACGCTGGCGCGGGGCCTGGCCGAGCCGTCGGATGTGATCGTCGACCACACCCAGGTGGCCGGCTCCGAGCCGCTGCTGGTAGTGGTGGAAGCGAACAAGCACCAGCTTGTGTACGTGCCCATCCCCAAGGAAGCCCAGCAGGTGGACGAGGGCGCTGCCCAGACGCACCGGCCCAAGAGCCCTGTGGCGCCCGGGCTGCTGGAGCTCACGGTCCGCTTCACGGCGCCTACCGGCCAGAAACTCGATGACCGCTGGGGCGACCCCACCCAGCTGAAGATCTCCTCCACCCCGCCGGAGCTGCTCGTGTCCGGCGGCGGGACCTCCGTGGGCCTGCTCCGTACGCTCGAGCTGGCCTCCGACGTTCCGGAGGGCATCCTGCACATTACGGCCCGCGCGGCTGCCTGTGACGGCCCCGAAACCGAAGACGGCGAGATCCCCGACCACGCCGCCTGCCACCTGTACCAGCAGGACTGGGGCATTCCCGTGGTGCTGCAGGCCGACGGCGACACCGACCTGGTGCTGGACCTGCGCGGCATGGACTAATCCCAGCGGTTGCATCGGCTGCCGTTCGTGGACGCTACTTCGGCGTCACGGCCGGCAGCCTTTTGCGTATGCAGGGGGAGGCGCGCGCCGGAAACTCGCGGGCCGTGGGCAGCCCAAGACTCAAAAACTTGCCCAGCGTGACGGCCCGGAAGTCCACATACAGGAAATGGCTGGTACTTGGGCGTCCGTTGCGCGTGCACGATGGCGGCATGGACGTTATTCGCGCGCTCACCGTATGCGGCGGCGTGGCCAGGCGGCCGGTGCTGGCCGGTCTTGGGGTCAGCGATGCTGCCCTGCGCAGGGCGGTACGTGCAGGTCTCCTGCAGCCTGCCCGCGGGATCTATGCCCTTCCCTCTGCGGCTCCGGCCGACGTGGCGCTGCTCGTTCGACGGCAACTCCTTACCTGCATCAGCGCGGCGCCGTTCTACGGGCTGTGGGCTGTGGCGCCAGCTGAGCTGCTGCATGTCCACCACCGCCGGGACATAGCTGCTGAGGGCGAGGTGGCTCACCGGGAACTAAGCCTGCCGCCGCACCCACACCGTCCCGTCGCAGCCCTGGGCGACGTCCTGATCCACGCACTGCGCTGCCTGCCTCCACGGGAGTCGCTCGTGATGGTGGAGTGCGCAGTGGGACGGGGAGACATGTCCTTGCAGTTCCTGCAGCAGCGGTTGCCGGGCAAGCGAAACGGCAAGGCCCGTCAGGTGCTGCGTTGGGTGGACCGGGGCGCCGAGTCGCTCCTCGAAACGTTGGCCCGGACAACGTTTCGCAAGGCCGGCATCCACGCCGAGGCTCAGGTGTATATCGAAGGAGTTGGCTATGTTGACCTGCTGCTTGAGGGCTGGCTCGTGGTGGAACTCGACGGCAGGCAGCATAGCGACTGGACGCAGGTGAAGAAGGACCACCAACGGAATAACAGGTCGGTGGTCCAGGGGTACACGGTGCTTCGCTACTATTACGCAGACGTGATCCACCGGCCCGAACATATGTTGGCCGAGGTCCAGGCAGTCCTCGCGGGGCGAGGGGGAGCGCGGCCGGCATCCCGGTGAGCAGGGCAGCCGTCACGCCACGCGGGTTTTTGACCGGAGAGGATGAATTGCGCCTTGGATTGGCGCGTTGTACGGGGTGAGGTGCGTGAAAAAGCTGCTCTGCGTGACGTGACGGAGGGTGCGGACGTCGTGCACGACCCGGACGCCGCCCCTAGAACGTGAGCAGGGGCGTGACCTTGATGGTGTCGCCATCGATGTCCAGTCGCGTGGTGAAGCTGAAATCGTGCTCCACGTCCAGGGGCGAGACGGCTCCGGTGAACAGATCGATCTGCTCGGCCGTGATCTTTGCCTTGCCGTCCAGCGGCGCCACCACCCACCTGCCGTCGAAAGGTTCGATGGTGATTTTCGGGTACTCGGTGATGCTCCACTTGATGGTCCCGTCCACCACGCGGTTGTTGGTCACATGGTAGAACGGGCAGTCGGGTTGGAGCTTTTGCTGCTTGCCGGCTTCCGCCGCGCACTTGTCGAGGAACTCCTTGACCCGGGCGGACACCGCCTGGTTGAGTTCATCCGTGGCGTGCGTCAGCAGGTTCAGCGGGGCAGCGGGAGCTTCCCGTCCGGAGACGGTGGCCCGCGTGGGGGGAGCTGCGAAGTATTGGCCGTTGAGGGACGCCTCGTACTCGCCCGGGTAGAACACCGCGAAGCTGTTGTGGCCGCCGGGCATGTTCACCGGCACGCCGTTCATCGTTGCCTCGCTGGAGTTCACCACCGTCACGTCGACGGTGGGCAGGGTGGTCGGCACGAAGGACCACTTGTGGAAGAACAGCCATTCGGTGCCGGTGCTCTCCAGCAGGAACTCGGTATGCAGCTGGCTGCCGTCGATGGTGTAGTCCATCGGCACCATCACCCGGTTGCCGCCGCGCCCTACGGCGGCGCCGAGCTTGACGTTCGTGATCCGCGATGCCGACGTCTGCAGGGCAGTTCCGTCGAGCATGGCGGCGTCGGCATCCGGCACCGACGCGCGGAGCAGGCCAAGCGCCCGCTCGCCTTCGCCGTGCTGCAGGGCCTCCAGATATTCGCGCACGGGCTGCTGCGGACTGGCCACGGAGGAGTTGACCAGATTGACCGAAACGATGGCGCCAACGATGGCAAGCATGAGGCCCAGCAGCCATCCGGCCGCCGCTTTTACCAACGCTTGACTCATTTGCACGCACCCCACGTTACCTGCAACGCCACGCAACTCTGGAGTTGCGCCAGTCCCCATGACGCCCGCCCAGGGCGCAGGAATGCCCGACGGCGGGGCCCCACCCGCCGCTTTCGGCGCTACCTTCAGCTACCGGCGGCGCCGGGACGAGGTGCCGAAAACGCCCCGCAGGAGTTCCCGGCCAAGCTGCGTTCCCACGGACCTGGCCATGCTTTTCAGGCCGCTGCCAAGGACCCCGCCGAGGGCGCCGGTGATGTCGTCCATCATGCCGCCGGACTGGGGAGCCTGGCGCCTGGCCGGGGGCGGCGGTACGGACCCCTGCCCGCTACTGGGCTGTCCGGGGTGGGGCTGCCTGCTGCTGGGACGGCCGAGGATCTCCTCCTCGATGCGGCGGGCTTCGTCGTCGATGGCTGTCGGGTCAGGACTGCCCGGGGCGAACACTTCGGGTGACGGCACCGGCGGCTGGCCGGGTGCCGCGGCGCCTGTGGACGCCCCGGCCTTGCCGGTCAGCTTCTCGTACGCTGAGACGTTGTCCACCGCAGTGCCATACTTTGCGAGCAGCGCGGACCCCGCCACGGTGCTCCTGACCAGTTCGACGGCGCTGGGGCCCATGACGGACTCCGGCGCCCGGAGGCGGGTCAGGGCAACCGGCGTCGGGGCTCCTCTCTCGTTCATCACGGTGATCACGGCTTCGCCGATGCCTGCGGAGGTCAGGGTTTCCTCGAGGTCGTAGTCGCTGACCGGGAACGTGGAGATGGTGGCCTTGAGCGCCTTCGCATCCTCCGGCGTGAAAGCCCTGAGGGCGTGCTGAACGCGGTTGGCCAGCTGCCCGAGGACGTCCGCGGGGACATCCTTGGGGGTCTGCGTGACGAAGAAAATGCCCACTCCCTTGGAGCGGATCAGCCGGACGGTGGTGGTGATGGCTTCCAGGAAAGCCTTGGAGGCGTCGTTGAAGAGCAGATGTGCCTCGTCCAGGAAGAACACGAGCTTGGGTTTGTCGAGGTCTCCGGCTTCGGGCAGGTCCTCGAACAGGTCCGCGAGCAGCCACATGAGGAAGGTGGAGAAAACCATCGGCTTGGTCTGCAGGGTGGGCAGCTCCAGGCAGCTGATGACGCCACGCCCGTCAGGCGCGGTGCGGAGCAGCTCGGCGGTGTCGAACTCGGGCTCGCCGAAGAAACGTTCCATGCCCTGCGCCTCGAGAGTCACCAGCTCGCGCAGGATGACGCCGGCAGTGGACTTGGACAGGCCGCCCAGCTCCTTGAGCGCTTCCTTGCCCTCATCGGAGATCAGGAACTGGATGACGGCCCGGAGGTCCTTCAGGTCCACCAGCTCAAGGTCGTTCTTGTCCGCAAAGTGGAACACGAGCTGGAGGCTGGATTCCTGCGTGTCGTTGAGCTCCAGGACCCGGGAGAGCAGGATGGGCCCGAACGAGGTAATCGTGGCGCGGACCGGTATGCCGCCGCCGTCCCCGCCAAGGGCCAGGAACTCCACCGGAAACGTCTTCCCGGACCAGGCCTGCCCGATGCTCTCGGTCCGCTTGGCCAGCTTGTCACTTCCGGTCGCCGCCGTGGCAAGCCCGGAGAGGTCGCCCTTGATATCCGCCAGGAACACGGGCACGCCTGCGGTGGAGAGCTGTTCCGCCATCATGTGCAGGGTGACGGTCTTGCCCGTGCCGGTGGCGCCGGCCACCAGCCCGTGCCGGTTCATCATGGACAGCGGCAGCCGGACGGGAGCGTCCTTGTGCAGTTCGCCGTCCACGATGGCGGCGCCCAGCTCGATGGTGGCACCCTCCAGGGCATAGCCCTTTTGGATGGTGGCTACTTTATCTGCGGTGGACTTGTTGGCCATGCCGCCAGCATAGCCGGACGTGCATGGACGGGATATGTGGACAGCGTCACCGCCGCGGAAAGAAATATCCCGGGCTCCGCCGTCGTTATTCCCAACGTGCCGGACCACTGCGGGGCCGGCAGCTCGCAACCCCCTACGAAAGGCCGTCCTGCCGTGACTGTTCCCCTCTCCATCCTCGACCTGGCAACCATCGGCAAGGGCCAGACGGCGGCGGAGAGCTTTGCCGGGAGCGTCGCCATGGCCCAGCTGGCCGAAAAGCTCGGGTACCGGCGCGTCTGGTACGCCGAGCACCACAACATGTCCTCGATTGCGTCCTCGGCCACGAGCGTCCTGATCGCGCATGTCGCCGCCCACACCCACACCATCCGTCTGGGCGCCGGCGGAGTGATGCTGCCCAACCATTCCCCGCTCACCATCGCCGAGCAGTTCGGCACGCTGGAGACCCTGCATCCCGGCCGTATTGACCTGGGTCTCGGCCGTGCGCCCGGCAGCGACCAGAACACCATGCGGGCGCTGCGACGCGACCCGCATGCGGCCGACACCTTCCCGCAGGACGTCCTGGAACTGCAGGGCTACCTCACCGGGCCCACCCGCGTCCAGGGCGTCGAGGCCACGCCGGGCAGGGGAACCAACGTGCCCCTCTACATCCTGGGGTCCTCCCTCTTCGGAGCACGGCTGGCGGCGCAGCTGGGGCTGCCGTACGCCTTCGCCTCCCACTTCGCCCCGAACGCGCTGCAGGACGCCGTCGCCGTGTACCGCCGGGAGTTCAAGCCGTCAGAGCAGCTGGCCGCGCCGCACGTCATCGCAGGCGTCAACGTGGTGGCCGCCGATGCTGCCTCGGACGCCCAGGAGATGCTGCGCGCCACGATGCGTGCCCGCGTCTCACTGTTCTTCGGCGGTGGGCGGCAATTCACCGACGACGAAGCGGACATGATCCTGGACTCGCCGCAGGGACAGCACGTCTCGCAGATGATGAAGTACTCGGCCGTGGGCACCCCGGACGTCGTGCTGGACTACCTGGACGGCTTTGCCCGGCACGCCGACGCCGATGAGCTGATCGTGGCGCACCAGAGCACCGGTACTTCAGAACGGCTGCGCTCCGTTGAGCTCCTTGCTGAGGTAGCCGGACTGGTCAGCGTCTGAACCTAACGGAAAGAAATATTAGCCCGCTCCGGTGGTTGCGCTTTGACTAAACCTGCAGGTCAACGCCTGGAGCGGGAAATGACAGCCGCATAATGGAGCATTCAGTGCGTCATTATTCAGCTGATTTCTTTTGACTTCGGCCGGGGCGGAACCTAGCTTTAAGTCCGCAAGGTCTCAATCTAAACACTCATTGCCGGCTGGGTTGAATGTAGCGGTCTCAAATCACTACACGCCGTTGTCCCGCTCCGGATGCCGCGAGCAGGGGTAATTCGGTGTGCCTGATCTGAATTCACCGGACCGTGCGAGGGGTGCTCTATGAAAAAGGCATTGCTCTGCCACAAAGCACTTCCCGCCATTGATCAGATGCAGGTAAAAATATGAAGATCAAGTCTCCGGCCGCCGCGACTCTCGCGACCTTCCTCATGGTCAGCGGATTAATTGCCGGAGCTGCTGCTCCGGCGTCCGCCGCGGGCACCACATACTATGTCAGCGCCGCCGGCAGTGACAGCAATTCCGGCACGGCCGGCACGTCCGCATGGAAGACGCTGTCCAGGGTCAACCAGGCGGTCCTCAAGCCCGGTGACACGGTCAGTTTCCGCCGGGGCGACACCTTCAGTGGCGGCGTCGTCACCGCACAAAGCGGAACCTCCACCGCCCCCATCACACTGAACAGCTATGGCACGGGCAATGCCCCCGTCGTCACCGGCGGAAAATCCGGAAACTGCATCCGGATCAATGGCAACTACACCACAGTTGAGGGTCTCCGCGCGGTGGCCTGCGGCTACGCCGGAATCAGTGTCACCGGCGACCGCAATACTGTTAGGAACTCCAGCGCGGCCAACAACGCCGTTGGGCTTAAGGTGGGCACCGGGTCTGATTTCGGCAAATACACGGGAAATTCGCTCACCGGCAACAACGTGATGAATGTGAATACGCCGGGCACTAATTGCGGAACGTCGGCCGCCGTGAACTGCAGCGACGACTCGGGGGCTTTTGGCGTCCTGATCAACGGCAGCGACAACGAGTTTTCCGGCAACACCGTCAGCGGGTCCACCGGCAAGTCCTACGACTACAACCAGGACGGCGGTGCGTTCGAAATCTACAACGGGAACCGCAACAACATCCACCACAACGTGTCGCTGGACAACAACAACTTCTCCGAACTTGGAAAGTCCTCGGGAACGGCGGACGGCAACACGTTCCGGTACAACCTCATCCGCTCAACCTGCGGCGCCAACTGCTCCGAGGCCAAGGGCCTCATTGCCCGTGGAAACGGAACATCGTTCGGTCCCACCAATGGCACCGTTTTTGAGTTCAACACGGTCTACCTGAACGGCACCCAGTCGCAGGCGGTCGTGTGCCACGCGACCTGCCCGGCCTCAACGGTAATCCGTGCCAACATCCTGGTGGGGGTCAAGAACTCGCTGTGGATCAACGGTTCCGGCTGGACCGAGAAGCAGAACGTGCTGAACGGACCCGTCAACATCACCCCGAACAGCACATCGAGCACGGCGCCCGCCCGCTTCGCCAGTGCACCCGCGGACCTCCGCCTGACGGGCACGAGTCCGGCCATCGACAGGGCCGGCACCACGCCGTACACGGTGGACCTCATGAAAGCCCCTTCCGTGCAGAACGGGGACTGCGCGGGAACGGCCGCTGCCGATGCCGGAGCCTACGAATACGATTCGCCCAACTGCTGACCCGGCTGGCCGGAACAAAGCCCACAAAGTTACACGAACGCAATGACGGGGATATTCGGGGGAAACGGCCGCGGCGGACACTTTAGGTGTCCAGTACCGATTGGGGATGATCCGAAGGATTGCCGCGCATGCCCACTCCGCTTAACCAGACGGTGGCCGATTCCGCACTGCTGACCAAATCCTTGCCGCTGGGCCTGTTGCGGGCCTTCGTCCAAACAGAGGCGGCCGACGACGGGCTCACCCCCCAACTGCTCGGCGAACTTAAGATTCTGGCCCGGACGCCGGGACTGCTCGTCGCCTGCAATTACGGTGGGACCCTGTGCGCCGCAGAAGGCATCTCCACGGAAACACTGCCGCTCGGCAGTGCTGCGATTGCCCTCAGGGCACTGGCAGCCCTGCCCAACACGCATGCCGCGGTCATCTCCGGACGGTCGCTGCGCGACCTGGCCGCGGTTTCCAGGCTTCCCGCGGAGGTCCACCTGGTGGGTTCGCACGGGGCGGAGTTCGACATGGGATTCGCGCACGGACTGTCCCTGTCCACCGAATCCGTGCTGCAGCAGGCCAACCAGGCCCTGCTTGAAGCCGTGGGAGCCTACAAGGGAATCACCATCGAACGGAAGCCCGTCGCGGTCTCTGTCCACACCAGGTCCGCCGCCCCGGACGTCGCGGCCAAATGTGCCGGGAAGGCCGAGGAGGTTGCCCGGGCCCTCGGGCTGTTCTTCATTGTGGACGGCTCCGTCCTGGACCTGTCCGTGGTGCAGCCCTCCAAGGCCGATGCCCTGGACCACCTGCGGGCACGCCTGGGTGTGAGCGCCGCGCTGTACGCGGGGGATGCCGTGAGCGACGAACTGGCCATGGCCACGCTGCGCGGCCCGGACATGGGTATGTGGGTGGGGGACCTGCCGTCGCCGGCCAAGCACCGGCTGAAGGATCCGGAATCGTTCGCCCGTGTGCTCGGAATCCTCTTTGAGTTGCGCCGCGCCTGGCTTTTCGGTGAGGACGCCGTCGGCCTGGAGCGGCACTCGATGATCGGGAACGGTTCGTCCACGGCACTGGTGACGCCCGAGGCAAAGATCTGCTGGATGAGCCACCCGCTGCCGGACTCGGGCTCCCTCTTTGCCCACATCCTGGGTGGCGACGCCGCCGGTCACTTCTCTGTGGAACCGGTCAAGGCGTCGCGGGTGCTGGGCCAGCGGTACGTGGACAGCACGATGATCGTGGAAACCCGGTGGGCGGACCTCACCGTCACCGACTATCTTGAGCCCGCCCCGGAAGGGATCACCAGCCTGGTCCGGGTGCTGTCCGGCACCGGTGTGGCCCGGATCGTTTTCGCCCCCCGGCCGGATTATGCCAACGCGCCCTTCAGCATGGAGGCACGCGGCGGCGAGCTTCACGTCGTCGGCACCTCCGACCCCATCATCCTGCTGGCGCCGGACGTCAGCTTCACCATCACCTCGGACGGGCGGCACGCAACGGCCACCGCCGAGGTTAACCTGCAGCGCGGACCGGTTGTCCTCAACCTCCGGTGCGGCGACACGGAGCCCCAGCAGCTGTCCTGGCGGGACAAAGCGGGGACGGACGAGGCGGTGCCGGACGTAGCGGCGACGGAAGAAGCAGACCGCAGGGCCGCCGTCGCCCATCACTCCCGCCACTGGGTGCAGGGCCTGACGCTGCCGTCCGTCAAGCCGTCCCTCGTGCGGCGCTCGGCGCTGGTGCTGCGCGCGCTGGTCCACGAGCCCACCGGCGCGGTGCTGGCGGCCCCTACCACGTCCCTTCCGGAGGGCATCGGCGGGACCCGCAACTGGGATTACCGCTACTGCTGGCTGCGCGACGGCTCCATGACCGTCAGCGCCCTGGTGGATCTGGGGTCAACGGTGGAGGCGGACGGTTTCCTCAGGTGGCTGACCGGTATCCTGGCCAACGCGCCGGGGCCGGAGTGGCTGCATCCGCTGTATTCCGTCACCGGCGCGCCACTGTCCACGGAGGCCATCATCGAGAGCCTGCCCGGATATGCGGGCTCGCGTCCCGTGCGGATCGGCAACGCCGCGGACCACCAGGTCCAGCTGGATGTCTTTGGCCCGATCGCCGAGCTGGTCCACGGGCTGAGTGAGTCCCGGGGTTCGCTGGCGGACGAGCACTGGGAGCTGCTGGTCCAGATGGCCAGTGCCGTGCTGGCGCGGTGGCATGAGGCGGACCACGGCATCTGGGAGGCGCGCCGCGCACCGCGGCACCACGTCTACACCAAGGTGATGTGCTGGGTCACGCTGGACCGCGCGCTCCGCACCGCCGCACGCCACGGCCGCAGCCCCGAGCCTGCCTGGGCGGACACGGCCGCGACCATCCGGAACGAGGTGCTCCGCGAGGGGTGGGACCACAGCGCGGCGTCCTACACGGTCGCCTACGACAGCCCCGACCTTGACGCCGCGGTCCTGCACATCGGACTGTCCGGCCTGCTCGACGCCACCGACCAGCGGTTCCTGGACACCGTCACCGCGGTGGAGCGGGAACTCCGTGTGGGCCCCACGGTCTTCCGGTACAAATACGACGACGGGCTGCCGGGCCTGGAGGGCGGCTTCCACATCTGCACCACCTGGCTGATCGAGGCGTATGTGGCGGTGGGCCGGATCGCCGAAGCCTGGGACCTCTTCGACCAGCTGGTCAACCTGTTCGGACCCACCGGGCTGCTGCCGGAGGAGTATGACCCCGGCACCGAGACGCACCTGGGGAACCACCCGCAGGCGTACTCACACCTCGGGTTCATCCGCTGCGCCCGGCTCCTGGACCGGCACCAGCGGAGCTGAACCCAGGGGCTGCGAGGTCCAGGGACGGGAGCTCTAGGCGCGGGAGGCCGCGAAGATTTTCGGTGCCGGGCCGTCGCCGGTGGCGAGGTCCGCGAGGATCCGGCCCACCACCGGCGTGAACTTGAAGCCGTGCCCGGCGAAGCCCGCCCCGATGACGACGGGGCCGACCCGGTCCAGCACGAAGTTGTGGTCCGGGGCGGTCGTGTAGGTGCAGCTGATGTCGGTCATGGCGTCGGCGTCCACGCCGGGCAGCCAGTCCCGCGCGTACTGCTGCAGGGCTGCGCGCTGGCGCGGTTCGGGCAGGTAGGACCTCCGGTCCGGGTCCACCACCGGCCCCACGCCGTGCCAGCCCGCCTTGACGCCCTCGCCGGGTGTCAGCATGCCGTACACGGGGGAGTAGAAGCCCGCGTAGTCCCCGCCCTCGCCGGGGAAGTGGTTGAAGCCCGGCCAAGCGGCGCCGTCGTCGGTGATGCCGAAGTGGGCCGGCTGCTCCTGCGTGACGGTCAGGCGCGGCGTGGCGACTGAGGCTGCGAGCAGCTTGGACGTCCAGCCGCCTGCGGTGACCACAGCCTGCCGGGCGGTGAGCACCTCCGTCCGCCCGCCGTCGTCCACGGTGAGCCGGACGCCGTCGTCGAGTATTTCCAGCCCCACAACCCTCACGCCGTGCCGAATGGCCGCGCCGTTCCGTGCCGCGAGCCGCTGGAACGCCGGGAGGGCGGCCTCGGGGTTGAGCTGGCCGCCGTCGGGCATGTGAAGAACCTGCTGGTCGAAGCGGATGCCACGCCAGCGCTCGCCGGCTTCGGCGAGCGGAACGAAGTCGGCCCGGAGGCCGGCGCTGTTCAGTGCTGCGTGGATGTCGCCGATGCGGGGGTCGGGGCCGTGGTTGACGACGCCGGTGCGCGCCAGCATCCGCTCGCCGCTCTCGTCTTCGAGCTCGGCCCAGAGCTTCAGCGTTTCGGCCAGCATGGTGACGTACTCGGGTTCGGCGTAGGAGAGGCTCAGGTTCCGCGTTGCGCCGTGCGAGGCACCCTTATGGTGGCCGGGCGTGAACTGCTCGAGCAGGGTCACGTCGCGCCCCCGTGCGGCCAGCGCCCAGGCGGCAGCGGAACCCATGGCTCCGCCTCCGATGATCACGGTGTCCAGGGTGGTGTTCAAGGTTTCCTCCAGTTCGGGCGGCAGCCGCGGGGCGGTCAGGGATGGGACGGCAGTTATGCCAGAAGCAGGGCCACACCGATCATCGCAGGCACGGCCACGATCGTGGTGATCAGGACGGTATCCTTCGCCACCGTGAGCCCGGCCTTGTACCGGCTGGCCGCGACGAACACATTCTGCGCCGTAGGCAGGGCGGACGTGACCACCACGGCGAACAGTGCCGGGCCGTCGAGCCCGAGGGCGAAGCGTGCAAAGATGTACGCGATCGCCGGGTGGACGAAGAGCTTGAAGCCGCTGGCCAGCAGGGCATCGGTTCTCCTGCCCGCGGCCGCCTGCAGCGGCTTTGACCCGTTCAGGCTCATGCCGAAGGCCATCAGCATGGCCGGAATTGCGGCACCGCCGATCAGGTGGATGGGCTCCAGAAGCAGTGGCGGGACCTGCCAGCCCGTTCCGGCGACCAGCAGGCCAAGGGCAGAACCGACGATCATCGGATTCTTCAGGATCAGCATCACGAACCGCAGCGGCGTGGTCCGGTGCGAGCTGGTGGTGGCATCGAGCGCCATGAGGAACAGCGGCGTGAAAAACGCGAGCTGGAAGATCAACAGGGGAGCGACATGGCTGGCGTCGCCGAGGACGTACACGGCAATCGGGATGCCCAGGTTGGCGGAGTTGGCCAGCGAGGCGCTCATCGACGACATCAGTGATTCCGGGACGGTGCGCTTGAGCAGGAACCTGACGATGACAAAGAACAGGGCGGCGGTGGTGACAGCACCGACTGCTGCCACGAGCAGCGGCGCCGCGAACACGTCGCGCAGGCTCGCCCTGCTCAGCGTCTCGAAAAGCAGTGCGGGACTGGCCACGAAGAAGGTCAGCCCGCTCAGGACCTGCCGGGCGTTCTCGCCCAGGATCTTGCGCCGGCCCACGAACATGCCCACCAGGATGATGGACCAGACCACAAAAAAGCCTGCGAGAACGCCTAGCATTCGGGTGTCTCTGAAGGCTCGGGTCTACGGGCGGGGGCGTCCACCATCCCAGCCTAATCAGATTTATTCAGCGGCGGTTCACCTTGTGGCCGGGATCTCGCCATTCGGGCAGCCAGGTGCCCGGGATAAGTCAGAGGGGCGCCGTCAGCTGCACGTGGCGTTGTTCAATGCGAACGGCGGGCGCATGAGACCGGTGGTGTGGCCCTCCGCGGGGTCGTTGCCGATCTGGACAATCTTGTTGTCCTTGTCCACGTGGACCACCTTGGGGGTGTAGGCCTTGGCCTCATCCGTGGTCATCTGGGCGTAGGTGATCAGGATGACGACGTCGTTTTCGTGCATCAGGTGCGCGGCCGCGCCGTTGATCCCGATGACGCCGGAACCGCGCTCGCCGGCGATGGTATAGGTCTCGAGGCGGGCGCCGTTGGTGACGTCCACAATGGCCACGAGCTCGCCGGGCATGATGTCGGCAGCATCCAGCAGGTCCAGGTCAACGGTGACCGACCCCACGTAGTGCAGGTCCGCGTGCGTGACAGTGGCGCGGTGGATCTTGGACTTAAACATTGTGCGATTCATAACGTGAACAGTCTAACGCCGGGGTCAACGCTTGGCTGTGAGCCAGGGAACACCCCGCTACACCGATTCTCCGCCTCCTGGCGCTCCTTCTCCGGCTCCTGCTGCGGCTGCTGCCGTTGCGGGCGTTGTAGCGGGGGCGCCGGAGGCGTCCGCTCCAGTGTCGATTTCCTGGGCAGCCGCGATGGAGGCGGCCGTGGAGGCAAGGATTTCCCGGGCCGCGAGGATGGCGGGACGCTGCGCACCGGAGCGCCGCACAGACGTGAACACCGTCCGCCTCGGCTTGCCGGGGAGATCCAGCAGCTGGGCCGTGGTGCCCCGGCCGGTCCACACCAGGTCCGGCATCAGGGCGACTGCGTTTCCGGACTCGATCAGGCGGATCTGGGCCTGGAGGTCCGCTGTTTCAAAGCGGACGTCGGGCTCGAAGCCTGCACTCCGGCAGGCTTGCTCGGCCCAGTGCCGCGACGCCGCGCCGCGCGGTTCCATCACCCAGGGCATCTCTGCCGTGTCTGCGAGTGAGTCGACGTTCGCCCTGCCCTCGGCGGGCGGCGGTACTGCGAGGCGGATGGCGTCACTCGTCAGGCGCACACGGTCCAGCTCGGGGTAGCGGGGCGCCGCATGGCCGGGATACTGCTCGGCGATGACCAGGTCGAAGTCCCGGGCCCACGTCTCATGCAACGCCGTCTCCGGTTCCCGCTGTGTCATCTCGATTCGGACCTCGGGGTAGGTCGCGGCGAGGCGGGTCAGCGCGTCCGGCATGAGTGCCAGCGCGGCGGACTGGAAGACGGCGATCCGCACGGTGCCCGAAACCGTGGTCAGCGATGCCGCCAGGTCTGCCTCCGCCTGTTCCAGCGTTTCCAGCAGGTGGGCGGTATGCGCCACCAGAACCTCGGCCTGCGGTGTGAGCTGCACGCGGCGGCCGGTTTTCCTGAGCAGTTCCACCCCCACTTCCTTCTCAAGCAGGGCCAGTTGTTGGGAGACTGAGGAAGGACTGTACTGCAGGGCTGCGGCCACCTCGGCGAGCGTGCCCCGGATCTTCAGCTCGCGGAGCAGCCTCAACCGGCGGACATCAAGCATGGGCTGTTCCTTGGTTGCACAAATGAATAGTTGGACTAACGAATACTGGTTAGAAGTATGCACTTTATCTAATGCAACACTGCTTGCATACTAAACAGATTGAGTTATCCCCATCACAGGGCGAAATGATGGGGCCGCACCTACGCAGGAGTCCCGATGAGTACACCAGATCACTCGCAGTCAATCTTAAGGCGCAAGCCCATTGACGACATCGAAGTAGAGAACAAACACAGCGGCCTGTTCAAGTCCCTCGGACTGTGGCAGCTGACCGCCATCGGCGTCGGCGGCATCATCGGCGTCGGAATCTTTTCGCTGGCAGGCCTTGTGGCGCACGGCAGTGCAGACACGCCCGGCGTCGGACCTGCGGTGCTGATTTCCTTCCTGATCGCGGGCCTTGCGTCGGCCGCAGCAGCGCTGTCCTACGCAGAGTTCGCCGGCATGATCCCGCGCGCCGGCTCGGCGTACACCTACGGCTACGTGGCCCTGGGCGAAATCATCGGCTGGTTCATCGGCTGGGATCTGCTCCTGGAGTACATTGCGATTGTGGCTGTGGTGGCCATCGGCATCTCCGGCTATTTCGACGCGTTCCTGTCCGGCATCGGGATCCACATGCCCGCATGGATGACGTCCACCGTGGACGAAGGCAAGGGCGGCATCATCAACATCCCCGCCATCCTGGTCTGCCTGCTGGTTACCTGGATCCTCTCGCGCGGTACCAAGACTTTCGGCCGGTTTGAACTGATTGCTGTTGCGATCAAGGTTGTCCTGATCCTGTTCATCATCGGGTTGGGCGTCTTCTACATCAACACCCAGAACTTCAACCCGTTCATGCCCAGCGGCTTTGGCCCCGTCCTGGCCGGCTCGGCCACCGTGTTCTTCGCCGTGTTCGGCTACGACGCCATGAGTACCGCCGCCGAAGAGGCAACCGATGGCAAGAAGCACATGCCCAAGGCCATCATCCTGTCCCTCATCATTGCCATGCTGCTTTACGTGGCCGCCACCCTCGTGCTCACCGGCATGCAGAACTACAAGGACATCGATCCCGCCGCCGGCTTCGCCTCGGCATTCCAGGGCGTCGGCCTTCCCGTCATCGCCACCATCATCTCCGTGTTCGCCGTGCTGTCCATCCTCACCGTGATGCTCACGTTCCTCCTCGGCGTCACCCGCGTCTGGTTCTCCATGAGCCGCGACGGCCTCCTGCCCGGCTGGTTCTCGAAGACGGACCGGCACGGAACCCCGCAGCGTGTGACCTGGATCGGCGGCATCGCGTCGGCGCTTCTGGCCGGCGTGTTCCCCATCAAGGCCGTTGCTGACCTCACGAACATCGGCATCCTCGCCGCGTTCGTGGTGGTGTGCGTTTCCGTGATTATCTTCCGCTACACCAAGCCGGAGGCGCCGCGGACCTTCCGCCTGCCGCTGATGCCGGTGGTCCCCGCATTCGGCGTCCTGGCCTCCGCCTTCCTGATGTTCCAGCTGCACTGGGAAACCTGGCTGCGCTTCGGCATCTGGCTCGTGATTGGCCTGGTGATTTACTTTGGCTACGGCAAGCGGCACTCCCTGATGAACCCGAACAGCCCGCGGCACAATGAGGCTGTGGAGATGCACACGCCCGTGTAGCTCCGTTCATTTTGCGCCTTACCGACGAACCCTCCCGCAGCTCTCACGTGCGGGAGGGTTCGTCTTTTGCGCGACGAAAGCTGAGGAAGGGTTTGGAAGGAAGCGACGAAAGCTGAGGAAGGGTGTGGAAAGAAGCGACGAAAGCTGAGGAAGGGTTTGCAAACAAGCGACGAAAGGTGAGGGAGCGTTTTGGGTTCCTGACCCTTCCTCACGTCCTGCAGCCATACGCACAACCCTTCCTCACGTCTTGCAGCCCTGCGCGCGACGCTTCCTCACATCTTGCGGCCGTGCGCGCGACGCTTCCTCACGTCGTGCGTTCCTGCGCGCAACCCTTCCTCATGTCGTGCGCCCATACACACGACCCTTCCTCAGGTTTTGCAGCCCTACGCGCGACGCTTCCTCACGTCGTGCGGCCATACGCGCAACCCTTCCTCATCCCGGTGAGGGAGGGTTTGCAAACAGGCGGCAAAAGCTGAGGGAGCGTCCGGGGAATGGCGGCGGAATCCGGGCTATCGGCGGGGCCGGAAGGGCGGCATTTTGGGGTGTCGGGGCAAAATACAGAACGATCGGTATTTCTAACGTGTATTGCTCAGGAAAGATCGCTTTATCTTAAGGGAACTGAAGCTCATACTGATGGATAAGACGATCAAATCGCACTGAAAGAACGAGGAAGCCATGACCAACACCGCAACGGATCACCGCGTGCAGGCAGGCAAGGACGCCGCTGTTACCGGCGCCGTCGCCACCCCCTCGGGAGGGTCCGACGTCGCCGAAGCGACGGCTCTGGCCACCGACGCAATCGCCCTCGTCCGCCGCTGGCTGACCGAAGCCAGCAAGGTTCCCGTGGACGCATCCGCCGAGCAGCTCGCCGGCGTCCTCAAGGACCCGAACGGGCTGGACTTCACCGTGGGCTTCGTCGACGGCGTGGTCCGTCCCGAGGACCTGCACGTGGCCGCGCGCAACCTCGCCGCCCTCGCCCCGAAGGTCCCCGCCTTCCTGCCCTGGTACATGCGCAGCGCTGTCCAGATGGGCGGCCTCATGGCCCCTGTCCTGCCGCAGGTTGTCATTCCCGTAGCCCGCAAGGTCCTGCGCGAAATGGTGGGCCACCTCATTGTCGATGCCACCGACTCCAAGCTCGGCCCGGCCATCGCCAAGATCCGCAAGGACGGCATCAAGCTCAACGTCAACCTGCTCGGCGAAGCCGTACTTGGCGAGCACGAGGCCTCCCGCCGGCTCGAGGGGACCCACACGCTGCTGGCCCGCCCGGACGTGGACTACGTGTCCATCAAGGTGTCCTCCACCGTTGCACCGCACTCGCCCTGGGCCTTCGACGAAGCCGTGGAGCACGTCGTGGAGAAGCTCACCCCTCTGTTCGCCAAAGCCGCGTCCTACGCCGCCACCGGGCAGAAGGCCAAGTTCATCAACCTGGACATGGAGGAGTACAAGGACCTGGACATGACCATCGCGGTCTTCACCAGGATCCTGGACAAGCCCGAGTTCAAGAACCTTGAGGCCGGCATCGTGCTCCAGGCCTACCTTCCGGACGCCCTCGCCGCCATGATCCGGCTGCAGGACTGGGCGGCCGCACGGCGCGCCGACGGCGGCGCCGCCATCAAGGTCCGCGTGGTCAAGGGCGCCAACCTGCCCATGGAGCAGGTGGAATCCTCGCTGCACGACTGGCCGCTGGCCACCTGGGGCACCAAGCAGGACTCGGACACCAACTACAAGCGCGTCATCAACTACGCGCTGCACCCGGACCGGATCGGCAACATCCGCATCGGCGTGGCCGGCCACAACCTGTTCGACATCGCCTTCGCCTGGCTGCTGGCCAAGCAGCGCGGCGTCCAGTCGGGCATCGAATTCGAGATGCTGCTCGGCATGGCGCAGGGCCAGGCCGAGGCAGTCAAGAAGGATGTCGGCTCGCTGCTGCTCTACACGCCGGTGGTGCACCCGGCCGAATTCGACGTCGCCATCGCCTACCTGATCCGCCGCCTCGAAGAGGGCGCCAGCCAGGAAAACTTCATGTCCGCCGTCTTCGAGCTCAGCGAAAACGAAGGACTGTTCGAGCGCGAAAAGCAGCGCTTCCTGTCCTCCCTGGAAAAGCTCGACGACGAGGTGCCGTCGCCCAACCGCCGGCAGAACCGCAGCCTCCCGGCAGAGCTGATGCCCCGCACCGGCTTCCGGAACACCCCGGACACGGACCCGTCCCTGCCCGCCAACCGCGACTGGGGCCGCGCCATCCTGGACCGGGTCCCCACGTCGGCCCTGGGCAACGCCTCCGTCGAGGCTGCCACCATCGCGGATGCGGACACGCTCAACAGCGTGATTGCCACGGCCGTAGAAAAGGGCAAGGCGTGGGGTGCGCTGACCGGCGCCGAGCGTGCCGAGATCCTGCACCGCGCCGGTGACGTCCTCGAGGCGCGCCGCGCGGAGCTGCTCGAGGTCATGGCCAGCGAAACCGGCAAGACCATCGACCAGGGCGACCCCGAGGTCAGCGAGGCCGTTGACTTCGCCCACTACTACGCCGAAGCGGCACGCACGCTGGACGACGTCGACGGCGCCACCTTCGTTCCGGCGAAGCTCACGGTGGTGACCCCGCCGTGGAACTTCCCGGTGGCCATCCCCGCCGGTTCCACGCTCGCGGCGCTCGCCGCTGGCTCCGCCGTCGTGATCAAGCCCGCCAAGCAGGCCCGCCGCAGCGGCGCCGTGATGATCGAGGCGCTGTGGGAGGCAGGCGTTCCGCGTGACGTGCTCACCATGGTGCAGCTGGGTGAACGTGAGCTCGGCCAGCAGCTGATCTCGCACCCGTCCGTGGACCGCGTGATCCTCACTGGCGGCTACGAGACCGCCGAACTGTTCCGCTCGTTCCGCAAGGACTTGCCGCTGCTGGCCGAAACCAGCGGCAAGAACGCGATCATCGTCACCCCCAGCGCCGACCTGGACCTCGCCGCGAAGGACGTGGCCTACTCCGCCTTCGGCCACGCCGGACAGAAGTGCTCCGCTGCCTCGCTGGTGATCCTCGTGGGCTCCGTGGCCACCTCGAAGCGGTTCCGCAACCAGCTGATTGACGCTGTGACCTCCCTGAAGGTGGGCTACCCGCAGGACCCCACCAGCCAGATGGGTCCGATCATTGAGCCGGCCAAGGGCAAGCTGCTCAACGCGCTGACCACCCTGGGCGACGGCGAGAACTGGGCCGTCGAGCCGCGCAAGCTCGATGACACCGGCCGGCTGTGGAGCCCGGGCGTGCGCTACGGCGTCAAGCGCGGTTCCTACTTCCACCTGACCGAGTTCTTCGGCCCCGTCCTCGGCGTCATGACCGCGGACACCCTGGAAGAGGCCATCGCCATCCAGAACCAGATCGAGTACGGCCTCACCGCCGGCCTGCACTCCCTCAACACCGACGAACTGGGGCTCTGGCTGGACACCATCCAGGCAGGCAACCTCTACATCAACCGCGGCATCACCGGTGCCATCGTGCAGCGCCAGCCGTTCGGCGGCTGGAAGAAGTCCGCGGTTGGCGCCGGCACCAAGGCTGGCGGCCCCAACTACCTCGCCGGCCTCGGCGACTGGACCACCACCGAGAGCACCCAGGGCGCCGCGGCGGGCATCGCCAACCGCAGGGTGCAGCGCCTGGTGGACGCAGTGAAGGACGAACTCGACGCCGCCGACATCGAGGCCCTGCAGCGGGCGCTGGGCTCCGACGCCCTCGCCTGGGCGGACGAATTCGGCACCGCCAAGGACGTCTCGGGCCTGGGCGCCGAGCGGAACATCTTCCGCTACCGGGCGCTGCCGGTCACCGTCCGGCTCTCCGACGGCGAATCCCTCCGGCCGCTCGTCCGGACAGTAGCCGCCGGCGTACTTGCCGCTGCCCCGGTCACCGTCTCCTCCGGCGTCGAACTTCCCGCCCGGCTGCGTTCCGTGCTCACCGGTCTGGACATCCCCGTGACGGTGGAGGACGACGCCGCGTGGCTGGCATCCGCGGGCCGTCTCGCCGCGGCGGGCAAACTGTCAGGCGCACGCATCCGCCTGATCGGCGGCTCCGCTGCGGACCTGGCCGACGCGACCGGCGGCCGTCCGGACCTGGCCATCTACGCCCACGAGGTAACGGAGGCCGGCCGTGTTGAAATGCTGCCGTTCCTGCACGAGCAGGCCGTCAGCATCACGGCGCACCGGTTCGGCACGCCGAACCACCTCTCCGATTCCCTGATCTAGGGGGCCTGCTGATCCAGAGGCTCCAATAGCAATAGATCGGGCGGGCACCCACAAGGTGTCCGCCCGATCTATTTGTCTTTTGCTGCTTAACCCAGATACCAGCCGGGTGGAGCCCATGACGCGGGAACGCTGTGTGCGGAAAAGTCCTCGCAGCGCGTGCAGGTGTACGCGACTTCGCCCAGCTTCCGTACGGTCCCGTCCTGGCGGTGCTTGGGCGGCACGAACGATTCAAGGTAGATGAACTCGTCTGTTCCGCACTTTTCGCAGTTGGGCTGGCCGACGTATTCAGAGTCCATGGCCATGGAGTGGCGGGTATAACGGGGGTTTGCGGCAGTGGTCACGGCGTACCTATCCCGAACAAAGGGGCGTCATTGCCGAGCAATGTTCGTTATCGAAACCTGTGTGTTATCGGCCGCTGCATGACCGCAACAGTCACAGCATAAGCCAGCTGCGAACCGTTATCAATCATTTTCCGGCTTAAACAGGCTTCTTCAGGGTCCTTCCCATGATGGCCTGGGTCAGGGCGTCGATGACCTCCGCGTTCGCCAGCGGGTTCCTGATCAGCGTGAAATCGACATCCCCCACAGGCGGCAGCTCGAAGCGCCGGGTGATGATTTTCAGGTCGTCGGGCACCAGCGAGGACGGCATGACAGCCACCCCGATGCCGGCGCGGACGGCGGCCAGCACACCGCTGATCTGCTTGGTGGTGCACGTGATGCGCCACGTCCTGCCCACGGATTCGAGGGCGTCGATGGCAAGCTTGCGGCTCAGGCTGGGGGCCGGGTACGCGATCAGCGGCACGGGAAGGCCCGGCTCCAGGGCGGTCTGTTCGAGGCCCACCCAGGAAAAGGTGTCGTGCTGGACCACACTGCCGTCCTTGGCGCCGGCCACCCACTTCACGAAGACGAGATCCAGCTGGCCGGAATTCAGGCGCTTGTACAGCTGGTCGCTCTGGCCGACGGTGAGCTCGAGGTTGATCTGCGGGTAGATCTGTCGGAACTCGCGCAGGATGCGCGGGAGGCCGGTAATGGCGAGGTCGTCGGCGGTGCCGAAGCGCAGGCGCCCGCGCATGGCCGAACCGGAAAAGTAGCGGGCGGCGGCATCGTGGGCCGCGAGGATGCTTCGCGCGAATCCGGCCATGGCATCGCCGTTGTCCGTCAGCCTGACGTCTCTCGTGTCCCGGCTGATCAGCGTCCGCTTGGCGGCAGTCTCGAGCTTGCGCACGTGCTGGCTGACCGTCGGCTGGGCCAGGCCGAGGCGTTCTGCCGCCTTGGTGAAGCTCAGCGTTTCGGCAACGGCGAGGAACGATCGGAGCTGGGCCGGTTCGAACATTGGTCCTCCTCGACGGCGGGGCGCCATTACGTTCAGCAATGAGAGTTATAGGAGCAATAGTCTTCCACAATTGGAAGTGTGCGCCATAGCGTTGAGGACATCCCTGCCGGCCCGCTCACCTGAGGAACCCCTGTGACACCCCCACCGCCGCCACTGGCCACCGTCACCCAGCCCGTCGCCGTCGTCAGTGAACGCCTTCCGTGGCGTCACACCTTCATCTCACTCCGGGTTCCCAACTTCAGGCTTTTCGCCACGGGCCACTTCATTGCCGTCATCGCCGTCTGGATGCAGCGGATCGCCCAGGACTGGCTGGTGCTCCAGCTCTCCGGATCGGTCACCGCCGTCGGCTTCACGGTGGCGCTTCAGTTCCTGCCATCCCTGCTTCTGGGACCGTGGGGCGGAATGGTCGCAGACCGGTTCTCCAAACGCAGGATCCTCATCATGTGCCAGTCCGCCGCGGCCATCCTCGCCGCTGCGCTCGCCGCCCTCGCACTCACCGGGAGGATCGAGGTCTGGCACGTTTACGTCATCGCACTGGTGCTCGGCCTTGTCACCGTGCTGGACCAGCCCGCCCGGCAGGTCTTCGTCCATGAGCTGGTGGGGCCCCGGTACCTGCGCAACGCCATCAGCGTGAACTCGACAACGTTCCAGCTGGGCGGGCTCATCGGTCCGGCGATCGCCGGGGTGCTGCTGACCGCCGTCGGCGCCGGCTGGGCCTTCGCCGCCAACGCCGCGGCTTGCTGCTCAACGGTGGCGATGCTCCTGCTGCTGCGGCGCGATGAGCTGTTTGTCAGCGCCCCGGCGCCCAAGTCCAGGGGCATGCTGCGGGAGGGGCTGCGGTACGCGCTGAGTAAGCCCACCATCTACTGGCCGTGGCTCATGGTGGGCTTCATTTCCGTTTTCGCCATGAGCCTGCCGGTGCTGCTCGCCGCCTTCGCGGACCGCGTGTACGGCATCGGCGCGGGCGGCTACGGGATGCTGAATGCGCTCGTCGCGCTCGGGGCCCTGACCGGGGCGGTCGCCTCCACCCGGCGGCGGCAGCTCCGGCTGCGATCGGTGGTCCTGGCGGCCGGCATGTACGGGCTGATGCTGTGCCTTTCCGCCGCCGTCCCCACGCTGCCGCTCTTCGGCGCCGCACTGGTGCTGTCCGGGTTCTGGTGCCTGATGTTCCTCACCGCGTCCAACCAGCTGGTGCAGACCAGCTCCAACATGAGCATCCGCGGCCGCGTGATGAGCCTGTACATCATGGTGCTGATCGGCGGCCAGGCCCTCGGCGGGCCGATGATCGGTTTCATCGCCGAACACCTTGATCCGCACACCGGGCTGGTGGTGGCCGGAGGGGTGCCGGCGCTCGCCGCGGCGACTGTCGCCCTCGTGCTTGCCCGCAAAGGTGAGCTGACGCTGAAGGTGGACCTGCGGAACCGGCGGGGACCGCTGAGGGTGGTGCGCCGGTCGGCATGACGCCGCAGGCGGCGCATTCAAGGGCTGGTTTGGAGCGGCTGACGGGAATCGAACCCGCGTATCAAGCTTGGGAAGCTAGCGCTCTACCATTGAGCTACAGCCGCAGTCGCACCGGAAACTGCCCGGGGCAGAACCTAGCTTAGCGCAGTTGTACGGCGACTCCGGCCATCTGGATACCGAGCCCGCGCGCGTCGGCGAATCGGGCCGAAAGGCCTCCCGTAACTGTTCGGTAAAGGCCCGGGCGGTGCGCGGCCGCGGACCGGCCCGGGTGGCTATCCTGAATCTCGTTAGCTGCAGTAAGGGGAACGGGCTACGCAAGGCAGGCCCGACGTCGGAAAAGGATCCCCATGGCAGGTGCAGAACACGAGGTCCTCGTTGCGCGCGACGCCATGACGGTCTACTCATTCCTCCTGGACGGCGCGAATCTGCCCAGATGGCAGGGCGACGTCCGGAGCATAGGGCTCAGCTCGGGCAGTGCCGGCAGCGTGGGAGCCAGGTACCAGGTCACCATGGACGGTCCCCGGGGGCGGCCGGTGGCACGCGATTATGAGATCACCCAGGCGCGGCCCGGCGCCGAAATCCAGTTCCAGGTGGTGGCCGGCCCGTCCCTCCTGCACGGTGGTTTTTACCTCAGCACCGAGAGCACCGGGACCCGGGTGCGGTTCGCACTGGACGCGCCGACGCTCGGTTTCTGGAGCTTCATCCGTCCGGCATACCGGCGCCAGCTCCGGGCGGCCGTGGGACAGCTTGCGAAGCTGCCCGGCGTCATCGAAGAGCGGACGACGGCGGACTGAGACTTCCGCTCGTCCCCCGGAGTTTTTGTACAGATATCGCGAGTAAAAGGGCCTTTTGGGGCCAACAGCTGTACAAAAACTCCACGGAATTGTTCTGGTGCGCGCCTACTGGGCCAGCCGCTGGCCCGCCCACGCCCCGGGGACGGCCGACGGCGGGGACAGGACTCCGCCGTCGAGATTCCAGTACTGCACGGGGCTGGTCTGTCCGGCGGCGCCGGTTCGCTGCAGCACCAGGCCAACGGAGTAGGCGCCGGTGACGCCGTGCAGTGCGCGGACGGCTGTCACGTCACCCCACCCGCTGGCGACCAGCGTCCGGGCTTCGGCTTTGGGCGACGGCCCGCCGGAACCCCGGTACAGCTGAACGTTGCCGTCACCCTGGCGGGCCAGCAGGTCCTGGAAACCGTCGCCGTCGTAATCCACCATGGCGAGCCGTGTCGCGGCGACGCCGGAGGCGATGAGGGTCCGCTGGACGAGATCGCCGGCGCCCCGGTTGGGATAGAGCCAGAGGTTTGAGCCGGAGTCGAGGGCCAGCAGCTGGGGAAGCCTGTTGGTGGAGCACCATCCGCCGACTGCAAGTGTCATGCCCGCCCAGCCGGACTGCCCCAGCGTGACCGGCGGCTGGAACCCGCCCGCCAGCTGCCCTGGATACAGGGTCAGGCGGCCGTCGGACCATTGCGCCAGGACATCGAAAACGCCGTCCCGGTCCCAGTCAGTAACCAAAACCTGCGGCGCGGCCGAGAAGCCGGAGCCGATGGTTTCGGGCGGGCCGAACTGTCCGGCGCCCAGTGCGGGCCGGTTGATGAGCTGCCCCGCTGCGTCGACCGCCATGAGGTCCCCGGCGCCTTTGATGGCCGCCGTGGCCAGGTCCAGCGTGGGCGGCATGTGCTTGACCAGGGGCTCGCACACATCGGTTGGCTGCACGGGAACCGAGGTGCTGCCACCCGGCGCGGCCGTGGTGCCGGCGGGCAGCGCCGAGTAGCCGAAGAAGTTCACCACGCCCCACATGGTGTAGCGGCTGGGGGTGGTTTGCCAGTTTCCGTCGGTGAAGGTGATGCCGATACCGACGACGTTGAACCGAGGGTCGGTAAGGATGGCGTTGTGGGCGGGCGAATTCTTCCACCATTCGACGAGTTGCGCGGCGTCCCGGTCCCAGCGGACGGCGATGACCTCGCCTGCGCCGTTGTTCGGACTCAGGGCACGCGCATCTGTCCAGAAATTCGCCCGGTGTTCAATGACCTCGCGGGAGGCGATGCTGTCCGACCATTCCTGCGCCAGGCCGGCAACCGTTGCGTGGTACTTGACGGCCGGCAGTCCAAGGGACGCCCGGTAGGTGTTGATGGCGTTGAAGACGGCGGTTACCTGGGCGGCGTTGCTGTCGGGCACCAGTGCCTGCGTTGTCAGCGGGCCCTTGGCGGCGCTGCCCGGCTCCGTCCGGGTCTTGTATTGCGGTGCGGCGAAGGCATCGGCAGGGGCTGAGAGCGGCGGAATCGAGGCTGGTTCCGGCGGGCCCGCGGGCGCTGCGGGTGGGGAGGTCTGGGCTGGGGCGGGAGCGGGCTGCGCGGTGCGGTTTGGAGCGGCAGGTGCCTCTTGGGCGGGGGCCGCTGGTGCCGGTACCGCAGCCCTGGCGGCCGCCGCCGTACCTGCCGGTGTTGCGGTGCCGGCCGGGCCGGTGAGTGGAAGCCCGGGTGAGGGCGCGGCGGGGGCCGGGCCGCCGTCGTCGGGCATGCCCGGGGACGCCGCGGAGGCGGCCGGCAAGGCACCCCTTGAACCGGAACCGGAAGTGACTTTTGGCGCCGGGGCTTCCGGTGCGGGGGCAGTGGTGCCCGGCACGGCGGCAGCGGAACTGCCGGCCGGTGCCATGGGTGGCAGGCCGCTGGCCGCGGGCGTCGCCAGCGCCAGGGCGCAGGCGAGTGCAACAGCGGCCTTGGCCGCAATCCTGTTCAAAATATCCCCAGCTCTATTTCTGACCGTGTGACGTGAGACCGTCGGCCTGATTGTTCACGCAACACTAGCGGCAGGGCAGGGGAGCGGCAATGGTATTTTTGACGGTGTGCTGATCTCTGACCGCGACATTCGTGCCGAAATTGATTCCGAACGGATCGTCCTCGATCCGTACGAAGCCGCGATGGTCCAGCCGTCCTCGGTGGATGTCCGGATTGACCGCTATTTCCGCCTGTTCGACAACCACAAATACGCCCACATCGATCCCGCCGAAGAGCAGCCCGAGCTGACCAGGCTGGTGGAGGTGGAAGAGGGTGAACCGTTCATCCTGCACCCCGGCGAATTCGTGCTCGGCTCCACCTACGAAACCGTCACGCTGCCGGACGACATCGCCGCGCGCCTCGAGGGCAAGTCCTCGCTCGGACGCCTCGGCCTGCTGACGCACTCCACGGCCGGCTTCATCGATCCCGGCTTCTCCGGACACGTCACGCTGGAGCTGTCCAACATGGCCACGCTGCCCATCAAGCTCTGGCCGGGCATGAAGATCGGCCAGCTGTGCTTCTTCCGGTTGACCTCCGCCGCGGAGTTCCCCTACGGCTCCGGCGAGTACGGCAACCGCTACCAAGGCCAGCGCGGACCCACTGCGAGCCGCAGCCACCTGAACTTCCACCGGACTGACATTTAGGGCGGCCATTTGCGCCGAGAGGTGGGATCTCACCGCTTAGGGGTTTCGTAAACGCCGAGATCTCACCTTTGGATACCAGGGCGCCCCAGCCACCTCTCCTCCACACTGTGGATAACCACCGGGACCTGCCCGGACGTGCACACAATGGCGCATGAGAAAGCCGCCTCCACTGCCTGGCCTGCTCGCCGGCAGGTCGTTCACGCTCGATGAGCAACGTTCTGCAGGTGTTGCCGCGCAACGCGCCTGGCGCAGTGACCTACGGGTGGCAAGCCGCGGGGTCCGCGTCCCGTGGGATATCGAACAGGACTTCGCGCACACCTGCCAGCTACTTTCAGGCCTCTGTTCGTCAGCTGCCTGCTGCCTGGGGACCGCCGGCCGACTCTGGCAGTGCCCGCTTCCGTGGAGCGTCCAGGCTGACTTGCGGGTGCATTTGGCGCGGTTCGACGGCGGAAACCGGCCCGTGCGTAAGGGCGTGGCCGGCCATCGGCTCGAACTGCTGGATACCGATGTCACGGAGCTGGATGGCATTCCGGTCACCAGCCCGGCTCGGACATGGATAGATCTGGCCGCCGTCCTTGAGCTCGAGGATCTGGTGGTTGCGGCTGATTTCTTCGTCTGCAGCCAGTCCCGCAGCTTTGGCCCACGGAAGTTGGCCTTGTGTTCCATGGCGGATTTGCAGCGGCAGCTGGAGGGTGGCAGCGGCGCGCGGGGAATCCGCAAGGCCAGGACGGCGTTGGGCTTGGCCAGAGTGGGAGCGGACTCGGCGCCGGAAACCCGGCTTAGGCTGGCGCTGGGGAGGCTGGGCTTGCCCGAGCCGGCACTTGGTTATGTGATCACCGATGAAACCGACTGGGAGTTGGCTTGGCCAGACTTGGCCTTTCCCCAGTTTAGGGTGGCTGTGAACTACGACGGCCGGCACCACCTTGAACCGCGCCAGCGCGAATCAGATATCCGCCGGGACGAGTCCACTGCGGCGATCGGTTGGACTTCGGTGACGATCACCGCGCTGCAGGTTAGAACCTGGGGCTTCGACGGGTGCGCTCAGCGGGTGCTCGACGCGTTGGTCCGGTGCGGGTGGCGTGCCGAGAGGTGAGATCTCATCGCTTGGGAGTTTCGTAAACGCCGAGATCTCACCTCTCGGCGGGCCGGGCCGGTGCGGGCCGGGCCGGGCGGCGGGGCCAGCAGGGCTTAGGCCGGCTGGGCTTAGGCGCGGACGGGCTCCGGCCGCGCCGGGCGGGAGAACTTCTTGACGAGCGGCTCGATGTAGCGGGCGGCCAGCGGTCCGAGGACCGCCATAATCAGGACATATGCCGTGGCCAGGGCGGCGAGCTCGGCCTCGACCGCTCCGGAGGTCACGGCGAGGCCGGCGATGACAATGGAGAACTCGCCCCGTGCTATCAGCGCGGCCCCCGCGCGGAAGCGTCCCGGACGCGCGATGCCTGCCCGCTTGGCGGCCCAGGCTCCGGTGATGATCTTGGTGGCGGCGGTGAGCACCGCGAGGACCAGCGCCCACGCCAGCACCGGCGGGATGGAGGCGGGGTCGGTGTTGAGCCCGAACGCCACGAAGAAGATGGCGGCAAACAGGTCCCGCAGCGGCTCAAGGATCCGCGTCGCACTGTGGGCCGTGGCGCCGGAGATCGCGATGCCGAGCATGAACGCGCCCACTGCGGCGGACACCTGCAGCGCCGCCGCCAGGCCCGATACCAGCAGGGCGGCCCCCAGCAGGTTCAGCAGGAAAACCTCCGAATTCTCGCTGTGCACGGCTTTGGAGACGTGGTGCCCGTGCCGGAGGGCAACCAGCAGCACCACGGTGACGACAGCCAGCGAGACGCCCACGGTCTGCAGGCCGCCCAGGAAGCTGACCCCGGCAAGCGTGGCAGTGAGGATCGGCAGATAAATCGCCATGGCCAGGTCCTCGAAGACCAGGATGGAGAGGACCACTGGCGTCTCACGGTTACCGATACGGCCAAGGTCCGTGATGACCTTGGCCGCGATGCCCGACGACGATATATACGTGACGCCGCCCATAACCATGGCGCCCACCACTCCCCAGCCGAGAAGGGCAGCCAGGGCAGCGCCGGGAACGAAGTTCAGGACGAAGTCGAGGATGCCGGCTTTCCATGATCTCCGCAGGCCGGTCACGAGTTCGGTTGCCGTATATTCCAGACCGAGCATAAGCAGGAGCAGGATGACGCCGATCTCACCCGCGAGGTGGGAAAACTCCTTCATGCCGCTCAGTTCCACCACGCCGCCCGCACCGAAGCACAGTCCGCCCACCAGATACAGCGGAATGGGGGACATCCCGATCCGCCCCGCGAGCCTGGCCAGCAGGCCGAGGCAGAACACGACTGCACCCAGTTCGATGAGCGACAGGGCCACGCGGTCCATGAGGATCAGCCGTTGCGCAGGATGTCGGCCGCAGCGTCAAGGCCTTCTTGCGTGCCGACGGCGACCAGCAGGTCGCCGGGGTGAAGGAGGACGTCGGGACCTGGCGAAGGAACCACCTCGCCTTCACGCATGATCGCCACAATCGAAACACCGCACCGCGTGCGGATGCGGGCTTTGCCCATGGGTTGGTTCTGGAACGGGGAGTCCGCGGCAATGGAGAATTGCCGGGTGACGATGCCGGGAACCTCGCGGTGGGCCTCGGTCAGCGTCATGGCAAGGTGCTGGCCTCCGAGCAGATTCCCCAGACATGCCGCCTCCTCGCCGGTCAGCGGAATCGAGGCCTGGCACGTGTCGGGGTCATCCCAGGTGGAAACGAACAGCTCGGTCTGGCCCTCGCGGAGTTCCACCACCCCGATCCGCCGGCCGGAAGCGGTCATGAAGTCCTTGCGCCTGCCCAGGCCCGGGAGGTCTGTCTCTTCCACGTACATAACATCAGCCTAGTCCGCCAACCTGCGATTTCGGCTGAAACTGGGCCCCCGAGCTGCGGGGCTTAAGTGTGCGTTCGCGCCCTGCCCGGGGCATAAGGACCGTTCGCGCTCAGGGCCGGCCTAGGACTGCGGGACCACCGCGATCTCGGCCTCGCTCGGGGCCTTCACGGGCAGGAGGACCAGAAGCCCTGCCAGCAGCACCACCATGATGCCGAGGATGCCCCAGCGCTGTGCTTCCCCCTGGGCCACCAGGGGAGTGGCAACCGTGATGCACAGCGTGAACAGGGCAGGTGCGAGGAAGCTGACGGCGCGGCCGGTGGTCGCGTACAGGCCGAACAGCTCGCCGGATTCGCCCTGCGGGGCGAGCCTGGCGAGATAGGCGCGCGAGGAGGACTGGGCGGGGCCGACGAACAGGCAAAGGAACAGGCCGAAAACCCAGAACGTCGTGGAACCGGACCAAGGCAGGCCGAAGAATGTGTGCTTGTCGTTACCCAGCACCAGGATCATCGTCCCGGCGACCAGCAGGCCGGTTAGGGAGCTGATAATCACGGCCTTGGGCCCCACCCTGTCGTCCAGGAAGCCGCCGATGATCGCGCCCACGGCCGCCACGATGTTGCCGAAGATGGCGAAGAAGATGACCTGCGGCAGTGCGAAGCCGAAGGTGCCGGCCGCGATGATTCCGCCGAAGGTGAAGACCGCCGCCAGCCCGTCCCGGAAGATGGCGCTGGCCAGCAGGAAGAAGATGGTGTGCGGGCTGGTCCGGTAGATCGCCTTGATCCTGCGCGCCAGCAGCCCGTACGACGCCAGGAACCCGAGGCTCGCTGCGCGTTTCGGCTTCGGCAGCTCAGGGACCGCGAACATCACCGGCAGCGCGAAGAGAAAGAACCACAGGGCGGAGAACACCGCCACCAGCCGGATGTTGAGGCTGTCCTGCGTGGAAGCACCGAACCAGTCGAAGCGCGGCTGCACGAAGAGCTGGAGCACGATGAGCAGCGCCACGATGCCGCCGAGGTAGCCCATGCCCCAGCCGAACCCGCTGACCTTTCCGATGTTCCGGGGCGTGGAAATCTGCGCCAGCATGGCGTTGTAGTTGACGCCTGCGAACTCGAAGAACACGTTGGCCAGGGCGATCAGGGACACTCCGAGCAGGAGGAACTCGGGCCGCGGAAACACGAAGAAGCACAGTGCCGTCAGGACGGCGACGGCGGCCGTGTTCACTCCCAGCCACAGCTTGCGGCGGCCCCCGGTATCGGACCGCTGGCCCGTGACCGGGGCCAGCAGGGCGATGGCCGCCCCGGCAATGGCCAGCGCTCCGCCGAGCACCGCCGACGCCCGGTCTCCGCCGCCGAACGCCTGGGAGGTCAGGTAGACCGTGAAGACGAACGTCGTCATGACCGCGTTGAACGCTGCGGACCCCCAGTCCCAGGCTGCCCAGGCCAGAACGCGGCCCTTGCTGGACACCCGGGGCCCAGCTTCAAGTTCCGACGGCGGCTGCGTTGCCTCGGATGCGGCTGCGGTGTTCATACGCCGATGCTATCCGCCCGTGGCGAACAGGGAACGGAAACTCTCCCGCAGACTGGCGAAAGTTGCCCTGCGGGCCGCCAAGGCGGGGAAAACTCTCAGCGCCCCCTTGATAAACTGTCGGGACCGAACCCAACGAATGACCGCCTGCTCCAACTTTTGATAACCGAATTCTGACTTTGCGGAGATACCAGTGATCACAGTCCTTGCCGTGCACTTCGCGGTGGCCGCTGTGGCGCCGTTCATCTTCCGGAAGTTCGGCCGCAACGCGTTCTATGCGCTGGCCGCGGTACCCGCCGGTTCGTTCGTGTGGCTCCTGTTCCAGCACGCCGCCGTCTACGGTGCCGGCACCCCCGCCGAAACCGTCCCGTGGATTCCAAGCCTCGGCATCGAATTCGCCTTCCGCATGGACGCCCTGGCGTGGGTCATGTCGCTGCTGGTCCTGGGTGTGGGCGCCCTGGTGCTGGTCTATTGCGCACGGTACTTCAAGGACAAGGACAGCTACCTCGGCGGGTTCGGCGCCCAGCTTCTGGCATTCGCCGGGGCGATGTTCGGGCTGGTCACCGCGGATGACCTGCTGATGATGTTCATCTTCTGGGAACTCACCACGGTCCTGTCCTACCTCCTGATCGGCTATGCACGGACGAGGCTTGCCGCCCGCCGCTCCGCGCTGCAGGCACTCATGGTCACCACCGCCGGCGGACTGGCCATGCTCGTCGGCCTGATCATGCTCGGCGCCAGCGCCGGCACTTACCGCATTTCCGCCATCCTGGACCAGGCACCCGGGCTGGTCTCCGGACCGGCGGCGGGAGCCGTGGGCGCCGCCGTCGTCCTCGTCCTGATCGGCGCGGTAACCAAATCCGCGCTGGTTCCCTTCCACTTCTGGCTTCCGGGCGCCATGGCCGCGCCAACGCCCGTGAGCGCGTACCTGCACGCCGCCGCGATGGTGAAAGCGGGGGTGTACATCGTGGCGCGGCTAGCGCCGGGTTTCACGGACACCGCGTACTGGCTGCCGATGGTCCTCGGGCTCGGGCTCGCCACCATGCTGGTGGGCGGCTACAGGGCACTGCGCCAGACGGACATCAAGCTCATCCTCGCTTACGGCACCGTGAGCCAGCTGGGCTTCATCACCATGGTGGTGGGGCTCGGAAAGCCCGACGCCGCGCTGGCCGGGCTCGCCATGCTGCTGGCACACGGGCTCTTCAAAGCCACGCTCTTCCTCGTGGTGGGCATCATCGACCACCAGTCCGGCACGCGCGACATCCGCAAGCTTTCGGGCGTTTTCCGCTCCTCCCGGGCCCTCGGCATCGTGGCCGGCATCGGCGCCGCCTCCATGGCCGGCATCCCGCTGCTGGGCGGCTTCGTGGCGAAAGAGTCGGTCCTTGAAGCATTCGTGCACTTCGCCGCCGCGCCCGGCTACGGCCCCTGGGGCGCAGTGGTCCTGGCGGGCGTGGTGCTCGGCTCCGTGCTGACGTTCGCCTACAGCGCGCGCTTCATGTGGGGCGCCTTCGCCGTAAAACCGGGCGTCGAGCGCACCCCGTTCAAGGCCATCCGGCCCTCCTTCCTGGCGGCCCCTGCGGTCCTGAGCGTCCTCACCATCGTTTACGGCCTGTGGCCGGTTCCGGTGGATGCCTGGATCCAGCCCTACGCGGCACTGTTTACCGAGGGAACGCGCGACGCCGCTACTGCGGCGGGTGCCGCAGGGCACCTCGCGCTGTGGCACGGGCTGACCCCTGCCTTGGGCCTGACGGCCATCACGTTCGCCGCCGGCGCGGCTATGTTCTACGGACGGGCGGTGGTGGACCGGATCCAGAGCGCCGTTCCGCCGTGGTTCGACGCCGACCGCGGCTACCAGCTCACCATAGGCGCGCTGGACGACGTCGCCGTGTGGATCACCGGACGCACGCAGCGTGGTTCGCTGTATTTCTACCTGGCCGTGATCCTCAGCGTTGCCTTCGTGCTGCCCCTGTCCGCGCTGATCGCGGCGAACAAGCCTCTTCCCGAAGGGTTGTATTTCGTCGACCCCAACTCGCCCCTGCAGCTGGTGGCGGGCGCCGGGATCGTGATCGGGGCACTCGCCGCCGTCCGGGCCAACAAGCGCTTCCTTGCCGTGCTCATGGTTTCCGTCACCGGTTACGGCATCGCGCTGATGTTCGCGCTGCAGGGCGCCCCTGACCTGGCCCTGACGCAGATGCTCGTCGAGACCATCATCCTGGTGGCGTTCGTGCTGGCCATGCGCAGCCTGCCAGCAGAGCTGCGGGACCGCACCCGGGGCAAGTACCGGGTGGTCCGCGTGATCATCGGCCTGTCCTTCGGCGCCACCATGGTCTTCGCCGCCATCCACGCCATGGGCGCCCGCCTCGCCACGCCCGTCTCCCTCGAGTTCCCCAAGCTGGCCTACGAGGGCGGCGGCGGGCTCAACATCGTCAACGTCACCCTGGTGGACATCCGCGCGTGGGACACCTTCGGCGAGATCTCCGTGCTGGCGCTGGCCGCGACCGGCGTGGCAAGCCTCATCTTCGTCCGGGGCCGCGGCGACCGGCTGCGCACGGCGTCCGCGGTGGCCGAGGGGACCGTGGGCCGCCGCCACGGCGTCGACAAATCGTCAAGGGACGGCGCCGCACTGGCGCTGACCCGGAAGTTTGCCGCGTCCGCGCGGGACCCGTGGCTCGTTGCCGGGCGAACCCTGGCACCGGAGCGCCGCTCCATCATCTTCGAAGTGGTCACCCGGCTGGTCTTCCACTCGATGATCATCTTCTCGCTCTACCTGCTGCTTGCCGGCCACAACCTTCCCGGCGGCGGCTTCGCCGGCGGCCTCATGGCCGGACTGGCCCTCACCCTGCGCTACCTTGCGGGCGGCCGCTTCGAACTGCGGGAAGCCACCCCTATCAGCGCGGGCACGCTGCTTGGGATCGGCCTTGCGACGGCCGCGTTGTCCGGCGCCGCGCCCGTTTTGCTGGGCGGCCAGGTGTTCCAGAGCGCCATCATCGAGTTCTGGCTGCCGGTCTTTGGCGACATCAAGTTCGTCACCTCCACCATCTTCGACATTGGCGTCTACATCGTCGTCGTCGGCCTGGTGCTGGATGTGCTCCGCAGCCTTGGCGCCGAAATCGACGAGCACTTTGAAGAGCGTCCCCTGCACCAGGACGTGCAGGAAGCACACGACGCGCAGGACGCAGAGGCCGGCGACGAGGGCAGCGAACCGGTGCCCGGCGGCATCCCGGCCGGATCAACCCGAGGCGGCACCGCATGACAGTGAACCTGACCCTGCTCACCGTCATGGGTGCGCTCTACGCCTGCGGCATCTACCTGATCCTGGAACGCAGCCTCACCCGTGTGCTGCTGGGGCTGATGCTGCTGGCCAACGCCACCAACCTGCTGATCCTCGCCACCGGCGGCTATGCCGGGCTGGCCCCCTTCTTCAGCAAGGACACGGACCCCGCGGCGTACAACGACCCCCTGCCGCAGGCACTGATACTGACGTCCATCGTCATTTCCTTCGCGGTGACCGCGTTCATGCTGGGCATCATCTACCGGACCTGGGTGCTTGCCCGCCAGGACGACATCCAGGACGACATCGAGGACCGCCGCGTGGCCGAAACCCCCAGCTTCGATGCGGAGGACGACGCCGTCATCCCCGTGGAAACCTCGGAGTTCCCGTTGCCCATGCGCGGACCGGACGGCTCCGCCGCGGCAGAGCCGGCGGCCACTGTCGAGGCCGGCGGCCGGACCCTCCTGGCGGAGCACGCGGCGCTGGAGGAGAAACCGGGATCCGCCAACATCACCGGCCCGGAGAGAGACTCAGACACCGACATGGATGGAGGGGCGAAGTGAACCTCGCAAGCCTTGCCCCGCTCGCCGTCGTACTTCCCATCCTGGGCGCGGCGCTGACGTTCGTGCTGATCCGGCACTCCCGCGCCCAGCGCGCCGTAAGCATTGGCCTGCTCTCGCTGACCCTGCTGCTGGAATGCCTGCTCCTGGCCTCGGTCTGGAACGGCGGCACGGCGGCGGTGAACATCGGCGGCTGGGTGCCCCCGTGGGGGATCGTCCTGGTGGTGGACCAGTTCTCGTCGCTCATGCTCGTGGTGTCCTCCGCGGTGAGCCTCGCCGTCCTCGTGTACGCCACCGGCCAGGGCATGGCCGACGGCGACCAGGACGCCCCGGTATCGATCTTCCACCCCACGTACCTGATCCTCGTGGCCGGGGTCTCCAACGCGTTCCTCTCCGGGGACCTGTTCAACCTCTACGTCGGCTTCGAGATCCTGCTGACGGCAAGCTATGTGCTGATGACCCTCGGCGGCACAGGTCCGCGCATCCGTGCGGGCGTCACCTACGTGGTGGTCTCGGTGGTGTCGTCGGTGCTGTTCCTGATTGCCATTGCCATGGTCTACGGCGCGACCGGCACCATCAACATGGCGGACCTGGCCATCAAGCTGTCGGAACTGGACCAGGGAACCAAGACGCTCCTGCACGTCATGCTGCTGGTGGCCTTCGGCATCAAGGCCGCCGTCTTCCCCTTGTCCTTCTGGCTTCCGGACTCGTACCCCACCGCGCCGGCCCCGGTCACTGCCGTGTTCGCCGGCCTGCTGACCAAAGTGGGCGTTTACGCCATGGTCCGCACGGAAACCCTGCTGTTCCCCGGCGACAGCCTCAACACGCCGCTGATGGTGGTGGCGCTGCTGACCATGGTGGTCGGCATCCTGGGTGCCCTCGCGCAGAGCGATATCAAGCGTCTGCTGTCCTTCACCCTGGTCAGCCACATCGGCTACATGGTGTTCGGCCTGGCGATGTCCTCCGTGGCCGGCCTCGCTGCTGCCGTGTTTTACGTGGCGCACCACATCACCATCCAGACCAGCCTCTTCCTGGTCACCGGGCTGATTGAGCGCCGGGGCGGCAGCTCCTCGGTGGACCGGCTCGCCGGGCTGGCCAAACTGTCCCCGCTGCTGGCCCTGCTGTTCTTCGTGCCCGCCATGAACCTGGCCGGCATCCCGCCGTTCTCGGGCTTCCTGGGCAAGCTCGGCCTGATCCAGGCCGGCATCGGACTGGGAACCCCGCTGGCCTACGCACTGGTGATCGGCGGCGTGCTGACGAGCCTCCTGACCCTCCTGGCCGTCGCCCGGGTGTGGAACCGTGCTTTCTGGCGCAAGGCCGAGGACGCGGAGCACCCCGACCCGGTGCTCCTGGCGGTCCCCGCCCCGGAAAGCGGCACGGCGGCGGTGCGCCTCCTGCCCCGGACCATGGTCGGGTCCACGCTGGGCCTGGTGGTGCTGGGTGTGGCGCTCACGGTCTTCGCAGGACCTCTCTTCCAGGTGGCGGACCAGTCCGCCGCGGCCATGCTGGACAGGTCCGCCTACATCCAGGCGGTGCTCGGTGACGGCGCGCCCGTCCCGGCCCTGGCGCTGAGCGGAGGCGGAAAGTGAGCCGGCAAAGGGTGTCCCTGCGGCAGGAACTGCCGCTGTTGGTCTGGCTGGTCATCGTCTGGGGAGCACTCTGGCAGGACTTCAGCCCCGGCAACCTGCTCTTCGGCGCCCTGCTGGCGGTTGCGGTGGCGCGCCTGTTCTACCTGCCGCCGGTGGAGCTGAGCGGCCGCTTCAACGTGCTGAAGGCCGTTCCGTTCGCAGTGGTGTTCCTCGGCAGGGTGGTGGCCGCCAGCTGCCAGGTGTTCTACCTGGCGGTGGCCCAGGGGCCCAAGGTGACCAACGCCGTCGTCGCCGTTCCGTTGCGCAGCCATTCGGACCTGATGGTGACGGCGACCGGCCACGTGATCTCCCTGATCCCGGGGTCACTGGTGGTTGAGGTGGACAGGTCCACCTCAACCCTCTACATCCACGGACTCAATGTGCGGAACGGGGACGACGTGCTCAAACTGCGCAAGGAAGTCCGGGACACCGAGGCGGGGCTCATCCGGATCATGGGAACGAAGGAAGAGCTTGCCGCCCTGAAGCAGGAGGTTGGCGCATGATGGAGCTGGTCCTCACCGTCACGGCTGTGGCGCTGGCCCTCGCCGCCGCAGGCGCGATCATCCGCATCGCCCGAGGCCCGTCACTGCTGGACCGGGTACTCGCGGCGGACGTGCTGCTTGCCATCCTGGGGGCCGCGCTGTGCATTGACATGGCTGTGAACCGGCACCTGAACAACCTGATGCTGGTGGTGGCCGTGTCCGTCATCGGATTCATCGGCTCGGTGACGGTGGCACGCTTCGTGGCCGACAGGCGGGAGCAGCCCAATGAGTCCTGAACCGAACGCCGTGGATGCCGTGATCGATGCTGTGTCGGCCGTCTTCATGGTGGTGGGCGCGCTGATGTCCCTCGCCGCCGCAATCGGCCTGCTCCGCTTCCCGGACCTGATGAGCCGCATGCACGCCGCCACGAAACCCCAGGTGCTCGGACTGTTCCTGCTGCTGGCCGCGGTGGGTCTGCAGCTGCGCACCTGGTGGGTGTGGCCCGTGCTGCTCGTGGCCTGGATCTTCCAGCTGCTCACCGTGCCGGTCTCGGCCCACATGGTGGGCCGCGCCGGCTACCGCACCAAGCACCTCCACAAGGAGCTGCTCAGCAGCGATGAGCTGGAGGCCGTGGTGGTGAAGGCCGCCACGGCGGCCCGTGAATCTGAAGAGGACGACGGCATCCGCGATTCCAACGATTGAAAATCGATAGGAAACCAGCGATACTCGATCCATGTACAAGACAAACCTGGCGGTAACCGCGCTTCGGATCCTGCTGGTCATGGCCTTTGCCCTGCTGGTGGTGTTCCAGACCCTGTCCCTGCCGGGGCAGTTTGCCCACATGGCGCAGGAGAATCCCGCCGATGCGCCTCTGCAGTGGCCGCTGACCGTCTTCGCGGTGGTGGAGGTGGCCTGCGTGCAGGTGGTGATCGTCAGCACCTGGAAGCTCCTCACCATGGTCAAGCGGGACCGCATCTTCAGCGGGGCAGCCCTGGCCTGGGTGGACGCGATTGTGTGGGCAACGCTCACCGCCTGGATCCTCCTGCTCGGCGTCTTCATCTACATCGTGCTGAACGCGGATGATCCCGGGGTGCCGATGCTCCTGATGCTGATGCTGGTCGGCGGAGCTGTCCTCGGCCTGCTCATGGTGGTGATGCGCGCGCTGCTGCGGCAGGCCACGGCACTGCGGACCGACATGGAAGCAGTGATCTGATGCCCATCGTGGTACGCATCGACGTCGAACTGGCCAAGCGCAAGATGAGCGTGGGGGAGTTCGCGGACCGGGTTGGCCTGACGCCGGCAAACGTGGCCGTGCTGAAGAACGGGCGCGCCAAGGCCGTGCGCTTCAGCACGCTGGAGGCCATGTGCAAGGTGCTCGGCTGCCAGCCCGGCGACCTGCTGGAGTGGGTCGACGACTGAATGGATCCCCGGTTTGGCCGGTGGCGGCGCTAGACGATGTCCTGGGTCTTCGCGAACCGGGTGATGGCCCGCTGGGTGCCGCGGTTGGCCAGCACCTGGATGACCGCGCTCACAGACGCGGAGACGAGGGCGAACGTCAGGGCTGTGCGCAGCGTGGTGGGGACGTCGTCCTTGTCGCCCTTGGGGGGTTTCCGGCCCGTGACTTTTTCCCAGATGGTATCGACGGCCTTGGTGCCGGCGAACCCGGCCAGCAGGCTGATGCCCGTGCCAAGCAGCTTGATGAAGAAACTCATTCCGGAACTCCTCGCGTGATGAACACTGGTCTTTCCCTAGCCTATCCGCATGAAACGCTAGCCCAGGCGCATGGACCGGTGGATTTCCCGCAACGCCTGCACCACGAGGTCGTGGTCCGCCTTCTGCGGCAGTCCTGACACCGTGACCACGGCCACCGCTCCGACACCCCGCACATAGATGGGGAAGGCTCCGCCGTGGGCCGCGTAGGTTGACTGGTCGAACCAGGCGTTGTCCTCGATCCGTCCGCCGCCCAGCCTGCCGCGCAGGCCCACCAGCAGCGAGGGCTCCTCGTAGCGCACGGCAGTCCGTTGCTTGGCCCGCACCCAGCCCTCGTTGTCCGGGGTGGCGCCCTCGAGCGCAACGTGGAAGAGGACCTGTTCGCCCTTGGTGATGTCGATGGCGATGGGCAGGTTGTCCTCCTTGCCGCGTTCCACCAGTTCCAGGCCCAGCGCCAGTGCATCGTCCTTGCTGAACCTCGGGAACTGCAGTTCGGCGATTTCGCCCTCGATCTGACCGATCAGGGCTTCCAGGGATCCCGCCGGCTGGTCCTCGGAGGCATCGGGGTCAAAGGCGGGCAAGGCAGTGCTGCCGGAGTCCTGTAGCGTCATGGCCCAAATGTACTCCGGACGGCTGTCCCGGCGGCGCAGGAAGACTTCAGGATTGTGACGGCGGCCCCGGCTTTCCGGGCGCGCCGAGGTGTAAACTGGACCAGCCCACAAGGGCAGATTTATCACGACAGGGGAGCGCCGCCGTCGGGATGCAGAGGCATTTGCCAGTGCAGCCGCGGACGGGCGCTGAGAGTGCGGACCGCCGCAGACCCTCGAACCTGATCCGGCTAGTACCGGCGCAAGGGAGTCGAGTTCTCAAAGTGCCCGGCAGTTAGTGGCCAAGCCACCGGCAGCCGGGGGAACGCTTTCCCCTCCTGTTCCTCAGGAGGACCATCATGACAACTGCAGCAATCAAGAAAACCAGCTACAACTGGCGCGTGGCCGACATCGTAGTGGCGGCGCTCATCGCCGTTGCCGGCGGCGTGATCTTCTGGGCCTGGTCCCAGGGTGCCAACCTCATCTCCACCCCGGTCAACGCCGTCTACCCGCCGCTGACTGGCCTGTATGCCGGCGGCTGGATGATTCCGGCGGTCCTGGGCATGCTCATTATCCGCAAGCCCGGCGCGGCCCTGTTCTGCGAAACGGTGGCGGCCACGGGCGAGCTCCTCATGGGCTCGCAGTACGGCACCACGGTGCTCATCTCCGGCATCCTCCAGGGCCTGGGCGCGGAGCTCGTGTTCGCCGCCCTGGTGTACCGGAAGTTCAACCTCCCGGCTTCGCTGCTTGCGGGCGCCGGCGCCGGGCTGTTCTGCGGCCTCAACGACTCCTTTGCGCCGTGGGGCTGGAACATCGCCTACACCGCCGGCGACAAGCTCGCGTACATCATCTTCACGTCCATCTCCGGCGCGATCATCGCCGGTGCCCTGTCCTGGATCGCCACCCGCGGCCTGGCCAAGACCGGCGTGCTGAGTTCCTTCGCCTCCCGCAAGGCAGCTACGGAGCCCGTCTTCAGCTGATGCCCTCATCCCACGACGGCGCCGTCCGCCCCGCCGCGGTACACGCCCGCGGGTGGGGCTGGCGCCACGCCGGCCGCACCAAGCCCGCCGTCCACGCCCTGGACTTGGACATCCGCCCCGGCGAACGGGTGCTGCTGCTGGGCCCGTCAGGGGCCGGCAAGTCCACGCTGCTCCACGCCCTGGCCGGTGTGCTGGGAGACAGCGACGCCGGCAGCAGTCCCACGTCCGGCGCCGGGACCCTTGATGCCGGGGCAGCGGACCGCGACGACGCGGATGAGAGCGGCGAGCTGCTCATCGACGGCGCGCCCCCGCGCGCGCAACGGGGCCGTGCCGGACTCATGCAGCAGGACCCGGAAACGCAGGTGGTGCTCTCCCGCCTGGGCGACGACGTCGCCTTTGGTGCCGAGAACCTCTCGGTGCCCCGCGACGAGATCTGGCGCCGCGTGCATGAGGCACTGGACGACGTCGGACTGTCGCACCTGCCGCTGAACCACCCGACGTCGGCCCTGTCCGGCGGCCAGAAGCAGCGCCTGGCGCTCGCCGGCATCCTGGCGATGCGTCCGGGACTCATCCTGCTGGACGAGCCGACCGCGAACCTCGACCCCGCCGGCGTCCTGGAGGTCCGGGACGCCGTGGGCCGCTGCCTCGACAAGACCGGGGCCACAATGGTGGTGGTGGAGCACCGGGTCGCGGCCTGGAAAGATCTGGTGGACCGCATCGTGGTCCTGCAGCCGGGGTCTGCCGCTAACGGCGCGGTGCTGATCGACGGGACGCCGGACGAGGTCCTCGAGCAGGCCCGCGGGATGCTCACCGCCGCCGGCGTCTGGGTCCCGGGCTACGTCCCCGAAACCCGGCGCCGCCTGGCTGCCGGTGTCCCCGGCATTGAGGGCGGCCAGCTGCTGCTCGCCGCCGAAAAGCTCGCAGTGTCGCGCGAACGGCCCCGGCGCCGCGGCTTCCGCTCCGTACCGCCCGAGCCCGTGCTGCGGGACGTCACGGCACAGGTCCGGGCGGGGGAGGCGCTGACCGTGACGGGTCCCAACGGCGCCGGCAAGTCCACCTTTGCGCTGACCCTCGCCGGGCTGCTGCCGCCGGTGGACGGCAAGGTCTCCGCGACTGTGGAGTTGAGTGGCGGAGCCGGAATTGACCCGTACAAGTGGAGGGCCGAGCAGCTGATCGCCCGGATCGGCACGGTGTTCCAGGAACCCGAGCACCAGTTCGTCACCGGCCGCGTCCTGGACGAGCTGCAGTTCGGCCCGCGCCACCTCGGCCACGGCGAAGAGCGCGTCGACGAGCTGCTGGAGCGCCTTCGCCTCACGCACCTCGTGGACGCCAACCCGTACACCCTCTCCGGCGGGGAGAAACGCCGGCTGTCCGTGGCCACTGTCCTGGCCGCCCACCCGCAGGTGCTGGTCCTGGATGAGCCCACGTTCGGCCAGGACGCCAACACGTGGGCGGAGCTTGCCTCCTTCCTTTCCGAGCTGCTCGATGCCGGCACGGCCGTCGTGTCCGTGACGCACGACGAGGAGTTCACCCATGTGCTCGGCGGCACCGAGCTGCGGCTGGGCTCCGGCGGACGGCCCGAGCCAAGACCCGCCGAGCCCAGACCCGGCGAACCCAGACCCGGCGAACCCAAGTCAGAACAGGCGGCGACATGAGGGACGCACTGACAATCGCCGGAAACCGGGCCGTGCTGACGCGCGCCAATCCGCTGGCCAAATTCGCCGCGGTCTTCCTGATCACCCTGGTCCTGGCGCTGTCCATCGACTGGATGTCCGCTTCCGTGGCGCTCGCGTGCGAGCTGCTGGTCTTTCCGCTGGCAGGGTTGACGTTTTCGCTGCTGTGGCAGCGCGGCTGGCCGCTGATCCTGGCCGCAGCCGTGGGCGGCTGGAGCACCTCCATCCTGGCGCCGGACAGCGGAAGGATACTGCTCGACGTCGGCCTCTGGTCCATGAGCGAAGGTTCCCTTCAGCTGGGGCTGGGTTTTCTGCTGCGCGGCCTGGCCATCGCCCTGCCTGCGGTGCTGCTGATGAGCTGCACCGATCCCACCGACCTGGCGGACGCCCTCGCCCAGAAGGCGCGGCTGCCGCATCGTTTCGTGCTTGGGACGCTGGCCGCGATGCGGCTGGTCGGGCTGATGGCCGAGGAATGGCAGACCATCGGCATGGCCCGGCGCGCCCGCGGCGTCGGATCGCGCGGCAACCCGTGGCAGCGGATGCGGGCCACCCTGGGGCAGAGCTTCGGCCTCCTGGTCCAAGCCATCCGCCGCGCCACCCGGCTTGCCGTGACCATGGAGGCCCGCGGATTCGGCGGCGCCAGCCGGACCTGGGCGCGCGTGTCCACCTACAGTGTGCTGGACGTCTGGGTGGTGCTCGGTGGCGTGCTGGTTGCCGTCGGCGCTGTGGCCGCCGCGCTGTGGGCCGGTACGTGGAACATGGTGTGGCTGGAGGGATCCTAACCCGCAGGCCGCGCCATCCGGACCTCGGGCAGCCCTTCCCAGTCCTCGATCATGTCCCTGGCGCCGGTGAAGAGGAAGCCGTTGCGCCGGTAGAAGGCCTGGGCGCGCGGGTTGGCCTCGGCGACCCACAGCGCAGCCGCTTCGTTCCCGATCACGGCATCGAGCAGTGCCTGGCCCAGGCCCCTGCCATGGTGGGAAGCGAGGAGATAGATGCCCCAGAGCTCGGTCTGCTCCCGCACCCCATCCTCGGGCGGAAGCGAGCCGGCAAATCCCACCAGCTTCCCGCCGTCGACCGCTACGTACTGCCGGTCAGCATGGGGGCCGGCCAGGAGTTGCCGCCACATGGCAAGCCGCCCTTCCACGCCCTGCCTGGCCATAAAGCCCGGTGAAAGCAGGTGTGCATACGTTTCGCGCCAGCATTCCAGGTGGAGCCGGGCCAGGGCCCCAGCGTCTTCAGGCGCGGCCTGGCGGACGCTGCAGGTGTGATCCATTGGGCCGAGTCTAATGTTCCCGGGTCTGATGTTCCGGCAGGCCTCAGATGCAGGAGTGGTTGTGGTCGAAGCCGTCGGCCACGAACTGGGTGAGGACCACGTTGCCCCCGGCGGTGAGGGGCGCCGCAGAGCACATGCTGTTGGCCTCGGCGGCAGTGTGCGCCCCGGCAAGCCAGCTTGGCAGCGAGTAGAGGCTGCTGGCCGATCCCACCTCGCCAACGATCTGCCCCCACTGCCGGGCGGAGGAGTAGATGCCCACCCTGGCGCCGATGCTGTGGAAAAAGTCGGCCATGCCTTCGAGGTCTGCCCGGTTCGCGTTCCTGTCGCCTGACCAGCTGTTGCCCGTCTCCACGTCCAGCCACCAGAGGTAAGTCCCAGGCTCGGAGATGGTGCGGAGGTAGGCGTCGTCGAAGGCCTTGGCGTACCCGTACATGTAGGCGCACGCAGCGTCCTCCTGCCCGTGGCAGGTGCCGTACGGGTTGGCCACGACCTCGCCGCCGTACTCGTTGTTCGTCGGCCACCAGGAGCCCCGCAGCCCCGGATTGGCCGTGTTCACGTAGAGCGCCAGCCGTGGCTGGCCGGTTCCGCCGGCCGAGTCATCCGCCCAGTCAAGCTGCTGGTGGAGGCATGGGTTCGTGGTGTTCGCCAGCCCGTTGTTGACCCCGACAATCGCGAACGCAGGGTTGTCAGGCAGGTCGCCGCTGCACTGCGGCCAGGAGACGTCGTTGCCCAGCAGCGCTTCGTCAGGGGTTTCGTTACCGGGCAGCACTTCGCCAGGGCGTTCGTTACCGGGCAGGGCGGGGGCGGACCCTGACGGCTGCGTGGGCTGCCGGTCCGCCGGCTGCGGGGACTGCCGGGGCGCGGGCGGTTGCGCCTGCGGGGCGCCGCCGGGCGTGGCGGAAGCCCTGGGTGAGGCCTCGGTGACGGTTGATTCGGGCGCCGGCGGCGCGCCGTCGTCGAGCCTCGGTCCCGGGATAAAACCCACGGCGGTCGCAACCATGAAAGACAGCAGCGCTGAGGCCCGGCGCCCGAGGGGGCGCCTCCTGGCCAGCGCAGCGGAGCTGAAAATGGACATGGCGGCCTCCCGTTCCCTAATGGCCGCAACAGGTACCGCTAGCTTGCTCCCGGATCCGCGCCGTGGTCAAGGCAGGCGCCGGACACTTGACTGGGGCCGCGGACGCCTCCACGGATTCTGTCACGCGGCTGTGGCCCGTTACTGAAAGTTTATGCGCGTAACGGGTATGTCAAGCGCGTTTGGCTCCAATTGTCATCTCAAGAGGCGACGAAATAACTCATATCTGATATATTTCTGTCCATGACTCAACAGACCGCTGAACACGTCGGCCTTCTGCTCCGCGACGCCCGCAGCCAGAAGGGGTGGACCCAGGGCCAGCTGGCCGCGGAACTTGGCACCAGCCAGAGCGCCGTGGCCCGCATGGAACAGGGCAAGCAAAACCTAAGCCTGAAAATGATCCAGCGCCTGGAGACGATCTTCGGCCGCAGCATCGTCCAGCTCGGCAAACCGCAAATGACCCACCTCCGTGTGGAGGGCGGCCGGACGCTTTCGGGCTCCGTTGACGTCAACACCAGCAAGAACGCCGGGGTGGCACTTCTTTGCGCCAGCCTCATCAACCGCGGCACCACGACGCTGCGCCGGCTGGCCCGCATCGAGGAAGTCAACCGCATCGTCGAGGTTCTGAGCAGCATCGGGGTCGAATGCACCTGGCTCAACGACAACGACCTCCGCCTGCGCCGTCCCGCGGACCTCGACCTGGCATCCATGGACGTCGAGGCCGCACGCCGGACCCGCAGCGTCATCATGCTGCTGGGCCCGCTGCTTGATGAGACGGATGAATACCGGCTGCCCTACGCCGGCGGCTGCGATCTGGGCATCCGCACCGTGGAGCCGCACATGCAGGCACTGCGGCAGTTCGGCCTGTCCGTGGAGGCCAGTTCAGGCTTCTACTCCGTGCAGGCGCCACCCACGGACGACCTCGACCGCTCCTTCGTCCTGACCGAACGCGGCGACACGGTGACCGAAAACGCCATCATGGCGGCTGCCCACCGCTGCGGCACCACGGTCATCCGCAACGCCAGCCCGAACTACATGGTCCAGGACCTCTGCTTCTACCTGCAGCGGCTGGGCGTGGAGATTGACGGCGTCGGGACCACCACGCTGAAGATCACCGGCAAACCGACAATTGACGTCGACATCGAGTACTTCCCCTCGGAAGACCCCATCGAGGCGATGAGCCTGATCACCGCCGGCATCGTCACCAACTCCGAGGTGACCATCCGCCGCGTGCCCATCGAATTCATGGAGATCGAGCTGGCCACGCTGGAGCAGATGGGCCAGCAACTGGAGGTCTCGGGCGAGTACATGGCACGCAACGGGCGCACCCGGCTGGTGGACGTGACCACCAAGCCCTCCGAGCTGCGTGCGCCCGAGGACAAGATCCACCCGATGCCGTTCCCCGGGCTGAACATCGACAACCTGCCGTTCTTCGCGGTGATCGCCGGCAACGCCGAGGGCCAGACCATGATCCACGACTGGGTTTACGAGAACCGCGCCATCTACCTGACGGAGCTGAACAAGCTCGGTGCCCGGGTGCAGCTGCTGGACCCGCACCGGATTTACGTCAACGGCCCCACCCGATGGCGTGCCGCGGAGGTGGGCTGCCCGCCCGCGCTGCGTCCGGCTGCCTGCCTGCTGCTGGCCATGCTCGCGGCCCGCGGCGTGTCCGAGCTGCGCAACATCTACGTCATTGAACGCGGTTACGAGGACCTCGCCGAGCGGCTCAACACCATCGGCGCCAAAATCGAGTACTTCCAAGACTGACACCGCAGCGCGAACTGGCAGATAATGACCCCTCCGGACGGATTTGAGGGTGTTATCTGCCAGTTCGCGCTTCGTCATGTCGGGGACGTTTTCGCGGCTCTGGCGCACAATGTAGGCATGCGGACTTTTGGCGTGGAGGAAGAGCTCCTGATCGTTGATCCGGACAGCGGAGAACCGCTGGCGCTCGCCGATGCCCTGTTGGCGGGCCGCAAACTCGCCGCCGACGACGCCCCCGGCAAGCCCCGGCTGGTGAAGAAAAAGGCCGAAGCCAAGTGCGACGACGACGAAATGGGCTTGAGCGCCGAACTCAAGCTTGAACAGATCGAGACCCAGACACGCCCGTGCCTGGACCATGCGGAACTGCTCCGGCAGATCCGTGCCGGCAGGGCACTGGCCGACGACGCCGCACAGGGGCACGGTGCGCGGATTGCCGCGCTGGCCACGTCACCGCTGGCCCTCTCCAGCCACACCACGCCGGATCCGCGCTACGCCAGGATGCTGGAACGGTTCGGCCTGACCGCCCAGGAACAGCTCACCTGCGGCTTCCACGTCCACACCTACATCGAATCCCCGGACGAAGGCGTGGCCGTGCTGGACAGGATCCGGGACAAGCTGGCGGTCCTGATTGCGCTCAGCGCCAACTCGCCGTTCTGGAACGGCGTGGAAACCGGATTCGAGAGCTACCGCACGCAGGCATGGAACCGCTGGCCGTCGTCGGGCCCGTCCGCCATTTACGGCAGCCTGTCCTCCTACCGCCGGGTGGTGACCCGGCTGCTGGACAGCGGCGTGGTGCTGGACGAGGGCATGATCTACTTCGACGCCCGGCTCTCCCGGAACCATCCCACCGTGGAGGTGCGGGTGGCGGACGTCTGCCTCCGCGCCGAGGACGCCGCGCTGATCGCCGTCCTGGTCCGGGCACTCGTGGAATCGGCGTGCCGGGAATGGCGTGAGGGTGTGGAGCCCACGCCCGTGCCGACGGTGCTGCTGCGGATGGCTGCCTGGCAGGCCAGCAACTTCGGCCTGCGCGGTGAACTGCTGGACTTCGGTAGCTTCCGGCCTGTGCCCGCCGAGGACGTGGTGCGCTCGCTGGTCGACTTCCTGGAGCCGGTGCTGGCCGAGAACGGTGAGCTGGACCTGGTCCGGCAGGGCGTCGAGGAGATCTTCGCGCGCGGCACCGGCGCCGCGGAGCAGCGCGGCGTCCGCCAGGTGGTACTGGACAAGGCAGAGCCCGACGACGGCGGGCTGGGTGCCGTCGTCGCGCACGCCGTGCGGGCCACCCACAAGGGAGCCGGCGGGTACGTCGGCCCGGATGCCTATGCCGCTCCGGAACTGCTGCGCGTCCGGCAGCTCTGACACCGGCACTCCGGCAGTGCGAACCACAGGAGCGCGCACGAGCATTTAAGCCTCATCCCCTGGAGCGCGAACTGGCAGCTAACGCCCTCAAAACGCACGTTTGAAGGCATTACCTGCCAGTTCGCGCGTGGTAATCCGCCTGAAACCTGGGCTGGCTAGGGTGGAACCACAAGACCCGCCGGGGAAGGAACACACCATGCGCGTAGGAATCATCAGGGCTTTGACCACCACGGACAGGCGCCTGCTCAACTCGCACGGAAAGCTGCTCCGCGAGACATTCGGCTTCGATGTGACAACACGGTGCATCCCGGACCAGCCCTCGGGCGTCCACGATGCTGATTCGCTACGGCGTGCTGTGCCCAAGGTGGTGGAACTCGCGCTGGACATGGCGCCGGACGTCGACGCGCTGGTCATCAGCTGCGCCGCCGATCCCGGTTTGCCCGAGGCGCGGGCCCTGCTGACCATCCCGGTGATCGGTGCCGGCTCCGCAGCGGCTGCGGCAGCACTCGCCTTCGGCGGCCGGGTGGGCGTCCTTGGCCTCAAGCACTCAGTGCCGGGTCCCATTTCCGATGCCCTGGGCGACCGAATGCTCCTGATCGACGGCCCCGAGAGCGTGGAGACGCCGGACGGCTTCCTGCTGCCGACCGGCATCTTCGACGCGCTCGCCGCCGCCCATATGCTGTTGGATGCCGGAGCGGACGTCATCGTGGAGGCCAGCACAGGCCTGACGAGCATCGGCATGGCGGACGTCCTGCGGCGCAGGCTGGGGATTCCCGTCATTGACCCCGTCACGGCTGCCGGCTCTATGCTTGTCTCCGCCGTGGCATCCCGCGAGCTCCAGGCGATCTGAGCCGGCGAGCCGGGCCGCTGAGCCGGGGCGCCTGAGCCCAGGCCGCCCGATCAGGAGGTGTGGGCCTTGGAGCGGCTGAACCGGCGGCGCAGCGTGGCCCAGCTGCTCCGGCTCAACAGCCCCATGACACGCGTGCACAGCGCCCAGTAGGCCACCCCGGCCGCCAAGGACGCTGCCACCGCCAGTGCCGGGCTGATTGCATCCAGCAGCGGGTAAACCAGCCAGTGCACGAGGTACGCGTAGAGGGAAGCGCTGGCCAGCAGGACCGCCAGCCGCTGCAGACCCTTAGGCACGGGGATGGCGGGCAGCCAGGTGAGCAGCAGGATTCCGGCAACAAGCGTCAGCTCGCGGTGGGTATCCCCGAAGAAGTACCCGGGGACCGTGAGGATCGCGAGGACTGATACCGCACACCGCTGCACCCACGTCCGGGTCCGGGCAACGGTCCACCCCAGGGCAAACAGCCACAGGGTTGGCGACGGGTGCGGGATGCCGGGATCAACGATGTCATAGCGCGAGAGCAGCGCGACGCCAGTGACGGCAAGCGGAAAGAGCAGCGGGAATCGCCGCTCCACCCGGTCCGCCCAGGGTATGGCCAGCAGGGCTGTCATGCCCAGGAGGATGTAAACCAGCACCTCGATGAACCAGAAATGCCACTGCGTGGTCACGGCTTCGGGGCCGATCACGGAGTTGAGGAGCAGGACATTGGCCAGGGTGTACCGGTCGGTGATCAGGTAGGCCACTCCGATAAAGGCCATGCTGGGCACCGCCACCCGCGCCAGGCTGGTGAGTTGGCGCCTGAACCGGGGAAGCCGTTCCCCGCTGAGCTGGAACCGGGCGAAATTGTACCCGGCCACCGCCATGAGCACGTGGGCCATTCCCGGCCATTTCATCAGCCCCACGTGGGTGCTGACGATGAGCACGATGGCCACGGCCCTGAGCACGATGCTGGTTTCGAGCGGGGCAAAGAACCGGCGCATCTTCCCGGCAGGCCCTTTCCCCGAGCGCTCCAGGTCGCGGACCGGCGTTACGTGCCAGTCCGGTGGAAGGTGGCCCAGCAGCTGCTCCAGGCGGACGGACGTGGCCACGTAGGACAGCGAGTCGCCGCCCAGCGAGACGAACGTGTCGCCGTCGCCGATGTCCGTGCTCTCCAGGGTGTCGCGGAAAATCCGCCGCACGTCGTCGGGCGCGGGGTCCGGCCTGGAGCCCGGTCCCGGGCCGGCCGGCCCGGGTTTTGAGAGCCCGGGTTTTGGGAGCCCGGGTTTTGAGAGTCCTGGTTCTGACAGCGCCAGGACCGCCGGGTAGTCCACCTTGCCGGTGGCCAGTCGGGGGAGGTGCTCGACGGCGTGCAGCTCCAGGGCCGCACGGGGCAGCCCGATGCCCTGCGCGAGGACCTTGGCCAGCAGTTGGGTGTCGTGGCTGCCCTCGACCGCGACGACGAGGCCTTGGTCTGTGCCCGCGCTCGCCGCTTCTACGCCGAGGTCGGCCAGGATGCGCTCCACCTGGCCGAGGTCAACCCGGAGGCCAACGATCTTGACGAACCGGCTGCGCCGCCCCACCACTTCGTAGACGCCGGCAGGGTGCTTCCTGGCCAGATCCCCGGTGCGGAGTTCGTGGACCGTGCGGCCGGCGCCGAGATCCTCCGGCGTCTCCGCATAGCCGAGCATGACATTGGGCCCGGTGTAGACGAGTTCGCCGTGCTCGAGGCCGGGCACGGGCTCGAGGCGGAAGGCGCCGCCCGGCACCGGAATGCCGATGGCAGCGGGGTGCTCGGCGGCCAGCTCGGGCGGAAGGTAGGCCATCCGGGCGGTGGCCTCCGTCTGGCCGTACATGACGAACAGTTCCCAGCCCTTCCGGCGGCCGAGTTCGGCGTAGCCCTGCACGCGTTCGGGGGCAAGCCGGCCTCCGGCCTGGGTGACATAACGCAGCCCAGGAAGGTCCATCCCGGCAAAGCCCACGCGTTCCAGCAGTTCGAAGGTGTAGGGCACTGCGGCGAACGATGTTGCCCCGCCGGTGCGGAAAAGCTCCCAGAAGCACGGATCAACAACGGACAGGTCGGTGAGCACCAGGCCCGCACCCCGGAGCAGGTGACTGTTGATCACGGACAGCCCGTAGCAGTAGGACATCGGCAGGGTGGTTGCGGCGCGGTCTGCCGGGCCGATGTTCAGGTACTCGGCGATCGACTCCGCATTGGCCTGCAGGTTGGCGGTGGACAGGCGCACCAGCTTTGGCGAGCCGGTGGAGCCGGAGGTGCTGAGCAGAAGAGCGAGGTCCGGATGGAGTTCGTGCCGGGTGCCCGCCCTGCGTTCCTCGAACAGCGTCTGTCCGTTGGCGGAACGCAGCACGACGTCGGGGTCGTACGCGGCCACCAGGGACTCAAGCGCCGCCGGCTTGTCCTCCGGAAGCAGGATCAGCGGGTGGCCGGCAACCAGGGCAGCGAGGTAGGCCACCAGGGAGTCGACGTCGTTCGCCGCCGCCAATGCCACCAGGCGCCGCTGGGTGCCCAGCCGGAGCGCGAGGGCATCAACCCTGTCGGCCAGTTCCTGGTAGGTGAGAGTGAAATTGTCTGTGAAAATGGCGGGCCTGTCCCCGTGGCCTGCGAGATCGGCGGCGAAGGGCACCCGCGCGAAATCAAGCTGCGTGGTCACCGCACGATGATATTAGTTAAGGCTTACCTAAGTAAAACCGTCCTGCCGCCTGTTACGCCGTGCCATACTCAGTCCGTGACCGGGGCATATGCATTCCGGGCCCCGTTGTGGCTCTATCCGGGCGAAGCCGCCTGGCACTTCATCACGTTGCCGGTGGACATTGCGGAGGAGGGGACGATGTCGAGGTTCGGCTGGCCGTCAGTTACTAGAAGCCAGAAGCCAGCCAGCCCCGCGGCGCCATATGGCGGCGGTTAGGCTGCTCCGGTCCACCGGGCCGGCGCAGCCGCCGGCCTGTGCAGCGGTGTTCCGCTGGCATCCGACGCCGTGCGCCTCTTGCCGAATCCCTGCCTGCGGTGCTCGGCCCGTGCCGAAAGTGGGGCCTGGGCAGGCACGTGCGGCACAGCACGTCCTGGCTCTGCGGCGTTGGCCGTCGCCTGAGGTGCCGCCGGGGAGAGGTCCGTAATAAGCCCCGTCCCGGCGCATTCGCGTACGTCGGCGATCGCAGCAGCGGCCGCACGCTTGTCCTTGAACGGTGCGGAGATCGCCAGCACGGTTCCATCGGGCGCCTTCAGTCGGAACCGGAACTGGGACTCTGCATCAACGAAAACTTCAAATACTCCGGCCATGGCGTTCCTTCCGGTCAGGGAGGCTGCGCGCAGCGTCGTCGCGGCCGCGGCCCCGAACGCATCGCTGCGTCTGTCCTGGGTGTCGTGCTGAACCGACAGGGGTTCGGTCGGTTCATCGGTGTTATTAGAGTCTGACCAGTGTGCACGAAGCCTAACAAGACCATTCGTGTAAACCCTGGGTAAACCCTGCCTGTCCACCCACTAAACCGTGCCGCAGTCCCGTTCTCAAGGACGCCCGAAACGAAGGGACGTGCAGCGCAATGCACGTACACAGCCCGCCATTGGACGTAAGAACAGCCGGGCCCGGAAGGGTCAGATCTGCTTGAGCGCCTGCTCCAGGTCCGCGATGAGGTCATCCGCATCTTCCAGGCCCACGGACAGCCGCACCACTCCGTCGCTGAGCCCGATCGCGGCGCGTCCTTCCGGCCCCATGGCACGGTGCGTCGTGGTGGCGGGATGGGTGATCAGCGACTTGGCGTCGCCCAGGTTGTTGGAGATGTCGATGATCCTCAGGGCGTCCAGCAGCGCGAAGGCGGCTTCCTTGCCCGACTGGCCTGCCGTCGTCGCAAGCTCCAGCGTGAGGACGGTGCCGCCGGCCTTCATCTGCTTGGCCGCCAGCTCGAACTGCGGGTGGGACTTCAGCAGCGGGTACTTCACCCAGCTGACGGCGGGCTGGGCCTCCAGCCATTCGGCCAGGCGGAGCGCCGTGGCGGAGGAGTGGTTCACGCGGAGCGCCATGGTCTCCAGGCCCTTGGTGAGCACCCAGGCGTTGAACGCGGAGAGTGCCGGGCCGGTGTGGCGCATGAGCTGCTTGACCGGCCCGTCGATGAATTCCTTGGTGCCCAGGATGGCGCCGCCCATCACCCGGCCCTGGCCGTCGATGTGCTTGGTGCCGGAGTAGACGACCACGTCCGCGCCGAGGTCTCCGCAGCGCTGCAGCAGCGGGGTGGCGAAGACGTTGTCCGCCACCACCTTGGCGCCGGCGGCGTGGGCGAGTTCGCTGACCGCGGCGATGTCCACGATCTCCTGCATGGGGTTGGACGGGGATTCGAAGAAGACGGCCGTGGTGGGCACCGAGAGGGCCGCACGCCACTGCTCGAGGTCCGGCCCGTCCACGAACACGGTCTCCACGCCCCAGCGCGGCAGGATCTCGTTGAGGATCACGAAGCAGGAGCCGAACAGGGACCGGCTGGCGACCACGCGGTCCCCGGCCGCGAGCAGGGCGCCCAGGGCGGTGAACACGGCGGACATGCCGGACGCCGTAGCAAAGCACGCCTCCGTGCCCTCCAGCAGCCGCAGACGTTCCTGGAACGTGGCCACGGACGGGTTGCCGTAGCGCGAGTAGACGAAGCGTTCGTCCTCGCCGGTGAAGGCGCGTTCGGCGGCAGCGGCTGACTCGTAAACAAACCCGGAGTTCAGGAAGACGGGCTCGGTGGTCTCTTGGAAATTGGTACGGTCAAGCCCGCCGCGGACGGCCTGGGTATCGGGGCTCCAGCCGGCGGCGTCGTGATTAAAGGTCAACTTAGTTCTTTCCCAGGTTCGTCGGCAGGCCGCGGTTCTTCCAGCCGTTAACGGTGCGCTCACCGTAGCGGTCGGGCTCGCCCTCGAAGCCTTCGAGGACGTTGTAGGCGGTGAAACCCGCCTGTGTGGCGGCGATGGCGGCGGCGATGGAGCGCTGGCCGGAGCGGCACAGGAACACCAGCTCCACCCCGGTGTCCTCAGGCGCCTGCTGCTTCAGCTGCTCGACGAAGTCGGGGTTGGGAATGCCGCCGGGAAAGGTCCACTGGATGAAAAGAGGATCATTTTCCGTGGCCTTGGTGTCCGGGATGCCGATGTGCGCCCATTCGCCCTCGGTGCGCACATCCACCAGGACGGCGCCCTCCTCGAGCTTGGCCCACGCGTCCTGCGGGGTGAGGTCTCCGGCGTAGCTCATGCGTGGCCCTCGTAGGCTTCTGCGTTGAGGTCGTCATCGGAGTCCAGCCGGTCCACGGCGGTGGCGACGGCGGCATCCGCGGTGGCGATGGCGGCGGGCAGCACAAGGGCCTGGGCCACGATGACGCTGGTGCCGTTGAAGGTTGCGGCGGGGCTGCCGTGCAGCACGTATCCCTCGGCCAAGGCAGCCGAGATGCGCTCACAGAACGCACGGTCGTCCGGGCCCGTGATCAGGCGGTAGGACAGCTTTTCCTCGGGTTTATCCTGCTGGGACGGCAGCGTTGCAACGGCGGGGGCGTCTGACACGACGGATCTCCTTTTCTCACGCTTGCAGCTCGAAGTGGTCGATATGCCGAGTATTCACCTGAGGCACCCCGCCGTGGAAGGAGGGTTGCCGACCGGCCAGTCAGGGCTTAATGCCGGTACTCATTACTCCCGAAAAACGTAACACTGACGACGGCGGTGCGCACCGCCGTCGTCGTCATGTTCCGTAACGCATCCAAAGCAACGGGGTGGGGACAGCAGTCCAAGCGCTGCGGTTACAAAGCCTGTGGCCGGGAGGATAATGACGGGAGATGAACCGCCGTAACGCCGGATGAAACCAGGCCACAGTGAATGATTCGACCGCGAATACAGTGACTCCCATGCTGCACTTTGGATGGTTTGTGGGCCACGGCTTCGGGGTTCAGGGCTGGGGGACGCCCGGCTACGGAATCGGCTATGACTGGAAGAAGCCCGCCCCCTACCAGCATGCGGTCCGGGAGTTCGAGCGGGCCGGGCTGGACCTGTTCATCATCGAGGATTCGCTCACGGTCCCGGACACGTATGGCGGCAGCGCGCAGGTTTCGCTGGCGCAGGCATCCTTTGCGCCCAAGCACGATCCGCTGGCCCTGGTGCCGTACCTGCTGTCCGCCACGGAGCATCTCGGCATTGTGCCCACTATCAGCGCCTCCTTCTATCCGCCGTTCACCGCGGCCCGGCTGCTGGCTACGCTGCAGCACTTCTCCAACGGGCAGCTGGGCTGGAACGTGGTGACCTCCGGCAGCGACCTTGCCGCGCAGAACTACGGGCTGGACCAGCAGATCGAGCACGACCTCCGCTACGAGAAGGCCGAGGAGTTCGTGGACGTCGTGCGCAAGCTTTGGCGCAGCTGGGAACCCGACGCCATCCTGGAGGACGCCCGGGCCGGCGTCTTCGCGGACCATACCAAGGTCCGGCCCATCCACCACGACGGGGAGTTCTTCAAGGTCCGCGGACCGCTGAACACGGCACCGCTGCCGGAGGAGCCGGTGCTGGTGCAGGCCGGGGCATCCCCGCGGGGCAAGGCCTTCGCCGGCGCGAACGCGGATGTTGCCATTGCCTTGGCCCGCGGTGCGGACGGCATGAAGGCGTACCGGGACTCCATCCGAGCCGAGGCCGCCGGGGCCGGCCGGAACCCCGACGACGTCAAGGTGCTGTTCGTCCTCAAACCCACGGTGACCGGTTCCAGGGCCGAGGCGGAGGAGCTGCGGGCTGCCCGCCGGGAACTCACGCAACGGGACATCGACAGCCAGCTCAACTCGATCTCCTATCTGTCCGTCATCGACTTCAAGCAGTTCGACCTCGATGCGCCCCTCCCCGAGCTCAGCACCAACAGCAACCAGGGCACGCTGGAGCACTTCTCCAAGGCCGCGCCGCCGGGGTCCACCCTGCGGCAGATCCTGCAGGCCCGCAGCGGCGGCGCCGGCGACAGCATCATCGGCACCGCGGAGGAAATCGCCGACTACCTCGAGGAGACCGGGGCCGCGGTGGGCGGCGACGGGTTCCTCTTCTCCGGCTTCGTGGATCCGGCCACCATTCACGGCGTGCTGGACAGGCTGGCGCCGGTGCTTCGGAGGCGGGGACTGCTGCGGACGAGTTACGGCGACGGCGGCTTCCGCCGGAACCTGCTGGACTTCTAGCGCCATGGCAGGGGCCAGGGGGTACGACGGGCTGTTGCCGGGCGTCCGGCGCGGCACGTTCCTGATCGGTACCGCCCACATCCGAGCTGACGACGTTGCCGAAGTGGCGGCCGATCCCGCGGTGGAGGTGGTCCTCAGTGCCGAAGCCCTCGAGCTCGTGGGCCTGTCCCGCGAGGTGGTGCAGGCGGCCATCGATTCCGGCCGCCGCGTCTACGGCCTGAACACCCTGCTCGGCTCCGGCCGCGACACCGCCGTGGAGCAGGAATCCATCCTCGACTTCCAGCTGCAGGTGGTGCGCTACCACCACAGCGGCGTCGGCGCGCTGCTGGACCGGGATGAAGTCCGCGCCCTCATCCTGGCAAGGCTCATCGGGTTCACCCGTGGTGGCTCGGGGGTGCGTCCGGAGACCGCCCGCTTCTACGCCGAACTGCTCAACAGGGGCGTGGTGCCGGCCGTTCCGCGCGACGGGTCCGTCGGCTCGTCGGACCTCACCCAGCTGGCGGCGGTTGCCGCCGTCGCCATCGGTGAGGGACAGGCGCTTGCTCCCGACGGCGGCCTGCAGGACGGCGCCGAGGCGCTCACCGCCGCCGGGCTGGAACCGCTGGTCCTGGCGCCGGGCGAGGCCCTGGCGCTGGTCAGCGCCAACTCCTATTCGATCGGCGCCGGCGCGCTGGAGCTCCGCCGCATCCGGCGACTTGCGGATCTGGCGGACACCGCGCTGGCGCTGTCGCTTGAGGCCACTGCCAGGTACGACGGCGGCGGGAACCTCAGCCCGTTTTCGCCGGCTGTGCAGTCGGCCAAGGCAGTGGACGGCCAGCGCGTCTCGGCGGCCAATGTCCGGCGCCTGGTGCGCGGCGGCTGGCTGGAGGACCCTCGGCGGCAGGTATCGGTCCAGGACGCCCTGTCCTTCCGTGCCGCGCCGCAGACGCACGGTGCGTTCCGGGCCCAGGTCACCGCCCTGGCCGCGGCGCTCGAGGTGGAGCTCAACGGCAGGGGCGACAACCCCCTCACGGACATAGCCTCCGGCCGGATGGTGTCGGGCGGAAACTTCCAGCCCATGCAGCTCGCCCTGGCGTTCGAGGCGCTGCGGCTCGGTCTGGCACATGTCGGAATCAGCAGCGAGCGGCGGATCGCCAAGCTCTATCCGCCGCAGCGCCTGATCCGGCAGCTCAACCTTGAGGCGGCCAGGGCCGGCACGCCGCTCGCATCCGAGGACTTGCCGGGACTGCTCTGGTACTCGGCCGCCGGCCTGCTGGCGGAGCTGAAGTTCCTGGCGGCGCCTGCCACCCTCGGCGCCCCCACCCTGTCCGCGGACGTCGAGGACCACTCCACGCTGGCCCCGCTGGCCCTCCAGCAGCTGGAGCGCTCGGTGGAGGCCGCCGGTAAGCTGCTCACCATTGAGGCGTTGACGGCCTCCTACCTGTTGGCCGAAGCACAGGACACCGATCTGCGCGAGGCGGAGATCCGGCAGCTTGGAGCAGGCACCGGCGCCGTCGTGGCGCGGCTGTCGGAGCTGCTGGCCGGGCGGCTGCCGGCGGCGGTGCTGGTTGACAGCGCGCGTGCTGCGCTCGGGGACCTGCTGGCAGGAATGCCCGAATTACGGACACCGGATCTGGGCGGCCCGAATGACGGCCGCCCGAATGGCGGCCGCCCGAATGGCGGCCGCCCGAATGACGGCGGCCCGAATGACCCGAATCCGGATGATGGGGGAGGAGAATCATGACCACCGTGACAGGAAGCGGCCGCCAGGCAAGGCATGCGGCGCAGGTACTGGACCCCGGGATGGACGCCGGTGCGGTGCTGGCACGGGTGGGGAACACTCCGCTGGTGCCGCTGGACGTGCTGAGCCGCGGGCTGGGGAGCACCGTCTTCGTCAAGCTCGAATCCGAGAACCCCGGCGGTTCCATCAAGGATCGGACCGCGTTGAGCATGGTCCGGGCGGCCGAGCGCACCGGCGAGCTGCAGCCCGGCGGGACCATCGTGGAAAGCACCTCCGGGAACACCGGAATCGGGCTCGCGCTGATCGGGGCGCTGACCGGCCATCCGGTGGTGGTGGTCACGGGTGATTCCATTTCCTCGGAGAAGCTGGAGGCCCTCAACCGGTACGGGGCGCGGGTGGTGTTCACGGACTGGAGCGCGCCATCGGATTCGCCGGAGAACGCGCGGGCGGTCGCGGCCCGGATCACGGCCGAAATTCCCGGCGCGTGGCGTCCCCTGCAGTTCGACAACCCGGCCAACCCTCAGGCGCACTATGAGGGGACGGCGCCGGAGATCTGGGAGCAGACGGCCGGCCGGGTGACGCACTTCGTGGCGGGCGTGGGCACCGGAGGCACCATCAGCGGGAACGGGCGGTACCTCAAGGAAAAATCCGGCGGGCATGTCGAGGTGATCGGCGCGGACCCGTACGGTTCGGTCTACAGCGGCGGGCATCCGGGCCAGATCCTGGTGGACGGTGTGGGCAACTCCTGGCCCAAGCCCGACTGGCCGAAGGTCTTCGACCGTGGGCTGCTGGACCGGTTCCTGCGGATTCCGAACGACGAGGTGTACACCACGCTGCACCGGCTGCTTAACGACGAAGGCCTGTCCCTCGGGCCGTCGTCCGGACTGACCGTGGCGGCGGCGCTCCGGGTGGCCAAGGCGGCGCCGCACGGGTCAGTGCTGGTGGCGATCGCCCCGGACACGGGCAGCAACTACCAGAGCAAGGCATTCAACCCTGTGTGGCTGGCGGACAACCACATTCGCCTGGCCGCAGATCTGGCGGAGGACTAGCCCAGGAGGGCCGGAGCCTCGCGGAGGACCAGACACGCCGAGGCCCGTCAGGAGGCAGGGCCGCTGGTGGCCGTCTCGCTTTCGGAACGGATCCATTCATTCCAGTCCAGCGGGTGGACGGAGGGCCTGCCCAGCAGGTAGCCCTGCGCAGCGGCCACGCCAAGTCCGGTCACGGCCTCGAGTTCCTCCGGCGTCTCCACGCCCTGGGCGCCGAGTGCCGCATCGATGTACCGGGCGAGTTCACCCATGGCGGCGGCCCTCAGGCGCTGGCCCGGGGAGTCCTCGATGCCTGCGATGAAATTCCGGTCCAGCTTGATGATGTCCGGGTGAAGCTCCAGGACCTGGTCCATGGAAGTGAAGCCGGCCTCGGCGCCGTTCACTGCGATCCGCAGTCCACGGCGCCGCAGCGGAGCGATGGCGGCCGTCAGGGTCGGGTACTGGTCCAGGGCGATCGGCCCGTTCAGGTCGATGACGATCCGGTCCATGGCCAACTGGGAATGTTCCAGCAGCCCGGGGATCCTTGGGTCCGCGCACGTTGCAAGTGTCAGGTTCAGCGCGATGAACATGTGCTCGGGCACGGCCTGGGCCGCAGAGAGGGCCCGGTGAAGCGCAGCGAGTTCAAGGTCTGTGCCCAGGCCGACGGACTCTGCCTCGTTGAACCAGTGGTCTGCACTGGCACCGTCGTCGCTGACGAAGCGGGTCAGGGCTTCGACCCCGATCACCTGCCCCTCCGGAAGCCGGCAGATCGGCTGGAACGCGGTCAACAGCATCTTGTCAGAAAGGATGGCTTCAATCCGGTTCCTGCTGCGCCGGGTAAACGGAACCGGCACAGGCGCAGCAACAGCCTGCGAAGGCACGCTGACAGGGATAGCGCCATTCTCCGCGTTGGCCAACTCTGTGGTGGCGGTGAGGTGCTCAAGCAGCACCTGTTCGGGATTATCCGGATGTGCCTCGAACAGGACCCGCAACTGCGTGCGGGTCCACTCGCTGGCCGGATCTGTCTCGGCGAGCAGTTCGGTGATGATCTGGCGGGCTTGCCAGCGCACAGAAATTCCACCCATGTCCCCCGGCAACGCTGCCTGGGCCCCCAAGCCCGTGGGTGGTGAGTTTGTCCATGCGGGAAGGGAATTCTCGTCCCAAGACATCGGCTATTCCTTTATACGTACTCATTCCGGCTGAGCCCGGAACCAGACCGCGTGTCAGTACCCCTGCGGGTACGGGCAGTTGGCCGTGGAAGAAGACTACAACGCGGGGCGCTGGCTTGTCCTACATTTTTTCGAACGGTGCCCTTTTGTTATCACTCGATTCCGGCAAACAGTTCATTCAGCTCGGCGGTCAGCTGCTTGCGGAGCGCCGGCGTGCCGATTTCGCGTCCGTCAATGTGATTGACGGGGGCCAGGAGGCGGATGCTGGAAATCAGCCAGACGGCGTCGGCGTCCGCCAGGTCCTGGGGCTTCAGCGGGCCGTAGCCCAGTTCCCAGCCGGCCGCCTTGGCGGCGGCGAACAGGGCGCCCTGTGAGGTTCCGGGGAGAATGCCGCTGTCCAGCTGCGGCGTGACGAGCCGCTTAACAGTTGCGCCGCCGTCGTTCTTCTCAACATTCGCCAGCAGCACGGTGGACGTGGGGCCCTCCAGCACGCGGCCGTCCGAGGACGTGAAGATGACATCGTCCGCCCCCTGCTTGTGGGCATGGCGCAGCGCGGCCATGTTCACCGCGTAGGACAGGGTCTTGGCGCCGAGCAGCAGCCACGGGGCGCGCTCGGCCGCGTCGCTGTCATAGCCGCGGTCAAGGAGGATGACGTCGATGCCGGTCTCGCGCTGGCGCCGGCCGGCCGCGGCCACGGGGGAGACCTGTACCCAGCAGGTGGGGGCGGCGGCGCCCTCGACGCCGCGGGTGACGATGAGCTTGACCACGGCCTCGTCCAGCTCCGGGGAGGAGGCGGGGTTGTCGGAACGGAACGCCGCGACGCCCGTCTGCACCGCACGGCGCCAGTCGTCCTGCCCCGGAATCTCAAGGTCCAATGCCTCGGCCGAGCGGGCCAGCCGGTCCAGGTGGGCCTGGATCTTCCGCGTGTGGCCGGCGACGGCGAGCATGGACTCGAACACCCCGTCACCGCGGGTGGCGCCCAGGTCGGTGGCCATCAGCTGCGGCTTTTCGGGGTCGGCAAGCCGGCCGTTCACATAGTCCGGATCCAGGAACACCAGCACTGTGTGGGAGGTACGAGAGGTCATGCCTCAAGCTTAGTGCGGCCGGTGCCCGATAGGCTGGCCTCAACGCTCCATACGGAATGGCTGCGAGGGTAAGAATTAACGGGGGTTTCAACTGTGCTGTGGCCATTTCCGCTGGCGGAAACACTGCCGGCATGGCTGATCCTGCTGCTCAGCGGCGCGGATCTGGTCATCCGGGTCCTGGCGGTGGGCATCATCCCGGGCAACCGGCGGCCCACCACGGCCATGGCCTGGCTGCTGGGCATCTTCTTCGTGCCGGCCCTGGGGCTGATCCTCTTTCTGCTCTTCGGCAACTTCAAGCTCTCGCGCCGCCGCGTCGAACAGCAGCAGCAGGTTAACGAGCGGGTCCGCGCCGGCAGTGCGGCGCTTTCCGACGTCGCCAGTGAGTATTCGGGTCCCGAGTGGGTCCAGTCCGCGGCCGAACTCAACCGCCGGCTCGGGTCGATCCCGCTGGTGGACGGCAACCATGTGGAACTGATTCCCGGCTACCCGGACTCCATCCGCGCCATGACCGAGGCCGTCCGGAAGGCCAAGCGCTTCGTCAACGCCGAGTTCTACATCATGAGCACGGACCACGTCACGGACGACCTCCTCACCGCCCTCGAGGAGGCGGCGGACCGCGGCGTCCAGGTCCGCGTGCTGTTCGACCACATCGGAACGCTGCGCGTGAAGGGGTACAACAAGCTGCTGAAACGCCTCAAGGCCAGCCGCATCCAGTGGCGGCGGATGCTGCCGCTGCTGCCCATCCACGGCCAGTGGCGCCGGCCGGACCTGCGGAACCACCGCAAGATCATGGTAATCGACGGCGAAGTCGCGTTCACGGGGTCGCAGAACCTGATCGAGCCCTCCTACAACAACCCCAAGCACCGCAAGGCCGGCCGGGAGTGGATCGAGCTGATGGCCTGCCTGCGGGGACCGATCGTACCCACGCTCAATGTTGTCTTCGCCACCGACTGGCTCAGTGAGACCGACGAGTCACTCGAGGACCAGCTGCAGCTGCCTGCCGAGCCGTCGCCGGGCGGCGTCACGGCCCAGGTGGTGCCCAGCGGCCCAGGCTTCACCACCGAGAACAACCTCCGGCTCTTCAACACGCTGATCTACTCGGCGCAGCACCGGATTTCCGTCTGCAGCCCCTACTTTGTGCCGGACGATTCCCTGCTCTACGCCATCACCACCGCGGCGCAGCGCGGCGTGGACGTGGAACTGTTCGTCTCCGAGAAGGGGGACCAGTTCCTGGTCCACCATGCCCAGCAGTCCTACTACGAGGCCCTGCTGCGGGCCGGCGTCCGGATCTACCTGTACAAGGCGCCGTTCGTGCTCCACGCCAAGCACTTCACCATCGACGATGAGGTGGCGGTCCTGGGTTCGAGCAACATGGACATGCGGTCCTTCTCCCTGAACCTGGAGGTTTCGGTGATGCTGCTGGGCGCGGACACCGTGAACAGCATGCGCGCGGTGGAGGACACCTACCGTGACATCTCGCACGAACTGCGGCTGGAGGACTGGATGCGCCGGCCCCTCGCGGCAAGATACGTGGACAACGTGGCCCGCCTCACGGCCACGGTCCAATAACTGCACCCCACGTACTTTGGAGTTTTTGTCCACTTGTCACGACTTAGAGGCCCTTTAGCTCGCGATATCTGTACAAAAACTCAATCGGGGAAGGCGGAACCGAGGGTGGACAGCACGCCGTAGGCCTTGGTGCGGATCTCCTCGTACTCGTCCTGCGGCACGGAATCCGCCGTGATGGCGCCGCCGACGCCGAGGCTGAGCCTTACCTTTCCGCCCGCGGCGTCCTCCTGCACCACCAGGGTGCGGATGGCCACCGCCAGATCCGTGGCCCCGTTCAGCGAAAAGTACCCGATTGCGCCCGAATAGACGCCGCGCGGGCCCTCCTCCAGCCGGTCCAGGATGGCCATGGTGCTGATCTTCGGCGCGCCGGTCATCGAGCCGGCCGGGAAGCAGGCTGCCACGGCCTCGGCCCGCGGCGACCCCGGAAGAAGAACGGCGTCGATGGTGCTCACCAGCTGGTGCACCGTGGCATAGCTTTCGATCTCGCACAGCCGGCTGACGGTCACCGATCCCGGCTCGGCGAAGTGGCTGAGGTCGTTCCGGAGCAGGTCCACGATCATAATGTTCTCCGCCCGGTCCTTCAGGGACGTGGCCAGGTCGTGGCGGAGGGCGGCGTCGGTGTCCGGGTCAGCAGCCCGGCGGCGGGTTCCCTTGATCGGCTCAGCGCGCATGCCGCCGTCGGACGCTATCCGCAGGAAGCGCTCCGGCGACGTGCTGGCTACCGTGAGCCCGCCGAGCCGGAGGTAGCTCGCAAACGGCGCCGGGTTTCGCCGGCGCAGGGCAAGGTACGCGGCCCACTTGTCGAGTGCCGGCACCTCCGCCGCGAGGGTGGTGGTGAGGCAGATCTCGTAGGAATTCCCCTCGGCGATCTGGTGCTGCGCTTCGGCGATCTTGCGCTTGTAGCTCGCCTCACTGTCGCGGCCGGCAAATGCCGGGGCTGCGTCATGCGCCGGAGCTGCGGAGTTCGCCGCCGGAAGTACGACGCCGTTGCTGCCGCCGGCTTCCGGTGCAGCGGCCACGGCATCTCGGGCCCGGTCCAGCCAGCCCGCAGCGTCCGGCGCGTCGAGGGCAAGCAGCCACACAGTGTTGTCCGTGTGGTCCAGGACCACGCCGCGGCCGGCAAAGATCAGGCCCACATCAGGCGCGTCCGAGGGGATGTCCTGCCCGCCGGTTTCACGCTTGAGCTCATAACCGAGGTAGCCCAGCCAGCCCAGCGCGAAGTCACACGGGTAGTCCTCCGGCCCGCGCACGGCCTTGCGTCCCCACACCGTCTCCAGCCAGCGGAAGAACGGCCCGGACACGTTGGCCGTGGCGCATCCGGCGGTGATCCGGGTGACCCCGGAACTGTGCAGGACAGACTGGCCGAAAATGCCGCCGTCGTCCGCCAAAATACTGAAGCGGCTCCGCTCCGCCGCGGGGGTTCCCGTGCTGGGACCGGCTGTACCGGCCGAACGCAGGGAGGAGTCCAGCCAGACCGCATTGCCCGACGTTCCGTACAGCGCCTGAAAAAGTGCGGCGGGATCGGGGCTGGTCTCGATGCGTTCCGACAGCAGTCGCAGGCCGCGCCGGGAGGAGAGCTCGGGAACCAGGGCCGTGGTGAGCACCGGGAGGTAGGTGAGTGCCTGCAGGGCGTCCGCGGGGGCGGTGCCGTCCGCGCGGTTGAGGACCCGGACCTGCGCATGCTGCGGGATGTCGTCCGCGGCCAGGAGGTCCGCCTCCTGGCCGGCCCACTGGTCCCAGAACGGCTCGTACGTCGCGCCGTCACGTGCCAGCGCGCGCGTGCGGCGCTCGCCGTCGGAGGCATCGGCCCAGATGACGGCGTCGAGATGCGGCCTGGCGGCGGCTGCCGCTGCCCCAACGCCCTCGACGATCACGATCTCGGCGGGCAGGGTGACCCGCGGGTCGCCGTCGCTATGGTTTTTCCAGTCCCAGCTGACCCACGTGGCCGCTTCGCCGCGGCTTAGGGGAGCCAGCACCGTAGTGACGTAGCGTTCGATGCCGGCGGACAATCCGTCCCAGCCGGGATAGATGTCCTCCAGATGGAACAGCGAGACCTTGTGGTGGCTCCGCAGCGTGGCCGCGAGCTCGATCGCCAATGTGGTTTTACCTGCGCCGGACCGCCCGTCAATGGCGATGATCACAGGTGCGGGGGTCATGAAATAGAGCGTACCTGCTGGCTGTCCTCAACCTGGACGTTGTGAAGCGGACTGCTGCCGGCCTGGTGGCTGTGGCGCTTGCCGCTGCGGGCCCGGTGCCCATTCACCGGACATTCACCGGACAGGGGCCGCGACCGTGCCGGCTTCGTTCCGGTCGGCACCTCGTGCGTCCTGCGCGAGGGCGTCTTGCACGTAGTGGATGATGCCCGGGACAGCGGCCTGGACCTGGTCCCACACAGCCTCGAAGTCGGCGTGGCCGCCGTACCAGGGGTCCTCGATGCCCTGCTCGAGCGGATCGCCGTCCTCCAGGGCGGGGTCGAAGCTGCGGAGCATGCGGATCCGGGACAGCGAGTCGTCGTCCGGGGCGGAGGCCCGCAGCCAGCCGTAGTGGTCCACGTCCAGAGCCAGTATCAGGTGCCGCTCCGTGAACCATTCGGAGCGCCATTCCCGTGCAATGTGCCGGTCCGAGAAAAGGTTGTGGGTGGCGAGCTTCCGTGCCGCCCGCGGGTCGATGGGGCGTCCGGCCTCGTAGGCGGTGGTGCCCGCGGAATCAACGATCACGACGTCGGCGAGCCCCGCCTCCGCGAAGGCGGCGCTAAGCATCAGCTCCGCCATGGGCGACCGGCAGATGTTGCCCGTGCAGACGGCGATGACGCGGTATGGGCTCGTCGTTGAGTTCATTCGATAAGCATGGACGACGCCGGCTCCTCTTGGCTAGTAAGTGCCCTTATTATCGACAGATCGCGTAAAGTTGGCTGGCCCTGCTGTCACAAAAGTGCGTCGCGGCGCGCCGTAATTAGTGGATGAATGCCAGCAGCACGCCCACTGCGACGAACAGGACACCGAAAAGCCTGTTGAGCACGGTTTGGCCGTGGGCATTGTGGGTAAAGCGCTGGAACGACTTCGCCGCCGCCGCGAAGAAGAACCACATTACGAGGATGTCGATGAGAACCACGGTCGCGGCAAGGACGGAGTACTGGGGGAGGAGCGGGCTGGCGGGCCGGATGACCTGCGGCATGAAAGCCAGGAAGAAGACGATGGCCTTGGGGTTGAGCAGGTTGACCCACAGCCCCCTGCGGAACATGGACCAGGCAGGCTCGTTCCGGAGCGCGGCGACCTTCTCCTGGTCCAGGTCCGGTTTGCGCAGGAATTGCCTGATGCCGAGGTACACCAGGTAAGCGGCGCCTGCGTAGCGGATGGCGTTGAAGGCGACCGGGGAGCCGGCAACCAGGACACCGACACCGAGGGCCACCACAATAACGTGCAGGATCAGGGCGGCCTGTTGCCCCAGGATGCCCCAGATGGATCGCTTGAACCCGGCGGTCAGCGAGTTGCTCATGGTGTTTATGGCGCCTGCGCCGGGGGTGAAGCTGATGAGGACGCCGGCGCCCGCGAGGGCCAGCCAAAGGGAGAACTGCACCCATCAAGTTTAGTCGGCCTGCGCGGGGGGCGGTTCACGGCCTGTTCCGCAAGGCCCGGCCCGTTTACGCCCGCGCGATGACCTCGCCGTTGGGAATGAGGAACCAACCGTCGTCGGTGGAGCCCCAGCGGTGCCAGCCGGCCGAGATGCGCGTGAGGTCGGCCTCCTGCGCGAAACCGTACTCAAGGGCCTGCTCCGCGAAGGCCGAATGCAGCACGCGCTCGCCCCACACCCTGGCCTGCCAGCGGCGCTGCTGCCCGGTGGCGTAGAGCCAGTTGCTGCTGGTCGGCGCCACATCCGTGAAGCCGGCGGCCTGGGCCCACGAGACGAGCCGGCGGCCGGCGTCGGGCTCGGCACCGTTCCGGCGGGCGATCCGCTGGTAGAGCTCCATCCACTCGTCGAGCTCGGGAATGGCGGGGTACCAGCTCATGCCGTGGAAATCCGCGTCGCGGACCGCAACGATGCCGCCGGGCCTGGCCACGCGCCGCATTTCCCGCAGCGCCTCCACCGGATCGGTCAGGTGCTGCAGGACCTGGTGGGCGTGGACCAGATCGAAGCTGTCGTCCTCGAAATCGAGGTCGTAGATGTTGCCCGCGACAAACTCAACGTTCTCCACGCCGCGGTCGGCCGCCAGTTCGCGGGCATGGGTGATCACATCGGGGGAGCGGTCCAGCCCCGTCACATTCCCGGGGGCCACCAGAAGCGCGAAGTCACACGTGATGCTCCCCGGCCCGCACCCGACGTCGAGCACCGATACGCCGGGGGTGAGGTACGGGATGACGAACGCGGCCGAATTCTCCGCCGTCCGCGAGGCATGGGCCCGGACCACGGACTCATGGTGGCCGTGAGTGTAGACATCTTCCGGCTGCTGCGCGCTCATAGGGAAACGCTACTCCTTCTCCGAACCTCGGGCAGGTAGCGGGAGGGGCCGTTATGGAGCGCCGGAGGCTTCCTGGCTGGCCCGGACCGTTGCCGCAATCATCGCGTCCATGAACCGGGTGGCCGTCTCGAGTTCCTGCGCGGTGAACCCGGCCATTGCACTGCCCATGTGGCGGGCGAGAGGCAGGAACATGGTGGAGCCATCCCGGTACGCCTTGTCCGTCATCCGGAGCTGCACCTGCCGCCGGTCCTGCCCTTCGCGCACGCGGACCAGATGCCCGGAGCCGCACAGCCGGTCGATCAGCGCCGTGGTGGCAGGGGAGCTGAGGTTCAGTTCCTTCCGCAGCGTTCCCGGGGTTGCGACATCGCCATTGGCTGCGTGCCTCATGACGGCGGCGAGGGCGTTGAGGTCAGTCCGGTGCATGTCGTTCCGGCCGCCTGCAGAGTCAACGTAGCGGTTGGCCTCCAGGGTGAACTCCTGCAGCAGCCGTATCAGGGGATGCTGCGTCCCCGGGGCGGAGGAGGCGGGCCCGTCGGGCTGCCGCGGGGTGCCAGGCTTCTCGTCCACGACCGCCTCCTCTCCTCAATGTTGCCTTCCGGAGTTTACCGCCCGGACGCCCGCATTCCAGGGGAAAGAACTATATATCTCCATGGTAGAGATAGTCTATGCTGGAACCATCATCGACGACGGTCCGTGTGGCTGTCACGCCCAGGAGGTCTTCCGCATGAACCAGGCAGCCCGCACCCCGAGCATTCCGTTCTGGCTCCGGTGGCTCATCCCGGCAATCCTCGTCGTCGGATGGGTCGCCATTGCGGGGGTCGGCGGACCCACGTTCGGCAGGCTGGATGAGGTTTCGTCCAATGACCAGGCGTCTTTCCTTCCGGCCGGAGCGGAGGCCACCGAGGCCCGCGAGTGGCAACAGAAGTTCCAGGACTCCGGCGAGGTGCCCGCCGTCGTCGTTATTGAAAGCGGCAGCGCCCTCACCCCTGCCCAGCTGGGCACGGCCGCCGGCCTGAAAGCCACGCTGGAAGACCTGCAGCTGGGCAGCACGGTGGTGGGGCCGGTGCCCTCGCAGGACCAGAAAGCCGTGCAGTACATCGTGTCCGTTGCGGCAGCGGAGCCAGCGGAGGCCGTCGAAGAGTTGCGCAAGGAGGTCCGGGCGGCGGCTCCGGACGGCACGCAGATCTTCGTCACCGGTCCCGCCGGGCTCGCGGCCGACCTCACGGGAGCCTTCGCCGGCATCGACGGCATCCTGCTGCTCGTCGCGCTGGCGGCAGTGTTTGTCATCCTCCTGGTTGTCTACCGGTCCCTGCTCCTGCCCTTCGCCGTGCTCCTGACGTCGGTGTTTGCGCTGTGCGCGGCCATCCTGCTGGTGTTTGGCATGGCGAAGGCGGGCTGGATCCAGCTCAACGGCCAGAGCCAGGGCATCCTCTCCATCCTGGTGATCGGCGCCGCCACAGACTACGCCCTGCTCTACGTGGCCCGGTTCCGTGAAGCACTCGAGCACACGGCCAACCGCACCGCCGCCGCACTCGCCGCCTGGCGGGCCTCCTTCGCGCCGATCCTGGCGTCGGGCGCCACGGTTGCGATCGCCCTGCTGTGCCTGCTGTTTTCCGACCTCAACTCCAACAAGGCGCTGGGCCCGGTGGCGGCCGCTGGCATCGTGTGCTCCCTTTTCGCGGCGCTCACCCTGCTCCCGGCCTTCGCGGCGCTCCTGGGGCGTGCCGCGTTCTGGCCGTTCCGGCCCAGGCTCCTGCCCGACGAGGCGCGTGAGCCGGAACTGACCACCGGGCTGGAGGGCCAGCGCGGGCTCTGGCGTGCCACCGGAACACTGGTGTTGCGGCGTCCCCGCACCGTGTGGGTGGCATCCGTTCTCGTGCTGGTCGTGGCCTCGGCCGGGATCCTGCAGCTGAAGGCCAACGGTGTGCCACAGACCGCCGTCATCCTCAGTGCCTCCAATGCCGTCGACGGGCAGGACGCCTTGGCGCGCCATTTCGACGCCGGCAGCGGCAGTCCCGCGGTCATCGTCGCCAGCCAGGGGAAAGCCGGGAAAGTCCTCGAAGCCGTCAAGGCCACCAGCGGCGTGGGGGCCGCCTACCTCCTGGCAGAGGGGAGCGTACCCATCACGGGAACCCCGGGAACGCCAGCCAGCCCGGCCGTGCGCGACGGCAGGGTGCTCCTGAACGCCACCCTCGACTTCGCAGCCGACTCTGATGCCGCGGAGAATGCCGTGGCAGCGATGCGGGCCAGCGTGAAAAGCGTGGACCCCGGCGCCCTCGTCGGCGGCGTGACCGCCACCGCGCTGGACACGAACACCACGGCCCAGCGCGACCTCGCCACCATCATCCCCGTTGTCCTGGCCGTCATCCTGCTCATCCTCATGGTGCTGCTGCGGTCCGTCCTCGCGCCCGTCCTGCTTGTCGCCTCGGTGGTTCTTTCCTACGCGGCCGCCATGGGCGTCTCGGCCCTCGTATTCAACAACATCCTGGGCTTCCCCGGAGCCGACGCCACCGTGCCGCTGTTCGGCTTCGTGTTCCTGGTGGCACTGGGTGTGGACTACAACATCTTCCTGATGAGCCGCGTCCGCGAGGAGTCACTGAAGCACGGGACCCGGCCGGGGATTCTCCGCGGACTGGGAGTGACCGGCGGGGTGATCACCTCGGCAGGGGTGGTCCTGGCCGCCACGTTTGCGGCCCTTGGCGTCATCCCCATCATGTTCCTGGTGCAGTTGGCGTTCATCGTGGCGTTTGGGGTGCTGCTGGACACCGTTCTGGTGCGCTCGCTCCTGGTTCCGGCACTGGCCTACGACCTGGGCCGGCGCATCTGGTGGCCGGGTAGATTCAGCCGGCTCGAGGCGGAGGAAGCCAGCAAGCTGGAGGGCCCTGCGGAAGTTTTCGTCCGCTAGGTGCCGGCCGGCGTCGACGCGGGGGCCCGTCCCGTCCCCGGGCCTGCGGCGAGCCCCGAACGCCACCACTGCACCGTCTCCTTGGCTGCCACCTGCAGGGGAGTCGGGTGAAGGCCCAGTTGCTCCTGGCTGGCCGTTGAATCCATCACGAACGGCCGCTGGAACTGGTAGAGCACCTCGCCGAGCTCCCTCATGTCGGCGGAGAACGCACCAAGGGTGCGCAGCGCCCATCCCGGTACCGCGCGGACCTTCGCGAGCGGCACTCCGGCGGCTGCGGCGAAGGCTTGAGCGATCTGGCGCTGCGTGAGCGGCGGGTTGGTGGGCGCGTGCAGCACCCGGTTCCACAGCTCAGGCCTTCCGGCGGCCCCGATCATTGCCGCGGCCAGATCGGGAACGTAGGTGAAGGAATGCGGCTGGTCGGCGCTTCCCACCACTTGCAGCGGGCGCCGGGCGAGGACGGCGGGCACCATGCGTTCGCCTGCATGGGCCATCCGGACGCGGGGGCCGAAGAAGTCGCCTGCCACCACGGACACGGTGTCAGCGGCGCTCGCCGCCCGTGCCCGCAGCAGCGCGGCGCGGACGCCGCGCTTGCCGCCCGCCGCCTCGCGCGGGCTGTCTTCGGTCATCACCCGCTCCGGATCGGTGTAGGAGTAAAGGCTTTCCGGAAAAACGACGACGGCGCCCGCCTCGCCTGCCGCCGCCAGGACCGCCTGTTCGGCAGCCGGCAGATCCTGTTCCCAGGCTGCGGCGCTGTAGGCCGAGCCGTGGATGCAGTGGAAGACCGCCGCCGCGCCCTCGAAAGCGTCACCCAGCAGGCCCGGGTTGGAGGCATCCACCTGCAGTTTCTCGACCAGCGGGTGGTCGGGGCCGCTGCCGGAGCGGGTGAGGACGCGGACCCGCTCGCCGCGCTCCGCCAGTTGCTCCGCCACCGCCCAGCCCACTGGGCCGGCGCCGGTGACCACATAAAGACTGGACATAATATTTCTCCTTTGTGCGGATGGTCCCGGAGGGCCAAGTGGGGTTTTGAGAGCACTGCTCTCAAAACAAGGATCCTGCTGCCGCCCGGCGAAGTCAAGAGCACTGCTCTCAATTGTTGACACCGCTCTGATTCATGCCATGCTGGGCTGATGCCAGCCACCTCCCAGACTGCCGGCGGGGAAATCCGTACACCGCGTGAACGTGCCCGGGCGCAGACCATCGCCGACATCATCCGGCTGGGCCGGCAGCACCTGGCCGAACATGGGGCCGCAGCCCTGTCGCTCCGCGCCGTCGCCCGTGACCTGGGCGTGGTCTCCTCCGCCGTCTACCGGTACGTCGGGAGCCGCGACGAGCTGCTCACTCTCCTGCTCGTGGATGCCTACAACGACCTGGGGGACGCGGTGGATGCCGCCGTCGGGTCCGTCCCCGCGGAAGAGTCCCGGGGCCGGTTCGCTGCGCTGGCCCGCGCTGTCCGCGGATGGGCCCTCCGGGAGCCGGCGCGCTACGGCCTCCTGTTCGGCAGCCCGGTCCCGGGCTATCAGGCTCCGGCGGAGCGGACCACGGCACCCGGCACGCGGGTGGTCAACAGTTTGGTGGAGATTCTGGACGCCGCGCACCGGGCCGGACGGCTTGCCGGGCGCGGGCCTTCCTCCGTGCCGGCACCCCTGGCCGCCGATCTCGAGGCAATCCGGCGTGAGCTGAACGTGGAAGTCCCGGACGCCCTGCTGGCCCGCGGCACCCTCGTCTGGACCTCACTCTTTGGAGCCGTCAGTTTTGAAGTGTTCGGGCAGTATGGCGCCGGCACCTTTTCCGCGCCGGATGAACTGTTCGAGCACCACGTAGCCGTACTGGCGGATCTCGCCGGGCTGTAGTTTCGGCCGGTTTGGGCCCGGCCGGGTGGCACCATACCTGGCCCCCTGTTGCCGCCCGAGCCGGCTGAGTAGACTGCCACTGCGCCCGAACCAGGCGCGCACAGTCCTTTCGAAGGAGTGATCAACCGATGACCGAAAACAGTGAGTCCGGCGACGCGGGCAAGACGCACAACAGCTCCAGGAATCCGGCACTCGAGGGGGACAGCGGCCAGTATGTGGAGGGTGATTACGGCGATGCCGGCGTGGCCGGAGACGAGGCCAGCGCCGAAGCCGAAGGCGAATATACAGCAGGTGATTACGGCGACGCGGGGGCGGTTGAACCATCCGCCGAGGTGGCAGAGGGTGAGTATCCGGAAGGTGACTATGGCCGGGCCGGAACCGTCGGCCAGGAACTGCCCGGGGACGAGGAAGGCGAATACCCCGAGGGTGACTACGGCGCCACCGGCACAGCCCCCGGAGGCGGTGCCGCCGAAGAGTTGAAGGATGGGCTGATCGACGGCCAGGTCAATGCACCCCGAAATGACGACGGCGGCACCTCCTCGGGAGGCTAGGCGCAGGTTCACGCTGAGCGAAATCCGTCTGACATTCATAGAGAAACCCCCGGTTTCACGCGGAAATACCGTGTGGCAACCGGGGGTTCTGTCCTGCGGCGGGGCCAGCCGAAGGCAAAGTTGAGCGTTCTCGACTCAACTTGGGTTGACTTAAATTCCGCGCTGAGTAAAGTTGAGTGCAGATCGCTCAAGGAAGTGGGCGAGCCCCAAGTTTCCAAGGAAAGAAGGAAGCAACACATGTCACGTGCAGTAGGTATCGACCTCGGAACCACCAACTCCGTCGTCTCCGTTCTCGAAGGTGGCGAGCCCACCGTTATTGCCAACGCCGAGGGTGGCCGCACCACGCCGTCGGTCGTTGCGTTCTCCAAGTCCGGCGAAGTCCTGGTCGGCGAAATCGCCAAGCGCCAGGCCGTCAACAACATCGACCGCACCATCGCCTCGGTCAAGCGGCACATGGGCACCGACTGGTCCGTGGCCATCGACGACAAGAAGTACACGGCCCAGGAAATTTCCGCCCGTGTCCTCATGAAGCTGAAGAACGACGCCGAGTCCTACCTCGGCGAAAAGGTCACCGACGCCGTGATCACCGTTCCCGCCTACTTCAACGACGCCGAGCGTCAGGCAACGAAGGAAGCCGGCGAGATCGCCGGCCTGAACGTCCTGCGCATCGTCAACGAGCCCACCGCGGCCGCATTGGCCTACGGCCTGGACAAGGGCAAGGAAGACGAGCTCATCCTGGTCTTCGACCTCGGTGGCGGCACGTTCGACGTCTCCCTGCTGGAAGTCGGCAAGGACGAGGACGACTTCTCCACCATCCAGGTGCGCGCCACCGCCGGTGACAACCGCCTCGGCGGTGACGACTGGGACAACCGCGTCGTCGAATACCTGCTGAACCAGCTCAAGGTCAAGGGCATCGACCTGTCCAAGGACAAGATCGCCCTCCAGCGCCTCCGCGAAGCTGCCGAGCAGGCCAAGAAGGAACTCTCCTCCTCCACCAGCACCAACGTCTCGCTCCAGTACCTCTCCGTCACCCCGGACGGCCCGGTCCACCTGGACGAGCAGCTGACCCGCGCCAAGTTCCAGGACCTGACCAAGGACCTGCTCGAGCGCACCAAGAAGCCGTTCCACGACGTCATCAAGGAAGCCGGCATCAAGCTCTCCGACATCGACCACATCGTGCTCGTCGGCGGCTCCACCCGTATGCCCGCCGTGTCCGAGCTCGTGAAGGAACTGGCCGGCGGCAAGGAGCCCAACAAGGGCGTCAACCCGGACGAGGTTGTGGCCGTTGGTGCAGCCCTGCAGGCCGGCGTGCTGAAGGGTGAGCGCAAGGACGTTCTCCTGATCGATGTCACCCCGCTGTCCCTGGGCATCGAAACCAAGGGCGGTGTCATGACGCACCTGATCGAGCGCAACACGGCCATCCCCACCAAGCGGTCCGAGACCTTCACTACCGCTGACGACAACCAGCCGTCGGTGGCCATCCAGGTCTTCCAGGGCGAACGTGAGTTCACCCGCGACAACAAGCCGCTGGGCACGTTTGAGCTGACCGGCATCGCGCCGGCCCCGCGCGGCGTCCCGCAGGTCGAGGTCACGTTCGACATCGACGCCAACGGCATCGTTCACGTTTCGGCGAAGGACAAGGGCACCGGCAAGGAACAGTCCATGACCATCACCGGCGGCACCGCGCTCTCCAAGGAAGACATCGACCGCATGGTCAAGGACGCCGAGGAGCACGCAGCCGAGGACAAGGCACGCCGCGAGGCCACGGACACCCGCAACACCGCCGAGCAGCTCGCCTACTCCGTGGACAAGCTGATCGCTGACAACAGCGACAAGCTGCCTGAAGAGGTCAAGACCGAGGTCCAGGCCGACGTCGATGCCCTCAAGAAGGCCCTCGAAGGCACCGACGACGCCGCCGTCAAGACCGCGTTTGAGAAGCTGCAGGCTTCCCAGACCAAGCTCGGCGAGGCCATCTATGCCCAGGCCGGTTCCCCGGACGGCGCCACCGGCGCTGCGGGTGCCGAAGGCGCTCCCGCCGGCGGAAACAAGACGGGTTCTTCAGATGAAGATATCGTCGACGCCGAGATCGTCGACGAAGAAGAGAAGAAGTAACCATGCCGCACCACGGTAACGAAGAAGAGCACAACTCTTCCCGAGACCAGAGCAGCAAGCGCGACGAGCCGGTCATTCGGGACCACCGCAAGGTGGACCCGGTGACCGGGGAGGCCCGGCATCCGGAGGGCGGACAGTCCTCTGCGGCGGAAGCGGATTCCGACGGCGACGCCCTCGCCCAGGCTGAGGAAATCCTCAACCAGGTCGAGGTGCCCGCCGAGGAGTCCGTGGCGCAGGGTACCGAAGCCGCCGCGGCGGCGGAGCTGAAGAACGACCTGCTCCGCCTGCAGGCCGAGTACGTCAACTACCGCAAGCGCGTTGAACGCGACCGCGCCGTGGCAGGGGAGATGGCCGTCATCGGCGTCCTGAACTCCCTGCTCCCGGTGCTGGACGACGTCGACGCCGCCCGCCAGCACGGTGACCTCGCGGACGGCCCGTTCGCCGCGATCGCCACCAAGCTGGAGAACGCGCTGAAGACGTACGGCCTGACCCGCATCGATGAGACCGGCGTGGAGTTCGATCCGACCATCCACGAGGCCCTCATCCAGCAGCCCGGCGATGACATCGAAGTTGACACCGTCAGCCAGGTGCTCCGCTCCGGCTACAAGTCAGGCGAACGGGTCCTCCGGGCCGCACAGGTCATCGTCGCGGTACCTGCGTAGTCTTATCTCCGGTGGTTGAGCTCGTCGAAACCCGGTTTCGGCAAGCTCAACCACCGGCCTATTACTTTAGAGAGGAAACGCCATTGGCTAGCCAGGACTGGGTGGACAAGGACTTTTATAAGATCCTTGGTGTTGCCAAGGACGCTTCCGACGCTGACATTAAGAAGGCTTACCGGAAGCTCGCCCGGCAGTACCACCCTGATACGAACTCCGGGGATGCTGCTGCTGAGAAGAAGTTTAAGGACATTTCCGAGGCGTACTCTGTGCTGTCCGATCCTGATGAGCGGCAGCAGTATGACGCCATCCGGGCCATGGGCGGCGGCGCTCGCTTTGCACCGCACGGCGCGGGCAGCACCGCTAACGGCGGCTTCGAGGACCTCTTCGGCGGCCTGTTCACCGGCGGCGCCGGCCGGCACTCCGGCGGGTTCAGCACCGCCGGCGGCGTTCCGCCCGAGTTCGCTGACCTGTTCGGCGGCGGCTTCGGTGGCGGCCCTGCCGGTTACCAGCGCGCACCGCAGAAGGGCGCCGACCGCACGGCCAGCACCAGCATCTCGTTCGCCGGGTCCATCCGCGGCACCACCATTGGTCTGCGTGAACCGGACGGCGAGGTCATCGACGTCCGGGTGCCTGCGGGCATCAAGGACGGCCAGAAGGTGCGCGTCCGCGGCAAGGGCCAGTACGGCCCGGCGGGCAACGGCGACCTGCTGGTCACCGTCAACGTCAAAACCCATGACTTTTACACGCGCGACGGCGACAACCTCCGGATCCACGTGCCCGTCAGCTTCCCGGAGGCTGCTTTGGGGGCCGACATCGAGGTTCCCACGATCGACGGCGAACACGTCCGGGTCCGCGTTCCTGCCGGCACCCCGTCGGGGCGCACGCTCCGGGTCAAGGGCCGCGGCGTGAAGACGTCGAAGGCCACCGGGGACCTGCTGGTGACCATCGACGTCGCTGTACCGCAGAACCTGAGCAAGGAAGCCGAGGAGGCCGTGAAGGCATTCGCAGCCGCCACCACCGGTGCGGACGTCCGTCAGGGCCTGGCAGCCAAGGCCCGGCTTTAGGGACGGGTGCCGGCCGTGGACATCAATTTCGATCAGCCGATCTTCGTTATCTCGGTGGCCGCCGAGCTCGCCGACATGCACCCGCAGACACTCCGCCAGTACGACCGGCTGGGCATCGTCTCGCCCAGCCGGGCGCCGGGCAAGTCCCGCCGATACTCCCAGCGGGACGTGAACCGGCTCCGTGAGGTGCAGCGGCTGTCCCATGAGGGCGTCTCCCTTGAGGGCATCAAACGCATTCTGGAGCTCGAAAACCAGGTTGCTGCCCTGCAGCGCCGGGTGGGCGAACTGACCGAGGAACTGGCCCGCCGTCGTGAGCCGCTGGAATCACGGATCTTTGCAGCCGGCACCGCCGGTGACGTGGTGAGCCTGGCGCGCGGCCAGCGGCCCCGGCCCCGTTCGCAGGCCATGGTGGTGTGGCGCCCGCGCGGCGACATCTAGCCAGCCGGGTCTAGCCATCCCCGTCTAACTATCCCCGTCTGGCCTTCCCCATTGCCAGAATCAGGTGCAGTGCCACAATAGGGTGCAGTGCCGAAACGGGGTCACCAGCCGCAATGCCGCGGTCCCGGCTCCCGGGCAGAAGGGACGCAAGGTCGTGACCTACATCAAGGGCTTTGACCAGCTGGGACGCGGCGATCTGGACGAGGCAGGCGGCAAGGGCGCCAACCTCGGCGAGCTGGCCCGGGCCGGTTTCCCGGTGCCGCCCGGCTTCGTGCTCACCACGGCGGCCTACCAGGACTTCGTCAACGCCAATGGGATCGCGGGCCGCATCCTTGAGCTCGCCGCCCTCCCCGCCGGCGCTTCGAACGACGACTATGATGCCGCCGCCGGGCAGATCCGCGCCCTGTTCGCCGAGAGCACGATGCCCGGGGAGATAGGCGGCGAACTCCGCGCGGCCTACGGGCGGCTGAGCCAGACGGCGGCCGGAGCAGTCGAGGAGGCCGGCGCGGCGTCCAGCGGCGACCACGCCGCGCGCGTGGCGGTGCGCTCTTCAGCCACCGCGGAAGACCTCGCCTCGGCCAGCTTCGCCGGCCAGCAGGACACTTATCTGAACGTTTCCGGGGCCGACGCCGTCGCTGCCGCCGTCATCGACTGCTGGGCGTCGCTGTGGAACGCCCGCGCCATGGCATACCGTTCACGGAACGGCTTCGACCCAGCCACCGTGCGCCTCGCTGTGGTGATCCAGGAGATGGTCGACGCCGGGGCCGCCGGCGTGCTGTTCACCGCCAACCCCGCTACCGGCCGCCGCGACCAGGTGGTGATCAGCGCCGCCTGGGGGCTGGGTGAATCCGTGGTCAGCGGCGCCGTCACCACGGATGACGTCGTGGTGGATGCCGCGACGGGCCGCGTGGAGCAACGCCGGACGGCGGACAAGGACGTCATGACGGTCTACGACGGCACAGGCACCAGGGAGCAGCCGGTCCCGGACGAGAAGCGCCGGGAGCCCGTGCTCGACGACGACGCGGCTGCCGCGCTGGCCCGCCAGGGAACGGCCATAGCGAGGCACTTCGGGGTGCCCCAGGACATCGAGTGGGCGCAGGCGGCAGGGGCCTTCTTCATTCTGCAGGCCCGTCCCATCACCGCACTGCCGGAGCCCTCGGCCGACGCCCCGACGGAGTGGCCGTTGCCCTATCCGAACGGGATGTACTTCCGGGCCAGCATCGTTGAGCAGTTGCCGGACCCGTTGTCGCCCCTGTTCGCCGACCTCATCGACGGTGCCGTGGTGCGGTCGCTGAACGCCCTGCTCAACGAGGCATTCGGCAAGAGTGTGGTGCGGCCCGGGGACGTTTCGCTGCCCACCGTCAACGGCTACGCGTACTACTACTACAACAACGCCGGAATGCGGCGGGTCATGGGCAGGTCGCTGACGGCGATGCGCGCGCTGGCCCAGGGCAAGGCCCACATGGGAATCAAGGGCTGGCGCGACCACTCGCACCCGAAGTACCGCGGACTCGTGAAGTTCTGGGCGGCCAGGCCGCCGGCGGACCGTACGGCTGCCGAACTGCTGGAGGGCATTTCGGCGCTGCTGGACGCCGGCGCCGCGTACTACACCGCCGTGCAGTCCATCATCCCCATCGCCGCAACCAGCGAGATCATGTTCCGGAGCTACTACGACAAGCTCGTCCGGCGGCCCGGCGACCCCTCCGCGGAGGTCTTCCTCCTCGGTTACGACAGCGAACCCATCCGCGCGGAGAAGTCCCTGTACGACCTTGCGGTGTGGACCCGCGAAAGGCCGAAGCTCGCCTCGGCCCTCACGGAAGGACCAGCGGCCGGCATCGCCGAGGCTCTCCGCGGCGGCACGCCTCCCGGGGGCGTGGCCGGAGCCCCGGATGTGGATCCGGCACAGTGGGACGAGTGGCGCTCCCGCCTCCAGCGGCACCTGGACCGCTACGGGCATGCCGTCTACAACCTGGACTTCGTCAACCCTGTGCCGGCCGATGACCCCTCCGCCCTGCTGGAGACCCTGAGGTTCTTCGTGCGGGGGGAGGGGAAGGATCCGCACGAGCGCCAGCGGCGGTCTGCCGACCGGCGCGAGGAGCAGAGCCGGCTGGTCAGCGCTAGGCTGGGGCCGCGCCGCCGCGCTGTCTTCCGCAGGCTGCTCCGCTGGGCGCAGAAGGCCGCGCCCGTCCGTGAGGACGCACTGGCCGACGTCGGGCTGGCCTGGCCGTTGATGCGCCGGATGCTGCTGGAACTGGGGGAGCGGCTGATGGCTTCGAGTGTCATCGCCGCGCCGTCGGATATCTTCTGGCTGCGGCTCGACGAACTCCGCAACGCCATCGACTTCGGGCTGGCCACTCCCGGAGCGGCCATCACCGGCACGGACCGGCCGGTGCGGGCGGAGGCCGTTGAACAGCGCAAGATGCTGTGGCGGGGCCAGCGGAAAGCAGCTGCCCCGCAGCTGCTGCCCGAGAGCCGCTGGATGGAGTGGGCCTTTGGCAGCATGATGCCGGCCCGTTCGGTGCAGCAGGCCGGGGACGTCATCACCGGCGTCGGCGCGAGCTCCGGGCAGGTGAGCGCGCCGGCCCGGCTGCTGCACGGCCCCGACGACTTCGCCAGCATGCGGCCCGGCGAGGTGCTGGTGGCACGCATGACCACCCCCGCCTGGACACCGCTGTTTGCGATGGCGTCCGGCGTCGTCACGGACGTCGGCGGGCCGCTGAGCCACAGTTCCATTGTTGCCCGGGAGTACGGCATTCCGGCCGTCCTCGGAACGGGGGTGGCCACCCAGCGCTTGTCCAGCGGACAGCAGGTTAAGGTCGACGGCGACGCCGGCACCGTCACGCTCGACGGTTCCGGGACCGTCGAAGGTGCCAGGACCCCCGAAGGTACGGGCAGCTGACCTGCGGGGGCACCTTCTCGGCGCTGTCGAGGTGTAACCGAACCGCTGGTTGAGCCTGTCGAAATCAACCTGCGCAACCAGCGGAACCGCCCCGGGGATCGTCTGCCTTGGCGCGCGCAAAATTGTCTGTCCCCCCTGTCATGCTGTGGGTATGGATAGCACGGCAGTGGTGGAAACGTGGGAGGGCATTGAGTCCTGTGTTGCTGTGCTGGCTGGTATTGTCCGCGAGGCCGCCGGACTCGGTGACGGCGAGGCGACCGATAATCTGGCCGCTGTGGATCCCGCTGCGGGTAATCCGCTTCGGGATCGGGCGGATGCGTGTTTGGAAGGTTTGGCTGAGCTGGGCAGGTTGGAGGCCCGCCTGGCGGCTCTGAAGGTCCGATTGGCCGCGGGGTATTCCACCTTGGATGAGGCCTTGGCGGTACCGGCCAGTTCGCCCCAGGCGGGCACCGCGAGGGAAATGTCCGTGACGGCTGAGGTCGCCGGTGCCCTGACCGTGAGCGAACGCAGTGCCGGTGCCCTGCTGTGCGAGGCCCACACCCTGGCCACCGAGCGGCCGATGACGCTGACCGCTCTGGGGTCAGGAAGGATTTCGTTTCAGCACGCCCGAATCATGTGTGACGAAACAGCCAACCTGGAGCCCGCCGCGGCGGCGGCCCTGGAAGCCCATTTCCTCGACTCGGAAACTCCGGGGTTTGCCCGGGGCTGTTTTGCCGGGGAGCTGGTGCCGGGCAGGTTCCGTGCCAGGGCGCGTGCCTGGCGGGAACGGCACCACCCGGTCAGCATCGAAACCCGCCACACCAAGAGTGCGGGGGACCGGCGGCTGGAGTATGTCCCGGACCGGGACGGCATGGCCTGGCTCTCGGCGTATCTGCCCGCGGACCAGGCGGCCGGGATCTGGGACCGCGCCACGGCCGCGGCCCGGGCCCTGCAGGTCCCGGCAGAACCCAGGACCCTGACCCAGCTCCGGGCGGATGTGGCCGCCGGCTGGCTGCTCACGCCCGCCCAGGGGGTCGACGGAGCGGCCTCAGGCTCCCTACCCGCAGGTTCTGCCCCGGTCGGTGTTGTGCCGTCCCCGCGGGCTCAGGTCCTGGTCACGGTTCCGGTGTTTTCGCTGCTCGGCCAGACGGAGGAGCCGGCCACGCTGGACGGGTACGGACCGATCCCGCCGTCGATGGCCCGCCGGCTCGTCGCCGACGGCGGTGGATCGTTCCTGCGGGTGCTGACTGACCCGCGGAACGGGGCGCCGCTGGAGATCGGACGCACCAGCTACCGCCTGACGAAACCGATGCGCCAATGGCTCCGGCTCCGGGACGCGCGCTGCACGTTCCCCGCCTGCAACAACCATTCCCTGGACAACGACGCCGACCACATCCTGGCCTGGTCCGCCGGCGGCGGCACCGGCGTCGCCAACCTCGGCCAGCCCTGCCCGAAACACCATCGCCTCAAACACACCACAGCGTGGAGACCGGTCGGCGCGACCCGCGAGAGCCCGCCGGCCTGGATTTCACCCGCGGGACGGTCCTACCCGGCTGAACAACGGGACTGGGAACCACCCATCTGGCCGGAACCACCACCCGGCCAAGAATGGCAGTGGCTGCCGGACTGGTTAGACCAGGATCCCGAACATTCGGAACATCCCGACGCCCTTGACGGCGTTGAGAGCGCGATGGCGTTCGACGGCCTTGAGCCACCGCTGCCTTTGGACCCCTGGCCCGACTGGTCCACACCCGCGGCCGCATAAAGGCGCGTCGCCATATTGCGACGCGCCCAATCTGCGATCCGGAGCCGGGTCCTACTGTCCACGGAGCGCTATGGCGTCAGCTCCCGCACCGGGGAACCGTCCAGCCACGCAGTGACGTCCTCGAACGCGCCGCCGAAAAAGGCCCGGTAGCTTTCCTGTGTGACGTAGCCCAGATGGGGCGTCAGGAGTGTCCGGGGGGTGGTCAGCAGCTGATGCCCTGCCGGAAGGGGTTCCTGGTCGAACACGTCGATCGCGGCGCCACGGATCCACCCCTCTTGGAGGGCGGTGACCAGAGCCTGTTGGTCCACCAGCGGGCCGCGGGCGGTGTTCACCAGGACGCCGTCGGGGCCGAGGAGCTGCAGCTCCCGTTCTCCTACTGTCCCCTCCGAACGCGGCGATAGGCGCAGGTGCAGGGATACGACGTCGGACTCTGTGAAGAGTTCTTCCTTGCTGACTATGCGGGCGCCGGCCGTTGCGGCGGTTTCATCCGTTAGGTTCTGGCTCCAGGCCAGCACGTCCATCCCGAAGGCGCGGCCGTACGCGGCGATACGGGTGCCGATCTTCCCCAGCCCAACGATTCCCAGGGTCTTTCCGGACAGCTCAAAGCCGACCGTCCGCTGCCAGGCGCCCGCACGCAGGTTGTTCTCTTCCGCCGTCAGGTTCCGGGCGAAAGCCAGCAGCAGTGCCCACGTCAGTTCCGGCGCTGCTGTGGGTGAGCCGCCCGTTCCGCACACCACGACGCCGTGGTCGGCTGCCGCCTGCAGATCGATGGCCGCATTGGCGGCGCCGGTGGTCACGAGCAGTTTCAGCTGCGGCAGCTGCCCGATGACGCTGCGGGGAAACGGTGTCCTCTCCCGCATGGCGATGACGATGTCAAAGTCCGCGAGGGCCGCCGCGGTTTCGGTCTCCGAGCCAAAATGCGCGGCGAACACCGTGACGGCGACGCCCCGCTGCGCCAGGGAGCTCCATGGTGCGAAGTCCTCCGCGACTCCTTGGTAGTCGTCCAGAATGGCTAGCCGGTACTGGTTCATGGCCTTACGGTATCGGATGGTTGCGGCGGTCAGGGCCGGCGGACCTGGCGGGCCCCGTCCGGAATTCCGGTGCGGCCCGTGCCGGCGATGTGCCTCCGGGTGCGCCGGAAGACCGCCACACCGTCGCCTTGCAGAAACAGCGCACGCCCGCGGCCGCCGTCCTGGATGAGCCAGATGACGCTGCCGTCCGGTGCCCGCATGTCGACGCAGCCGGCGGCGACCGTGCGCCCGTTGCGGCGGATCTCTACTTCGTCAGCGGGGGAGAGCGTGGCCCAGTTGGCTATGGGTTCGCGGGCCGGCCACGGCGAACGGGCTTGGATATTGGGGGCGCAAGCGGTCATGGGTGGTCCTTTCAAAGCGCCAGGGGCCGGTGTCCGGATCCCGATGGATCCGGACACCGGCCCGTGTTGGTTAGTGGCGGGGGCCGTTTTAGTGGCTCAATCTCAGGCGTCGGCCTTGACGGCCAGCACCGGGCACGATGCCTCCAGCAGGATCTGCTGCGCAGCACTGCCCATGATCAGCTTGCCCACGGGAGTGCGGCGCCGGAGGCCGATCACTATGAGTTCGGCCCGGTACTTCTCCGCCGCCTCCAGCACCTCGTTGGCCGCGTCGTTGCCGCGCACCGGCTGGAGGACCAGATGCTCAATCCCTTCCCGGTCCAGCCGCTCCGTCAATGCGGAGATGTCCTCAGCCTGGGCGTACCGCTTGTCAACGATGGCGTCTCCCCGGGAGGAGTTGATGATGACCAGTCGCGCTTGGCTCTTCTGCGCCTCGGCGATGGCCCGGTCCAGGGCTGCGGTGCCCTCGGCCGTGGGGATATAGCCGACAATGATGCTCACGGCTTCTCCTGTCCGTGGTTGGCGTGGGTGGCGTCCGCCTTGCGGTGGCCCGCACCAGCAGGCCGCTCGGCAGCAGGTGCCTGAACAGCGGGTGAAAGATAGGATCCGGCTGTGAGTCCCTCAACCGGGGGCTCATCTGCGGGTCCGCCGGCGATGGCCAGCCCGGCCGGCCGCTGCCGCAGTCGGCGCCAGAGCTTGGCCAGGAGAGGCCAGGCCAGGACCAGGGCCACGATGATGTAGACGACGACGGCGATCGGCTCGCTCCAGAGGCCGGACACGTCGCCCGCGCTCAGCTGCAGGGTCTTCCGCAGCTGGCCTTCGGCGCGCGGACCGAGGATGAGGCCGAGGATCAGCGGCAGGACGGGCAGGCCGTAGCGGCGCATCATGAAGCCGAGCGAGCCAAGGACCAGCAGGATCGCCAGGTCGAAGGCCTGCAGGTTCACTGCGTACGCGCCCAGCGTGGCGAAGAACAGGATGCCGGCGTACAGGTAGGGGCGCGGCAGGCGGAGCAGCTTGGCCCACACCGGTGCCAGGGGCAGGTTGACCAGCAGGAGCAGCGTGTTGCCGATGAAGAGGCTGGCGATCAGCGCCCACACCAGGGGGCCTTCATTCTGGAACAGCAGCGGACCGGGCTGGATGCCGAACTGCACGAACGCGGCGAGCATGACGGCGGCCGTCGCGTTCGTCGGCAGACCCAGGGCGAGCATCGGGGTCAGCGTGCCGGCAGCGGCGGCGTTGTTGGCAGCCTCGGGCCCGGCAACGCCTTCGATGGCACCCTTGCCGAACTCCTCAGGGTGCTTGGAGAGCCGTTTCTCCGTGACGTAGGAGAGGAAGGTCGGGATCTCGGCGCCGCCGGCAGGCAGCGCGCCGAAGGGGAAACCGAACGCCGTGCCGCGCAGCCACGGCTTCCAGGACCGCTTCCAGTCCTGCTTGCCCATCCAGGGCCGGCCGACCGGGATGATCTGCAGCGGTGTGCGGCGCAGGTGCGCCGCGACCCAGAGGGCCTCACCGACGGCGAAAATCGCCACCGCGACAACGACGACGTCGAGGCCGTCAGCCAGCAGGGGCTGGCCGAAGGTCAGGCGACGCTGGCCTGTCACAGAGTCGATGCCCACCAGGCCGATGGCCAGGCCGAGGCCGAGGGAAGCAAAGCCGCGCAGCCGTGAGGCGCCCAGGACTGCCGTGACTGCCAGCAGCGCGAGCATCATGATGGCGAAGTAGCTCGGCGAACCGAGGCTGACGGCGAACTGGACGACGATCGGTGCGAAGACCACCAGGAGTGTGGTGCCGATGGTGCCGGCGACGAACGAGCCGATGGCCGCCGTCGCCAGGGCCTGCGCGGCCTTACCGGCTTTGGCCATCTTGTTGCCTTCAATGGCGGTGATCACCGAGGATGATTCGCCGGGAGTGTTGAGCAGGATCGACGTCGTGGAGCCGCCGTACATGCCGCCGTAGTAGATGCCCGCGAACATGATGAATGCGCTGGTGGGTTCCAGGACGGTTGTCACGGGAAGCAGCAGGGCCACGGTCATGGCCGGGCCGATGCCGGGCAGCACACCGACGGCGGTGCCCAGCAGGACGCCGATGAAGGCGTACAGGAGGTTCATGGGGGTCAGCGCCGTCGCGAACCCGTCCATGAGTGAGGACCAGATGTCCATCTAGAGAATCCCTTCAAGAAGCCCGGCGGGAAGTGCGATGCCAAGGCCGAGGTAAAAGCCGTAGAAGGTCAGCAGGGAGAGCGCCAGGGAGATAAGTCCGTCGCGGACGTAGTGGCGGCTTCCAAGGGCCCAGACGCTGCCCCAGAAGAGCACCGTTCCGGAGATGACCCAGCCGGCCCAGTCGATGAGCAGGATGTTGGCGATGAACGCGCCGGCCAGCGGGAGGACGGTCTTCCAGTCAGCGGGGTGGGTCAGGTCGACGTCCTCGCCGGCCTCGGCCTCGCCGCGGCCGCCGCGCAACACGTTGACTGCCAGCATGACTGCGCAGACCAGCAGGAGTGCTCCCACGATGAGGGGAACCGTCTTGGGGCCCACCGGATCTGACTGGGAGTAGGGCACGACCAGGCGCGCTGCATCCAGCAGGACCAGGGCGCCGGCCGCCCCGAGCAGGGCTGCAACGCCCAGCTCGGAGCGGCCTTTAAGGCGGGTGGACAGAGAGGTCACGCCAGGCCGAGCTTCGTCAGGACGTCGGCGACGCGCTTGTCCTGGTCGGTCAGGAAGGACTTGAACTCATCGCCGGTGATGAAGGCATCGGTCCAGCTGTGCGTCTTCAGGGCTTCCTTCCAGGCCGCCGACTCGTGCATCTTCTCCAGCGTGGCGATCAGGGCGTCGCGGTCTGCGTCGCTGATGCCGGGAGGGGCCACAATGCCGCGCCAGTTGGTGAAGACCAGGTCGATGCCGGATTCCTTGAGGGTGGGGGCGTCCACGCCTTCCAGCCGCTTCTCGCCGCTCGTGGCGAGGACGCGGACATCTCCGGACTTGATCTGCTGCAGGTATTCGCCGGCGCCGGAGGCCGCGAAGCCCAGCTTGTTGCCGATGATTGCCGGGAGCAGGTCGCCGCCGCCGTCGTAGGAAACGAAGTTGACCTTGGTGGCGTCGATGCCCACGGCGCCAGCGAGCTGCATGGGCAGGAGATGGTCCGGGCCGCCGGGCGAGGAGCCGCCGCCGACGCTGACCTTGGACGGGTCCTTCTTCCAGGCGGCCACCAGATCGTCGATGGTCTTGTACGGGGAATCCTTGGACACCATGATGGCACCGGGCTCTTCGATGAGGCGGGCCAGCGGGGTGGTGTCGGTCAGCTTCGACTCGGACTTGTTGGTGTAGCTGGCACCGACGACGCCCAGGCCCATGAGCATGGCCAGGTCGCCGTTGCCCTTCTCGTTCACCACGCGCGCCAGGCCCACCGTGCCGCCGGCGCCGGCGAGGTTGAAGACCTCCGTGTTCGGGGCGAGCTTCTCGTCATCGAGAACCTTCGCCGCAGCGCGGGCCGTGGTGTCGTAGCCGCCACCGGCGGTGTTCGGCACCATGATGCGCAGCCCGGTGAGGGGTGCGGCGCTGGCGCCGGCGGTGGACGGGCCTGCGTTGGTCTTGCCGGTAGCTCCGCAGCCGGACGCCATCAGGGCGATGCCTGCGGCTACTGCGGCCACGCGCAGTGCGCTCATTCCGCGCATGTTGTTCCTCTTCTCGTTTGATCCGTTTGATCGGGGTGCTTCCGATGCTAGGGCCGAACGTGACAGGGCTCACTCTTGTGTAAGCAGAGAAAGTTAAGTTCATTTCGTTCACGTTTCCGCTCTCCAACGGGGCAGCAAACGCAGGGGTAGGCCCGGTACCGTGTCAGGTATAGTTCACCCCACCCACGGACCCACAGGAAGAACAGCAGCACATGACTCGACGGCGAGGAATGTCCCTTGCGGGGCAGTATCTTCGGCTGCAGCTCCTGATCGTGCTGGCCGTGCTGGTGGCCGTGGTGGCGATCTCGCTGGCCCAGTCGGCGGCGGCGTTTGAACGCGTCGAGGGCCGGCGCGCCCTCTCGGCCGCGGAAACGCTGGCAGCGAACCCTGCCGTCCGCAGCCTGCTGCCGGATGCCCAGCCCCAGGGCAACTCCGTGCTGCCTTCGGTGTCCGAGGCGGTGCGGACCATTTCGGGATCCTCCCAGGTGTCTTTGGCCCGGGCCGACCGGACGGTGGTGACGTCGTCGGACCCGTCGCAGGAAGGACGCCAGCTGGAACTCGGCGACAGCGCGGTGATGTCCGGGCGTGCGTGGACCGGCGTGATTGGAACCGGAACCGGGGAAGCGGTCGCCGCACATGTGCCGGTGCTGGACGACGCCGGGAAAATGGTGGGAATTGCCGTGGTCGGCAGGAATTACCCGTCGGTGCTGGAGCGGCTGGGCGATGCGGTCCCGAACCTGCTGACGTATCTGGGTGTGGCGAGCGTTCTGGGCGTGGCCGGCTCGCTCCTGCTGGCCCGCCGCGTCAAACGGCAGACGCTGGGCATGGAGCCGGACGAGATCACCGGCCTCGTGGAAAACCGGGAGGCGATGCTGCACGGGCTCAAGGAAGGCGTGGTCGCGCTGGACCCCCAGCAGCGGATCACGGTGGTCAACGACAGTGCGCGGAGCCTGTTGAACCTGCCCCACGACTGCGTGGGCAAGGACCTGGGGAGCCTTGCGGTGCCGCCGATGCTGCGCGAGGTCCTCACCGAGGACCAGCCGGGGCCGGACCGGCTGGTCCTCGTGGGGGAGAAGCTGGTGGTGCTGAACCGGATGCCGATGCGCTCGCACGGACGGGTAATCGGCTCCGTCACCACCCTGCGCGACCGGACGGAGCTGGCATCCCTGGAACGTGAGCTGGGCACGACGCGGACGGCCACCGACACGCTACGGGCGCAGGCACACGAGTTCGCCAACCAGCTGCACACGATTTCGGGCCTGATCCAGATCGGCGAGTATGACGCCGTCGTCCAGTTCGTCAACGGCACGACGTCGAACCGGACCCGCCTGAACGACGACGTGACCAGCAGGATCGAGGACCCCGCCCTCGCCGCGCTGCTCATTGCCAAGTCGAGCCTCGCCGCCGAGCGCGGCGTGTCCCTGCAGCTCGCGGAGGAAGCCCGGCTGGGCAAGGTGGATGAGGAACTGTCCCGTGACCTGACCACCGTGGTGGGCAACCTGGTGGACAACGCGCTCGACGCCGTCACCAACACCTCCGAAGCGAAGGTCGAGGTACTTATCGGAGAGGCCGACGGCGGCGTGCGGGTTGACGTGCGGGACTCGGGACCGGGGGTCCCGGTGGAGGTCATGGACGACATTTTCCGGCAGGGGTTCAGTACGAAGAACTCGCCCGACGGCGGCCGGGGCTACGGCCTTGCGCTCGCCAGGGTGGTCTGCCAGCGGCGCGGCGGACGGCTGACCGTTCGGAACGACGGCGGCGCCGTCTTTACAGCCCTGCTGACGCGTAAGGGAGAGAAAATTTGATCAAGGTACTTATCGTCGATGACGACTTCATGGTGGCCAAGGTTCACGCCGGCTTCATCCAGCGCACGCCGGGGTTCGCCGTCGTCGGAGTGGCGCACACGGGCGCGCAGGCCGTGCTGGAGACGGAACGGCTGCAGCCGGACCTGGTGCTGCTGGACATCCACCTGCCCGACGTCAACGGCCTGGACCTGATGCACCAGCTGCGGGATGTGGCGCCCGAGCTGGACGTGCTGGTGATCAGTGCTGCGCGCGAAGTGGAGACCGTGCGGAAGGCACTGCGTGGCGGGATCGTGCATTACCTGATCAAGCCGTTTTCCCAGACCGACCTGCAGGAGCGGCTGGAGCACTACCGCAACACCTACCAAAGCCTCGACGCATCCAAGGATGTGGCGGAACAGTCGGACGTCAACCGCGTGTTTGGACTGGAACGCGCGGACCGTCCCCTGCCGAAAGGCTGCAGCGTCGAGACGCTCCAGGTGGTGGAAAAGGCGCTGCGGGCTGCAGGCGCCGACGTGTCGGCTGCGGAACTGGCCAGTGAAGTGGGGACGTCGCGCGTTAGCGCGCGGCGTTATCTGGAGTACCTCAACGACGAGGGGCTGGTGGACGTGACACTCAAGTACGGCGTCGGGCGCCCCGAACGGCGATATGAGTGGAAGGCGGGGTGAACGGCCCGTGCTTAGGGCAGCGGTTCATGGCTGCGCCCTGATGGCTTCAATGCCCCGCAGCGCGCTGACGGTGACGGCGTCAACGTCCGCCGTGCCATCAACGCTGACCAGCAGGGCGCGCCGGCCGTAGCGTTCGATGACGGGCTCCGTTTCCTGCCGGTACAGCTCCAGCCGGTGGCGGATGACGTCCTCGGTGTCATCGCTTCGCCCCTCGGCCCCGGAGCGGAGCAGCAGCCGCCGGACGATCTCGTCGTCGGGGGCGGTAATTTCCACCACGGCATCGAGGCTGGTCCCGGCCGCGTCCAGGATGCCGTCGAGGTCGTCCATCTGGCTCACGGTGCGCGGATAGCCGTCCAGCAGGAATCCGGTCCTCGTGTCCCGTTCCTGCAGCCGCTCCCGCAGCATGGCGGTGGTGAGATTGTCCGGAACAAGGTTGCCGGCGTCGAGGAACTCCTTGATTTCGCGGCCCAGGGGCGTCCCGTTGGCCAGATGGCTGCGGAACATGTCCCCGGTGGAGATTTCGGGGATGTGCAGCTGTCCGCTGAGCCGGTGTGCCTGGGTGCCCTTGCCTGAGCCGGGCGGGCCGATGAGCAGGATGCGGGTCATGCTTTTGGTCCGATCTGCCGAGAAAGCACGCTAGGCCCCATTGTTCCGCTGGCCCGGTCCGCCTGCAATGGGTGGCGGCTGTTCACAACGGCGGTGGCGGCTCCTAGGCTGGGTTCCACCAACCACCGGCCAAGGAGCTTCCGTGACCACGCCGAGACCATCATGACCACGCTGCCGGACCGGCCCAACACCGCCCTGATGGTGCTTGATATGCAGAAGGGGGTCGTGGCCGACGCGCACCAGCGGGACGCAGTGGTGTCCAACATCGCCGTGCTCGTGGACAGGGCCCGCGAAGCCGGGGTCCCGGTGGTCTGGGCCCAGCACTCCGACGACCGGCTGGAGAAGGGGAGCGAGGCCTGGGAGTACGTGGCCGAGCTGAAGCGCCGCGAACAGGAACCGGTGGTGCACAAGTCGTTCAGCGACGCCTTCGACGGCACCGACCTGGAGCAGGTGCTGGCGGCCGCGGCGGTGGGCCGGCTGATGGTCGCCGGAGCGCAGACGGACGAATGCATCAGGTCCACCATCCACGGGGCGTTCGTCCGCGGTTACGACGTGACACTGGTCAGCGACGCCCACACCACGGAGGACCTGACCGAATGGGGCGCCCCTCCGCCGGACCAGGTCATAGCCCACACGAACCTCTACTGGAAATTCCACGGAGGGCCCGGCCGGACGGCTGCGGTGGCAGAGACAAAGGACGTCACGTTCAGCGGCTGACCCCGGCTGAACCCGGCTGAACCCCGCTCACCCGGACGCGCCTGGCCCGGATGCCTGGCTGAGCGGCGTGCCGGTCACATGCCGGCTGCCCGCTGCTCCAGCAGTTCCCGCGTGCGCTGGTTCCTGGCCAGCCCGGCCGCCGTCATGAACTCGAACCGCGCCTCCCCGGTCCGCCCGAGCCGGACCAGCAGTTCCCCGCGGACGCTGGGCAGCAGGTGCGTTCCTTGCAGGGCGCCTCCGGAGGCGAGGCCGTCCACGATGGCCAGCGCGGCCCCCGGTCCGGTGGCCATGGATACCGCCACGGCCCGGTTCAGTTCCACCACGGGGCTGGGAGCGATCCTGCCCAGTGCCTCGTAGAGCAGCACGATGCGCTGCCAGTCCGTGTCCTCGATGCTGGGCGCCATCGAGTGGCATTCGGCGATCGCGGCCTGCAGCGCGTAGTTGCCCCGGCCCCGGCCCAGTCCGTCGCACCGGCGCAGGGCGGCACGGCCCCGGCCAATCTGCGCCCGGTCCCACCGGGTCCGGTCCTGGTCCGCCAGCAGGACCGGAGACCCGTCGGGCTTGGTGCGGGCGGGGAAGCGGGACGCCTGGAACTCCATCAGGGCCGCCAGCCCGTGGGCCTCCGGTTCGCGGGGGACCAGCCCGGCCAGGATGCGCCCGATCCGAAGGGCCTCGTGGGCCAGGTCGGGCCTGATCCACGCATCTCCGGCGGTGGCGGCGTACCCTTCCGTGAACATCAGATAGACGACGCCGAGGACTGCTCCCAGCCGGGCGCCCCACTCGTTGGGCTCGGGAACCTCGAAAGGCACCCGGGCCGCTGCCAGCGTTTTCTTGGCCCGCACGATGCGCTGCTGCACGGTGGCGACGGGAACGAGGAACAGCCTGGCGATCTCCTCGGTGGTGAGGCCGCCCACCACCCGCAGCGTCAGCGCCATCTGCGCCTCCCGGGAGAGGACCGGATGGCAGGCGGTGAACACGAGCCTGAGCACGTCGTCCTCCAGCGGAACCCAGCCCACGCCGTCGTCGTCTTCCAGGTCCCGGGCTATGGCCCGGTACCGCTCCTCGAGCCGATCCGACCGGCGCCAGGCGTCGATGGCCTTGCGTTTGGCGACGGCGGTGAGCCAGGCGGCAGGATTGTCCGGTGTCCCGGATTCCGGCCACCGGACCAACGCCTCGGCCAGGGCTTCCTGGGCCAGATCCTCGGCGAAGCCAACATCCCGGGTGGCCCGGGCGAGGGCCGCGATGATGCGGGCACCCTCGATGCGCCACAGGGCATCAATCCTTCGCCGCACCGCGGCTGCCGCATCGTTCACGGCCTCTCCGCCCACCGCCGGCTTCCGGCTCAAGGCTGGTTCAGCTCCTGGCGCCACACCGCTTCCTTCTTGATGTACTCGTTGTCCGCAAAGTCGGCGAAGTCGTCAGCCTCAGCAATCCGGCGGACCTCAAGCTTCGATCCGGGACCAAGCGGGCAGCGGCTGGCCCATTCCTTCGCCTCTTCTTTGGAGGCCACCTGGACAATCCAAAAGCCGTTGAACAGCTCGTGCGTTTCGCCGTAGGGGCCGTCCGTCACGACGGGCGGTTCTTCGGCGAAATCGACCACGAAGGCCGAGCCCTCGGACAGGTCGGTCAGGCCCTCGCCGGCGAGCATGACGCCGGCCTTGATGAGCTGTTCGTTATAGGCGCCCATCTGGTTGAGGATCTCCTCGAACGGAACCTGCTTCGACGCTTCGATGGCTTCTTCCGTGGCCCGCATGATGAACATGTACTTCATGGTTCTCTCCTTGCCTTGACGTGGACGCCGTGCGCGTCCGTCTACTAACCCGTCGAACGGGTCTTGCGGAAATCGACAGGCAGCCTGAAATTTTTTGCGGGTGGGCTTTTTCGGCGCGCGCTTTGCGGCGCGGGCGGCACCAGGCAGGCCACATGCAGCCCGCGGTTCAGGCGGTTCCGAAGGGGTTGTCGATGGCGAACTTCCATCCCTCGCGTCCTTTGCGCAGGACGTCTGCCGTTGTGCCGTGGAGGTCCACGCTGCTGCCGTCGGCCGCGGTGCCCTTAATGGCCCAATCGGCGATGGCGAGGGAAATGTCGCCGAGGACGTAGACATGGCGGGTGGTCATCCTGATGGGCAGCCCCGCCTGCAGAAACCCCATCATCGCATTGACGCTGTCTTCGCCCGTTGTGGGCATGCCCGGCTGGGGAACAAACACCGCATCCGGTTCGAAGAATTCCAGCATTCCGTCGACGTCCCTGGCATTGAAGCGCGCGGCCCACGCCATGTGCATGGCATGCGGATCGGTAATTCCCACGGTGCCCCTCCCAGGACTCCTGCCGGTCTGAGGTGGGCAATCTATCAGCAGCCGGGTGTGGAAGCCAGAGGCAAACTGCACGCTGCCGGAAGCGCCTCCTAACCGCGCCGGCGGACCTCAATCCGGCCGTCATTCACCCGGGCTTCATAGCTTGGCTGGGGAGTGGTTGCCGGCCCACGGACTACGTGGCCGTCCCCGAGCCGGAACGTGCTGCCGTGCCAGGGGCAGGTGACGCAGCCATTGGCGATAGTTCCCTCCTCAAGCGGACCACCCATGTGGCTGCACACGCTGTCCAGAGCCAGGATCCCGGACCCCGAGCGGTACAGCAGGACTGAGACTTTGCCCGCGTCCACCTTCCGGTGCTCCCCGTCCGCGAGCTCTGACTCGGCCATGACGGGCGTCCACTCCTTCGGGCCTGTCCTTCCTGCGGTCTTGTTGACGTTGACGGCGTTGCCGAAGCTGAGGTGGCCGCCGAGGAAGCCGCCAAACATCAGTACCCCGAAGCCGGCGAGCCCAAGAGCCTTTCCGATGGTCCGGTTGCCGGAGGCCCGGGCCACGGCCGAGGACGAGAACAGGCAGAGCGCTGATCCGTTGGCAACCGCGTGGACCAGCCCCACCCGCCGTGACTTTCCCTGCGTGTCGGACCAGTCGTTGAGGCCGGCGGCTGCGGTTGGAACGGCTGTTGCTATTCCGACGGCGACCAGGATGTCCGCGGCCGGTTCGGAGGCGGGTCCTCCCACGGCGTCCAGGACAGTCGCCATGGTCCAGGCCCCGATGGGGAAGTCAGTCAGGACGGGATGCAGCGGATGGCCCAGTGACGTGCCGCTGAGGGTATTGCGGACCGGCCGCGGCTGCACGGCCTTTCCAACGGCCTTGGCAATGGCGGAAGCCACCCCGTCCAGCCGGTCGAAGTGTTCAATGGCATCAACTAAAGCATGCAATGGGTTCACGGCGGACTCCTTGGGCCTGGCAGTCAGGACAGGTGGTGCACCAAAGTGTGCATCCCCGTGGACCCGATGACAAGGTGCTGGCAGGTCAGGCTCCGGTAACGTACTTTCACATGCCGCTGCCATCACTCCGAATATCCCGCGACCCCGCTGCCCCGGTTTCCGAGGGGCTGGCAAGGCCGATCATGGCGGGCATAGTGACGGCCCTTGTCGGCTTCACCTCGACCTTCGCCGTGGTTCTCTCCGGCCTCCGTGCCGTGGGGGCCAACCAGCAGCAGGCGTCGAGCGGCCTCCTGGCCCTCTGCCTGGCGGTGGGCGCGGGCGTCGTGCTCCTCGCCTGGCGGAGCCGGCTGCCGGTAACACTCGCCTGGTCAACGCCGGGAGCCGCCCTCCTGGCCGTCGCCGGAGTTCCCGACGGCGGGTGGGCCGCCGCCGTCGGCGCCTTTCTTGTGACCGGGGTTCTGGTCGCCGTGACGGGGATGGTCCGGCCTTTGGGCCGGCTCATCAGCAGCATCCCCACGCCCCTGGCACAAGCCATGCTGGCGGGGGTTCTGCTGCCCTTGTGCCTTTCCCCCGTGGAGGCGCTGCAGACCGCTCCGCTGCTGGTGGTTCCGGTGCTGCTCTGCTGGCTGGTCCTTTCACGGTTCGCACCCCGCTGGTCGGTGCCCGGCGCGCTGGCCGTGGCGCTCGCCGGCATCGTGGTCCAGCTGGTGGTTGAAGGACGTGCTGTGCCGTCGGACGGCGTGCTGCCGGCGATGGAGTTGACCGCGCCTTCCTGGTCGCTGGGCGCAGTGGCGGGCATCGCCCTGCCGCTGTACATCGTCACCATGGCATCCCAGAACGTTCCCGGGGTGGCGGTGCTGGGGTCGTTCGGTTACCGGGCGCCATGGCGTGCCTCCATGCTGGTCACCGGTGCCGGCACGTTGCTGGCCGCGCCGTTCGGCGGCCACGCCATCAACCTTGCCGCGCTCAGCGCCGCTTTGGCTGCCGGAGAGGAAGCCGGCGCAGACCGCGGCCGGCGCTGGGTGGCAGGCTTCGTGTCAGGACTGGCCTACCTCCTCCTGGGGGCCTTCTCCGCCGGGCTCGCCGCGCTGGTGGCTGCGGCTCCGCCGGGGGTCCTGGAAGCCGTCGCAGGACTCGCCCTGCTGGGCACACTCGCAGGCTCAGCCGCCTCGGCGCTGGCAGAGCCGGGAGAGCGGACGGGCGCCGTCGCAACCTTCCTCGTGGCCGCATCAGGGCTGAGCTTCATGGGCATCGGGGCAGCGTTCTGGGCCCTGTTGGCAGGGCTCCTGGTCCGGGAGGTCCTCAAGGACCGGAACAAGTCCGAGGGCAAAGCCGCGGGTTAGTTGCCAGCCTCCCGCTGTGTTCTGTGGTCGGCGGCCGGGTAGACGCCAAGGATCCATACCTCGGTGGTGAAGAAGTCCAGCTCCTCCAGGGCAAGCTTCAGCGGCAGGTCCTCGGGGTGGCCCTCGACATCCGCCATGAACATGGTCGCGGCAAACTCGTTGCCCACCATGTAGCTTTCAAGCCGGGTCATGTTTACGCTGTTCGTGGCGAAGCCGCCCAGGGCCTTGTAGAGCGCGGAGGGGACGTTCCGCACACGGAACACGAAGTTGGTGACTGCCGGTCCGGGCAGGGCTTCCCGGGCAGGCAGTTCCGTCTCCCGGGCCAGGACCACAAAGCGGGTGGTATTGGAGGGGTCGTCTTCCACCGCGGAGGCCAGAACCTCAAGGCCGTAGAGCTCCGCAGCGAGCGGCGGCGCGAGGGACAGCTTGGTGGGATCGTTCCACTCGCGCACCTCACGGGCCGACCCGGCGGTATCGCCGGCGATCACAGGTTTGAGCCCGGCCTCACGAATCAGCTTCCGGCATTGGCCCAGGGCGTGAATGTGGCTGTGGACCTCGGTTGCCCCCTCGATGGTGCTGCCGGGAATGCCGAGCAGGTCGAAGTGGATGGGCAGGAAGAACTCTCCCACGATCTGCAGGCCGGAGTGAGGCAGCAGCAGGTGGATATCCGCCACCCGGCCGGCGATGGAGTTCTCGATCGGGATCATGGCCAGATCCGTCTCGCCGCTGGACACCAGCTCGAAGGCGTCCTCGAAACTGGCGCAGGGAATGCTCTCCAGGCCGGGGTACATCTGCTTGCAGGCTATGTCTGAGTTGGCGCCGGGCTCACCCTGGAACGCAATTTTCTGGGCCATGTTCCGTATGATGTCACGCCCGGCGCCGCCTAATCCAAACGGCGCCGCGCCACCCAAACGGTGGTGTGGGCGGCGCTTACGTGCTGCTCACCTCTTCGCGTAGTCAGCAAACCCCTGCCAGTCGATCACCACGCAGGCTTCATCGCCCACGGTCCAGGCATCGTGTCCGGGCTGGATGATGCTGAAATCGCCCGGTCCGAACTCCATCTCCTCGCCGTCGTCCATGACGACTTTCATGCGCCCGGAGATGAAATATCCCATGTGCGCGGCCTGGCAACTGTCCGTTTTCGCGATCGGTTTCACGTGCTCCGACCACCTCCAGCCCGGCTCGAACGTGGCCCGGCCGACGCCGCCGGCCTCCATGTTGACCAGCTGGAGCTGGCCCTTGCCGTCCTCAAACGGCCGGGTCTCCTCGGGGGAGTCGAAACTCTTGCGAATTAGACCTGGCATTTTTACCTCCTGTTGTGGGTATTCCTGCTCTTGGAATGAAGGCCCGGAACGCAGATGCCGCTGACTGCCATGCCACGTTGTAGGCCCGCCGGGGCCGGCATGTCAAGGACTCAATGCTCCGGCCCAGGTGCGGGTGAGCCGTTCAACGTCCTCCCGGAATTCACCTGGGCACTCTGGTCAAGCAGCCGGCGGAAGGTCCTCAGGGCGGCGAGAGCCCGGTGGCTCACCATGGCCGGGGAAATGCCGAACTGCTCCGCCACCTCGGCCACCGTGAGCCGACTGTAGTGCAGGGCCAGCAGGACTTCCCGCTGCTCCATGTCGAGCATCATCAGGGCCTCGCTGACGCGGGAGCCTGCGGGCTCGCTTTGGGCGGTGACCATGGAGACAGGCTGGCGCGCTGGCCTTCGGGATTCCTAACGGGGCACCCCCAAACTTGGGGGGGCGGCCGGCGCAGCCCCTCTACCGGGCGGGTGCCTACCGGGCGGTGCCTACTGGGCGGCGTCGAACCCCGCGAGAAGCCGCCGCGACGCGGTCTGCATGTGTGAGCGCATAGTCGCGGTGACTGCGGCGGGATCATGGGTTTCCAGCGCGGTGAAGATTTCGCGGTGCTCTTTGAGGGCGGCAGCGGCGTGGCCTTCGTCGGTCAGGGCGCGGTCAACCCAGATGCGAAGCAGTGACCGGATGCTTTGCAGCAGTTCGCGGAGTACCTGGTTGCCCGAGCTGACGGCGATCTCGCGGTGGAAGGCGGCGTCTGCCTCGACGAACGCGGCCAGGTCTTCGAGGTTGTCTTCCATGGCCTGCAGGTTGGTGCGCATGCGGTCCAGTGCTGCATCGTCGATGCGTTCGGCGGCCAGCTGTGCTGCCTGTACCTCGAGCCCGCTCCTGAGCTCCACCAGCTCGCGGGTACGGGGGGCGCCGAGCATGAGGCCCCAGCTCAGGGTGCGGGGCAACAGTTCCGAGATGCCGTCCCTCAGGTACGTTCCCGACCCCGGCCTGACGATCACAATGCCCAGGATCTCCAGGGCCGCCAATGCTTCGCGGACGGCTGACCGGCCCACGCCGAGGGAGGCGGCAAGTGTCCGCTCGGCCGGAAGCCTGGTTCCGACTGCTATGTCTCCGCTGGTGAAGTAGGCCAGCAGGCGTTCGGCAACCTCGGATACCACCGACCCCTGTTCCATGGGGCCGAGGGCTGCGCTGATCCTGGCCGTGGCGGCTGCGGAGTTTTCGGACATCTTCACAGGGTAGCAACCGGCTGACCAATTCCCGGGTCAGAGCGGCGCAGCGAGAATCCGTCAACCGGTTGACCAATTCGGTGCTCCGGTCGTATGGTTGATCTCACAACGCGTAGCCAGTGCCGGTCTCCTTCCGGCGGACGGCATTTGAGACAGCCCCCAAGCATCCAGAGCAGGACGCCCGGGGATACCAACATCTAGGAGTCAATGTGGACACCACACAATCGGTGGTCGAAAGATCTGCAATCAGGAAAGTGGCAATCCGGCTGGTGCCGTTCGTCGCTTTGATGTTCTTCATCAACTACCTGGACCGCACGGCCATCTCCTTTGCCGGCCCCAACGGCATGAACACGGACCTGGCCCTCGGCGCGGCGCAGTTCGGCTTCGCCTCCGGCGTCTTCTTTATCGGCTACATCCTGCTCGAGGTCCCCAGCAACCTGGCCCTGCACAAGTTCGGCGCCCGGCGCTGGCTGGCCCGCATCATGGTCAGCTGGGGCATCGTCTCGCTCCTGTTCACCTGGGTTGGCAACGTTGAGCAGCTCTACATCCTGCGGTTCATCCTCGGTGTGGCCGAGGCCGGCTTCTTCCCGGGCGCCATCCTCTTCCTGAGCCTCTGGGTTCCGGCCCGGCACCGCAGCAAGATCCTCGCACTCTTCTACCTGGCCCAGCCCCTGACCACCGTCATCGGTGCCCCGCTGGCCGGCCTCCTCATCCAGCAGCACGGACTCTTTGGCCTCGCCGGCTGGCGCGTCATGTTCTTCGGCGTTGCCCTCCCCGCGATCATCATCGGCGTCATCGCATGGTTCTACCTGGCAGACTCCCCGGCAAAGGCCAAATGGCTCACCGCTGAAGAAAAGACCTGGCTGACCGGCGCCTTGGAGAAGGAAAAGAACGAAACCGTCGCCAGCAACCAGCACGTCAGCGTCCGCACCGTCTTCGGCAACGGCCGCGTCTGGGTACTTGCCGCGATCTACTTCGGCTTCATCTACGGCCTCTACGCCCTCGGGTTCTTCCTGCCCACCATCATCGCCGGCTTCGAAGGCATCTACGGCACCAAGTTCGATGTCTTCCAGAAGGGGCTCATCACCGCGATCCCGTACCTGCCCGCAGCCTTCGCCCTGTACTTCTGGTCCAAGGACGCATCCAAGCGGGGCGTCAAGACCTGGCACATCGCGATCCCTGCCCTGGTGGGCGGCCTGAGCATCCCGCTGGCCCTGTTCGCCGGATCCCCGGCAGCCACCATCGCCGTCATCACCATCACGGCCATGTCCATCTTCGCCGCACTGCCCAACTTCTGGACCGTTCCCACCCAGTTCCTCACCGGCGCGGCTGCCGCGGCTGGCATCGCCCTGATCAACACCGTGGGCAACCTGGCAGGCTTCAGCGCCGGCTATATCACCGGCTGGCTCAAGGACTGGACCGGCGGCTACACCGTCCCGATGTTCGTCGTCGGCGGCTTCATGCTCCTGTCCTGCATCCTGATGGTGGCCCTGAGCCGCTCCGGCAAGGTCAGCGAGGGCGTTCCTGCCGAGGCGCTGGACCCCGCGGGCGCCGGACATCACTCCGAGCCCTAAGCGCGGGCCCGCCCAACTAACTCGCAGTTGTTGTCGTTTTGGACGGCCATAACGACAACAACTGCCAGTCAGTTGGGTCACCACCCCGACCGCAGCGCCCCACGATTTCCACTGATAGTCCCAGGAGTTCCCAATGACCCGCCTGTTCAATGAACCCGCAGCGTTTGCTGATGAGATGATCGAGGGCTTTGTTGCCTCGCATGGCCGGTGGGTGCGGCGTGTTTCCGGCGGCGTGGCCCGCAGTACGAAGAGCACCCCGGGCACTGTGGCACTGGTGATCGGCGGCGGCTCCGGCCATTATCCTGCGTTCGCCGGGCTGGTGGGCCAGGGCCTGGCCCACGGCGCCGCGATGGGCAACCTCTTCGCGTCCCCCTCGGCACAGCAGGTCTACAGCGTGGCCAAGGCCGCCAACAACGGCGCCGGCGTCCTGCTGGGCTACGGCAATTACGCCGGCGACGTCCTGCACTTCACCCAGGCCCAGGAGCGCCTGCGCCGCGAGGGCGTCGACTGCCGCAGCATCGCCGTTACCGACGACGTCTCTTCCGCCCCGCTGGAGGAGCGTGCCAAGCGGCGGGGCGTCGCCGGCGACCTGACCGTCTTCAAGGTCGCGGCCGCCGCGGCCGAGGCCGGCTACAGCATGGACCGCACCGTCGAAATCGCCGAACGCGCCAACGACCGCACCCGCTCCTTCGGCGTCGCTTTCACCGGCTGCACCCTCCCGGGCGCGGAGAACCCGCTGTTCACCGTCCCCGCGGGGCGGATGGCCGTGGGCATGGGCATCCACGGCGAGCCCGGCATCGATGAAACAGACATCCCGACGGCGGATGAGCTCGCCGAACTGTTGGTTGCCAAGCTGCTCACCGAGGTCCCGGAGGGCCTCCAGGCCCGGGGGGCACGCGTGGTGCCCATCCTCAACGGACTGGGCAGCGTCAAGTACGAGGAACTGTTCGTGGTCTACCGCCGCGTCGCCCAGCTCCTCGCCGAGGCCGGACTGGAAGCCGTCGACCCGCAGGTCGGCGAGCTCGTCACCAGCTTCGACATGGCGGGCACCTCGCTGACCCTGTTCTGGCTGGACGAAGAACTTGAAACCCTCTGGAATGCACCCGCAGACGCGCCTGCCTTCCGCCGCCGTGCTGTCACGGCCGCTGCCCTCGACACTGCTGCCCTGGACGCCGAGGAACTGTCCGTGGAAGCAGAAGACGTGGTGATCCCGGAAGCGACGGACGAGTCGCGTGCCGCTGCAGTCCGCGTCCTGGCCGCCCTCGGCGCCGCCAAGGACGTCATCGACGCGAACGTCGAGGAACTGGGCCGCATCGATGCGGTCGCCGGCGACGGCGACCACGGCATTGGCATGGAGCGCGGTGTCCGGGCAGCGGTCGAGGCCGCAACACACGCCGTCGAACGCGGTGCCGGCGCCGCCACCACCCTGCACCTGGCCGCCGACGCCTGGGCCGACCGGGCCGGCGGCACCTCCGGTGCGCTCTGGGGCATGGCCCTGCGGGCCGTCGGGGACGCGGTCGGGGACAGCACCACGCCCGACGCCGGCGCTGTCGCCGCCGGAGTGGCGGAGGCCGCCGCCTCGATCATGGGCTTTGGCAAGGCCAAGGTGGGCGACAAGACCCTCGTGGACGTGCTGGTTCCGTTCCGCGACGCCCTGGCCGCCGCCGCCGGCTCCGGGCAGTCCCTTACCGACGCCTGGGGCGAGGCAGCCACCGTGGCCCAGCAGGCCGCCGAGGAAACCGCCAACCTGCTGCCCCTCATGGGCAGGGCACGCCCGCACGCCGAGAAGAGCCTGGGCACCCCGGACGCCGGCGCCGTATCCATGGCGCTGATCGTCCGCGCCATCCACAACACCTTCGCCGAGGCGAAAGCTGCAGCAACCACCACTAAGGAGAACGCATGAGCGCCAAACTGCGCCTGGTCGTCGGTTCCGACGACGCCGGATTCGAGTACAAGGAAGCCCTGAAGGCGGACCTGGAAGCCAGCGAACTGGTCGAGTCCGTGACCGACGTCGGAGTCGACGCCACCAGCCACACCCCGTACCCGTCCGTGGCCATCGCCGCCGCCGAACTCATCGCCGCCGGCAAGGCCGACCGCGCCCTGCTGGTCTGCGGCACGGGCCTGGGCGTGGCAATCGCCGCGAACAAGGTCACCGGCGTCCGCGCCGTCACCGCGCACGACAGCTTCTCCGTTGAGCGCTCCATCCTGAGCAACAACGCCCAGGTCCTCACCTTCGGCCAGCGCGTCGTGGGCCTGGAACTCGCCCGCCGGCTCGCCAAGGAATGGCTGACCTACACCTTTGACGAGTCCTCGGCCTCCGCCGAGAAAGTCACCCTGATTAAGGACTACGAAGGTGTCACTTCCTGCTAACCCCTCCGCCGGCGGCACTGCGCAGCCAAAGGCGATCATCGGCGTCAGCCTGAAGATGTACTTCGGCTACGAGCGCACCCTGGACTGGTGCCGGGACGTGGCCGCGATCGCCTCGGCCCACCCGGCCGTCCGCAGCGGCGACATTGAACTCTTCGCCCTGCCGGCCCATCCGGTGCTGCCCGAGTGCGCACGGATCCTGTCCGCCGCGGGGGCGGCGACCGGTGCCCAGGACATTTTCTGGGAGGACGAAGGAGCCTTCACCGGCGAGGTCAGCGGCAAGATGGTGGCCGAAACCGGCGGCCGGTACGCCGAGGTGGGCCACGCCGAGCGGCGCCGCATCTTCGGCGAGGACGACGACGTGATTGGGCTGAAGACCGCAGCCGCCTACCGCAACGGCCTCACCCCGGTGCTGTGCGTGGGCGAACCAGACCACGGCAGCGCGGCGGATGCCATCAACCACTGCATCCGTGAAATCGACGGCGTCCTGAACCGTGCCGGAAGCCTCGGCAGCACCGGACGCACCATCGTGGCCTACGAGCCGCAGTGGGCCATCGGCGCACCCGAACCGGCGTCGCCGGACTTCATCAGCGAAGTCATCACCGGACTGGACACCCACCTGCGCAGCCGCCCGGGCCAGGAAGGCAGCCGGGTCATCTACGGCGGCAGCGCCGGCCCCGGCCTCATCAGCCAGCTCGGCCCCGCCGTCACCGGACTCTTCCTGGGCCGCTTCGCCCACAACCCGGCAGCGGTGCGGGACATCCTGGACGAGGCCGCAGCGCGTCTCGGGCTCCTGCAACCCGTAGGGGGCAGAGCATGAACCCGACCGCTGGCCAGGGTTCACGGATTGGTCTGAGCAGCTACGCGTTCTTCTGGCAGCTTTCCGACAAGGTGAGCAAGCCGTTGAGCATCCACGAGGCGCTGGAGCGGACCGCGGCGCTGGGCGTGGACCTGTTCCAGATCTGCGACTACGCGCCGCTGGAAACCATGACCGAGGAGGAACTGCGGGCCGTGCGGGCCACCGCCGACTCGCTCGGGATCAGCCTCGAACTGGGCACCAAGGGGATCCGGCCCGAACACCTCCGCAAGTTCCTGCACATCGCCAAGATCCTGGGGGCGCCATTGCTGCGGACCATGTCCAACACCCCGGGCCACACCCCGACAGCGGACGAGGCGGTGGAGATCTTTACCGAGGTCCTGCCCGAGTTCAAGGCGGCCGGGGTGCGGATCGCGCTGGAGACCTACGAGCAGGTCCCCACGTCCCGGATCCTGGAAGTCGTGGAGCGAGTCGGAAGCCTGTACCTGGGCATCTGCAGCGATCCGGCCAACACCGTGGCGGCCTTGGAGTCGCCGCGTGAGGTGATTGACGCCGTCGCACCCCATGTCCTGAACATGCACATCAAAGACTTTGCGTTCAGCCGCAAGGAGGGGTGGGTCGGATTCACATACTCCGGCGCGCCGCTCGGCGAAGGCCTTCTGGACTACGACTACATGGTCCGGAAGCTTCAGCCCAAAGAAAGAAACATCAACCAGATCGTCGAACACTGGCTGCCGTGGCAGGACTCCGAGGACGAAACCATCCGCCTCGAAAACCAGTGGACCAAGCAAAGCCTCGATTTCCTAAGGAGCAAATGAAATGTCTGCAGAACAGTTGACCGTCGCCGTGATCGGAGCCGGAGGCAAGATGGGGATGCGCGTTTCCCGGAACCTCCAGAAGTCCAGCCACACCGTGTTCTACGCCGAGAACTCACCCGCCGGCCAGGACCGCGTCCGCGCCGAAGGCCGTGAAATCACCGCCACCGATGAAGCCGTCAAGGGCGCCGACGTCGTCATCCTCGCCGTTCCGGACACCGTCCTGGGCGTCGTGTCCGAAGGCGTCGTCCCGCAGATGAAGTCCGGCGCCATCCTGCTCACGCTCGACCCAGCCGCCGCCTATGCCGGCCTGCTCGCCCAGCGCGAGGACGTCGTCCAGGCCGTGGCCCACCCCTGCCACCCGTCCGTGTTCCTGGAGCGCACCACCAAGGAAGAATGGGCCGACACCTTCGGCGGCCAGGGCGCCCCGCAGAACGTCGTTGCCGCGATCGACGAGGACGCTTCCGACGCCACGAAGGCTGCCGCCGAGGCGACCATCCGCGTTATCTACGCCCCCGTGATCGACGTCCACTGGGTCACCGTGAAGCAGCTCGCCATCCTCGAGCCCACCCTGGTGGAGACCGTGGCCTGCATGATCGGCACCCTGCTCAACGAAGCGCTGCACGAGACCGTCCACACCGCCGGCGTGCCCGAGGAAGCTGCCAAAGCCATGCTGTTCGGCCACGTGCAGATCGCCCTCACCAACGCCCTGCGCGGCTCCAACCCGTTCTCCGAGGCCTGCGAAATCGCCATCCAGTACGGCAAGGACACCATCATCAAGGACGACTGGAAGAAGATCTTCGACGACTCCGAACTCGACAGCGTCATCGCCAAGATGCTGAAGCTGGACGCCGTCAAGCGCTAACGCCGCCTCCCAGCACCGGCTTAGACAGCTGTGGATCCATCCCCCGGGATGGGTCCACAGCTGTTTAACCCGCCTTCAGCGACCGGTCTGGTGGCCGTCCGGGCGGCCGCGGGTCCCGTCGTCGAAAATTCTTTTCTGCGGTGAACACACGGTCACCCGTGTAAGGGGCCATGTGACTTGAACGGCCGCCGGTTTTCGCTACGCGGACGGGGAACCTTTGCGGCAGAGGAGCTCCGCCTGCCGACGTGTAGCGGCCTTTATGCAAACGAATGGATTAGTGCACTAGTTTGCGCTTTATGTCGGGCCTGACCTCGTGTTTCTTCTCACGGGCGGCACCCTTGCGGCCTGTGTCGGGGCGTCAATAGCGTGGATAAGGACCCTTCGAACGAGCTAAGGACTTATATGCCCTCGCCAGCCGCCATGGATCCAGACCCCATCCACCCCGGCAGGAGCCGGATACCAGTCCTGGCACGCCTGACATCGGGCCTCCGCTGGGACCTGCCGGCGTCCCTCGTGGTGTTCCTCGTTGCCGTTCCGCTGTCGCTCGGCATCGCCGCGGCGTCGGGCGCTCCGGTCATGGCCGGACTGATCGCGGCCGCTGTCGGCGGCATCGTGGCCGGCAGCCTGGGCGGCGCACCGCTGCAGGTCAGCGGCCCCGCTGCGGGCCTGACGGTCATTGTCGCCGGCCTCATCGAACAGTTCGGCTGGCCCGTCACCTGTGCCATCACCGTGGCGGCCGGGGTTCTGCAGGTCCTGCTGGGGATGGCGCGGGTGGGACGCGTGGCACTGGCCATCGCACCCGTGGTGGTGCATGCCATGCTTGCCGGCATCGGCATCATCATCGTCCTGCAGCAGCTGCACGTGATGCTCGGCGCCGAAGCGGGCGAGGCTGCACTGCACAACATCCTGGCGCTGCCGGACAGCCTTGCCGCCGTCGATCCGCAGGCCGCCTTCCTCGGGGCTGTGGTGATCGCACTCCTCGTCGGGTGGAAGCACATGCCGGCCGCCGTCCGCCGGGTGCCCGGCCCGCTCGTCGCCGTCGTGGCCGCCACCCTGCTGTCGCTGCCGTTCAATTCCGACGTCGACCGGATCACCTTTGACGGTTCGCTGCTGGACGCCCTGTCCCTTCCGCACCTGCCGCAGGGGGAGTGGACCGCCATCGCTGTCGGCGTCGTCACCATCGCCCTGGTGGCCAGCGTGGAATCGCTGCTGTCCGCCGTCGCCGTCGACAAGATGCACCACGGGGAGCGCACGGACTTCAACCGCGAGCTCCTCGGCCAGGGTGCCGCCAACGTGACGTCGGGCATGCTGGGCGGGCTTCCCGTCACCGGCGTGATCGTCCGCAGTGCCACCAACGTGGAGGCCGGGGGACGGACCCGAAAGTCCGCCATCCTGCACGGCATCTGGGTCCTCGTCTTTTCGCTGCTGCTGGCGGGAGTCATCCAGCTGGTGCCCGAGTCCGTGCTTGCCGGGCTGCTCATCATGATCGGCATCCGCCTGGTGAAGGTGGCCGATTTCCAAACGGCACGCGTCACCGGTGACCTGGCCATCTATGCCGCCACGCTGCTGACGGTGGTGTTCGTCAACCTTCTCGCCGGTGTGCTGGTGGGGCTCGCCCTGGCCGTGCTGCTGGTCGTATGGCGCGTGGTCCGTGCCAGCATCCATGCCGAGCCCCTCGGTGGAGCAGCCGAAAACCGCTGGCGGGTGGTCATCGACGGGTCCTGCACGTTCCTGTCGCTTCCCCGCCTGAGCAAGGTGCTGGCCGCGGTTCCGCCGGCGGCGCACGTCACGGTGGAGCTCGACGTCGACTACCTGGACCACCCGGTCCACGACACCCTGGAGGCGTGGCGCGTCCGGCACGTCAACAACGGCGGCAGCGTCGAGATCGAGGAAACCGGAACGGCCACCCTGCACGCCGCCGTGGCTGGAACTCCCGCACGCGGGTCATCGCGCTCCGCGCTGCGCGGAGGCTTCGCACCGTGGCGGAGCTGGCAGCGGAACAGCGCACCGCTGCCCCCAGAGGCGGCCGGGCATCTCCCGGCCCCGGTGCGCTCGGTGCTCAACGGCGTGGACAGTTACCACCGCCGCCACGCCCACCTGCTGCGGCCGCACGTCCAGGAGCTGTCCACTTTCCAGGATCCCGACACTCTGTTCATCACCTGCGCCGACTCCCGGCTGGTGCCCAACCTGATCACCAGCAGCGGCCCGGGGGACCTGTTCACGGTCCGCAACGTGGGCAACGTAGTGGGGAGCGACCGCCTCGAACCGTCGGTCGAGGCGTCCCTCAAGTTCGCCCTCGACGAGCTGTCTGTCACATCGGTGGTGGTCTGCGGCCACTCCGGCTGCGGCGCAATGACCGCGCTGCTCGCCGGACCCGCCGGGCAGGGCTCGGAAGGGCAGGGCTCGGAAGGGCAGGAGAAACGCTGCCCGGTCGAGTCCTGGCTGGACCACGGCCGGCCGAGCCTGGAGTCGTTCCAGGCAGGACACCCCGTGCAGGTTGCCGCCGAGCAGGCAGGGTACGGCGCGGTGGACCAGCTGGCCATGGTCAACGTTGCCGTCCAGCTTGAGCGGCTGCAGCGGCACGTTAGCCTGCAGGACGCCGTCCGGAGCGGTGATGTCCATGTGACGGGCCTGTTCTATGACATCGCCACGGCCCGGGTCCTGCAGATCACACCCACCGGTATCAGTCACCTGGATCCGCTGCCGCGGGCCGAGGAGCTGTCCCCGGCCTGACCGGAGAAAGTCCGCCGGCGGCATCAGCAGTGCAAACACTGCCGATGCCGCCGGTTTTTCTAACTCTGGCGTGCTAAATAAAGCCTCTAGCGGACGCCGGCCTTGCCGGTTGCGTCCTCGGAGTCCAGGGAGTCCCGCGCCTGTGCCGTCTCAAGGCTTCCGCGAACGCGCTTCACCGTTTCCGGAGCCATGATTGCCGAGGCCACAGTGATGACGCCGATGACGCTGAAGTACAGGATCACCCAGCCGGGTTCGCCGTTGCCTGCATTGAGCAGGGCCACGGCGACCAGCGGCGCAATGCCTCCGGCCAGGACCGAGCCGAACTGGTAGCCCATGGAGGCGCCGCTGTAGCGGAGCTTGGTGGAGAAGAGCTCGGCGAAGAAGGCGGCCTGAGGGCCATACATGGAGTTGTGGAAGACCGCGAGGCCGATGATGATGGCCAGGGTTGCCAGCAGGGCGCTGCCGGTGTCCGTCATGACGAAGTAGAGCGGGAAGAACAGCAGCCCGCCGATGGAGCCGAACAGGTAAAGCGGCTTCCGGCCGATCCGGTCGGACAGCGCTGCCCAGAGCGGCACCGCGATGACGCCGATGGCGGAGGCGATCAGAACGGACATCGAGCCCTGGTTGGCCCGTTCGGGCCCGAACGTCCGCATGATGTAGACAACCGAGAAGGTGGTGTACAGGTAGAAGGCCGAGTTTTCGGCGAGGCGCATGCCGACGACCAGCCAGACGCCCTTGGTCTCCTTCTTCAGGGCTTCCCCGAGCGGGTTGTGAGCAGTCTGCTTCTTGGCCACCAGCTCCTTGAAGTCATCGGAGTCCTCAAGCTTTGCGCGGACCACCAGGCCCACGACGATCAGCAGCACGCTGAGGAGGAACGGAACGCGCCAGGCCCAGGCGTCGAAGGCATCGGCCGGGACCATGGCCTTCACGGCCAGGACCGAGGAGTTGGCCAGCAGCATGCCCGCCGGTACACCCATCTGGGTGAAGCTGCCGAAGAATCCGCGGCGGCCTTCCGGGGCGTGTTCCGTCGAGATGATGGCGGCACCTGCCCATTCAGCCCCTGCGCCGAAGCCCTGCATGAGCCGCAGAACCGTCAAGAGGATCGGGGCCCAGACGCCGATCTGCGCGTAGGTGGGCAACAGGCCCATCGCCAGGGTGGCGAATCCCATCAGGAGCAGTGAGAGCACCAGCATTGGCTTGCGGCCGATCTTGTCCCCGTAGTGGCCCGCGAACATGCCCCCGAAGGGCCGGGCAACGAAGCCAACCGCATAGGTGAGGAAGGCCAGCAGGAGACCCGTGGCGGGGTCCTGCTCGGGGAAGTAGAGCCGGCTGAAAACGCCGGTGGCCGCAAGGAGGCCGAAGATGTAGTAGTCGTACCACTCGATGGTGGTTCCGGCGAAGCTGGCGAGGGATACCCGCCAGGGCACCCGGCGTGCGTTGCCGGTCGTTGCTGCGGAGAGCGTCATTGGTCTTCTCTTTCGAAGGTCAAATAAGGATGTGGGGGATGATCTGGTGGGAGTGAACCGGGTTCACCAGTCAAGGGCGATGTACTTGGTTTCCGTGAAGTCCAGGAGGCCCTGGTGGGCGCCTTCGCGTCCCAGACCGCTTTGCTTGACGCCGCCGAACGGCGCTGCCGGGTCCGAGACGAGCCCGCGGTTGAGGGCCACCATTCCGCTTTCTATGCGTTCGGATACCCGTAGCCCCCGGCGCAGGTCCTCGGTGAAGACATACGCCGCGAGGCCGTACTCGGAGTCGTTGGCGGCCGCGACGACTTCATCCTCGGTGTCGAAGCCGATGACCGATGCCACGGGCCCGAAGATCTCCTCGCTCACCATGCGCGCGTGGAGTGGCACGTTGGTCACCACGGTGGGCGGGTAGAAGTAGCCTTCCCCTTCCGGTAGCTGCCCGCCGGTGAGCAGCCGCGCACCTTGGTCGAGGGCATCGCGCACCAGGGCATCGACCTTCAGGACACTTGCCTCATCAACCAGCGGGCCCACTTCGGTGGTTGGATCTGTACCGGGCCCGACCGTCAGGCCGGCCATGCGGGCCGCCAGGCGGCTGGCGAACTCCGCCTGGATCCCGCGCTGGACGTAGATCCTGTTGGCTGCGGTGCAGGCCTGGCCGCCGTTGCGCATCTTGGCGATCATGACGCCGTCGATTGCCTTGTCCAGGTCCGCGTCATCGAAAACCACGAACGGCGCGTTGCCGCCGAGTTCCATGGAGCACTTGAGGACGTTGTCCGCGGCCTGCCGCAACAGATGGCGTCCGACGCCGGTGGAACCGGTGAACGACAGCTTCCGGACGCGGGGGTCGGCCAGGATCGGCGTCATGACATCGCTCGTCTTGCTCGTGGTGACCACGTTGACGACGCCGGCCGGGACGCCCGCGTCGACCATCAGCTGGGCGATCGCCAGCGATGTCAGGGGCGTGAGGGTGGCCGGCTTGAGCACGGCGGTGCAGCCGGCGGCAAGCGCCGGCGCCAGCTTGCGGGTGGCCATCGCGGCGGGGAAGTTCCACGGCGTGATCAGTACGCAGACGCCGATCGGCTGGTGCTGGACCAGGATGCGGTTCGCGCCGGACGGTGAGATGGAAACGTCGCCGATGATCCGTACGGCCTCTTCCGCGTACCAGCGGAAAAATTCTGCCGCGTACGCCACTTCGCCGCGCGCGTCCGGCAGTGCCTTGCCGTTCTCAAGGGAGATGAGGTGGGCAAGCTGTTCCCTGCGTTCGGTCATCAGCTCGAAGCAGCGGCTGAGGATCTCGGCGCGGCGCCGTGGCGGTGTGGCGGCCCACTCCGGGAACGCCGCGGCGGCGGCGTCGACGGCGGCCAGGCCGTCCTCGATGTCGGCGTCCGCGATGGCGGTGATCGCGGTCCCGTCGGAGGGATTGACGACGGCGACGGTGCCGCCGCCGGCGGCGTCCTGCCAGTTTCCGGCGATGAGCAGCTGGCGGGGGATCGCCAGCTCATCGATGTCGAGCGGTTCCTGTGCGGAGAGAAGTGTCATGGGTGATCCTCAGGTTTTGATCAAGTGTTGATGCGTCAGCGAAGTGATTTAGCGGATGGTGCGGTCGCCGGCGTAAGCGGCCTGCACGATGGACGTGACGGACTCAAGGTCGAGCGGTACCGGGTTGTTGTCGATGAGCCGCTTGGAGTTCAGCGACAGCCTGGCGATCTCGCCGAGGTCCCGCTCCTGTACGCCGAGGTCCTGTAGCGTCGCGGGCAGTTCGATGGTGGCGATGACTTCGTCGATGGCCTCGACGCCGGCGATCGCAGCGCTGCGTACGCCCAGGCCCTTGATGTCGCGTCCCAGCGCGTCGGCAATTTGTGCCAGCTGCGGTTCAATGGCGCTGAAGTTGTGGCGGACGACGTAAGGAAGCAGCAGGCCGACGCCGACGCCGTGCGGAGTGTGGGTCAGTGCGCCGACGGGGTACTGGATGGCATGCGCCGCCGCCGTTCCGGCGTTGCTGAGCACAATGCCGCCGTAGAGTGCGGCCAGCATCATGTCGGCGCGGGCCTCGGTGTTGCCCTGGTCCTTGTAGGCGGTGGCCAGGCTCCGGCCCAGGAGCCGGATCCCGTCCAGTGCCAGGGAGTCCGTCAGGACGTTCTTGCCCACGAACACGCGCTCGTTGGCGAGAGTGCGGGTTGGTTCCCGGGTGATGGCGGTGAACGACTCGACCAGGTGCACGAAGGTGTCCGCGCCGGTGGCCGCCGTCAGCGGCGGCGGGCAGGTGTAGGTCAGTTCGGGGTCGCACACCGAGGCGAAGGGGATGATGTGGGGGCTTGAGATGCCCATCTTCATGCCGAGTGCGGGGTCGGAAACCACGGCGATGGCTGTCGCTTCGGACCCCGTGCCCGCCGTGGTGGGCAGTGCGATGACGGGCTTGACAGGACCGGGAACGGCGAACTCGCCGTAGTAGTCGCTGGGCTGGCCGCCGTGGGTCAGAAGCACCGAGACCACTTTGGCCATGTCCATGCAGCTGCCGCCGCCGAAGCCGATGACGACGTCGATGTCCTGTCCCTTGAGCTCTTCGACGCAGGCAATGATGCCCGGGGTGGGCAGCTCGGCCTGGGTTTCTCCGAAGACCCGGACGGACAGCTTCCGGTTCTCCAGGCTTGTGACCAGGGCCTGCAGTTCGTCCGAGGCTGCAAGCCGGGGGTCCGTGCAGATGAGGACGCTGTCGCCAAGCTCTGCTGCGATATCGGCGATGGCAAAACGCTGCTGGGCGCCGACGACGATGTTCCGCGGCAAGCGCAGGACGCCGAAGGTTGCGGGACGGATGCCCGCTGCATGCGCACACGACATTGTGACTGACTCCTAAAGATGGGGATCTCGGGCTACCTGATAGGTGCCGCAGATCTCATCGTTCCAGAGCCATGTGAGGCGGCCTATGGATGTTTCTGCCATATTGGCAGTAGGAACATGTGCGTCAGGACCACATCGGCGCGGGCGGGCTCAGCGTAACTGGCCGCCGATACCGGCGGATTGCAGGCGCCAGAGCCGCAGGGCCACGTGGATGTCCAGGGACCGGCCGCCCCTGCGCCAGCTGGCGCCGAGGACAGTGTCGATGCGCTCCAGCCGCTGGCGGAGCGTGTTGGGATGAACGTGCAGGGCCTCCGCAGCCGCCGTGCCGGACGCGTCGTTCTCCAGGAAGGTCCAGGCGGTCAGGACCAGCTGCGTTCCGCGGCGGCTGTCGTAGTCCAGCAGGGGTCCGAGTTGGGCGGCCAGCAGTTGGGCGGCGAATGGGCTGTCCATGGCGCCCAGCAGCATCCCGGCCGTGCCGAGGGCTGCCCGGTCGGCGGCCTCGCCGTTCCGTGACAGCGCCTGCAGCGCGCGCAGCACGGCATCGGCCTCGGCGTGGGCCCCTGCCAGCCGGGAAAATCCTGTCACCGGCTGTGACGATCCAACGCTGGCGTCGATGCGCTGGTGCTTCAGGGCAGCGACGATCAACTGCCCGTTGTCGGTGCCGCGGTCAGCACCCGGACTGCCGCCGCGTGGTGCGGGCGGCTCGATGACGCACAAATGCGATTCGTGAAGGGCGGTGATCCCGGGACGGTCCTGGGCATGCCGCTTCAATACTGCGAGGGCCCTTTGCCGCTGGTCCTCCCGGACGCCCACCACCCGGACCACCAGCGGGGTGCTGTCCGCGAGGCCGAATCTCCCGGCCCGCCGCTTCAGCGCTTCCGTGTCCTCAGACCGCGGATTCAGGAGCTCGTCGATGAGTTCCAGCTGCAATCGGTACTGCGCGTCCTGGAAGGTCCTTTCAAAGAGCAGCGCCGCACTGAGGACCAGGGCGCTTCGCTCGAGCACTGCAAGCCGGTCCTGGCTGATGTGACCGGCAACGATCAGCGAGGCCAGGTGCTGGTCGCCGGCGACCGCGGACATCACGGTGTACTGCCGGCCCTTGACCGTGAAAGGCACGGGCAGCGTCCTCGAGGCGGAGAGCTCCGCGGCGCTCAACGCAGCCGGATGGCCGAAGTCCGGATTCGCGCCCAGCCCTGCAACGGTCTCGCCCATGGGCGAAACCACGAACACCTCGCTGTCCATCGACTCGGCCAAAAGCAGCATGAGGTTGGGCAGGCTGTTGGCGGACGCCAGGGTCTCCATCAGCCGCTGATCGAGGGAGGAAAGCTCCTCCAACGCCTTCACATGAGCAAGATTTTGCCGCTGAGCCTGATCCAGCCGGGCCAGGGCATCGGCCATTTCGGTGAAGTGACGGGCGTTCTCGAGCGCGACGGCGGCGTGGGTGCCGATTGATTCCATGAGGGCGACGTCGTCGCTGCTGAAGTTGTGCGCATGCCGGTCCGCAACAAGGAGCGCGCCGATCACCTTGCCCTCAGCCCGCAAAGGGACGCCCATGATGGCCTTGACGCCTTCTGCCGCGACCGCCGCGTCACTCGACTCAAGGTGTGACTTGGTCTGGTCACTCAGGTAGTCCGCGGATTGCGAGGGGGCTTCACCGGTGGCTACCGCACCAAGGACACCCTCGCCCAGTGGCATACGGATGTTCCGGAACTGTGCCGTGGCGGCACCGTCGGTCACCCGGATGTACGACTCTCCGGAGTCGTAGTCGTTCAGGCTCAGATAGGCGATGTCGCTGCCGATGAGCGAGCGGGTTCTGCGGACAATGGCCTTCAGGACGGCTTCCACATCCCGAATGCCGGTGAGGTCCGTGGCGGTGTCGTACAGGACGCGCAGCAGGCCCTCCCGCCGGCTGGCCTCACGGAGCCTGGCATTGAGGCTGCGGGCCGCTATTGCCGTCGGCGGATCGAGCAGGCTCTCCGCCTGCATGGCTGCCAAGTGAGTTTCCAGGGCCTCGGCAGAGACGCCTTCCCCCAGAAGTGCCAAAAGCCGTCCCAGCGTCATCCCTTCGGGAGGGGGAGCACCGCCGGCACGGACGGGCGGACTGTCGTGGGCACCCATAGGGCCAATGGTAGTGTCTGCCGGCCGCGATCAGAGTTCCCGCATGGTTGCTTCCGGCCGGGGTACGTACAGCAGCGGGAGCACGGGTAGTGCGGGCGGGAAAGACGGGTAGTCGACCCCCGTGACTTACCGGACCCCCGCGCCGTTGACTGGTCACATGTAGCCGTGCAAGGGAATGCGATGGAGGAAACGAACATGGAACGGTGCAGGCCATGAGTTCCGGGCTGGCGTCAGCCATACAGTTCGCCGGGTCCCTGCCGGGCTCCATTCTGCTCACGCTCGGTCAGGCCGTAGTGGTGGTGTGCGCCTGTTCCGACATGGTGCGCCTGCTCTCCGTGCCACGCTCCCACCGGCGGTACCTGGCGAACACCGTCTTCCGTACCCTGGCCCCGCCGGCGATCCTGGCCACGGCGCTGAGGGCACTGCTCGACGCTGCCTCGGGCGTGTGGCCGAACGTCACAGCCGGGATGTTTGTGCTGGTGGTGCTGATCTACCGGTGGCGCACCGATACGGATGAGGACAGCTGGTGGAAGGGCAAGGGCAAGGCCCTGGGAAGGTGGTTCAGCAAACGGAGCACCTTCGGGCTTCGGCCCGCCCCGGCCGCAGCGATGCAGGACGGCCCGCTGCCCGGGAATATGGCCCCGCAGTGTCCGTCAGTCGTTGAAGAGCCCCGCCAGGTCCTCCGCTGTGAGCGCACCGCCCGAGAGGGCATCACCCTCCATCACGTCGGCGAACAGCTGCGACTTCTTGGCCTTGAGCGCCATGACCTTCTCCTCGATGGTGTCCTTGGCCACCAGCCGGTACACCATGACATTCCTGGCCTGGCCGATGCGGTGCGTGCGGTCCACCGCCTGCGCCTCTGACGCCGGGTTCCACCACGGGTCGAGCAGGAACACGTAGTCTGCCTCGGTCAGGTTGAGGCCAAAACCGCCGGCCTTGAGGCTGATCAGGAACACCGGTGCCGTGCCGTTCTTGAACTCATTGACGACGTCGGAACGGTTCCGCGTGCCGCCGTCGAGGTAGCAGAACTCGATGTTCTCCTCGACGAGCCGCTCGCGGACCTTGCCGAGGAAGCCGGTGAACTGGCTGAAAATGAGGGCGCGGTGGCCCTCGGCAACGAGGTCCTCCAGCTGCTCGAACAGCACGTCCAGCTTGCTGGAGCGCACGCCGGACAGGGACTCATCCACCAGCGAGGCGTCCAGGCTGAGCTGACGCAGCAGCGTCAGCGACTGGAAGATGGTGAAGCGGTTCTTGTTCACGTCCTCGATGAGGCCCAGGATCTTTTGCCGCTCGCGCTGCAGATGGGTCTGGTAGACCTTCTGGTGCCGGGGGTTGAGCACCACTTCAAGGACCTGTTCCTGCTTGGGTGGCAGGTCCTTGATGACCTGCTCCTTGGTGCGGCGCATCATGAGCGGACGGACCCGACGCCGGAGCTTGTCCAGCTGCCCCCGGTCGCCGTTCTTCTCCACCGGCTTCTGGTAATACTCCGCGAACCGCGAAGGGCTGGCGAACAGCCCGGGTGCCACGATGGACGTCAGGGCCCAGAACTCCATGAGGTTGTTCTCCAGCGGAGTGCCGGTGATGGCCAGTTTGAACGCCGCCGGAAGCTTGCGGGCGCACTGGTAGGCCTTGGACTGGTGGTTCTTGACGAACTGGGCCTCGTCCAGCACCAGCCCGGCCCAGCGCCGTCCCGCGTAGGACTCGTAGTCGATCCGGAACAGCGCGTAGGACGTGATGACGATGTCCGCCCCGGCCATGGCCTCGGCGGGATCGGCGCCGCTCTTGGCAAACGTCTCGCCGACGGCACGGACCGTAAGGCCAGGCGCGAAGCGGGCGGCCTCGGCCTCCCAGTTGCCCACGACGCTGGTGGGCGCCACCACCAAAAAGGGCGTGCCGCCGTCGTCCGCTGTTGTACCGTCCGTTCCCTTAGCGTCCACAGAAGACGCGGCGTGTTCCTTGGCCGCGCACATCAGGGCCAGCGCCTGCACGGTCTTTCCCAGGCCCATATCGTCGGCGAGCACGCCGCCGAGGCTGTGCCGGTACAGGAAGCTCAGCCAGTTGTAGCCCTCCAGCTGGTACGGGCGCAGCTCGGCGTTGAGGGTGGCCGGCAGCGGCAGACCCTGGACTCCGTCCTTCAGCAGCCCGCCCACCGCCTCGCGCCAGGCGGACGCCTGCTCGTCCACGATCCCCAGCTGGGCAAGTTCATCCCACAGGCCGGCCTGGAAGCGGCTGATCTGCAGCGGGGCGTCCTTGTCGCCGGGGTTGTCCTGGAGGCTGCGGGCCTCGTCGATCAGGGCCCGCAGCTGGTGCAGCTCCGGCAGATCGAGGGAGAAGTACGCGCCGCTGGGCAGGAGCATCCGCGTCTGACCTGCTGCGAGGGCGGAGAAGAGGGCCGCGAAGGACACCGGCTGGCCCTCAAGGGTGATCACGATGCCAAGGTCGAACCAGTCGCGCTGGTCAGTGGCCTTGGTGGAAATCGCCACCACCGGCGCCTCTTCGGCCTCCCGGTAGTCCGCGATGTCGCCCGAGGTGTCCACGTCCACGCCGGGCGTGTTCCGCAGCTGAGGGAGCACGTCCTCCGTGAAAGCCAGGGTGTCCAGCCCGCTCAGCTCCGCCGTGGCCGCAAGCCGCGGCGTGCCCCAGCCGCCGGTGGCTGACTCACCCAGCTTGGGCACCGCGTCCCACGGCTGGCCCACAGCCTCCAGGATCCGGGCCTCGGCCGGATCGTCACGGTAGCCGTGATCGCCGGGATGTCGCCAGAGCGGCTGGGCGGTGACGATGGTGCCGGACTTGTAGTGCCACTCCCAGTGGAGGCGCACGCGGTGGTCGGTGCCGTAGTTGGCCAGCAGCGAGAGCGTCGGGACCGCGAGCTCGGGCAGCTCGACGGACTCGTCCGCCGCCGTCACACGCGCGGTCTGCTTGAGCTTGGGGTAGAACCCGGTGAGGAAGCGGCCTTCATCCCGTGCCGGGATGTGCAGCGTACTGCCCGCCGTGACGAAGGCCAGCAGTTCCTCGCTCAGTCCGCTCTCCAGCGGGGCCAGGGTAATGGTCTCGTCCGCGGCGACCCCCGGCAGTGCGTCCCCGCTGGAGGTGAGGAAAATGCCGTGGGCGGGGCGGCCGATGGTGCCTACCGACGCCGGATCAACCTCGGTGCCGTCCACCGTGATGGTGGATGCGAGCTCCAGGCCCCCGTCCTGGGTGTCACTTCCGTAGCGGCCAAGGTTGAGGCCCACCGCCGCAGGCTCCGCCGCCACCTTCACGGGTTCCTGGCCGCGGCTATGCACCAGCGCGACGCCGAGCTGCCGGGCTTCCTCCAGCAGGCCCCACAGATTTTTGCCGGCGAAGGTGTTCAGCCCCAGCCAAAGAGACGACGACGAGTATGCGCGGTTCGCGCCCGCGGTGTGCGCGGCGAGGAAGGTCTGCATCCACTCCACATGGGCCTGGTTGCACTCACGCTTGAAGCTCAGGTAGCTCAGCGTGTTCCACGAGACGTCACCGCGGATCCACTTGCCCTTGGCGCCCATGATCACCGGGCGGGCCTTGAGCTGACGGACGCTGCGGAGCGGATCACGGCGGCCTGTGTAGGAGAAGTGCGGGGCCGGTTCCTCCACCTCGAACTGCAGGGCCAGCGGAGTGCCGCCGTTTTGCTGGGCAGGGCCGGCCTGCGAAATCAGGGGGCCGAGCGCCTGCTCCCAGTCCGAGAGCGCGGGCACAGACCTTTCCCGCGACAGCCGTGAGACGTCAGCCGGGGACAGCAGCTGCACCCGCACGGCCGGGTTGTCTTCGGCCGCGAACAGGAGCGCGGCCACGTGCTTGCAGTCCTTGCGGACCGGGCAGCTGCAGACGCCCACCGTGCAGCTCCAGCCGCCGCCCTTGCGGACCAGCTTGGCCGTGGTGGAGTATGGCACCTCTGAGCCGCCGCGGACCTTGCCGAGCATCAGTCCGGTGGCGGAGTCGAACGAGATCCCGGAGACGCGGCCGCCCATGGCATAGGCGAGCCCGGCCGCGAGGGAGCGGTCGTTGATCGCGGGGGTCTGGATTGCCAGTGCCGCACTGTCGTCCGGTTGGGAAGGCATGGGTGCGCGCTACTTTCGGCAGGTCGAAAATCTGCAGGTTATCTGATCCATCTTAGTCGGGCGGGAGGGGCCCTCAAATTTGCCGCCGCCCGCCGTCGGGCTCTTCGGTTTTTGTCCTGGTTTGTCCCGTTTTGTCCCTGCGGGAGCTGCGGCGCAAACTTCGCCTGACGTTCACTTCGCCCTAAACCGGCGGGCCGCCGGCGCCGCGTACGTTTGGAGGGTCCTGAGCATCACCGGCTTTCTGCAGTAAGGATTTTCCATGACCTCCAGCGAATACCCCGTTGTCCTGACCGTCGATGGCGCCGCAGGCGGCGACAGCGGCAGGGATGCAGAGACAGTTGATTCCAACGTTGCCGTGGTGAACGCCATGTACCAGGAGCTCCTCGGCCCGGGGGAGATCGCGCCCAACGCCCTGCGCAGCTACTTCGTGGACTTCTACCTGACGCAGTCCCTGGGCGGCGGCTTTGCGCAGTACGTCTTCACCGCCCCGGACCGTGAGGAGCTTGACGCCTACATCCGCGAGGGCCTGGAAGCCATGGGCGCCGCCGGGCATGTTGACCTCTTCGACCGCACCGTGGAGGCATTCGACTCCCTGTCGGAGGAGGAAGCGGACGTGTACCTGGACGGCGAGGCCGACGCTGAGGAGGACGGCGAACTCCCGGAACGCGTGCAGGCCATGGAGGACCTCGACGCCGAATTCGAATCGCTCCTGGAAACGGAAGACATCGTGGCCCTCAACGCGGCGTGGCTGCGCGGACAGGAAGGCCTGCTGGTCCTCGACGACGACGAGCTCACCGCACACATCGCCCAGCGCGTGGCTGCGCTGCCGGACCTCGAACAGCGGCGCGCCGAAGCCGAGGAAGAGGCCCTGGAGAACGCCCCGGAATTCGAGGTCATCATCCGCGAGTTGTGTGACATCGCCGGGTACGAGCTGCAGAAAATCACCATGGGCGATCCGAACTACGACCACAACGGCGAGACGGTGCTCGCGTGGCGCTTCAGCACCGACCACGGCGACTTCCTCATGATCGAGGACGACGACGAGGCCTTCATGCTCAACCCCGATACCAAGGAAATCGTTGCCGCCGTCGAGTTTGAAGAGCTGGACGGAGACCTCGACGAGGACCTCGTGGAGGCATAGAGCCGCGCGGGGCAGCCGGTATTTCCCTGTGCCGGCTGCCCCCCTTGCAGCAACCCCGTTGAGGGGGCGGGCCGCCCGAAGATCAAGGTTTCCGCAGGGTGGCGTCCAGATACTGGCATCCTCTTCAGATCATGGACCTGAAGAGGATCACCTCGCTGGGTCTCAGCCGGGTGAAGTCTGGGGCCTTTGAGGGGAGCTTTCCATGAAATCTGCAAGAAACCGTCCACGCCTCGCAGCTGCCATCACGGCTGGCGCGCTGGTGGCGCTGGCCGTTCCGACGGCGGCTGTTCCGGCTTTCGCCGTCATCAGTGACCCGGGTACGCACATCATCACTGTTTTCCCGGAACGGGACATGGTCTCCGCCGAGGGGTACGCGGCCAGTGACCGTCCCACAATCCAGGTGCTTCGCGGCGGCGCAGTCATCGGCACTGCGTCCAACCTGGTGCCCGCGGCCGGCATCGTTGAAGTCAACCACCCGGGCGGAGGATGCTGGGAAGGCACCACTCCGGACATCCGCTCCGGTGACGTGATCCGTGTCCTGACAGCGCCCGACGTCGGCGACCAGACGTTCGTCGGGAACGTCATCGTCACGCAGCCGGCCACCAAGCTCAACGCCAGCACCGTCGTCATGAAGGGCACCGCTGCTGCGCCCGGCGGCGGGCAGCTCCCGGCGGACCAGCTGGAAGCCAGGGTCGTGGCAGGCAACCAGTCGTTCGCGCTGAACGGGCGGCGCACGCTGCGTGCCGGTGCCCCGGGTTCGGGCGAGGACGGCACCGTTGTGTACGACGGACCGGGCCTCACCACCTGGACCGCCACCTGGACGGGCCTCGGCGGCGTTGGTGCGGACGGCGTGTCCGACGCGGACCGCGCAACATCACCCACCACCGCCGAAAGCCGGGGCATGTGGCTGGGACGCAACGCCGCCGTCGGGAACGAAGTCACGATCTTCGAGTACGCGGCGATCGGCGGCCCGGCCGCACCGTGCACGGCGCCCCTGGCCAAGGGACCGAGCACACCTGACCTGACGGCCGCCAGCGACACGGGCCGCTTCAACACGGACAACATCACCCGCACCACCACGCCGACCTTCACCGGTGCCGTCGCATTGCCGGACGCCGCGAGCGTCAACCTCTACATTGACGGGGTAGCCAGCGGTTCGGCGTCCGTGGGCGCGAACGGCAGCTACTCGATCACATCGAACCGGCCGCTTGCCAACGGGCGGCACACAGTCACTGCCGGCGAAGTCAGCCCGGGCGGCGTCGAAACACGGTCCGCCGGTTCACTGGCTTTCACTGTCGACACCGTGGGTCCCGTGGTGACCGCCAAGGCGCCGGCCATCAACTCCATGATGGCAAGCCAGACGGCCAACGTCACGGCTACCTTCAGCGAGCCGATTGCAGGCCTGGGAACGGCATCCTTCACCCTGAAGAACTCCGCGGGAGCGGTCCTTGCCGCTCCGGTCACGTGGAATGCCACCACCCGGGTTGCCACCCTGAACCCGAATGCAACGCTGGCGGCTGACCGGAAGCACACGGCAACACTGACCGCGGGCATCACGGACATCGCCGGCAACCCGATCGCCGCCAACTCCTGGGCATTCACCACGGGACCGCGGCCGGTTGTGACGGCCAAGTCCCCGGCCACGAACGCCACGGCCGTCAGCCGCACCGCCAACGTCACTGCAACCATCAGTGAGAACGTGACCGGCGTAGCCAACGGAACGTTTGCCCTTCGTAACGCCGCCACCGGCGCCCTGGTGAGCTACGCCGTCAGCTACAACGCCACCAGCCACGTGGCAACGCTGAACCCGAACGTGACGCTGGCGGCTAACACGAAGTACACGGCCACCATTTCCACCAGCATCAAGGATGCCGGCGGGAACCCGCTCAGCGGCCTCTCCTGGAGCTTCACCACGGGACGGTAACCGAGCAGCTTTCACAGGATCTCCGGCCCGGTGCCGCCCGAAAGGGCAGCGCCGGGCCGGACCCATGTCCGGTTATTGAACATTGCGCCCACGCCCGCAGGGTTCCCTGGCCGAGCTTGCGGGCTTAGGGTGCGGCTGGGAGTGACGGTTGACACATGCAAAACGTTTTGTGTATTCTGAGTCACACCGAACCAAAACGTTTTGCAAAGGAAGTCGATGACGACGCGAGTAGGGATACGCGAAGTGGCCAAGGCCGCCGGAGTCTCCGTGACCACTGTGTCCCACGCACTCAATGACGCCACCAGCTCCCGGGTCAAAGCGGAAACCCAGCAGCACGTCCGGGACGTGGCCAGGAACCTTGGCTACGCTCCCAACCGGCTCGCCAGCGGGCTGCGCAACCAGCGCTCCCAGATCCTCGGCCTGGTCAGCGACGAGATCACTACCACGCCATTCGCCGGGGCCATGATCCGCGGAGCGCAGGACGCGGCCTACGAACGGGGCTACGTGGTCATGGTGGTGAACTCGGGCCTGGACAGCGAGCTCGAACACCGCGAAATCACCATGCTTCAGCAGCACCAGGTGGACGGCGTGGTGTACGCCCGGCTGTACCACCAGGGAGTCGAACTGCCGCCGGCGCTCGCCGGGATCCCCACGGTGTTGCTGGACGCCGTCACCGGGGACCCCACGGTGTCGTCCATCGTCCCGGACGAGGTCGATGCCGCCGAAACTGCGGTCGAAGCCCTCATCAGGGCAGGCCACACGCGGATCGGCATGATCAACAACGTGGACGACATTCCCGCAACGCACGGCCGGCTGGAAGGATTTCACAACGCCCTGCGCCGCCACGGCATCCAGCACGATCCAAGGCACCTCGTCATTGTCGAGCCGGAGACCTCGGGGGGCAGAGAAGCCGCGCTGGCGCTGCTCAGCCAGCCCGACCCGCCAACAGCCCTGTTCTGCTTCAGCGACAGGGTGGCCATGGGCGCGTACCAGGCGGCAACGGCACTGGGGCTGAACATCCCGGACGACGTTTCGATCGTGGGCATCGACAATCTCGAGCTCATTGCGGGCTCGCTGTGGCCGGGCCTGACCACCGTGGCCCTGCCGCACTACGGCATGGGTCGGTGGGCGGTCAACCGGGTTCTTGACGACATTGAGAATCCGGGCACGCCGGCGGAACAGGTGCGGCTCGAATGTCCCCTGATCGAGCGGGGCTCTGTAGGGCCGCCCCGGGCCTGACCGCATCCCAAAACAAATCACCAGCAATCCACCCGGCGTCCGCCTGAAAAGGGACGCAGCCGTTGCAGCGGCCGCGCCCCTTCCGGACCCGGGGCCAATCATCCACGCGCAAAATCAGCAGAAAGACTGGACCTTCATGAACAAGCGATTCACCCGGATCCTGGCCACCAGCATAGCCGCGGCTGCGCTCATGGGCAGCCTCGCTGCCTGCGGGAAGGGCAGCGCGTCCGCCACGTCCGAGGGCGGCAACGAGATCACCATGTGGACCCACAACGCGGGCAACCCTGATGAGCTCGCCGCCATCAAGTCCGTCGTGGACTCCTACAACAAGAGCGGCGCCGCGAAAGCCCAGATCAAGGTACAGGCATTCCCGCAGGAGTCCTACAACGACTCCGTGGTTTCGGCCGCCGCTGCCGGGAAGCTGCCGTGCATCGTGGACATCGACGGGCCCAACGTGCCCAACTGGGCCTGGGCCAAGTACCTGACGCCGCTGAAGCTTTCGGCGGATCTGTCCAAGAACCTCCCCAGCACGGTCGCCAAGTGGGAGGGCGAGACGTATGCGGTGGGTTACTACGACGTCGCCCTCGCCATGTTCGGCCGCGCTTCTGACCTCAAGGCAGCCGGGGTCCGCGCGGCCACCGTTGAAAAGCCGTGGACCAAGGAGGAATTCCAGGACGCGCTGACCAAGCTCAAGGCCCTGGGCAAGTGGCAGTACCCCCTCGACATGGGGACCGCCGGCACCGGCGAGTGGCTGCCCTACGCCTACTCGCCGCTGCTCCAGTCCTTTGGCGGAGACCTCGTCAACCGCGACGGCTTCCAGTCGGCGGACGGTGCCCTCAACGGAGACAAGGCCGTCGAATGGGCCGGATGGTTCCGCGGACTTGCCGACCAGGGTTTCATGGCCAAGAAGAGCGGCAAGGATTCCACCCAGGACTTCCTGAACAACAAGAGCGGCATCGTCTACACCGGCTCCTGGGCTGCGGACAAGGCCCGCAAGGCGCTCGGCAAGGACCTGGTGGTCATGCCTTCCGTGGACCTCGGCAACGGCCCGAAGATCGGCGGCGCCTCGTGGCAATGGGGCGTGACCAGCGGCTGCAAGAACTCCGAGGCCGCCATGGACTACCTCTCCTACTCGCTGAAGCCGGAGAACGTCGCCGCCGTGGCCAAGGCCACCGGAACCATCCCGGCCACCGATGAGGCCGCGGCCCTGCTCCCCGCGTTCGCCGAGGGCGGCGAAAACCGGGTGTTCATGGAACTTTCCCGCCAGCAGGCCGTCATGCGCCCGGAAACGCCTGCGTACCCGTTCATCGCCACCGAGTACGGCAAGGCGGTCCAGGACATCCTGGCCGGCGCGGAGCCCAAGACCGTCCTGGACAAGGCGGTCAAGGCGATTGACGCCAACATCAAGTCCAACGGCGGCTACAAGAACTAGCCAGCCACCGGACGGGGACGACGGCGGGCGGCAACTGCCGCCGTCGTCCTCCACCCGGCACTGACTGTCAACGGAGACTCCCATGACAACCACCCAGCTTCCCTCCCGCCGCCCCGCCGTTCCGGCGCCGGGCGGAACCACCCCTGCGGCAGCCCGCCGCAAACGCCCCCGCCACCTGCGCGAACAGCTCAGCGGCTGGGGGATGATCGCGCCGGCAGCAGTCCTCCTGCTCGCCTTCGTGTTCCTGCCGGCGATCCTTGGCTTCGGCCTGGCCTTCACGAATGCCCGCCTCATCTCCCCGCGGCCGGTGGAGTTCGTCGGGATGGACAACTTCGCCCGGCTCTTCACCGACCCCACATTCTGGCGGGCGCTGCTGAACGTCAGCTACTTCGCCGTGGTGGTGGTGCCTGTGCAGTCCGGCCTCGCCCTGGCCATGGCGCTGCTGATCAACAAGAAGTTCCGCGGCGTGAACTTCTTCCGCACCGTTTACTTCCTCCCCGTGGTCACGTCCATGGTGGTGGTGTCGCTGCTCTGGCTCTTCATGTACCGCAAGGACGGGCTGATCAACGAGCTGCTGTCCACGTTCAGCTTCGGCCTCATTCCGGGCGCGGACTGGCTGAACGACCCCGCCACCGCCATGCCGGCCATCATCGCGCTGTCCATCTGGCAGGCCGCCGGCTTCCACATGATCATCTGGCTGGCCGGGCTGCAGAGCATCTCCGGCGAGCTGTACGAGGCGGCGCAGCTGGACGGCGCCAGCCGCTGGCACCAGTTCCGGTACGTGACCTGGCCGGGCCTGAAGCACACGCGCACCCTCGTCCTGGTGACAATCACCATCCAGGCCCTTGGCCTCTTCGACCAGGTGAGCGTCATGACCCAGGGCGGCCCGCTCGACTCGACCACCACCATCATCTACGAGGCGGTCCGCTCCGGCTTCAAGCAGCAGGAGACCTCTTACGCTTCCGCCATCTCGCTCGTATTCTTCGTCCTGGTACTGCTGATCTCCGCGGTCCAGCGCTACCTGACCCGAGAGAAGGACTGACGTGAAAAACGTGCTCCGCCTCAATTCGATCGGCGCCATGGCCGTGCGCATCCTGTTCGCCGCCGTCGCCGCCTTCCCCATCGTGTTCATGCTCGTGTCTTCGCTCAAGCCGGACCAGCAGATCTTCGGTGACATGTCCTCCGTTGCGGCCTTCCTGCCCATCGGCAACATCTCGCTGGACAACTACACTGCCGTCTTTGACCGGGTTCCGGCCGCGCGCTTCCTCATCAACTCTGTGGGTGTGTCCGCCGTGACAGTGGTGCTGGGAATCTTCGTCAACAGTCTGTGCGCCTTCGCGCTGTCCCGTATGCAGGTCCGCGGCAAGAAGGTGGTCTTCACCGCCATTCTCGCCACGCTCATCGTGCCGTTCCAGACCCTCGCGCTGCCGCTGGTGTGGTGGGTGAACCAGCTGCCGTACTTCGAACTCAACGGCTTCAGCCTGGAGATGTCCAAAGGCTGGCTGGACACCTACCAGGTGCAGATCATCCCGTTCATCGCCAACGCGTTCTCCATCTACCTGTACCACCAGTATTTCGAGTCCATCCCCAAGGAACTGGACGAGGCAGCCCGGATCGACGGTGCCGGCTGGTTCAAGATCTATCGCCAGGTGGTCATGCCGCTCGCCGGTCCCGCGACGGCCACGGTGGCCATCCTGACATTCCTGCCCGCCTGGAACTCCTACCTGTGGCCGCTCATGGTGGTCCAGTCCGAGGAGCTGCGCCCGGTGATGATCGGCATCCAGTACTTCTTCCAGCTGAACGTCTCCTGGGGTGAAGTCATGGCCTACGCCTCGCTGATCACGGTTCCCGTGGTGGTCCTCTTCATCGCGTTCCAGCGCTCCTTCATCAACAGCATCGCCTCCAGCGGTGTCAAAGGCTGACCCAGCCCCACTTTCTAGTTCGAAAGCGAACCATGACTTCCCTGAATGCAACGCCCGCGCTTGACTGCCGTTACAGGCCCGAATGGCACTACGCCGCCGGGCGCAACTGGCTGAATGACCCGAACGGGCTGGTGTACTCCAACGGGGTCTACCATCTCTTCTACCAGCACAACCCCTTCGCTGACGTGTGGGGCAACATGTCCTGGGGCCACGCTACCTCGCCGGACCTGCTGAACTGGGACGAGCAGCCCGTGGCCATCCCGTGCGACGGGCAGGAGGCCATCTTCTCCGGATCAGCAGTGGTGGATGTCCGCAACACCAGCGGGTTCGGCGTCGGGGGGGTGCCGCCGCTGGTGGCCGTCTACACCAGTGCCTACTCCCCGGCGTCGCCGCTTGCCGGGAGGCAGGCGCAGTCACTTGCCTACAGCACCGACGACGGCGCCACCTGGACCAAGTACGAGGGTAACCCGGTGCTGGACCGGGCCTCCGCGGACTTCCGCGACCCCAAGGTCTTCTGGTACGACGGCGAGGCCGGCAGCTACTGGGTGATGGCCGCCGTCGAGGCCGTCCGGCATGAGGTGGTGCTCTACAAGTCCGCCGACCTCAAGTCCTGGGAGTATTTGAGCACCTTCGGTCCCGCCAACGCCACGGGCGGGGTCTGGGAATGCCCGGACCTGTTCGAACTGCCCGTGGACGGCGATCCCGGGAATACCCGGTGGGTCCTTGTGGTGAACCTGAGCCCCGGCGGGATCGCGGGCGGCTCGGCGGGCCAGTACTTCCTGGGAACGTTCGACGGCGTGACGTTCCGTTCCGAAACCACCGTCACCGAGGGCATGCAAACGGACGACAGCCGGATGCCGGACTACGGGTGGCTCGACTGGGGCCGGGACTACTACGCCGCCGTCTCGTTCAGCAACGCACCGGACGGTCGCCGCCTCATGATCGGCTGGATGAACAACTGGCAATACGCGGCCAGCACCCCGTCGCAGGGCTGGCGCAGCGCCATGTCCCTGGTCCGCGAGGTCCGGCTGGAGACCCGCGAAGGGCAACCTGTGCTGGTCCAGTCGGCCGTTGACCCGTTCGAGGTTTCAGGTACGGAGCTGTTCACGGCGGGCCCGGAACAGCTGGCGGACGGCGTGAAGTGGCTGCCCGCGGAGGCCTCCGGGGATGTGCTGCGCATCGACGCCGCATTCCGGCCCGGTCCGTCAGGCAAGGTCGGGCTGGTGCTGCGTGCCGGCGAGGCTGACGGCGTGCGGGAGCGGACCGTGCTGGCCTACTCATCCCTGTCCGCTTCGTCCGGCCTGTCCGCTTCGTCCGGCCTGTCCGGCGAGCTCAGCCTGGACCGCAGCATGTCCGGAAACGTCGGGTTCCACGCCGACTTCCCGTCCGTCGAGCGGGTGCCCGTTTCCCTGGACGGCAGCGGCCTGCTGCGGCTCAGGATCTTCCTGGACCGCTGCTCCGTGGAGGTTTTCGCTCAGGACGGGCTGGCGACCCTCACGGACCAGATCTTCCCCACGGAGTCCAGCACCGCCGTCGGGCTGCTGGCCGAAGGCGACGGCGCCACCCTGGTAAGCCTCAGCGTCACCGGCTAGCTCCCGTACCCTAAAGCAACGCGGGGTCACTTACAGCCCAATAGCCAGTACGGAATGGGCTGTACGTGACCCCGCGTTGCTTCAGCTGAGCCGGACCTTGCGGTCGAAGAAATTGCCCGCACGGACCTTGACCGCCTTGAGGCGCTCCCCAATAGGCGCCTCAAGGCGGAGTGTCACATTTGCGCACCTGGATTGCCACCCCGGATGGGCTGCGGCCCATGCCAGGAGGGTGTTGGCGATGGGCCGCAGGTTCGGGTGGTCCCTGCACCGGCTCCGATGGTAGTGCCGGCACCTCCGGAGAGGCGCCGGCCCAAACCTGCAGGCTTTACTTGATCATGGTCCCGTCGGGTGCCACGAGGTACCAAACGTTGCCGACGCCCTGGCCGGTGATGTCGCCTGGCGCCTTGTCCTTCTCCCACAGGTAGACGGGCATGCCGTTGACCGTCACCTGCTTCTTGCCGTCGGGCGTATCAATGGTGCCCACTTTCCCCGTTACACCCTCGACCTTGGGGGTGTCCGTGGCAGCAATCACCGGCGGCCACTTCACAAGGCAGTCACCCAGGCAGTTGCTCTTGCCCGAGTCCTTGACGTCCTTCGTGAAGTAGTAGACGCTCATGCCCTTGCCGTCCACCACGATGTCACCCTTGCTGGACGACGCGGTCTTGAGGTCCACGTTGGCCATTTCGCTGGCGCTTGCCGTGGCCGATGCGCTGGCGGTGGTGGCCGGTGACTCGCTGGCCGGGGCCGCCGCCGTAGTGGTGGTGGTTGTGCCGGATCCGCCGCCACAGGCCGTCAGTGAGGCGGCAAGGGCCATAACTGCGAGGCCAACGCTCAGTTGCTTCTTCATGTGCTGCTCCTTGGCTCGGGCCGGCAGACTGGGAGACCGGCGCTATTTGGAATGACGCACAAAGGTGAAGAATGGTTCAAAGGATCCGACGCTGACCGGAATTGAACTTATCGCCGGGTCCCGACGTCGTATTTGCCAGGAAGGCCGGCCCTCGGATCCGGCTTCATAGGTCATTGCAGGGAGGCCGAAGGTGCCGCTGGATGAGGATTTGGTTGCAGCGATCTACCGCGAGCACGGAACGGCGCTCCGCCGGTTCGTACTCAGTGCCTCCCGCGACCCGCACCTGGCCGACGACATCGTGCAGGAAACAGTGCTTCGCGTCTGGCAGCAGGCGCCACATATAACGGGCAGCATGCGCAGCTACCTGTTCCGGACTGCCCGCAACATCATGATCGACAACTACCGGAAAGCCCAACGGCGGCCGGAGGAAACCGAAGACCGCGACATCGCGGACCCGGAGGAGGCCACCGGCCGGGTTGACGATCTTCTGAACAGGGTACTGATGGAGGAAGCGCTCCTGCGGCTGAGTTCGGAGCACCGTGATGTGCTGGTGGCCCTGCACTACCGGCGGTTCACGGTAGGCGAGGCGGCGGTGCAGTTGAACATTCCGAGCGGAACGGTGAAATCCAGGGCCTTCTACGCGGTGAAGGCCCTGCGGACAATACTCGATGAAATGGGTGTGGAACGGTGAACGGCAAGGAAGTCCATGAGTTGCTGGGGGCATACCTGCTGGGAGGGCTCGACGACGCGGACAGGCTGCGCTTCGAGGACCACCTCAAGCAGTGCGGCACGTGCCGCACTGAACTGTCGGACCTGGAATCGCTGCCGGGCCTGCTGGATTCCCTGCCCGTCCCGGACGCCGTGGCGCTCGCCGTTCCGGCGGCCCGCCGGCCCGGAGCGGACCCCGCTTCACCCGACCTGGCCCCCGTCCCTCAGCCCGTTCTGGACGAACTGGCTGCCCGCCGTCGTAATTCCCGACGGCGGCTGACGGCCCTTGTGGGCGTGGTGGCGGCGGCCTGCCTGGCCCTGGGATTTGCGGCGGCGCCGCTCTTTGATCCCGCCGATAAACCCGACGCCAGCTACTCGGTCAAGGCCGACACCGGCATGCAGGTCACGGTGGGAATGGTTAAGAAAACCTGGGGCACCGAACTGGCCGTCGACGGCCGAAGCCTGCCCCAGAACGGACGGCTTTCACTGTGGGTGAAGGACCGCGCCGGAGTTGAGGACAGGGCCTGTGCGTGGATGGCGACGCCGAGCGGAAGGGTCCGGGTCACCAGCGCCACCCCGCTGCAGTACACGAGCATCGCCAGCGTTGAGGTGCGGAACGACCGGCAGCAGACCATTGCCGTCATTGCCGTGCCGGGCACGTGAACGGTGCTGGTGCTTGAATCCCCGGGGACTCACATCCTGGCCAGCCGCGCCCGCACCACCGTGAAGGCCCCGTAGCAGATGAGCCCGGCGCCCACCGCAGCCAGCACGTATACTCCGTAGGGCTGTTCCCGCAGCGCGCGGAGCCCGCCGTCGAGACCTGTCGACTGCTCGGGGTGGACGGTGACTGTGGCGATGACCACCAGCAAGCCCGTCACAAACAGGGCAACTCCCTTGGCCACATAGCCAACTATCCCAAGCACGATGATGGCCTTGCGCCCCTCCGGGGAAGACGGCGGATTGATGTGCTTCTCAAACGACTTCCTGAACCCGCGGACCGCATAAATAATCCCGACGACAGCCACAGCCGCACCGATCAGCACCAGGAGCAGGACTCCGCCCGGCGCCTTCATCAGATTGACCGTGAAGTCGCTGGTTGATTCCCGGTTGTCCTTGCCGGCGCCGCGGGCGAAAGCGGCCAGCGTGAATGCCAGCCCGGCATACACGGCGGCCTGTGCTGCGGCCTGCAGCTTTTTGCCGGCCTTGTGCTTTGAGGGCAACCGCTCGAAGTCGAAAATCGCATCACCGGCCTGCCACAGGGCGAGTGCCACGCATCCGGCGAAACTGCACCACAGCAGCACCGGCCCGGCCGGCTGGCTGGCAAGTTCGGCAACGGCGCCGCTCACATCAGCGCGGCCGCCACGGCCCCGGGCGAGCCCGAAGGTAATGAGGCCAACCAGGATGTGGAGCACACCGCTAACGGCAAATCCACCGCGTGCCAGCATTTCGAGGGGCTTCGAGTTCGTGACGTCCTCGGCCTTGCCGGCTGCGCTTCTCAGTTCTCGTTTGATGATCGTTCCTTCGCGCCGGCAGCTGCTGTGGCACTCCGCCACACGCTTATCGTGCCACGGAGGGGCGCCGCGGAACAGAGGCCCGGCGCGCCTAGATCCGGCGGTAGCAGAGGTCGAAAATCATCCGACCGGCTTCGTGCGCCTTGTTCTCAAAGCTGGTGCGGATGCGCCCCTCGAAGCGGGGGGCCCAGCCGCCTCTTTCGTCGATGCCCTCGTTGGGTCCCGTGTGTTCGGTGCTCACGGGCGCCCGTCCCTCCTTGACCGGCGCGCCGCCCACCAGCGACTCGACGCCGGTCTGCCAGACATGGGTGAGGGGACTCTCGGGGCCGCTGCGCTCGCCATTGTGAAGGTTTTCGAACGCCTCCGATCCGGCGAGGACGTCGCGGACGTGCACGGCATAGTTGGACCAGTCCGTGGCGATGCGCCAGAGACCGCCCGGCTTCAGGGCCTTCGCGGCGAGCTCGGCGAATTCGGGCTGGATCAGGCGGCGCTTGTGGTGCCGGGACTTGTGCCAGGGGTCCGGGAAGAAGACCCACAGTTCGCTGACTGAGCCGGGCGGCAGCATGGTGGCCAGGACCTCAGGAGCATTCGCCTCCACCACGCGTACGTTGGTCAGGCCGCGGCTGTTGATCTTGATCATGGTGTTGGCCAGGCCGGGAGTGTAGACCTCCACGGCAAGGAAGTCCTTGTCCGGGTTTTCCTCCGCGGCGTGGCAGACGGCGTCGCCCAGGCCCGAGCCGATCTCAACAATCAGCGGTGCCCGGCGCCCGAATTCGGCTTCGGCGTCGAACGAGTAGTCGGGGTGGACCGAGGTGTTGGCCACGTGGCGGGGCACGTCGATGGCCCAGCGGCCGGAGTGCTCCTCCCAGGCCGCCTGGCGTCGCCCCTGCAGCCGGGTTCCGCGGCGAACGAAGCTGACCGGCCGTCCGCCGTAGGTTCCGTAGGAGGCCTGGCTTCCCGGCGTGACCGGCCGGGGCTGGTTCGGATTTGCCGGCGGCTGCGGGTGTTCGGGAGATTCGCTCATCCCTTCCAGAATACCGGCGGTTATGAAGGCGTGGTTTCAGGCCAACCTTTCAATAGAAGACATCAAACTGGCCGCGCTGAATCGCCGGCAGAAATATGATGACGGCCTCCAGCGGCACGACGATGAGGCCGGCCAGACCCGTGCTCCACCCGTTGGAACCGCGTGGCGACCGTCTGAGGGCGAAGAGCCCAAAAATTATGGAGAGCACTCCGAGTAACGCTGGCAGGCTAAGAAAGACAAAATTGGCCATCCATTCCTTGCCGTTACTGCCGGTATCCGGGCGGGTGAACAGGGCGACGAACATCGTAGGCACAATTGTGACCATCATGCTGGGCATCACCAGCACGGCACAGATGATGCTGGCCACGCCCGGGCCGGATCCGCCCTGCCATTGGCCGCCGGCGCCTTTGCGTACCGGGCCGTTCCGCGGTGGCGGCTCGTCGTGCTCCGGTGCCTGCGGAAAGCTCATGGTTCCCTCCTGAGTCGGCCGGGCTGGCTGGTTGAGTGGCTGCGTGCCGACCACAGTATTGGCCCCGCGGGAACCAGGGATACCGTGCGTTCCCGTATGTGGATAACCCATCTGGGGAGGCACTGTCCGGGGCCAATGGATCGCGGGCGGCCCGGCCCGCGCAGGGCGACTGCAAGAATGGGCAGGTGATCGACGCCCAGAACTCACGCCAACACAACGGCAATCCGCCGCAACCCAACGCCGCCAATCCGAACTTCCTGGTGGACGCTGAGGCAGACGACGTTCCCGCAGCTGAACCCACCCGCGTCACCGGCCGTCGGGCTTTGGCATACCTGGGCCTGTGCCTGGTGCTGATCGGGCTGAACCTGCGCACTGTGTTCTCCAGCTTTTCGGCGGTACTCCCCGAGGTAACGTCGGACGCCGGCCTGCCTGGCTGGGCGGTGGTGGTGCTGACCACGGTGCCGGTCACCCTGCTCGGCGTGTTTGCGCCGCTGGCCCCGGTCCTGGCCCGCCGGTTCGGCGCGGAACGGGTCCTGCTCGGGGCGATGGCGGTCCTAACCGCCGGTCTGCTCCTGCGGCCCGCCGAGGTCCCGGCCGCCGGGCATCTGCCGGCGCTGTTCGCCGGAACGGCTGCCTGCGGAGCCGCCATTGCGCTGTGCAACGTGTTGTTGCCCGGGCTGGTGAAGCGGGACTTCCCGCACCGGCTCGGCCTGATGGGCGGCCTGTACACCACGGCCATCTGCGCGTCGGCCGCCCTGGGTGCAGGCTTCACCTACCCCGTTTTCAGCGCTACCGGCCAGTGGACTTCGGCGCTGTGGTTCTGGGCGGCACCGGCCGCCGTCGTTCTTCTGCTCTTCCTGCCGGTGGCGCTGCGGCAGCGGCACGGGCAGCACACGGCGGTGCGGGACGGCGTGAACGTGTGGCGCTCGGCGGTGGCCTGGCAGGTCACTATCTTCATGGTGCTGCAGGCAATGATGTCCTTCAGCGTCTTTGCCTGGCTAGCGCCTATCCTGCGCGAGCGCGGCGTGGATGGCGGAACGGCCGGGCTGATCGTGTCGGTGTCCATTGTGCTGCAGATGCTGGGCTCGCTGTTCGCTCCGGCACTCGCAGCCCGGTTCCGCGACCAGCGGGTGATCAACACCGTGGTGGCACTCATGACCGGCGGCGGCTTTGCCCTGAGCATCTTTGGCCCGCTCGAGCTGGTCTGGGTGTGGACGGGCCTGCTGGGGCTCGGCCAGGGAAGCCTCACCGCCGTCGCCCTGACGATGATCATGCTCCGCACCCGCGACGGGCACACCGCAGCCCACCTCTCCGGGATGATGCAGGGGGTGGGCTACGGGCTTGGCTCCACCGGCACGCTCCTGGTGGGGCAGCTGCACCAGGGCACCGGCTCGTTTACTGCGGCGGGGCTCCTGTTCCTGGCGGTGGGAACACTGGCCGCGGTGTTTGGCTACCGGGCGGGGCGGAGCCGCTACATCGGCGGCTGAGCCCCCATGTAGGTAGCAGCAGAGGGCGTTCTGAACCCTCAGAACGCCCTCTGCTGCTACTTAGTTGGGATGGGATGGGCTAGTGCGCCAGGTCCTTGCCCTTGGTTTCGGGGATGGTGAAGATGAAGGCCACGCTGACGGCCAGCAGCACCACCGCGTAGACGTTGAACAGGTTCGGCATGTGGACGGTGGTGCCCAGCCACTGCTGCAGGTAGGGCGCCGTGCCGCCGAACACTGCCACGCAGATGGAGTACGGCACGCCCACGCCCACGGTGCGGATGCTGGTGGGGAACAGCTCGGCGTACACTGCCGGAACGATGGCGGCGCTCGCGGCGATGAAGATGAGCATCACGGACATGCTCACGGCCAGCTGCCAGGCGGAATCCTTCAGCAGCCACGTCATCGGGAAATGCATCACAGCTGAGCCGATCGCGCCGGCCCACAGCACCTTCTTGCGTCCGATCCGGTCGGACAGCTTGCCCCAGACTGGAAGCGCGGCAATGAAGACGATGTTGCCGATGACGCCGGCCCAAAGGGCCTCGCCGCGGTCGATCTTCAGGGCGGTGGTCGCGTAGCTGGGAGCCACGACGCCCCAGATGTAGTAGATGACGGTGAGGCCCACGGTCAGGCCGATGACCTGCAGGGCCTGCTTGCGGTACCGGACAATCTGCGGCCAGAGCGGGGCGCGCTTCTCCGTGGCGGTCTCGCCCTCGAAGACGTCCGTCTCGTGCAGCCGGGACCGCATGATCAGTGCGTACAGGCCCATCGCGGCTCCGATCAGGAACGGGATGCGCCAGCCCCAGGCGTTCATGACCTCGGTGGTCAGTGCCATGTTCAGCACCGCGCCCAGCAGGGTCCCGAACAGGATCCCGACCGTCCCGGAGGTGTAGATCAGCGTGGCCCAGAATCCGCGGTGTTCCCTGGGGGCCATTTCGGAGAGATAGGTCTGCGACGACGGCAGTTCGCCGCCGTGGGCCAGGCCCTGGACCAGCCGGGCCACCAGCAGCATCAGCGACGCGAAGGCTCCGACGCTGGCGAACGTGGGGGCGACACCGATCATGAGGCTGCCCAGCGACGCCAGGCCGACGGCGAGCGTCATGGACGCCTTGCGGCCCACCCGGTCACCGATCCAGCCGAACAGGAAACCGCCGAAAGGACGGGCAACGAAGCCGACGGCGAAGATCGCCAGCGTGGACAGCACGGCTGAGGCGGGGTCGGACTTGCTGAACAGCTGGCTGGCGATGAACGGGGTGAAGGTGGCATAGATGGCCCAGTCGTACCATTCAACGGCGTTTCCGATGCCGGTGCCGATGATGGTCTTGCGGGTCGAAGTCCTGCCCTCGCGCTGGGCGTTGATGATGGCGGTCATGGTTTTCTCCCTGGAATGGGCGGGCTAGAGAGCCGGAACGGAAGCGGGGACCCGGGCGCCGGCGGCGGCCAGGGCATCCAGGCGGCTAATGGCGAGTTCCGCGTAGAGCGCGGCACCGTCAGCCAGCACGCCGTCGTCGAACGTTGCGTACGGCGAGTGGTTGAACGGGGAGGTGGCGTGGTCCGCGTCCTGCGGGACGGCGCTCAGACCGACAAACGTGCCGGGCACCTCGGCCAGGACCCGGGAGAAGTCTTCGGAGCCGCTGAGCGGCGTGGCCCACCGGGAGAGCCGCGAGTCGCCGAACAGTTCGGTGATGACCTTTTCCGCGGTGTGCGTCTCGTCCTGGTCGGTGATGGTGAGGGGGTATTCCTGCTGGTAGTCCACGTCGACGTCGAGGCCGTGCGCCGCCGCGATGCCCTTGAGCAGCCGCGGCACGGCGTCCATCATCCGCTGCCGGTTCTCCTCGGAGAACGTGCGGATGGTGGCCTCGATGCGGGCCGTTTCCGGGATGACATTGCGTTTGGTGCCGGCGTGGAGCACCCCGACGGAGAGGACTACGGGATCGAACATGTTGAACTGGCGTGTGACCATCACCTGCAGGGCCGTGACCATCTCGGCTGCGGCCGTCACGGGATCCTTGGCCGAATGCGGGGCAGAGCCGTGGCCGCCGGCGCCGAGCACGGTGACCACCAGGCCGTCGGAGGCGCTGAGCATCACGCCGGGCTTGGTGCAGAACGTTCCGTGCGGCTCGAGGGAGGAGAACACGTGCATGCCGTAGGCCGCGTCCACGCGCCTGCCGGGGGCGTCCAGGACGCCTTCGCGGATCATGTAGCTGGCGCCGTCGCAGCCCTCCTCGCCGGGCTGGAACATCAGGACGACGTCGCCCGCCAGCCGGTGCCGCCGCTCGGCGAGGAGGGTGGCCGCGCCGGTGAGCATGGAGGTGTGGAGGTCGTGGCCGCACGCGTGCATCGCGCCGTCGATGGTGGAGGTGTAGTCGACGCCGGTCTTTTCCTGGACGGGAAGCCCGTCCATATCCGCCCGGAGCAGGACGGCGGGTGCGGTGCCTGCAGTGCCACTGGGATCGCCGCCGCCGCGCAGGACCGCGGTGACCGATGTCGTCTCCTTGCCCAGGGTGATTTCATACGGCAGGCCCTCAAATGCCTTCAGTACCTTTTCCTGGGTCCGCGGCAGCTGCAGTCCGATTTCGGGTTCCCGGTGCAGGTCGTGGCGGAACCGGGCAAGGTCTTCCTGCATCTGGCGGGCGTCTGCGGCAATCGGCACGTGTTCTCCTCGTTGGTGGTCCGGTGCTGTGGGTCTATTCTGGAGTGGCCTGGTTCACATCCGGCCGAAGTGCTGGAAAAATGCAAAAGCCCGGGCCCATATGCAGGATTCGTGCACCGTACCGAAGGGAAGACCGCTGGACGTCACGGAGGAGGACCTCGCGCTGATCAACGCCCTCCAGATCGCGCCGCGGCTGAGCTGGGCCGACGCCGCGGAGGTCCTGGGCGTGCACGCCACCACCCTGGCCGCGCGGTGGGAGCGCCTGACCGCCGCCGGTGCCGCCTGGGTCACGGCTCATCCGATGGGGGATCCGCAGAAAATGTGCCTCGCCTTCGTTGACGTCGAGTGCGAGCTGCACCGCCGGGCCGAGGTCACCCAGGCGCTCGCGGCGGTGCCCGAGATCGTCACCGTGGAGGAGGCGGCGAGCAACCGGGACCTGATGCTGACGGTCATCACCGGCTCCCTGCAGCACTTCACCGCCGTGGCGTCGAAGCTGCATGCCATCGAGGGGCTCGTCAAATACCAGACCGCACTGGCCACGCGGCTGCACACCGGCGCCTATGCCTGGCGCATCAATGTCCTCAACCGCAGCCAGCTCCAGGCGCTCCGGGCCCTCGCCGGTCCCGAGGCCGCGGGGTCTGCGCCCTCGGCGGCGGTGGGGGAGCCGCTGCCCGCCAGCCACCTGGCGATCCTGCCCTTCCTGTCGAAGGACGGCCGCGCGACCGCGGCGGAAATCGCCAGGGCACTGGACCGGCATCCTGCCACCGTGCAGCGCCAGCTGAACAGGGTGCTCGCCAGCGGAGTCCTCTCCTTCCGCTGCGAGATTGCGCAGAAGTATTCGGGCTTCCCGGTGACCTGCCACTGGTTCGCCAACGTCCCGCCCGGCCAGCATGAAGCGGCGGCCGAGGAGCTCCGCAGCGTCCGGAACGTGCGGCTCAGCGCCTCCACCACCGGGCGCACCAACTTCGTCATCATCATGTGGCTGCAGTCGCTCGCCGATGTCATGACCGCGGAGCTCGCCCTTCAGCAGCGCATCCCGGGCATCGAACTTGTGGAGAGCGTGGTCATGCTCAGGACGGTCAAGCGCGTGGGCTGGATGCTCAACCCCGATTCGACGGCCAGCGGTGACGTTGTTGCCGTGACCGCCGGCGCCCCCGAGCTGGTGGGCTGACCGTGCGCGAATCAGCCGTGTCCGCCTCTCCCGGTGCCGGAATCCTGCAGCGGCCCTACCTGCTGGTGACCGTGGGTGCCTGTGCGCTGGTGTTCCTCGCCGCGTTCGAGTCCCTCGCCGTCACCACCGTGATGCCTGTCGTAAGCCGGGAGCTCGGCGGAGCGGGCCTGTACGCCCTCGCGTTCGCGGGCCCGCTGGCCACGGGGGTGATCGGCATGGTGGGCGCCGGGAACTGGTCCGACCGGCGCGGACCCGTCGGACCGCTGCTCGCCTCCGTGGCGGTCTTTGCGCTGGGCCTGCTGGTGGCGGGCACCGCCGGCACCATGTGGGCCGTGGTGGCGGGCCGGCTGGTGCAGGGGCTGGGCGGCGGCGCCATGACGGTGGCCCTCTACGTGGTGGTAGCACGGGTCTACCCGGCCGTCCTGCACCCCAAGATCTTCGCAGCCTTCTCCGCCGCGTGGGTGGTCCCGTCCCTCGTGGGGCCGTTCGCCGCCGGTCTTGTGGCCCAGCTGGCGAGCTGGCACTGGGTGTTCCTCGGCGTCGTCGTGCTGGTGCTCCCCGCCCTGGCGATGCTGTTCCCCGCCCTGCGCGGCGTCCGGTCCGGCAACGCGAACGGGAACGGCAACGCAAACGGGAACGCTTCCCGCGGCGGACACGCGCCAGATCCGGCGGGTTCCCCGGTGCCCTGGGCGCCGGCTCGGCTGGCCTGGGCGGCCCTGGCCGCGCTGGCGGTACTGGGCCTGAATCTGTCCTCCGGGCTTCCGGTGGCCGGACCGCTCCTGGCGGGGGCCGCCGTCGTCATTGCCCTGCTCGCCGTTAGGCCGCTGGTGCCGCGCGGGACCCTCACCGCCCGGCGGGGCCTGCCCAGCGTGATCCTCATCCGCGGACTGGTTGCGGCCGGTTTCTTCGGCGCCGAGGTGTACCTGCCGTACCTGCTCGTGGAGCGCTACGCCTTCTCGCCCACCTTCGCCGGCCTCACGCTGACCGGCGGGGCCCTCGCCTGGGCGGCGGCGTCGGGCGTCCAAAGCCGTCTGGGAGGGCGGCTTGGCAGCCCTCTCGCCGTGCGGATCGGCTCGGTGATGGTGCTGCTGGCGATCGCCCTGGCCCTGGTGACCACCGCGCTTGGCTGGCCGGCCGGCGTCGCAATTGCCGGCTGGGTCCTTGCCGGCGGCGGCATGGGACTCGTGTATCCGCGGCTGAGCGTGATGACGCTGGCTCTTTCCACGCCGGACACGGAGGGCTTCAACAGCTCGGCGATGTCCATTTCCGACTCGCTCGGCGGGGCCCTTGCGCTCGCCGCCACGGGGATCGTGTTCACGGCGTTTACGACGACGGCGGCCTCCTTCGCCGGCGTCTTCATGCTGACCGCTGTGATCGCCGCAGCCGCGGTCGCCATAGCGCCCCGCGTCGCCCACTAGCGGAGTTTTTGTACAGCTATCGTGAGCTAAACCGCCTCGAAGTCGCGATACGTGTACAAAAACTCCAAGGAACGGGTCAGATGCGGGGGAGGACCTTGTAGTACAGGTGGGTCACGGCGTCGCCCTGGATCACCGCGGTCTGCTCGAGCTTCACCGGGGCCGCGGCGAGGTTGTCGAAGAACCGGATGCCGTGGCCGAGGATCCACGGCGCCAGGTTCACCCGGATCTCTTCCACGAGTCCTGCGTCGATCGCCTGCCTGATGATGTCCGGCCCGGCGAGGGCCACGTCCTTGTCCCCGGCCAGCGCGGTGGCGGCCTTCACCGCGTCTGCAAACCCGGTGGTAACGAAGGTGTAGGGGACGCCATCGCGCGGCCAGCCGTCCGGGACCGAATGGCTGAGCACAACGATGGGGCAGTCGATGGGATGCTGGCCGCCCCAGCCGTCCGTCAGGTCGAAGATCCGGCGGCCCACCAGCATGGCGCCGGCCGTGGACATGGTGCGCCGCAGGTGCATGGCGCTTGCCTCGGTCACGTGCCAGGTCATGTCCGGCCGGGCCGTGGTGACCTCCACCGGGCCGTTGCCATACCAGTCGAACAGGCCGTTGACGGAGTCGTCGGGAAGGGCGATGAAACCGTCCAGGGACATTGTCATCTCGGCGACCAACCTGGCCATCCGTGAGCTCCTCTCGATAGGCGTCCGTAGTGATCCTGCCGCGAGTTTTTGTACAGATATCGCGGGCTAAAGGGCGATTAGAGGACGATATCTGTACAAAAACTCCGGCCTAGGCGGGTGGCGGCTGCAGCCGGGTGGCGCGCAGGACGGCGTCGGCGAGCACGGCCGACTGCCCGTCCGGGCCTGTTGCTTCCCGCTCCCGGCTGGCGGCAACATCCACGCGCCACTCCGGCTGCACGATCCCGAGCTCGGCCGCGGCCTGCTCCGCAGTGAAGAACATCTCCGAATTCGCGTGGCCGGCGCCCCCGTGCGAGTGGCTGTGCTCCTGGGCCGGGCTGTCCTCCGGGTGGCGGTCCTCGTCCGATTGGCTCCGCCACGGCGGCAGGCCCCCGGGATGGTGGCCGACAATCAGCAGCGTCCCGCCCGGGCGCACGGCATCGGCAGCCACGCGGTGCGGCCGCTGCCACGGAGCCTCGGTGGAGTGCAGGAACTGGGCAGACACGAGATCGAACTGTTCCTCCGGCGCCCACGCGTCAAGGTCGCGCTGCAGCCACGTGATGCGGTTCCCTGCCGCTGAGCCCGCGGCATGCTGTTCGGCCCGTTCCAGTGCGACGGCGGAAACGTCCACCGCTGTCACCGTCCAGCCCTGCTCGGCGAGCCACAGGGCATCGGCACCCTCCCCGCAGCCCAGGTCCAGGGCAGTGCCGGGCTCCAGCCCGGCTGCTTCGGCCACCAGCTGCGGGTTGGGCCGGCCGCTCCACACGCGTGGCTGGCTTCGGTACATCTCGTCCCAATGGCGGGCGGCGCCGTCCTGCCCCTCGTGGTCCATGGGGATTACCCTGCCACAGAAACCAGGGTCCAACTAGGGTGCGTCAGGGGAGCCGCACGATGATGTTTTGCGATTCGTCGGCGAACACCGGATAACTGCGCAACGGGCCGGCCCCTGTGGTGGAGCAGCCTGTCTCCAGCTCAAAGGCGTGCTGGTGCAGCGGGCACATCACCACGGCCCGGTCGATGGTGCCGTCGGCGATGGGACCGCCCTTGTGCGGGCAGACGGCGGACACCGCACGGAGGGAACCGTCCCGCAGGCGGAACACTGCGACCTGTTCCCCGGCCACGCCGTACGCGCGCCCCTCACCCACCGGGATCTGGTCCACGGGGCCGAGGACGTGAAGTCCGCCCGCCCGCCCGCCGCTGGAAAGTTCGGCGCTCATCGGACCGGCACCTGGGGAAGAACCTCGAGGGGGAGCGAGGTGCGGAACTGGCCGGGGGTAAAGGGATCGTTGCGTTCATTCCACGGATCAACGTAGGCGTCCACCGACTCCTGCATGGCGGCGTCCAGCTGCGCAGCCAAGCCTTCGGCGTCGTCCACAATCACCGCCCGGAGGTGCTCGATCCCCACCCGCGGGACGAAGGAATACGTGCGTTCGAGCCAGTTGGCGCGCTCGCGGTAGTACTGCATGAACCGCCCGGCCAGCAGCTTCACCGTCTCGGGATCGTCCACGGTTGCCAGCAGGTCCCCCTTCCGGATGTGGGCACCCGCTGCGCCGCCGACGTAGATTTCCCAGCGGCCGCCGTCCACCGCCACCGCACCCACGTCCTTGACCAGCGATTCGGCGCAGTTCCGCGGGCAGCCGGACACCGCGAGCTTCAACTTCGCCGGCGACTCGATGCCCTGGAACCGCGACTCGATCTCGATTCCCAGCTTCGTCGAGTCACCCGTGCCGAAGCGGCAGAATTCCTGCCCCACGCAGGTCTTGACCGTCCGGAAGCTCTTGCCGTACGCGTAGCCAGACGGCATGTCCAGGTCCGCCCAGACCTTCGGCAGGTCCTCCTTGGGAACCCCGAGCAGGTCGATCCGCTGCCCGCCCGTCAGCTTCACCAGTGGAATGTTGTATTTGTCCGCGACGTCGGCGATCCGGCGGAGCTGCTCCGGGGAGGTCACCCCGCCCTTCATCTGCGGCACCACCGAGAAGGTGCCGTCGCGCTGGATGTTGGCGTGGACGCGGTCGTTGACGAACCGCGCATCGCGCTCGTCGATGTACTCACCGGCCCACATCATCTTCAGCAGGGACGCCAGCCCCATCTTCGACTTCGCATCCTCCGCACCTCCCGGAGCCAGCGCCGCAAACACGGCAGACACTGACCGCAGCCCCTGCTTCCGGATCGCCGTCATGAGCGCGGCCTTCTCCAGTGGCACGCCGGGAACATAGTAGGCAGCCGCGGGGTCCTCCTCGACGGCGCCGTCCGCGGCCCACTCCATTACCTGCCGGACCAGCAGCTTGCAGGAGCCGCAGCCCTTGCCGGCCCGGGTGGCGTCCATGACGCCGGACAGCGTTGTGCAGCCGCCCCGCACGGTGTCCGCGATCGCCTGCTTGCTGACGCCGTTGCAGTTGCAGACCTGGGCGTCACCGTCGAGTTCGGCCACGCCCGCTTCCTCGCCGGGGCCGCCGAGATCGAACATCAGCGAGACCCGCTCCTCCGGCAACGGCAGCCCGCGGTCGAACGCCTGCGTCAGGTAGGCAACCTTGCGGCTGTCCCCGAGCAGCGTTGCGCCCACGATCTTGCTGTCCCGGATCACGATGGACTTGAACACACCCCTGCTGGGCTCGGAAAACACCACGTGCTCGTCGGTGTCCCGTTCCGGGGCCTGCAGTCCCATGGAGGCGACGTCGACGCCGGCCACCTTGAGTTTCGTGGCGGTGCGGGATCCCAGGTAGACAGAGGAAGGATCTGCCCCGGTGACGTGGTCTGCCAGCACCGCGGCCTGCTCCCACAGCGGCGCCACCAGGCCGTACACCTCGCCGCGGTGCTGGACGCATTCGCCGACGGCGTAGATCTCGTCCTCGTCGGGGACCCGCATGTGGTCGTCCACCACGATGGCCCGCTCCACCGGCAGGCCGCTGGTCACCGCCACCTCCACGTTGGGACGGATTCCGGCGGCCACCACCACCATGTCGCATTCGATGTCCGGCGCGTCCCGCAGCTGGACGCCGCGCACCCTGTCGCCGCCCAGGATGGCGGTGGTCCGGCTGCTCGTGTGGACCCTGATGCCCAGCGCCTCGACGCTGCGGCGCAGGACCGCGCCGCCGTCGGGCCCCATCTGGGCGTTCATCAGGTGCGCGCCGGAATGGACGACGTCGACGTCGACACCGTGGCTTTGCAGGCCCCGTGCGGCTTCCAGCCCCAGCAGTCCGCCCCCGACCACGACGGCGCGGTGATGGTTGTCCTGCTGGGCGTAGGACACCATGCCGGTGGTGTCGTCGATGGTACGGAAGGCGAAAATCCCGGGCAGCAGGCGTCCGCCCGGCGTGTACATGCCGTCCATCGGCGGCAGGTGCGAGCGGCTGCCGGTGGCGATAATGAGGACGTCGTACGGCGTGGCCCGGCCGTCGTCGGAAAACACCAGCTTGCCGAAGCGGTCGATCTTTTCGACCCGGACCCCGGCGTGCAGCGTGATGTCGTTTTCCCGGTACCAGTCCAGCGAATTCAGGAAAATGCCGCCGGCGTCCTCCTCGCCGGAGAGGACATGGCTGAGCATGATCCGGTTGTAGTTGCCGTAGGGCTCGTCGCCGAACATGGTGATTCTGTGCTGGACAGCGCCTCCGCGGGCCAGTATTTCCTCGACGGCGCGGGCGCCGGCCATGCCGTTGCCGATCACCACAAGCCGGCGCCGGGTATCAGCCGGAGTGCTCCGCCCGGAGCGGCTGGCGAGGGCGGTCATCAGTGCTCCACCATGCCCATGTCAATCACCACGGATCCGCTGACCCCAGTGTCCGCCAGCAGCCTCAGCTCGATCAGCGAGCCGCCGTCGATGTCTTCCACAACCCGGAGCGGGACGTGGACATCGCCCTTGGCGGCAATCGGGAAGTACCGCATGGGCACGCCATCGCGCATCAGCACCACAGTGATGAGCTCGGCGGAGGAGTTGCCGCCACGGAAATAGAGGGTCTGGTTGATTACGCCGTCCGGGACGAAATGTGAGAGCTGGCTGTGGATGGGCACGGCTTTCTCGAGCCCCGCACCGTCAAACGGGAAGATGCCCTGAAGGAAGATGTTCTTCAAGATCACGGTTCGGATCCTTTCGGCGGAGGGAGGCTGCGGCCGCTGCCGTCAGCCCGGCATGGGTCCATCCTTCGCCGTGCGTGTTACAGCGCCCGGCGGCCTGTGTAATTTCCGCATGACACCTTCCTCACCGTCCGCCGGTCCTGGACCCGGCAAAGAAAACAGGCAAAGAACACAGGCACAGAAAAGCCGCGCGGCCGGACACTTCGGTGCCCCGCCGCGCGGCTTCTTTCGTGCGGAATTAGGAGTTTGCCCCGGTGACGGGAACGCTGGTCCCCTCGGCCTTCCATTCCTCGATCCGGGCCTGCTGCAGCGGCGTCTGGCGGTTGAAGTACCAGGCGGCGCCCAGCAGCAGGAACCACACCGGTGCCACGACCAGCGCGAGGCGGGTGTCCTCGGCCTGGGCCAGCGCCACCAGCATGAATACGAAGAACGCCAGCACCACGTACGGCATGAAGGAGCCGCCCGGCATCTTGAAGGATGACGACGCGTGGAGTTCCGGCCGGCGGCGGCGGAACACGATGTAGCTGACCAGGATCATCGACCAGACGAACATGGTGAGGACGGACGCCACCGAGGTGACGATGGTGAAGGCGCCGATCACGGAGTCGCCCGCGTACAGCAGGACCAGCCCGGCCAGCAGGAAGATGCAGGAGAAGAGGAGCGCGTTCTGCGGAACCTTGCGGGAGCTCAGCTTGCCGAAGGCCTTCGGGGCGTTGCCGTCCTGCGCGAGGCCGTAGACCATGCGCGAGGTGGAATAGATGCCCGAGTTGGCGCTGGAGGCCGCGGAGGTCAGGACCACCAGGTTGATCACGACGGCGGCGATCCCCAGGCCGGCGAGGGTGAACATGCCGATGAACGGGCTGCTGGCGGGGTCGATGCTGCGCCACGGGTTGACGGCCATGATGACCACCAGGGCGCCCACATAGAAGAGCAGGACGCGGATCGGGATCGAGTTGATGGCCCGGGGAAGGTTCTTTTCCGGGTCCTTGGTTTCGGCGGCCGCCGTGCCCACGAGTTCGATGCCGGCGAAGGCGAAGATGGCGATCTGGAAACCGAGGATGAAGCCGAACAGGCCGTGCGGGAACATGCCGCCGTCGTTCCACATGTTCGCCAGGTTGGCCACCGCGCCGCTCGGCGACGTGAAGTTGGTGGCGATCATGACCACGCCGGTGACGATCAGGGCGAGGATAGCCACCACCTTGATGATGGCGAACCAGAATTCCGCTTCGCCGAAGGCCTTGACCGTGGGGAGGTTCAGCAGGATGAGTACCACGGGTGTGATCAGCGCCGGGATCCACAGGGGCGTGCCCGGAGCCAGCTTGTCCACGTAGCCGGCGATGGCCACAATGTCGGCCACGCCCGTCACCACCCAGAAGAACCAGTAGGACCAGCCGGTGAAGAAGCCTGCCCAGGGGCCAAGGATGTCGCCGGCGAAGTCGCTGAAGGACTTGTAGTTCAGGTTGGAGAGCAGGATCTCGCCCATGGCCCGCATGACGAAGAACAGCATGAAGCCGATGATCATGTACACGAAGATGACGGACGGGCCGGCAAGGGAGATGGTCTTGCCGGAGCCCATGAACAGGCCGGTGCCGATGGCGCCGCCGATAGCCAAAAGCTGGATGTGGCGGTTGCCAAGTCCGCGGGCGAGGTGCGGTTCCCTGCTCTGGCCGGGTTCAGGACGTTCTGTGGAGGGTTGAACGGAAATGCTGGTGGTGCGTTCAGACATCAAGTCTTCTTCCTTGTCACAGGTGCCGGCACGTGCGGGAGATTGCCGTGCCGGCCGCGTCGGTCCGCCCAAGATGTGACGGAACTAACAATTGGGATGGTGTTAAGACTATGAGCGGCGGGACGCTGCAATGTGCGCCTGCCGGCCGCGCCGCCTGACGGTGGGCAGGCAGGATGGCCGCGCACCGGGCGGAGCGGTCCGGCCGAAAAAGCGCATTCCCGCAGTCCAGCCGGGAATCGTACCCGCCGGCAGGAGATTCGCGGGGAGGGCGAATCGCCGCAATAGTCTTCGACATATGTCCAGCATGCCAGCCTCAAATGTCGTCCATTGTTTGTCCGTGAGCTGCGTCACGCCTTCGGGAGCGGTGCTGCGCAGGGGCGAACGGCCCCGGCCGGCGGCCCGGCTGAAGCCGCAGAGAGGTCTGGAAAGGGGTCCTAAAAAAGGGTCGGAAAGGGGCTGGAATAGGCCTGGGAGGCCCTGATGGTAGACTGATGGGACTTGATGTGCAGTGATGCCCGCTTATGGTGGGCTTTTTTCATGTGAGAGGCACATCCTGCGTCGATGAACGCTATTGGTCCCGGCGGCCGCTGTCTGAACACTGGCAGCAGCCCGGTTGACCACCTGACTTTTCTTCGGCGACCCCCTGCGCCAACCGGCGTCGGGGGCCGATATCCGCTGGATACCGCCTGAAAGACCCTGATAAACGCATATGACTACTTTTGCTGCCCTCGGCACGCCCAAGGCACTCACCGACACCCTGGCCGCCCAGGGCATCGAATCCCCGTTCCCCATCCAGGTCAAGACCCTGCCGGACACCCTGTCCGGCCGTGACGTCCTGGGCCGCGGCCGCACCGGCTCCGGTAAAACCATCGCCTTCGCCATCCCCCTCGTGGCCCGCCTCGCCGAGCGCGAAGCCGCCTACTTCCGCAAGCCCGGCCGCCCCATGGGCCTGGTCCTCGCACCCACCCGTGAACTGGCCACGCAGATCAACGCCACGATTGAGCCGCTGGCCAAGGCCATGGGCCTGAACACCACGGTGATCTACGGCGGCATCTCCCAGGCGCGCCAGGAGAAGGCGCTGCGCGCCGGCGTCGACATCGTCATCGCCTGCCCGGGCCGGCTGGAGGACCTGATCCGCCAGCGCATCCTGACCCTCGAGGCCGTCGAGGTGACCGTGCTGGACGAGGCCGACCACATGGCCGACCTCGGCTTCCTGCCCGTGGTCAAGAAGCTCATGGACATGACCCCGAGCCAGGGCCAGCGCCTGCTGTTCTCCGCCACCCTGGACAACGGCGTGGACAAGATCGTCCAGCGCTACCTGTCCAACCCGCTGACCCACTCCGTGGACGATCCGCAGGCCGCGGTGACCACCATGGAGCACCACGTGCTGGTAGTCAACGACCAGACCGTCAAGAAGCAGCTGATCGTTGAACTGGCCTCCGGCGCCGGCCGCCGTGTGCTGTTCATGCGGACCAAGCACCACGCCCGCAAGCTGGCCAAGACCCTGACCGACGCCGGGATCCCCGCCGTCGACCTGCACGGCAACCTCTCGCAGAACGCCCGCGACCGCAACCTCGCCGAGTTCTCCTCCGGTGAGGTCCGCGTCCTGGTGGCCACCGACGTCGCCGCCCGCGGTGTGCACGTCGACGACGTCGAACTCGTCATCCACGTCGACCCGCCCACCGAGCACAAGGCGTACCTGCACCGCTCCGGCCGTACCGCCCGTGCCGGCTCCGACGGCACCGTGGTCACGCTGACCCTGCCCGAGCAGCAGACGGACGTCAGGAAGCTCATGAAGGCTGCGGGCGTCGACGTCAGCTTCGAGCGGGTCACCGCCAGCTCGCCTATCGTTGCCGATCTGGTGGGCGAGATCGCCGACAAGGTCGACCCCCGGACCCGCGCCGCGCTGCTCGCCGCGAAGGCCAACCAGGGCGGCGGCACCTCTACCGGAGCCAACGCTGAGCGCAAGCGCGCGCGCCGCCAGGCATCACCCACGGCCGGTGGCCGCGGCGGGCGTGGCGGCCGCGGACGGGTTTCCGCCGAGGCTCCCCGCACGGATCTGCCCCGCGCCGAACGCCGTGCGGCGGCCTACGAGGGCCGCGCCGCTGCCCGCGACGCTGTAGAGCGCGTAGCAGAGCAGAACGAGGACCGCGCCACTGCGGCAGCTGCAGCCCGCCGCAACGCCCGTGGCCGCGGGACCGCCGCCAGCACGCACCGCAACGACGTCCCTGCGGCTGGCGGCCGTTCGTCGGCCGGCCGCGGTTCGGATGGGCGTGCGGCGGAGGGCCGGGGCGATTCCCGCTTCACCCGCAGCGAGGCTCCCCGTGGCGGCACCGGCCGCCCGAGCACCGGAGGCCAGCGCAGCGGACGTCCGGCCACCGGCCAGCGGGCAGCGGCCGGCAAGACCGGCGGCTCCAAGGCCGTTTGGTCCTCCACCACCGGCGGCACGTCGGGCGGCTCCTTCTCCGGCGGATCCTCCGCGGGCGGCAGCGGCCGCTCCGGTGACGGCCGTCCGGCCCGGAAGGCCCCGCGCCGCGCGTCGGCCCCGGCGTCGAACGAGCGCCGCGGCCGCTAAGGTCCTGGCGACACGCTAGATAGCTGTCGACACGCAAAATGCCGTGCGCTGCGGGAATTCCCGCAACGCACGGCATTTTGCGTAGCGCAAGAAGCGTCGGCGGGCCCACGCCGGCAGGGTTCGCTGGCCGAGCTTGCGAGGCGAGGGGCCGGCGGGGACTACCAGCCGCGGGCGCGCCACTCCTCAAGGTGCGGGCGCTCTGCGCCGAGCGTGGTGGGCTTGCCGTGGCCCGGGTGCACCACGGTATCGTCCGGGTAGACGTCGAAGATCCGCTCGGTGACGTCGGCGATCAGCTGGTTGAACCGCTCCGGGTCCTTCTGGGTGTTGCCCACGCCGCCGGGGAACAGTGAGTCGCCGGAAAAGATGTGGGCCGGTCCCTCCGGATCCTGATAGACCAGCGCCACTGAACCGGGGGTGTGGCCTCGCAGGTGGACGGCCGTGACGTCGAACCCGTCGAAGTTCCCCACGTCGCCGTGGTCCAGCGGCACGTTCACCGTCACGGGCAGCTCCGGGGCGTCGTCGGTGCCGGCAGCGGTCCTGGCTCCGGTGGCTTCGACGAGGCCCGGCAGGGCGCGCACGTGGTCCCAGTGCTGGTGCGTGGTGGCGATGAGTGCCAGCTTCGGCTCGCCGGACGTGTCCGCCGCGGCGTCCGCCAGCAGGCCCTGGATCGCCGGCAGGTCATCCGCGGCGTCAATCAGCAGCTGCGCTCCGGACCCCTTTGCCGTCAGCAGATACACGTTGTTGTCCATCTCGCTGACCGAGATCCGGCGGATGGTGATGTCCCGAAGTGAGTGAATGAGCGTGTCCATGAGCCCAGTCTAGGGAGGAGCCCCCAGTCTAGGGAGGTGCCCAGCCTAGGGAGCCGGATCAGCCCCGCGCCGACGGGCACGGCCCGCCGGCAGCATCTTGAGCCCGGCCGCGCATCCCACAATCCCCCCGATGAACAGCACCTTCAGGAGGCTGAAGGGCTCGACGCCGGTGGCCATGGCCCAGCCGACCGTCAGCGCCGCGCCGATTCCCACCCAGACGGCGTAGGCGGTGCCGAGCGGGATGTGCTTCACCGCCATGCCCAGGCCCTGCATGCTGAGAGCGGCCGTCACCACGAAAACAACGGTAGGCAGTGGCCGGGTCAGGCCGTCGGACAGGCCCAGCGCCGTAGCCCAGACAGCTTCCAGGACGGCGGAGGCGAGCAGGATCATCCAGGCCGCGGCAGGCTTCGCGAGCATCACGCCACCGCCTTCAGGCCAACCACGCAGGCAGCGATGCCGGCGAGCAGCAGCAGCCGCGCCGCCGTCGGCCGTTCAACTTTGGCCACGATCGCGTAGGCGGACGTCAGCACCACGCCCACGCCGACCCACACCGCGTACGCGGTGCCGGTGGGAATGGACTGCATGGCGATGCCGAGGCCTGCTGTGCTGGCCAGCACCGCGATGAGGAAGAGGGCCCCTGCGGCGACCCGGCGGCGGCCCGAGGACTGGGAAGCGCGGTGCAACGCTGCCGCCCACACCGCCTCGAGGGCGCCGGAAAGAATGAGGATGAACCACGACATGACAGATCCTTTGGCCAGTCTTGTCGCGCACCGGGTACTGAACCGTCGTCCGGAGGTCCGGGGTGGGGGACCTTGGCATTTACCCTAGCAACGCCCGACGGCGGCGGCCAGCGTTGGTGGCAAATCTCACCGTTGGATGAAGCCGGGGGCTGCTGCGACAGGGCAGCCAGGTCAGAGGGCGCCGCCGGCCGCTTCCGGTGCTCCGGTGCCGCGGCCGGCATCGCCGATGGTTTCCCGGGCGACGAAGTTCTCGATGTCGAAGCTGTTGTCGGCCCGTTCGGCGATGTTCAGGAGCGTGGTCATCGAGGCGACCTCCTCCACCTGCTCCTTGAGGAACCAGAGCATGAACTGCTCGCCGAGTGCGTCGTCCTCGGCCCTGGCCGCGCGGAACAGGCTTTCGATGCTGCGGGTGACTTCCTTCTCCTGCTGCAGCGCGAGCGCGAGCGGGTCGGTGACGGAGGCGAAGTCATTTCGGACGGCCGGAACACCAGGGATAGGGACGGACACGCCGCGGTCCACCATGTACTGGACCATCATCATGGCGTGGTTGCGTTCCTCCACCGACTGCCGGTAGAAGTACTTGGCCAACTGGGGCAGGTCCTGGTTGGCGAACCAGACCGCCACGGCAACGTACTGCTGGGAGGCCGCGAATTCGTTGCCGATCTGGAGCAGCAGGAGATCACTGAACTTTGACTTGGTCATGGCACCGAGTCTAGGTTCCGGCACCGGCCGCGACCAGAGCCGCTTAGCCGGTCACCGGATCGATGGAGACCACGGCCAGAAAGCCGCGGCCCAGGATTTCCGGCGTTTGGCTGTCCGAACCCACCACCGCGTCGTAGCGGCCGAGTGGCACGGGGGCGCTGTCCTGCTCCACATTGGCCGCGGCCTGTCCCTGCAGCAGGATGCCCAGCTGGCCCTTGAACACCGGATGCGCGCGCTTCTTGGACAGCTCCACGATCGAGGTGTACGCCTTGAAGGCCCCGTCCCGGGCGATGACGTTGAGGTTGCGGATGTCCCCGGTGGGCAGGGCGGAGGAGGAAGCCGCGCCGCCGGGGAACCGGAAGGGCCGGTACTTTTCGAGCGGGTGCTCGGTCCCGTCCACGGCCAGCAGCAGCAGTTCGCCCTCGACGACCGTCAGCACACGTTCCATGCCGGGAAAGGTGGAATATTCCCCGGCGCTGGTGACGTCGGCGATGCTGACCCGCCAGTCCCACGCCCCGTCTGCTGATGAGGCGGCCCCTGATGAAGCCGCGCCGCGATGGCTGGCCAATTCCCGTGTGACCCCGCCGCCGTTGCGCCAGGGCTGGGGTTTGAGGTCGGCGAAGCGGATGATCTGCATCAGTCCAGCCTATCCGGGCGTTGCCCGCGCCCTCCCTCCCCGCGTAAAGTCGGCGACGGATCGCTGCGGCTGTGGGCGACGCGTATAACTACAAGGAGCCGGTAAATGTTCGTCAAAGTCTGCGGCCTGAGCACGCCTGAATCAATCCGGGAGGCCGTGGAGGCCGGAGCGGACGCCGTGGGCTTCGTGCTGACGGCCAGCCCCCGGGCGGTGTCGCCTGCGCAGGTCACCAAGCTCGTGGGGGCGGTGCCCGACGGTGTGGCCGCCGTCGGGGTGTTCCGTGCCGAACCGGCAGTGGACGCCGTGGCCATCGCCCGCGCGGCCGGGCTGAGCTGGATCCAGCTTCACGGTGAGCGCACCCCGGACGACGTAAAAACGGTGCACGACGCCGGCATGAAAGTGATCCGCGCCGTCACCATGGGCGCCGCACCGGACACGTTCGCCGATTGGGGAGAAGAGCTGCTCCTCATCGACGCCGCAGTTCCCGGTTCCGGCGAGGCCTGGGACTACGGCTCCGTCCGCGCCAAGGGCCTCGAGGGACGGCAGTGGCTCCTGGCCGGTGGCCTTGATTCCGCCAACGTGTCCCAGGCCGCCCGGGATGCGGGGGCGTGGGGCGTGGATGTCTCCTCCGGCGTCGAACAAAGCAGGGGAGTGAAGGACCTGGCCAAGATCAGGGCGTTCGTGTCGGCAGCCAAAGGCTGACCGCCCCGTGACCCCGGCATTCACAGTCCCGTGACTCAGGCGACGCGCGCCCCGACACCCGCGGCACCCCTCTACGCTGCCGGGTTCGTGACCGCGTTCGGCGCGCACAGCATTGCCGCCGGCATGGGCGCCCAGAGCGGAAACATCGGACTGACCCTGCTGAACCTGGGCATCCTGCTGGCCGTCTACGACATCTCCGAGGTGTTCCTCAAGCCCGTCTTTGGCGCGTTGAGCGACCTGATCGGCGCCAAGCCGGTCATCGTCGGCGGCCTCATCGGCTTCGCCGTCCTGTCCCTGATCGGACTCTGGGCGGCCGATCCGCTGCTGCTGGGCCTTGCCCGGCTGGGCCAGGGCGCCGCGGCCTCGGCGTTCTCCCCGGCGTCCTCGGCGATGGTGGCCAGGCTGTCGGCAGGGAAGAATGCCGGGACCTTCTTCGGCAGGTACGGGTCCTGGAAGAGCCTCGGGTATGTGGTCGGCCCGCTGCTCGGCGCGGCGCTGATCGCCGCCGGCGGCTTTGCGCTGCTGTTCGGGGCCCTGTCGGTGCTGGCCGCAGCCACCGCCCTGTGGGTCCTTTTGGCCGTGCCGCACCTGCCGCCGCTCCCGCGCCAGCGGTACACCGTTCTGGACCTGGCCCGGCAGGTCGCCGAGCGCAGGTTCCTGGTGCCCACCCTGGTGCTGGCAGCATCGATGGCGGCCATGGGGGCGGCCATCGGCTTCCTCCCGGCCCTTGCGGTGCAGCACGGCCTGGATCCGGTGGCCGGTACGGCCGCCGTCAGTGTGCTGGCCGTCGCCTCCCTGCTGGTCCAGCCGCGGATCGGAGCGATGCGCGACATGCACCGCATCGGCGACGCCGGCGGGATGCGCGCGGGCCTGCTGCTCACCGCCGCGGGGGTGGCCCTGGTGGCCATCGCCCCGGGGCCGGTCACCATCTTCATCGCCGCGGCGGTCATTGGCGCCGGCGTGGGCGCGGCCACGCCGCTGGGCTTTGCACATTTGGCGGACAGCACGCCGAAGGACAGGATGGGACGGACCATGGGGTCGGCCGAGCTGGGACGCGAACTCGGCGACGCCGGCGGCCCCCTTCTGGTGGGAGCCGTGGCCACCGCCGCCTCGCTGCCGCTGGGCCTTGGGCTCCTGGCGCTGCTGGTCGCGGCTGCCGGGGTCCCCCGCCTTGGCCAAAGTGTGGATGTTGCCAAAGGTGAAAGTTCGCAGCGCCCAAGTTAAGGGTTAAATCAGGGCAGGTCCCGAGGCCATCCAGGCTCCGCGAGCGGCAGAATGGACGGATGAAGACACTCCTGAACATCATCTGGCTGGTTTTCGGCGGTTTCTGGCTGGCGCTCGGCTACTTCGCGGCCGGGATCATCTGCTGCCTGCTCATCGTGACCATCCCCTGGGGCATCGCCTCCTTCCGGATCGCGTCCTACACCTTGTGGCCCTTTGGGCGGATGGTGGTGGATAAGCCGGGCGGAAACGGCGTCTTTGCACTGCTCGGCAACGTTATCTGGCTGCTGGTGGCCGGCATCTGGATCGCGATCGGGCACGTGGTCACGGCAATCGCTATGGCCCTGACCATCATCGGCATCCCGCTGGCCATTGCCAACCTGAAGCTGATCCCGGTTTCGCTGATGCCGCTGGGCAAGCAGATCGTGCCCACGGACAGGCCGTTCATCACCGCCTACCGCTGACCCCGCACCGGCCTGTCAGTTCAACCGGCCTGTCAGTTCAGGCGAGGCGCCGGTCGGGCCAGTTCGCCCTGCAGGTTCCGCCGTGCGGCGTCCAGCCACAGCTTTCGGGCCCGCTCGGTATGGAAGAGCGGGTCCAGTGCCAGTAACTGGCGGACGACGTCGGCCCTCCCGGCCGCGAAATCGGCGTCGCCAATGTGCGCATAATCTTCCCGGACGGCAGCCACATATCGGGCGTAGGGCTCCGGTTCCCCGCCCAAAACTGACAGGTCGGCGTCGCAGAGGAGGGCGCCGTCGTCGTCCCCTTCCGCCGGCCGGTGATCCGAGGTGAGCCGGACCAGCCGCGCCACCTCTTCCACGTCGCCATCCGGGAGGCCGGCCTGGCCGAGTCTAAGTTCGGCGAGCCGGGCGGATTCCTCCTCGTCCTGGCCGGCGACTCCCCGGTAGACGGCGTCGTGGAACCAAGCCGCCAGCAGGACGGTGCGCGGCGGCCGGGCGGGTGCGGTGAGCAGGTCCAGGGCTTCCAGCACGGCGAGCAGGTGGGTGCAGCCGTGGTACCTGCGGTGGCTCTCGCTCCAGCGGTCCAGCAGGTCCAGGAACAGGGCGTCCTGGCCTGGCATCACCATGTTCCAGCGGTTGAGCAAGGGAGTCTTGAGGGACTTCGTGCGGCTGCGGGCCGGGATCCGGAGCCCGCTGGCGATCAGTTTACGGACCAGGACCCGGGCCTCCACTTCAATGGCGCCGGCAGCCACCAGATCGTCATAGCGGCGCTGCGGGACGTCGTAGTGGTCGCCGTCGAATGCCCGCTCCGGGATGCCCGCGGCGGCTGCAAACGCGTGCAGTTCCACCAGGGAGGTGTCCGAAATCAGGTGCGAAAACAGAGTTTCGTGGGCAGGCCAGAGCGGCGGATCGAGGTAGACGGCCATGGGGGAGAGTCTAGTCGGTGCCCGCACGAGTCCGCGCCCGCGCAGCACGAGTCCGCGCCCGCGCAGCACGGCACGGCAGGCGTACTACCGGCCACCGCCTGCCGTGCCGTAATAGGGCGAACCCGCTGCAGCTACGACGTCTTCTTGACGATGACGTCGTCGATGTATTCGTCACCCATCTGGCGGGAGTGCTCCGCCCCAAGCTGCACATGCGTCAGGCTTGAGACGCCGAGGTTCACCGCGCTGCTGGAGAACTCCAGTGCTCCGTCAAACCACACCTTGATGGTGGAGGCACTGCCGTTGGCCGTGACCTCCATCTGGGCGCGGTGCCAGGTGCTCAGCGGGATGCTGGAGGACTTCAGCTTGGTGTAGGAGAACGTGCCGTTCGGCGCCGTGATGCGCAGCCACAGCTGGCCGTTGCTGTTGTAGCGGTAGATGTCCGCGATCCGCGTGCCGTTCGAGAAGAACCGCAGGTACGGGACATCGTTCCCTGTGACACCCGCCGTGGTGATGTTGAACCAGCCATCGGCATTAGCCTTCTTAGCGGGGGTGGAGCCCAAGGAGACCGACATCTTCGCCACCGAGCCGGAGTCAGCGGTCACGTGCAACTTCGCGGAGCAGGTGCCCGTCCGGCGCTGCGACGTGCTGATCGTCGCGGCTCCGGTGGTCGCCGTCGAGGGGACGAACGGTGTGAAGGACGCCGCCTCGAAGCTCGTGGCAGCCACGGAGGTGCCGGTCAGCGAGTTTGTTGGCAGTGTCTTGGAATTGCTGCAGGTCACAGCATTGGCCACCGGGGACGATCCGAGGATCAGCCCGCCCGTCATCAGGACGCCGACGGTGCCCAGGGTGCCCAGTTTCTTCAGCTTGCTCATTTGGTAGTCCTCACTATCGTGTTCGGTTCAGGGGTCGCCGGCATCATGTGCCGGTCCCGGTCCAGCGGCGGACAGGCCGCGCCAGGAGCGAAACGCCGTCAGAGCAGTTGGATGAGCCTGGTCAGAAGCGAAACGCAGATTAGGGAAAGGAGAGCCGCTGCGGCGTACACCGCAGCTTTCGGCAGGGGGGCATCCGGCCGAACTATGCGCAAGGCATCACACGTGACCACTGCCACGACGGTGGCAAAGCCAGCCAAAAAGACGATCATGACGCACCTGCCGCGGAGACCGTGGACCTCTTGGCTCCCAGGACCAGCAGGAGGAGGGTGACCAGTGACAGCACGAGCACTGCCACGGGCGGCGCCCACATCCGGGCAAAGACCATGGCCGTCGCGACAATCGTGGAGAGGGCCAGGCTTGACGCCACGGCGATGGAGATGGCCAGCGGAAGGGTGCTCTGCGCGGCCGAGCGGTGGGCGCCGGCGCCGTCGGCGTCGTCAGTGCCTGACGAGCCGAGCCGAATATAGAGCACCAGGGCCGTTCCCGGGCCGGCGAGCATCAGAAGGCCGATGACCACCATCCGCAGTCCCTCCGGACCGAAAAATGCCAGCGGCACCGCGGCAACTGCAACGGCGGCCACCACCCATGCGATGTGTTTACGTTCAATTGCCATTGCCTGCTCCTTGAATGTGGAAGACCACCCCACCGGCGTTCTCAAACAACTTCGACCAGCCCGGCGAACTGCCACAGGTGGCGATAAAGCGGTCAAGATCCCCCGGGGGTGTTGTTTCGAGAAGGTCCGCGGCCCGCTTCTGGCTTGTGGTGACGATCAGGTAGGCACCTGACTGCTGGGCGATCCTGTTGGCCGGATCGCAGGTCAGCGGTTCCGCGCCGGGCCTCGGCTCGGCCAGAAGCAGGGCGCGGTAGTCGTAGTCCGCGTACTTCTGGAACTTCCATGGAGTGTCGTGCACCACCTCAATGAGGACAGATCCCTGCGGGGCCGTCGCGTAGAGCTGGTTGACCAGTGCGATTTCGTCCGGCGCGAACTTCTCCATGCTGTCGTTGCCGTACCGGCTGACGACGGTGGCGGATGCCAGGACGGCTCCCATCACCAGCAGCGCAAATGCACGGCGCCAGCCGGGACCGCCGGGACGGTCCGGCAGGAGCGTCAGTACGGCGAGGCAGGCTGCGAACGGCAGGCTGAACAGGTACAGGCGGATCAGCAGTTCGCCGCCGTAGGGCTGGCCGGGAATGAGGGTGAGCGGAGCAAGTGCCCCGAGCGCCGCGGTAAGCCAGGCTGTGCGCCGCCGGTGCGCCAGAAAAGCCCCGAATGCGGCCAGAAGCCAAACCAGGGCCACTTCGGCCAGCCGGGTGTAAACCACCAGCACGTGGGGGTCGCTGCCGCCAACCCTCTGCGTCATGACCCCGAGGGTGTGGGCCTCGACGTCGCCGAACGATCCGAACAGCTGGGCCAGGTGGCCGTCAAAGAAGTCGCTCGCCACAAACACGAGCCACCCGGACGCCAGTACCACTGCAAGGATCGGCAGGGACGGCATCCGGAGCCGGCCGCTCAGGAGGAACACGGTGAGGATCGGGATGGCCGCGAAGGGCGTGAGCTGGTGCGAGGCCGTCATGGCCACGAGGAGGCCGGCGCTGATGACCAGCAGGATTGCGGTGTCCACCGGCGGAGGGCTGGACATCCCCTGGTGCGGGACAGTCGGATCAAGCCTGGTCACGTGGTGGGCCAGGAACCTCGTGAAGCGGTTGCTGCCGGTCGGCCAGGCCCAGCCGCTGAAGGCGCTCAGCAGGCATGCGACCAGCGTGACCAGGAGCAGGAAGGCGTAGGCCTGCGGCGCGAGGTAGTCCTGCCCCACCCAGCTGGCCAGATAGAAGAGCCAGACGCCGGCCCATGCCTGCCGGGGGCGGGAGGTAAGCCTCCTGGCCAGGGCCAGGAGCGGCGCCAGCAGCAGCAGGTTCATTCCAAGGGGTGCCCATGTGGCGATGCCCATCAGGTCCCTGACGCCGGTGGCACCGGACAGCAGCCCCAGAAAAGAAAAGAATCCGGGCCAGTTGAAGTAGGCGTCGAGGTTCGTGTCCAGCTGCCCGGAGCTGGCAATGTAGTCGGCGACGCCAAGGTGGCGGTAACTGGCCGTCAGCCGGGGCAGGCCGTGGACGATGGGGTCGGCGGCGTGCAGGATCACCACGAGGACCAGCACCTGGGTGGCCAGCAGCGCCGGGGTGTGTCGGCGCAGGTTAAGCGTTGCCACGAACCCGGTCAGGCTGAGGAGGACGGCAATGAAGAAGGCCGGCGGTACCGCCTCCACGAGCCCCGTCCCGCCAATCCGGGCAGGATCTACGGTGAGCAGGCTCCAGATCCCGAGGGTAAGCGCCGCGACCGCCAAGGCAGCCAGCGTGACCAGCTTCCAAGGTGGTGTGGGGCCGTGATGTACGACGGCGGGCGGTTCCGTCCCGCCGTGCCTGGCACCACTGTGCTTGGTTTCGGCGTGCCCATCGTGCTTGGTGTCACCGTGTTTAGCGTCGTGGTGGCCGCTGCCGTGCTGGGTTTCGCCGTGCTTCGGCTCGACGTGCCGGTGCGGGGCATGCGAGGGCGGCGCCGGCGTCGGTGGGGCCGGTGACGGTGGCGCCGTCGGTGCTGTGGACGTGGGTTCAGGTGTCATGGCTTCTCGATTTCCGTCGGCTGGTTAAAGACCGCTGATGCAACCTGGACCGGTCCAGCGGCGGGCATTGCGGAGGTCAGCATCCGAAGGCGCCAGACGGCTACCAGGGCTGCGGCGGCCTGGGCGGCGGACCAGAGGGCCGAGACGCCGGTGAGGCCGAACTGTTGGGCGGTGAAGGCGGCCGGGGCCACGATGAGGACGGCTGCGGACACCGCCACCGCCGTAGCTTCGGCGAGCCGGCCCCGGGCGCGGCACAGGCCGAAGTAGACCTGGGTGACGCAGCCGAGCAGCACGGCCGGCACCAGGACGGGAATCAGGATGGCGGCCGCGGCATACTCCGGGCCAAGGAAACGAAGAAGGAAAGGGCCGGCGGCCAGCAGTAGCACAATGGCGGCCAGAGTGAAGGCGAGGCTGGCCTTGAGCGCCGACGAGACCAGCCCGGGACGTGACCTGCCGCCGGCCAGTGCGGTCTGGAGCGAGAGTCCGGCGGATTGGGGCACAAAGAAGACCGCTGCCGCCATCATCCATACCATGTACCAGGACGCCGTTGCCGCCGGGCCGAGGACAGCGGCCACGATCAGCGGCAGGACGTAGCCGGGGGCGCGGTCGGCGAGCATCAGCGCATGGTTCGGCAGGCCGGGCTTCAGCAGCCGCAGGGCCGGTCCGACGCGGAGCCCGTGCTTCCAGTCGGGTGACACCTTGGCGCGGTGGAGCTGGCGGAGCCCGAGGACCACGCTGGCAAGGGCTCCGGCGGCCACCGCCCCGACCACCACTGCCATTTCCCGGATTCCGCCTGCGAGGGCAAAGGCCAGCACAGCCAGCTGCACGACGCTCTGGGTAAGGCTCCTAACCAGGGCACGGTCGGAGCGTTCCTGTGCCACGCCCACATGGTCCAGCTGGTACGCGGCCGCGGCAAATAGGGCCGTAACGGCGAACAATCCGGTCATGACGGGATCGTTCCAGGCCAGGCCGACGCCGGACCCCACCCAGGAGGTTACCGCTACCACGGCACCGGACAAAATCACTGTGGAAACCCCGACGGTGAGGAGGCTGCTGGCAACCAGCCGGCGGCCGCCGTCGGACTGTTCGGGGAGCAGGGTCAAAGTGGCCGGCCCCACTCCCAACATCCCCAGCTGCACGGTCAGGAGCGCTGCGGCCACCACTGCGGAACCCATGCCGAGTTGCGCGGGCGGGAGCATGATCGCGGCCATCGCCCAGAACACGAAGCCGGTGGCCATCGGGGCCACCCGGGCGGCGGTCAGCCAGGCCGCGTTCCCGCTCACGGACAGCCCGGTGCCGGGCGGACGCATAAGTTCGCCGAACATCGACCTGTAGTTGTAGACGAGGAAGCAGGCCCAGTACGCCAGGAACCGGGGCGCATGCAGCAACGACATGCCGACGCCGCGGATGGTCGCCAGCAGCGGCAGCAGCACAAGCCATCCGGCACGGCCGGGGTGCTTGCGGGCCGTGCGGGCCAGCCCGGCGCCGTCCTGGAGCCACTTGTCGCGGGCGGCGTCGAACGTGTCCATGAACCGGTGCCGCACCGCGGTGGTGCTGGAAACGCCAAGCCGGTAGCCGCCCTCTTCGAGCCTGATCCTGAGCTCGATGTCCTCACCCGAGCGGAAGGTGTCATCGAACGCCACGGACAGCAGGACTTTTCGGAACATGAGGGTGGCGCACACGCCGAACCACGAACGGACCCGGCTGTGGATGTGGTGCCAGGTCAAGGCCGCGCCCCAGTACCCGGGGCCGTCCGCTTCACTGACCAGACCGAACTGCAGGCCGTCGTAGCCGCAGGCCTTAAATTCGTCCAGGAGCCCGCCCAGGGCGCCCGGCGGCAGGACGACGTCGGCATCGATCAGGGCAACCAGGTCGGAGCAGGCGTTCTCGGCGCCGAGCATCCGCGCTGCCGGCAGGCCGCGGCCCTCGTCCGAGATGACGCGGGCGCCCATGGACAGCGCGATCTCCACCGTGTTGTCCGTGGAACAGCCGTCCACCACGATGATCTCCCGCGGCCTTTCGGCGCGGATGGACTCGAGGCATTCGCCCAGCCAGCGGGCTGCATTGCGCGCAGGAACCACCACGGACACCTCGAGGTCGCTCACATGCGCGCCCACGTCACTCGGCCAGCTTGGAGTTGATCAGGCCGGCAACGTAGTCGGACGTCCGGTCGGCGGACCACGAGGCGGGTATCCGGAGCAGGGAGCAGGGCACGTCGTCCAGGGCCCGGCGCACCACTGCCGCCTTCTGGCTGAAGAACTCCTCCAGCGGAACGAGGCCGGTCGCACCCAGGGCCTCGATCAGCCGACGTGACACCAGTGGGAGCTCCGAATGGAAGTTCCCGACGATGCGGGATGTCATCCATTCGCGGCTTCGGGTCTCCAGCCGGGCTTCGGACCCGTCATAGCGTTCGAGGAAGATGGCCAGGCGGGTGAGCGCCGCCGACGAGATGCCCTCCTGCCCGAAGACCATCTCGGGATGGACCATCCGGTGCTCCGGGGACCAGCGGCGCGTGAAGGCGGCGGTCTTCGGGTAGCGGACGATCACCGGGTGCACGGCCGTGGCGAGGTGGGCCACCGAATTCGTGAGCCAGCCCGGGGCGAGCGGCTTGCGGGCACCGCTGAACACCTCGGGGTAGATCCTGCGGTGGTGCGGCTTGAGGAACATCGGCTTCGCGTAGCCCATGAGCATGCCGTCGGCATCCAGGAAGGCCCAGTCATCGGCCATGAAGCGAACGCCGGGCATGGCCACGAGTTTCGCGACCGTGCTGGTCTTGCCCACGCCGCCCCAGGCGGGAAGGAGGACTCCCGAGCCGCGGAAGTCGACCACCGCGGCGTGGATCATGGCGGCGTTCTGCCGGATGCAGAGCCGGTCCAGCAGGGGGATGACGGCGGTCAGCAGTTCGCCACGGCCCTGGACGGAGTAGCCGTCGCGGGTTTCCTGGACCTGGACGCGGTCCGCGGGAATGTAGAGCGACTCGGGCGTGAAGCGGTAGGCGTCCTCGGCGTGCGACTGTTCCGCCACCTCCGTTGTTTCCGCGCTGACGCTCAGCCGCAGCGGTGCCCGCGACGGTCCCAGGAACGGAGCGAGCATGTCGCGCAGCTGCGCTTCGCCGGGGGTACCGGGGGCAACATCGATGCCCACGAGGCCGTGGACATCGAAGCTGGCGCCGGTGGACGGGAGAGAATCCCGCAGGACGTCTTTTTCGGACTGGCTCATGCCCCGTACCCTCCAGTGGTATCGGCGGTGCTGACCAAAGAGTCAGGCGTGTACTGCTGGTACATCCGGATCATTTGACTTCCCTCCAGCTGGCGTGTGGCTCGTGCGGCGCGAGTCCCGCGTCCGCCGGATCAAGGGGCAGGCGGCGTCCCCGGATGTACCCGCAGGTAGTTACGGCCAGCACGGCCACCGTGGCCAGTGCGCGTCGCAGGCCGGCGGGGTCCGTTCCCCGGATCCTGCCTGCTATCCCCGCCGCCACGGCACGCGGCAGCACGCTGCGGACGTACCGGCGCTCCGGCCCCAGGGCGCGCTTGTGGCCGACGATCTTGCTGACCAGGGCTTTTGATATCCCCTCTGACCAGGCGCGCCGCAGCATGTAGCCCAGCGTGCCCCGCTGGGCGGGAACGTAGTGGTTCACCAGTGCCGCCGGTTCGTACACCACTCGGCCACCGGGCGAACCGATGGCCGCCCTGATGCAGATCTCCGTCTCCTCGCAGCCCAGGGGCAGTGAGTTCTGGCGGCCCAGGGAGGTATTAAAACCTCCCACCACCTCAAGGACCTGGGAGCGGAAGGACATGTTGGCGCCGATGACGTTGCGCACTTCGGCCGCCACCTTGGGCATGCCGCGGTGCGTGCAGCCGATGATCCAGTCCAGCTCCTCGCCGAAATGGGCCGGCCGGCTTGTTTCCCAGTCCGGCAGGACGCGTCCGCCCACGGCCAGCACGTCGGGGTCGTCGTAGAGGGCCGTCAGCCGCTCCAGCCAGTCCGGGGCCGCCACGGCATCGTCATCGAGGAAGGCAACGACGCCGGCAGTTGCCGCCGCGGCCCCCGTGTTCCGTGCTCCGGAGAGGCCTTTGGCACCCGTGTTCTCCAAAATCACGACATCATCGACCGTGAAGATGAGCCGCTTGTAGAGATCAACGTTGTAGTCGACCACCACGATTGTTTGCTGCGGCGGTACCGTTTGGGCGCGGACGGATTCGACGGCGGCCATCAGCCTGTCCCACCGGTCTTCCGTGTAGGAGCAGATCACTACCGAAACGGCCGGGAGCCCTTCACCGTGGTTCACTGTAATCACCCGCTATCAGGCCAAGGACGGTTGCCGGATCCGTCGGAATGTGGGGGAGGGTCAAGCTGGGGTACCTGTATTTCACGCGCCTGAGCGACTCTGGCCGGGCGCCGGCCGTGGGTGCTTCCCAGCCCACGCATTCACGGGCCAGGGTCCGCAGTACCCGCCACCCGTCGCGAAAGGTATGAAGGTTGGAGTTGCCTGAGATCCGGGTCAGTTCGTTGCTGGGCACCTCGGCGATCCGCAGGCCCGCCCTGGAAGCACGGACGATCAGTTCGGTTTCAATCTCGAACCCCTCAGACTCCAGCTCGAGGATCTGCAGGCACTCCCGCCGCATGGCGATGTAGCCGTAGCAAAGATCCGAATAGTTGCTGTGCAGGACAAGGTTGGCGAGGCGGGTCAGGGTGCGGTTGCCGGCGCTGCGGAGCAGCGTGATGTCCTCGGAGCCTCCGCCCGTGACGTACCGCGAGCCCTTGACGAAGTCGAATTCATGCTGGAGCGGCGAGATGAACCAGCCGATTTCCTGCGGATCCATGCTTCCGTCGGCGTCCAGCATGACGATGATGTCCCCGGATGCCGCGGCCAGTCCGGCCCGTACTGCGAAGCCTTTTCCGGCCTGGGGTTCGGAGACCACCACGACGTCCAGGCGCAGTGCCCGGGCCACGTCGACCGTGCTGTCCAGGGAACGGCCGTCGACGATCACCACCTCGTCCACATACGAGGGCATGCGGCGAAGGACCCACGGGAGGTTCATGGCTTCATTGAGGGTGGGGATTACCACGCTGATGGAGGCCAGGGGTACCGGTACCGGATTTGGTGCACGAACAGTTGAAACTTGTATGGGGATGGTCACTAGCCTCACCACTCATCGGAGTCGTATGCCTATGCCCCTCCCGAGCAGCCTCCCCGGCTGGATACGGGAAATTGAAGCGCCTGCTGCTGCGGTACTGGCAACTTTGCTTGCACTCCCCCTCGGATCATGTTCGGCCCGCCAACTTGTAAAAAGCTTGGGAACCCTTGAAACCGCCCCAGTTTTGGGGGTCGCAGAATCCTTGGATGCATTAGTCCCGGCTGCCACACTTGCCCCATGATTAACTCAGCTCACGGCAGGCACCGTGGGCGCCGCACGATGCCCAGCCTCCCCGGGCGGCTGGCTGTGCTCGCGGCGGTAGCGGCGCTGACGGTGTACGGAACGGTGGCCACGGAAGCGCAGCGGCTTCCGCCGGACCGGGTGCCCGCCGCCGAACCCTCCGCCACCGAAACGGGCGCTGCGTCAGCAGCCGGGTCCCCTGCGTCCTCGTCCCCGGCGGCGGACGCTGCCAAGCCCGCCTCGCCGTCGTCATCCCGTCCCAAGCCATCGCGGGCCGCGGCCCCGGCGGCGGGGCCATCCGTAGCCGCGCCGCCCTCAACAGCCGCCCCGGTGGCACCACCCTCACCAAGACCGCTGACGGAGAAGGTGCCGGCAGCTGACCCTAAGCTGAACCAGCTGCCCATGGGTGACCTGCACGGGTGGACACAGGTGTTCCGGGAGGACTTCGACAAGGGAAACGTGCCCGTTGGCGGATTTCCGGGCCCTGCCTATGCTGCGAAGTGGAGCGCCGGTTATGTGGACGGAACCCCGGACACGGCCGGGCAGCGGGGCGCGAAGTCGGGCTACTACCCGTCCAAGGTGCTCAGCGTGAAGAACGGCATGCTGGACTGGTATCTGCACACGGAAAACGGCGTCTCGATGGGGGCGGCGCCCACCCCCAAAATCCCAAACAGCAGCACCAACCCGCACCGGGACAACAGTCTCCTCTACGGGAGGTTCTCGGTACGGTTCAAGGCCGATCCGTTACGCGGCTTCAAAACGGCCTGGCTGCTGTGGCCGGACAGCGGGATCTGGCCACGCGACGGCGAACTCGATTTCCCCGAGGGGGACCTCTCCACGAAGTTCTACGGCGCCGTGCACAAGATGGGAAACGACCCCTACGCCACCGATATCATCTACTCCGACACCACCTTCACCCAGTGGCACGTGGCCACGATGGAGTGGGGCCCGGGCAGGGTCGAGTTTTTCCTCGACGGACGCTCGCTGGGCGCGGGAACCTCGCGGACGCCGAATATCCCGATGCACTACATTCTCCAGACCGAGGCCTGCCTGTTCGGCTGCCCCAAGCCAGAGACGGCGGGGCATGTCTACCTGGACTGGATTGCCATCTGGAGGCGGGCGTAGGGGCGACGGTTTGCCGGCTCGGCTACTTCCGTTTGACCTCGAAGCTGTCCGTGAACGTGTAGCCGTCCGCCGGAATGAACCGCGCCGAGAGCCGGTCCGCGGTGGCCGTCACATCCAGGGTGCCGAGGGCGGCGTCGCGGTTCTTCCCGGACCAGGCAGCAAAGTAGGGGGATTCGGGATCCTGGTCGTTGACTTCATAGAGCCCCACGCCGCCGGTTCCCACGGTGGCGAACACCGTTCCGGCGCCCTGGACCATGGCGTTGTCCGAGTCGGCGAGGCAGCCCCCGGAGAAGCTGTCCGGCACCAGCGCCGGGCAATCCTGGCCGCGGCCCAGCTGATGGCTCCGCTGGTAGTTGTGGTCGTGGCCCGTCACCACCAGGTCCGCCTTCTTCTCGATGAGCAGGTTGGTGAAGTCACGCCCCGCCTGGCAGTCGTACTTGCCCACGCTGAGGCACGGTGTGTGCATGCCGACGACGGTCCACGGGATCTTCTTGGACCTGGCGCCGTCAAGGGCGGCCGCTGTCCACGCCCAGCGCTCGCTGCCCCTGGAGTAGTCCAGGGTGTTTCCGTCGTGGAACTTGATGCCGGGGGACACCATAATGAAGCGCACCAGCGGGTCCCGTTCCGGGTAGTCGGCGTACCACTGGATTCCATACTCGCCCTGGAGCCCCGGCAGTTTGTTGGGCAGGCAGTTGACGATGTTGGCGATGTCGCCGTCGTGGCCGTCGCTCTCATGGTTTCCCGTGACCACCTGGTAGGGAAAGTCCGCGCCCAGCTTGCCGGTGACCATGTCGCAGAATTCCTGCTCGCGCCCTGCCTCGTAGGAGAAATCCCCGAGGGCCAGGTTCAGCTCGGGACGGAGGCCGTTGATGGCGTCAAGCACTTTGCGTGCGCCCGTGCCCAGCCCGATGTCGCCCTGGGCCGTGAAATGGACGGCGGCGGGCTCTGTCGGTGAGGATGGCCCGGCGGACGAGGTGGATTCTGCCGTGCTGGGCGGCGCGGTTGCCGGCGGTCCGGATGTGCCAGGCGAAACCGTCGTTCCCGACGGCGGCGGGGGCGGACCCTGTTGGCATGCGGTGAGCAGCAGCGCCAGTGAGAGTACGGCGGGAGCCATGCCGGACCATGTCCACTTTTTCGACAGTCCAGGCATGATCCCTCACATCACGGAACCGAGCCTGATGCCGCTGCAGGCTGGTGAACGGTATTTACTGCTAGGCCCTCAGGGTAATGCCCGCAGCGCCCCCATGCCATACATGGGTCCGGACCCGGGGGCGGTGACAGTAATCGTAATGAATATGACAAATCTTGTCACGGCACGTACGCTCGCAGTCGGACCTCTCGCACCCAACGCTAAGGAGCCCCCCGGTGAAGATCGCGAAAATCCTGGCCACGGCCGCGGCCAGCGCGACGCTGCTGGCTCCCGTTCTTTGCGGCCCGCCGGCCCAGGCCGCCCCTGCCAAGGAAGTAGCCCCGGCCATAGAAGCGCCTGCCAAGGACGTGCCGGCCCCCTCCGGTGACGGCACCTTCAGCAGGGACATCGCCGGCGGCAGTACCTCCACAGTTTCAGCCGCCCCCTTTGTGGCGCAAGTTTCCTTCGACTCCGCAGGGGCCAACGTGGGGTGCACCGGCAGCCAGATCGGCGCGAGCTGGGTCATCACGGCCAAGCACTGCAACTCCACAAGCCTGAGGTCGGTCCGCCTGGGCACCAGCTACCTCGGAACCGGAGGTGCGGTCCGTTCGGTTGCCGCGCGCTATGCGGCGCCGGCCGGGGATGTCCTGCTGCTGAAGCTGTCCACGCCGTATTTCGGCTCCTATGTGGGCCTGTCCAGTTCCTTTCCTGCCACGGGAACGCGCGCGGCGGTCTATGGCTGGGGCGATCAGTCCGAGGGGTCCGGCGCCATGTCCTACTACCTCAAGGCGGCGGCCGTCTCGGTGGTCTGGCAGGGCGTGGACAACTATGGCGGCCCGTCTGTCCGAACGCGGTCGGAAAGCGGCCACACGCTCAGTGGCGACTCGGGAGGGCCGCTGATCGTGAACGGCAAACTTGCAGGGGTCCTGTCCACCTCGGACATCCTGCCGGCCCGGACCCCGTCGAATTTCACTGACTACTACAACGACCACGCCTCCGTGGTCCGCAACCTCGCCTGGATCACCAGCGTCTCGGGAATTCAGGGCTCGTAGGAGCTACATCCCGGGCAGGTCCAGGGTCTCGTAGACCTGGATGCTGGCGCCGGGCATCATGAGGTGCGGATGCCCCTCGAGCAGGGCTAAAGCGCCGTCCATGTCCTCGGCCTGCAGGATGCCGTATCCACCCACGCTCGTGTTCGTGTCCGAGGTGCCCGACTGGCTGACCTCCTTGCCGGCGCCCAGGGGCTGGCCCATGTCCACGATGCCACTGCCGGCCCGGGACGCCCACTCCATCCACGCCTTCATGCCCTCCTGCGCGGCCTCGGGGGAACTCTCCGCCATCTGGGACTGTGCCGACTGCGGTGCGTTGTAAAGAACAACAAACTTCTTCATTGCTGGTCCTGTCTCTGGAGCGGTGGGGCGTGACCCTCGCAGCCACAGGTCGATCCTAGGGTGATTCGGCCTGCGGCGATACAGTTCAAGGGCCACCATTCACCGAAAATTCGCCTGACCGGCAGTGGGCATTTCGCTGTGGGAAAACTTGGCCGTGAAGACCTGAAAAGCAAAGTTGAGCGTAGTAGACTCAACTCAGCTAAACCGTCTTTGAAAGGAGCTCTCTTTGGACGTCAAATTCACCACCAAGAGCCAGGAGGCTCTATCGGCTGCCGCCATGAACGCCTCCACGGCCGGTAACCCGCAGGTGGAACCCGCCCACCTGCTCAAGGCGCTGATGGATCAGCGGGAGGGTGTCGCCGTCGCACTCCTCCGCGCCACCGGAGCGGACCCGGATGCTGTCAGCGTCCAGGCCAGTACCGCCATCAAGGCGCTGCCTGCCACGTCCGGAAGCTCGGTCCAGCAGGCCCAGCTGTCCCGGCCTTCCCTGCAGGCGATCCAGAACGCCCAGAACGAGGCAGACAAGCTGGGCGATTCCTTTGTCTCCACCGAGCACCTCCTGCTGGGGCTCTCGGCAGGGAGCGACGGCGTGGGCAGGCTGCTGCGCGATGCCGGCGCGTCCCATGAGGCGCTGGGGGCGGCCCTTCCGGGCGTCCGTGGCGACAGAAAGGTCAACTCGCCCGATCCCGAAAACACCTTCCAGGCCCTGGAGAAGTTCGGCACCGACCTCACCGCGGTGGCGCGTTCGGGGAAGCTTGATCCGGTCATCGGCCGTGACAGCGAAATCCGGCGCGTCGTGCAGGTGCTCAGCCGCCGGACTAAGAACAACCCCGTGCTCATCGGCGAACCGGGCGTCGGCAAGACCGCCGTCGTCGAGGGACTGGCACAGAGGATGGTGGCCGGCGACGTGCCGGAAAGCCTTCGAGGCAAGACCCTGATCGCCCTCGATCTGGCCTCCATGGTGGCCGGCGCCAAGTACCGCGGCGAATTTGAGGAGCGGCTCAAGGCCGTCCTGGAGGAGATCAAGAACTCCGAAGGCCGGATTGTCACGTTCATCGATGAGCTGCACACCGTGGTGGGAGCCGGGGCCAGCGGCGAAAGCGCCATGGACGCCGGCAACATGCTCAAGCCCATGCTGGCCCGGGGTGAGCTGCGGCTGATCGGCGCCACCACCCTCGACGAATACCGCGAGAACATCGAGAAGGACCCCGCCCTGGAGCGCCGCTTCCAGCAGGTGTACGTCGGAGAGCCCAGCGTGGACGACACCATCGGCATCCTCCGCGGCCTCAAAGAGCGGTATGAGGCCCACCACAAGGTTGCCATCGCCGACTCCGCGCTGGTGGCTGCCGCGACGCTTTCCAACCGCTACATTTCCGGCCGGCAACTGCCGGACAAGGCGATCGACCTCGTGGACGAGGCGGCCTCCCGGCTGCGCATGGAGATCGACTCCGCTCCGGAGGAGATCGACCAGCTGCGGCGCGCAGTCGACCGGCTCACCATGGAGGAGCTCGCCCTGCAGGGCGAGACGGACGCCGCGTCCGTTGAGCGCCTCGCCGCCCTGCGGGCCGACATGGCGGATAAGAAGGAGCAACTGGCCGGCCTGAACGCCCGCTGGGAGGCCGAGAAGGCGGGCCTGAACCGCGTGGGCGACCTGAAGGCAAAACTGGATGAGCTGCGGTCCACCGCGGACAAGGCGCAGCGCGAAGGTGACCTGGAGACGGCATCCCGGATCCTCTACGGCGAAATTCCGGCTCTGGAACGCGAACTGAACGCCGCCGCCGAGGCCGAGGCCGCCGTCGCCGACAAGTCCGCCCTGATGGTGGCGGAGGATGTCACCGCCAACGACATCGCCGAGGTCATCGCGGCGTGGACCGGCATCCCGGCCGGCCGGATGCTCCAGGGCGAAAGCCAGAAGCTGCTGCACATGGAGGAGGAACTTGGCAAGCGGCTGATCGGACAGTCCAAGGCCGTCACCGCCGTGTCCGACGCCGTGCGCCGTGCCCGGGCCGGCATCAGCGACCCCAACCGGCCCACCGGTTCCTTCCTGTTCCTCGGCCCCACCGGCGTCGGCAAAACCGAGCTCGCCAAGGCGCTCGCGGACTTCCTGTTCGACGACGAGCGCGCCATGGTGCGGATCGACATGTCCGAGTACAGCGAGAAGCACTCGGTGGCGCGCCTCGTCGGCGCGCCTCCCGGCTACGTCGGCTACGAGGAGGGCGGCCAGCTCACCGAGGCCGTCCGCCGCCGGCCGTACTCCGTGGTGCTGCTGGACGAGGTGGAGAAGGCCCACCCCGAGGTGTTCGACATCCTGCTGCAGGTGCTCGACGACGGCCGCCTCACTGACGGCCAGGGCCGCACCGTGGACTTCCGCAATGTGATCCTGGTGCTCACCTCCAACCTGGGCAGCCAGTTCCTTGTTGACCCGACGCTGGATGCGAACGCCAAGCGTAATGCGGTGATGGCCACGGTGAACGCCTCCTTCAAGCCGGAGTTCCTGAACCGGCTGGACGAGGTGGTGCTGTTCGATCCGCTGTCCGTCGAGGAGCTCGCCCGCATTGTCGAGCTGCAGGTGGCGGAGCTGACCAAGCGCCTGCACGAGCGGCGGCTCTCGCTCGAGGTCAGCGAAGGCGCCCGCTCCTGGCTGGCGATGTCCGGCTTCGACCCGGCATACGGCGCCCGGCCGCTGCGCCGCCTCGTGCAGCGCGAAATCGGCGACCGGCTGGCCAAGGCCATCCTGGCCGGTGAAATCTCCGACGGCGACACGGTCCTGGTGGACACCGCCGCGGACCTTGGGGAACTCACCGTCGAGGGCCTGGAAGCACTGTCCGGGCCCGACGGCGGCGCTCGACTGGGCAGCGGGCTCACGGTCCGCCGCCGGGACTAGCGGGACGGGAACAGGGAGCTAAATGGAACAGGGAGCTACGGGAGCAGGCTTGCCTTGATGACGTTGCCCGACGCGGTGACGTAGCAGTCCACGCGGCGGTCGCCCTTGGCCCAGCTGGCCGTGCTCGGGTAGGCGAGACGGTAGTTCAGGTTGTAGGCGTTGGACTTTTCCGTCAGGGCCGCCGTCTGGCAGGTCTCCCTGGCCCTTGTCTTCAGGGCGTCCCGGCCCGGGTAGGCGTCACCGTCAGCGTAATGGGTGACCGCCACCAGCTGGGCGGAATGGTCGGAGGTGCACGCAACCACGGTGGACTTGGATGCCTCGGGGTCGAAGTCCTTGAAGCAGTCGCCTACCCGGAAGTCCAGCGGGCCCACGTTGGCCAGGGGCAGGCTGGGTCGGGGTGAGACCGCCGGCGGGGCGGGGGAGGCCTGCGCAGCCGTTGCCTCGGGCCGGTTGGCGGCCTGCATGGTGGCACTGGCGAGGAGTGACGTCAGGAGCCACACGAGCAGGCCGCCCGCCACAAGCAGCGCAACGACAAAACCGGCCTTGAGCAGGGTTTGCCGGACCTCGCTCTGCGCGAGGCGGGAGCGGATCGAGCCGAGGAGGCTTTCGAGCCGGGCAACACCGGGTTGGGTTTGTTTCGACTCGGCTGATTTGGCCTCAGCCGGCCCGGGCTGCACGGCGAGCGAGCGGACCTGCCCGCGTTCCCCGTCGCGGCTGGGATCGTTGTCATTCATATGGGGGCGGCACCCCTTCCTGGCGTTCGCTCGGCGGTGAGGATCCGGTATCAATGCGTTTCCGCGGTGTGGCCCTGGCGGCCGGTTGCCGGATTCCCATGCCCGCTTAATTCAGTCGTTCAGGAGACTCTATCGAACAAAAAATCCCTGCGAGCCCCGGATTGCCGCGGAGAAGCGGGCTGCGGGTGCCCCCGGCGGCCCGCGTGGCAAGCAGATGCCGCCGAAAGCATGTAATCTAGGGGTACGACAAATTGACCAAACATTCCGGGGCCTCACCGATCGCCAAAGGTGACCACCTCCGGTCCAAGTACAAAAGGGGGTCACGCCATGGGGCGCGGCCGTCAAAAGGCAAAAGCTACCAAGCAGGCTCGGGACATCAAGTACTACTCCCCGAACACTGATTATTCGGCCCTACAGCGCGAGCTCACGGGTCCGGGAAGTCGTGCCACGAGCCATTTCGCGAATGAACCGGTCGAGCCGGACTATTCAGCCTACGTGGATAAGTACGCGGACGATTTGGATGAAGACGACGACGAGGTAGACAGCCGTCGTATCGGTTAGTCGTTCCTGCTGAACTGCCGTAAGGCAGTTGGCTGAACGCCGCCGTCGTGCACCTCCTGGGTATTTCCCGCATTCGGGTTGCCCGTTTCCCTGCCTGACCCGGACATCGGGTCATAGCCAGAGATTTGGCCGCAGGGGTAGGTCCGGTGCCGCCACAGTTATCAGGCCCGTTGGGCACGCCAGTCTTTGGCGTGCCCAACGGGCCTTTTGTGTTTCCGCATCCGTTGCAGGGGAAGCCTTGACCAAATGCGTTAGTCATCGCTAACGTATTAACCGTGCTAGATCCCCTCGAAATCGCGGCCGAGCCGAACCGGCGCCGATTGCTGCAGCTGCTGGCGGGCGGTGAGAAGACCGTGACCGAACTGGCGCGCGACTTCACCGTGAGCAGATCCGCCATCTCGCAGCACCTTCTCCTGCTCGAACAGGCCGGGCTGGTGTCCGCGCGCAAGGAGGGCCGGAACCGCTATTACAGGCCCGATCCGAGGGGCATGAACGAACTCCGCCGGTTATTTGACCAGTTCTGGACCCATGAGCTGGACCTGCTGGTTGCAGAAGCCAACGAACTCTCCAAATCCGAACTTCCCACGTCAAAGGAAAAATCATGACTTTCGACAAGACCGTACTCGTTCCGCTGGACCTCGATCAGACGTTTGCGCTGATCACGCAGCCGGAGCGGCTCCGCCGGTGGCAGACCGTCGCCGCGCGCGTCGACCTGAGGGTCGGCGGCGAATACCGGTGGACCGTCACCCCCGGGCACCACGCCACCGGTACGTTTACGGAAATTGAACCCGGAAAGCGCCTCGTCTTCACCTGGGGCTGGGAGCAGAGCCAGGAGATGGCTCCGTCGGACTCGGTGGTGTCCCTCATGCTTGAGCCGGTCGACGGCGGCACTTCCGTCCGCCTGACCCATGCCGGCCTCGGCGAGCAGCAGGAAGCAGCCCACGCCGAAGGGTGGAACCACTACCTGGACCGGCTGGTTGCGGCCGGCGCGGCAGGCGATGCCGGCGCTGACGAGTGGGCGGCGGCGCCGGACCCGATCAACGAGCTCACTGCTGCGGATGCCACCCTGGCAGTGCTGCAGCGCGTGCTGCGCTCCGTCACTCCGGCCGACCTCGAAACCCAGACCCCCTGCGCCGACTACAACGCCGGCCAGCTCCTGGACCATGTGGCCGGCTCCATCAGCGGCATCGGCCAGGCGCTCGGCGTGCAGGTCTCCGACGACGCCGCGAAGGCGCCCGAGGCCCGCATTGCCGACCTCGCCCAGCCCGTGTTGGAAGCCTTCTACCGGCGGGGGCTGGAAGGGACGGTGGACATGGGCTTCGCAGAACTGCCCGCCACCATGGTGGCCTCCATCCTCAACCTGGAGTTCCTGGTTCACGCCTGGGACTTCAGCAACGCGCTCGGCGAGGACCTCAGCGTTGCCGACGCCCTGACCGACTATGTGGAGGTACTCGCCCAGCAGACCATCAGCGAGCAGGTGCGGGCCGGCGGCAGCTTCGCTCCCGCCCAGCAGGTGGCTGAGACCGCCGGCAGCCTGGAGCGGCTCGTCGCCTTCACCGGGCGGGCCGTGCACGCCGGCGCCTAGAGGAATTAGGCTGAAGGAAACCCAGCCAACGAAAGGTACGGACGCATGGTTCAGCGCAGCGGGTACAGCCTCGGAGAGCTCTGTTGGGCGGACGTCCAGACGCCGGACGTGGCCGCCGCCAAGTCCTTCTACGCCGCCGTGTTCGGATGGCGCTACGAGGACCTGCCAACTCCGGACGGCCGCAGCTACGCGAAGGCCTTCCTGGATGACGACCTCGTCGCGACCGTGGCACCGCAGCCGCAGCAGGGTGACTCGGAGCAGCCCGCGCAGTGGAACGTCTACTTCGCCACGGATGACGCCCGGTCCACCGCGGAGGAAACCAGCCACGCCGGCGGCACGGTGCAGTTCGGGCCGGAGGACATCGGGGACACCGGAACCATGGTGTTCGTGGAGCCGCCGGGCGGCGGCGCCACCGGCGTCTGGCAGGCCGGTACCCACCCGGGCAGCGGGCGGCACAACGAGCCCGGCGCGTTCGCCTGGGCCGAACTGATCACACCCGAGCCGCAGGCCGCCGTCGGATTCTTCCAGCAGCTGTTCGGGCACGAGGTGACCGAATACCCCCAGGACGACGGCGGAACCTACACCACGCTGGTGGTGAACGGCGCAGAGGTGGCGGGCATCGCCCCTGCTCCGGAGGAGGACGGGGACGGTGAACCCGGCAGCCGCGGCTGGCAGGTCTACTTCGGCGTCTCCAGCGTCAAGGAAGCAGTGCTGTCGGCCGTCTCTGCCGGAGCCGAGGTGCTGGTGGAGCCGGAGTTCGACGACGACGCCGGCACCATCGCCACCCTGAAGGACCCCCAGGGCGGTGTGTTCAGCGTCCTGGAGGTTTAGTCCCCACCGGCCCCCTCGCCTCGCAAGCTCGGCCAGGGAACCCTGCCGGCGTGGGCCCAGCCGCCCTTAAACGCCAAGTGCTCCCCACCCGACGGTGGGGAGCACTCTCGCTCTTTTAGCTAGGCGTAGGCGTTGACCAGCTGGACTGCGCCGCCGTCCACGCCTTTGGCACCCTGCACGTAGTCCGGCCCGGCCTTGACCACGGCGTCGGAATCGGCGCTGACGGCACCCATGATCCAGGACGGCAGTCCGCGCTCGTTCAGGCGGGCCACGGCGGCGTCTGCAGCTTCGGCGGAGACCACGGCGACCATGCCGACGCCGAGGTTGAGCGTGCGCTCCAGGTCGGGCAGCGGCACGCGGCCCAGCTCGGAGACAAGCTTGAAGATGGCGGGCAGCTCCCAGGTGGAGCGGTCAACGGTGGCCACGAGGCCCTGCGGCAGCACGCGGGCCAGGTTGGCTGCCAGTCCGCCGCCGGTGACGTGGCTGAAGCCGTGCACAGCCTTGTCCGCGGTGACCGGGAAGGCCCGGGCGAGGTCCAGGCAGTCGGCGGCGTAGACGCGGGTGGGTTCCAGCAGTTCCTCGCCCAGCGTGCGGCCGAGCTCGGACACCTGGCGGTCCAGCGCCCAGCCGGCGTGGTTGATGACGCGCCGGACCAGCGAGTAGCCGTTGGAGTGCAGGCCGGAGGAGGCCATGCCGATCACCACGTCGCCGGCACGGACGCGGTCCGGTCCGAGCAGCGCGTCGGCTTCCACCACGCCGGTGGCGGCGCCGGCGACGTCGTACTCGTGTTCGCCCAGCAGGCCGGGGTGCTCGGCCGTTTCGCCGCCCACCAGCGCGGTGCCGGCCACCGAGCAGGCGGCGGCGATGCCGCGGACGATGTCCGCGATCCGCTCCGGAACCACCTTGCCGCAGGCGATGTAGTCGGTCATGTACAGCGGTTCGGCGCCCACCACCACGATGTCGTCAACCACCATGCCCACGAGGTCGTAGCCGATGGTGTCGTGGATGTCCATGGCCTGGGCGATGGCCACCTTGGTGCCCACGCCGTCCGTGGACGTGGCGAGCAGGGGCCTCTTGTACGTGAGGAGCCTGGAGACGTCGTACAGGCCGGCGAAACCGCCGACGCCGCCAATCACCGATGCGTTGTGGGTCGCCTTGACGGCGTCCTTCATAAGCTCGACGGCGCGGTCGCCGGCCTCGACGTCCACACCGGCGGCCGCATACGTGATGCCGGTGTTGTTCTGGGCAGCATTCATGTCAGCAGTGGAGGAAGCGGAAGTCATAGGGACTCTTTCTTGTCAGCGCCGACGGTCGCAGCGTCGTGGTGGAGATCGGGCACGCGGTCGGCATCGGTGAGCAGGTTCTCGAATTCGGAATCCGGTCCCGGGTCACAGCCCGTGGCGCCCGGCTTTTCCGCGGGGTCCTCGGTCACGGGGATGCTGTCCGGGTTGCCGGGGGTGGCGGCAGCCGGTTCGATGGCGGCGTCGGCGGCAGCGTTCTCTGGCGAACCGGCGGCCGGAGCCGCGGCGGACGAAGCAGGCAGGCCGCCCAGGTCCGTGCGCTCCAGAAGGTTCTTGCCGAGCTTGTCGGACCCGGGCAGCTCGATGGGGTACTTGCCCGTGAAGCATGCCGTGCACAGCCGTTCGCGGGGCTGCTGGGTGGCGCCGATCATGCCGTCTTCGGAGATGTATGCCAGTGAATCGGCACCGATGGCCTGGGAGATCTCCTCGATGGTGGCGCCGTTGGCGATGAGCTCTGCCCGGGAGGCGAAGTCGATGCCATAGAAGCAGGGCCACTGGACCGGCGGGGAGGAAATCTTGACATGGACGGCGGCGGCGCCGGCTTCGCGGAGCATCCGCACAATCGCGCGCTGCGTGTTGCCGCGAACGATCGAGTCATCGACCACCACCACGCGCTTGCCGCGGATCACGGACTCCAGGGCGTTGAGCTTCAGCCGGATGCCCAGCTGGCGCAGCGTCTGCGAGGGCTGGATGAACGTGCGGCCCACGTAGGAGTTCTTGACGAAGCCGTGGGCGAACGGGATACCGGATTCCTCGGCGTAGCCCACCGCGGCGGGGGTGCCGGACTCGGGGACGGGGATGACGATGTCCGCTTCCTGCGTGTTTTCGCGGGCCAGTTGGCGGCCCATCTCCACGCGGGATTCGTACACGGACCGGCCGGCGATCGCGGCGTCGGGACGCGCGAGGTAGACGTACTCGAAAACGCAGCCGGCCGGCGTCGGCTCTGCGAAGCGCTGGGACCGCACGCCCTGCTCGTCGATCGCGATGAATTCGCCGGGCTCGATCTCCCGGATGAAGCTGGCGCCCACGGTGGCCAGGGCGGACTGCTCGGAGGCCACCACCCAGCCGCGCTCCAGCCGGCCGAGGACCAGCGGGCGGATGCCGAAGGTGTCGCGGGCCGCGTACAGGGTGCCTTCGTCCATGAACACGAAACAGAAGCCGCCGCGGATCTTGGGCAGCAGCTCGATGGCGGTCTGTTCGAGGGTCTTGCCCTCTTCACCCTCCAGGAGAGCCGTCACCAGGGCGGTGTCGGAGGTGTTGCCCTGCTTCATTTCGCCGCTGAGCTGGCCGCCGTTGCGCTCATGGATCATGGCGTTGAGTTCGGCGGTGTTGGTGAGGTTGCCGTTGTGCGCCAGGGCCACCGTGCCGGTGGCGGTAGCCCCGAGCGTCGGCTGCGCGTTGGCCCAGTGGCTGGCTCCGGTGGTGGAGTAGCGGCAGTGGCCCACGGCCAGGTGCCCGGTCAGGGTGTTAAGCGTGGTCTCGTCGAAGACCTGGGACACGAGGCCCATGTCCTTGTAGACATTGATCCGCTTGCCGTCGCTGGTGGCTATACCAGCCGACTCCTGACCGCGGTGCTGCAGCGCGTACAGCCCGTAGTAGGTAAGTTTTGCTACTTCTTCACCTGGTGCCCAGACTCCGAAGACGCCGCAAGCGTCCATCGGGCCTTTTTCGCCAGGGAGAAGATCATGAGAAAGTTTTCCATCGCCGCGTGCCACTGGTCGATTATCTCACGTCATGAGGTAAGGAATTTCCGGCCGCCGGATTATGACTGCTGGCCGGGCTCGCCGTCGTCCGTGGTCTGTTCCGGGGCAGTGCGGGGTTCGGTGCCCGATTCTGTGGCTGGATGCGAGGCTGGTGCCGTGCCTTCGGCAGAATGCTCCGCTTCCGGCACGGCTTCCACCACGCCCCGGCGGGCGCGGCGCACGCTTGCCCGGTCCAGCACCAGGGCGGCAACTGCGCCGAGAATCACACCGGCCGCGGCACACGGCACCATGAAGAAGCCGTACACGGCGCCGCGGTCGTAGCTGGCATCGCCGGGCAGGGCATACGCAATGACTGCCGCCGCGGCGAAGCCCACCAGCCCGCCCAGAATCAGGAAGGGAACATACTTGGGGGCGCGCCGGACTGTGATCTCGCGCCGTTCGGGAACTTCGCGCCGTTCGGGGGTGGGGTGGTCGGAAGACATGCCATCTAGCCTACTGTCATCCCGGCCGCGGGCCTGCCCCAGCGGGTTCAGCCTGCTCAGGCCTGCACCAGCCGCTGCCGCTGCCCGCCCAGGAGGTCCCCGCCTGACATCCGCATGACGTCCCCGGCTTTCAGGTAGGGGAAGCGGCCGGACAGTGCCACGCCCTCCGGGGTGCCGGTGGTGATGAGGTCGCCAGGCTCCAGCACCATGTACTGCGAAAGCCGGCGGACCAGTTCTGCCGGCCCGAAGACCATGTCCGCCGTCGAGCTGTCCTGCCGGACCTCGTCATTGACCCAGGACGCGAGACGGATATCGTCCGCCTGCACCGCTGCGGCGGGCACCAGCCATGGCCCCACCGGGTTGAAGGTGGGGCAGGACTTGCCGAGGGACCACTGCGGCCCGGAGTGTTCCAGCTGGTACTCGCGCTCGGAGACGTCGTTGGACAGGACGTAGCCCGCGATGCAGTCCGCCGCCTCGGCGTCGGATGCCAGGTAGCTGGCGCGCCGGCCGATGACCACGCCCAGCTCCACCTCCCAGTCCACCCGCTGCGCCCCGGGCGGGATGACGACGTCGTCGTCGGGGCCAACCACAGTGTTGGGGTGCTTGAAGAAGATGATGGGACGCTCCGGCACTGGCAGGCCGGATTCTGCGGCGTGCGCTGCGTAGTTCAGTCCCACGCCGATCACGGCGCCTGGCCTGGCGATCGGCGCACCGATCCGTTTGCCGTCGAGGGTCACCCGGGGAAGGCCGGCCAGGTCCAGGTCCGGCAGCTGGCCGGTCCAGGCCTGCAGGAAGTGCCCGTCAATGTCCTGGGTGACCGGACGCAGGTCGTAGGCCTGGCCGGCGTCGTCGATGACCACCGGAATTTCCTGGCCCGCCGGGCCAATGCGCATCAGCCGCATGCTGTCTCCTTTCAGCTGCCGCGGTAGGTGGAGTAGGCGAACGGGCTCAGCAGCAGCGGCACATGGTAGTGCTCGGTGCCCGTGACCTCGAAGACCAGGTCCACCTCCGGGAAGAATGTGGTGCCGCCCTGCTGGGCGTAGTAGTCGCCGGTGGCGAAGTTGAGCCGGTAGTTCCCGGGGGCCAGGACCTCCGGTCCCAGGTCCTTCGCGCGGCCGTCCGCATCGGTGGTGCCGGTGCCCAGCTTTGTCCAGCTGCCGCCGTCGTTCGCGTAAAGCACGACGGCGATTCCCGCCGCCGGGCGTCCGGCGCCGGTGTCCAGGACGTGGGTTGTCACGTGGGAAACGCTCATTCGCTGATCACTCCCTCCAGGCGGAGCAGCGCGATTTCCCGCAGCTGCTGCGCGACGATGGCGTCTTCCTGCGCCGGGGTGTTGGCCAGGCGCTCGTTTAGCGCTGCCAGGATTTCGGGCGCGGTGCGTCCGGCGGCGCGGATCAGGAAGACCCGGCCGAACTTTTCTTCGTACGCGCGGTTGCCGCGCGCCAGGGCGTCGGCCACCTCAGTGTCCGCCGGGTCCACGCCTGCCTGTTCAGACCGGGACATGGCGGCCTCCGTGGTCTGCGCGGCGGGGCGTTCGCCGATCCTCGGGTGGTGCGCCATGGCGCCTTCCACCTCTTCCGGGGTGAACGGGGCGGCAGCGGCCCGGGCTCCGTCGAGGAGCTCCTGGCGGGACGCGAACGGGCGCGCAGCGGCGATCTGGTCCACCCAGCGCGGGACGTCGATGCAGGGACGCAGGACTGCGTGGGCAGCGTCCCTGTCCGCGGCATTGAATTCGGCAAGCTTCACGTTGTGATCCTCAAGCGTCTGCTGGCATCCATGGTGACGGCTATGCGGAGGACCGGATACTCTCCCGGTGATCGCCACCCCGCTTGGGAGCAGCGAGTTCCGCATCATGGAACTGTTATTTCAGCATACGTAATAGTGAAGCCGAGCAGGTCCGCCGGTGTCAAGAGACTACAGCAGGGGTTGAGCTTGGCAGGTGTCGACGCTTCCTCAGCTCTTGCCGCCTTTCGACAGACCCTTCCTCGGCTTTCGCAGTCTTTTGGCGGACGCTCCCGCAATCGGTGCGGAAGGGTTTGGGCTTTCCCTGCGGGACCTGAGGATGGGTTTGGGGTTTTCCTGCAGGATCTGAGGAAGGGTTCGGGGTTTTCCTGCAGGACCTGAGGCAGCGTTGGGGGAGGCAGGGGGTGGCTGGGGGCCCTCGATGGGCCAAGAATTGTCAAAGCTCGGAGAAGTACGCTGTTCACGCCGTGGCTATCCGCCGCGGCACCGTTCCGGCCGGAAGATAATCGGATATGCAGATCCTGGTGGTTGAAGATGACGAATCGGTGGCCGCAGGCGTGCTGGAGGGCCTGACCAGGGCCGGCTTCCAGGCCAGGCACGTCGCCGACGGGGCAGGGGCGCTCGCCGAGGTCCGACGCTCCAACCCTGACTTCGTGCTCCTTGATTTGGGGCTGCCGGACATGGACGGCACAGACGTCTGCCGTTCCATCCGCTCCCTGACCACGACGCCGATCATCGTTGTCAGTGCCCGCGACGAGGAGATCGACCGCGTGCTGGCGCTGGAGTTGGGGGCTGACGACTACCTGGTGAAGCCGTTCGGAATGCGGGAACTCATTGCACGGATCCGCGCCGTGGCCCGCCGCACGGCCGACCCGCAGTCCGAGACCGCTCCGCCGGCCGACGGCACGCGCGTGATCGGCACGCTGAGCATTGACCTGCGCTCACGCAGGGTCCTGGTGCACGGCGCCGAAATCCACCTCACCGCCAAGGAGTTCGAGCTCCTCTATTACCTGGCTGAGGACCCCGGCGCAGTGTGCCAGCGCAGCGACATTCTGCGCGCGGTGTGGGACGGCACCTGGTACGGAACCACCAAGACCCTGGATGCGCATGTCGCCGCAATCCGGAAGAAGCTCGGCGACCCCCGCTGGATTGAGGCGGTGCGCGGCGTCGGATTCAGGCTGGATGTGCCCGGATGAGGTGGCGGCTGATTGGCGCGTTCATGGCCATCACCCTACTCGTGGTGTTGGTGCAGGACATTCCGCTGGGCAGCTATCTCGTCCGGGTGGAACGCGACCGCCTGGCCACCTCGCTCGAACGCGATGCCTTCCTGCTCAGCGGACGGGCACGGCAGTTGCTTGAGACCGGAGGTCCCGCGCCCGGGACGGTGGCCACCGCCGTCCGCGATTACGGACGCGCCAGCGGGGCCCGCGTGGTGGTGGTGGACCGCGCCGGCACAGCGGTGGCAACGTCCGACGACGACCAGTCGTCCACCGGGTCCTCTTACCTTTCGCGCCCCGAAATTTCCGCCGCGCTCGCCGGTCAGATCACCTCCGGCCAACGCCACTCGGACACCCTGGGATTCGATCTGGTGTACGTCACGGTTCCCGTCCTCAGCGGCGAGAACATCACCGGTGCCGTGCGCCTGACGTATCCGGCATCGGTGGTGGACGACCGCGTGTCCGGGCAGCTGAGGGTGATGTGGGCGGTGGCGGGCACCACCGTGCTACTCGCCGGGCTGCTGGCCTACCTGATGGCCGGCGCCGTGACCAGGCGGATCAAGCGGCTGCAGAAGGCCACCGAACTGCTGGCGGAAGGCAACCTCGCCACCCGCACCGAGGAGGAGCAGGGCCCGCCGGAGCTGCGCACCCTGGCCCGGTCCTTCAACCAGATGGCGGACCGGCTGGAGCACCTGCTGCAGCAGCAGCGCGGATTTGCCAGCGACGCGTCGCACCAGCTTCGCACCCCGCTGACGGGACTGCGGCTGCGGCTGGAGAACGCGGTGGACGCCGTCGGCAACGATCCCGACGGCGCGCGCGTCATGGTGGCCGACTCACTGGAGGAGACGTACCGGCTGCAGCGCATCATCGACGGCCTGCTCCTCCTGAGCCGGGCGGACAGCCGGCACGTTGCACGGGAGGACGTGGACCTCAGCGAGATCGCCCGGAACCGCATGGAGCAGTGGGAGGCGCTGGCCGAGGAAAGCGGAGTGCGGACAATCCTGGACGCCGTTCCGGAGGCCAGGGTCGTGGCCATGCCCGGCGCGGCGGAACAGATCATCGACAACCTCATCGACAACGCCCTGGCCGTGGCGCCGCCGGACTCGGAGATCCGCCTCGTGGTCCGCCCGGACGGCGCCTCTGGCGCTTACGAGCTTCACGTGCTCGACGACGGTCCGGGGCTTTCCGAGGAGGACCGGCACCGGGCGTTTAACCGCTTTTGGCGGGGCCAGTCGACGTCCGACGGCAGCGGCCTGGGCCTGGCCATTGTCCAGCAGCTCGCCGACGCCAGCGGCGCGGCGGCGTCCCTCGAAGCCAGGCCCGGCGCCCCGGGCCTGGACGCCCGCGTCACATTCAGGGGCGCGCCGCGCCCCTGACCGGAATTGGCCGTCGCCCGGACGGCAGATGCACCATCCCGGGTTTCGCCATATTCTGGCCAAATGGATACAAGCACCGTGAACTCCGGCGAACAGGTTGACCGGCAGGAGCGCATTCTCGAAGCGGTGCTGGGCCTGCTGTCACGCCACGGCATCTCAGGCGTAAACATGCGCGCTGTGGCCCGCGAAGCCGGGGTCGCACTGGGGCTAGTCAATTACTACTACGAAGACAAGTCGAGCCTGATCCGTGCGGCCCTGCACCGGATTGACGAGCGCGATCTTAAGCTCGTTGCGCCCGACCCGGCATCGGCCCCGGACGAACAGCTCCAGAAAGCCCTCCGCCGCGTTGCGGACCCGGAATTGCTGACCACGCAACACCTGTCCCTGCGCCTCCACCTTTGGGCACTCGCGCAAGCCCATGAAGACTTTGCGCTGATAAATGCGGCTGCGTTTGAGCGGTATCTCGATGGGCTCGCGGCGCTGATAGGGAACGCCAAACCCGAGCTTTCCGGCCATGAATGCAGGGAGCGGGCGGCTGACATCGTCGTCGTTCAAAACGGGATGTGGCTAACGGCGCTCCTTGGCGTCGACGAGGCATCCATCATGAGGAGCATCGCCCGCACGGAGCAGATCGCCTTCGCCGCGTAGCGGATCTGGGCCCCAGCCAAACAAGCACAGCACGGCCCTTCGGCAAACTGCGCCAAAAAATCTTGAACATCGGTTCAGTTTTAACCTTGAACACTTGTTCAAGGTGGACTACTCTGCATGTGTATGACCTACACCACACAAACGGGGTCCCGCGGAAATAAAGGCGTTTCATGCGCGACTTTCGGTTCGGGCCACAGTTCCCGGTTCGGGCCCAGGGAAAACCTCACTCGCAGCAACTCCCTGGCCATCCCGTCAATCCCCACGCCGGCTTAAAGACCACCCAATTACGTTCCGGGGCACCATGGCGTATCGCCAGCTCCCGGATGAAGGACAACCCGCCCCCGGCGGTTGATCTGCACCAGGTAGAAGGAGATTTTGCATGACACAGACCAACTACGACTACGTCATCGTCGGCGGCGGAAGCGCAGGTTCCGTTCTTGCCAACCGCCTGAGCGACGGGGGCCAGAGCAGCGTCCTGGTTCTCGAGGCCGGACGGAGCGACTACCCCTGGGACCTTTTCATCCAGATGCCCGCCGCGCTGACCTTCCCCAGCGGCAACCCGTTCTATGACTGGCGCTACGAGTCAGATCCCGAGCCCCACATGGGCGGCCGGCGCGTGGCGCACGCCCGCGGCAAGGTCCTGGGCGGCTCGAGCTCCATCAACGGCATGATCTTCCAGCGCGGAAACCCGCTCGACTACGAGCGCTGGGGCGCCGACGCCGGGATGGAAACGTGGGACTTCGCACACTGCCTCCCGTACTTCAACCGGATGGAAAACGCGCTGGCCGCCGACCCCGACGATGAACTGCGCGGACACTCCGGCCCGCTGGTGCTGGAGCGCGGCCCTGCCACCAACCCGCTGTTCCAGGCCTTCTTCGCCGCCGCCCAGGAAGCCGGCTACCCCCTGACCGACGACGTCAACGGTTACCGCCAGGAGGGTTTCGCGGCGTTCGACCGCAACGTCCACAAGGGCCAGCGGCTCTCCGCGTCCCGCGCCTACCTGCGGCCTGAATTCGGCCGGAAGAACCTGACCGTCCTGACCCGTGCGCTCGTCACCAAGGTCAACTTCAAGGGCAATGTGGCTACCGGCGTCACCTACCGCCGCAACGGCAAAACCCACCAGGTGACCGCGGGTGAAGTGATCCTGGCCGGCGGTGCCATCAACACCCCGCAGCTGCTGCAGCTCTCCGGCGTGGGCGACGCGGCCCACCTGAACTCGCTGGGCATCAACTCCGTGGTGAACCTGCCCGGCGTCGGCGAAAACCTCCAGGACCACCTCGAGGTCTACATCCAGCACGCCTGCACCCAGCCGGTCTCCATGCAGCCCGCCCTGGACCTCTGGCGCTATCCGCTGATCGGACTGCAGTGGATGCTGGGACGGAAGGGTCCGGCCGCCACCAACCACTTTGAGGGCGGCGGCTTCGTCCGCTCCAACGAGGACGTGGCGTATCCCAACCTCATGTTCCACTTCCTCCCGGTCGCCGTCCGCTACGACGGCCAGAAGGCTGACGCCAAGCACGGCTACCAGGTGCACATCGGCCCCATGTACTCCGACGCCCGCGGCAGCCTGAAGATCAAGTCCACTGATCCCACGGTGCACCCGTCGATGCTGTTCAACTACCTCTCCACCGAGCAGGACCGCCGCGAATGGGTCGAGGCCATCCACGTTGCCCGCGACATCCTGGGCCAGTCCGCCATGGGACCCTTCAACGGCGGCGAGCTTTCCCCCGGCCGGAGCGTCCAGACCGACGCGGAGATCCTTGACTGGGTTGCCCGCGACGCCGAGACGGCGCTGCACCCGTCCTGCACCGCGAAGATGGGCCCGGACTCCGATCCCATGGCCGTGGTGAACCCGCTGGACATGACCGTGCACGGCACCCGCGGCCTCCGCGTGGTGGACGCCTCGGCCATGCCGTACGTCACCAACGGCAACATCTACGCCCCGGTGATGATGCTTGCCGAAAAGGCTGCCGACCTGATCGCCGGCAAGGCGCCGCTCGCGCCCCAGCATGCCGAGTTTTACCGGCACGGCGTGAGCCCGCTGGAACGCGGCGGATCCGTGCCAGTAGCAGCAGCCGCAGCGGCGAAGGGCTAGGGGCATGAGCGTAACGATCGATACCCAACTGGAGCTCGCCCGCGGCCTGTACATCGACGGCGCCTGGCAAGAGGCGTCCGACGGCGGGACCACCACTGTGCGCTGCCCGGCGGACGGGCGTGAGGTGGCTGTCGTGGCCTCGTCGACAGTGCAGGACGCGGAGCGGGCGATCGCCAGTGCACGGGCCGCGTTCGACGACGGCCCGTGGCGCCGTCTCACGGACATCGAGCGCGGTGCGGTCATGCTCCGCGTCGCGGACCTCCTTGAGCGGGACAAGGCGGCCTATGCGCGGGCCGAGGCGCTCGACACGGGTAAGCGGCTCGTGGAGGCCGAGTACGACATGGACGACATCGCCGCGTGCTTCCGGTACTACGGCAAGGTGGCGGGGCTCGACGCCGGCCGTGTCATTGACACCGGCCGGGCGGATGCGATCAGCCGCGTGGTGTACGAGCCGCTCGGGGTCTGCGCGCTCATTGCGCCGTGGAACTACCCGCTCCTCCAGGCGGCGTGGAAGGTGGCGCCGGCACTCGTCGCGGGGAACTCGTTCGTGCTCAAGCCCAGCGAGCTCACGCCGTCGACCTCGATCCTGCTCATGGAGACCCTCGCAGAGGCCGGTGTTCCGGCCGGCGTGGCGAATCTGGTCACGGGATCCGGGTCCAAGGTGGGCGGCCCGCTCAGCTCCGATCCGCGCGTCGACCTCGTATCCCTGACAGGGAGCCTGGCCACGGGGCAAACGATCATGGCCGCCGCCGCCGAAACCGTGAAGCGCGTCGCCTTCGAGCTCGGCGGGAAGAACCCCAACGTCGTCTTCGCGGACGCTGACTGGGATGCCGCCGTCGACAACGCCCTGACCGCAGTGTTCCTGCACTCCGGCCAGGTCTGCTCGGCAGGGGCACGGCTCGTCGTCGAGGAGACGATCGCCGGGCGTTTTGTGGCCGAGGTGGTCGAACGGGCGAAGAAGATCCGGATGGGTGGACCGTTCGACGCTGACGCCGAGACCGGGCCGCTCATCTCCGCCAGGCACCGCGATCAGGTGCACGCCTACGTCCAGGCCGGGATCGCGGAAGGCGCAGAGCTGCTGTGCGGCGGTTACATCCCCGACGACGGTCCGCTCGCGGACGGCTTCTTCTACCCGCCCACCGTGCTCGGCAACTGCCGCTCGGGGATGACCGTGCTGCAGGAGGAATCGTTCGGCCCGGTGCTGACCGTGGAGACGTTCCGGACCGAGGCCGAGGCCGTCGCGATCGCGAACGACACCGAGTACGGCCTGGCCGGAGCGGTGTGGACGTCGGACGCGTCGAAGGCGCAGCGCGTCGCGGGCGCCCTCCGGCACGGAACGGTGTGGATCAACGACTACCACCCGTACGTCCCCCAGGCGGAATGGGGCGGTTTCGGGAAGTCCGGGATCGGCCGGGAGCTCGGCCAGGCCGGGCTGGCCGAGTACCGCGAAGCCAAGCACATCTGGCAGAACATCGCACCCGCCCCGAGCGGATGGTTCGGCTCAGCTCCCGGGGAAACCCCCGGGGAAACGGGGGCTGGCGCGGCCGGCTAGGCATCAGCTTTGGGGGAGACGGCCGGGCGCTGCAGCGCGGTGCCCGGCCGCCGGTTTCACCTGCGCGCAGTATCAACTGCGTGTAGTGTTACCCGCGTCCAAAGGCGGCCGCGGGTCATCACCATCGTGCTTTTCTGACTTAGGAGTTCAGATGTTGGAACCCAGCAAGAGTACTGATTCAAGCGGCATGGACGAGTTCGGCTATGCCCAGACCCTGGACCGGAGCATCGGCAAGTTCGCCAGCTTCGCCGCAGGCGTCAGCTACATCTCCATCCTCACCGGTGTTTTTCAACTGTTCTACTTTGGTTTCTCCATGGCCGGCCCGGCGTACGCGTGGTCATGGCCCATCGTTTTCGTCGGCCAGTTGATGGTAGCCCTGTGCTTTGCCGAACTGGCAGGCCGCTACCCCGTGGCAGGCTCGGTCTACAACTGGGCCAAGCGCCTCGCCTCCGGCACCTCGGCCTGGCTTGCCGGCTGGCTGCTGCTGCTGTCTTCCATCATGGCGCTGGGGTCCGTGGCGCTCGCCCTGCAGATCACCCTGCCGCAGCTCTGGTCCGGATTCCAGATCGTCGGCGACGGCACCGGCACCTACGACTTTGCCCTCAACGGGGTTCTGCTCGCCACCATCATGATCACCATCTCCACCCTCATAAACGCGTTCGGTGTGAAGCTCATGACCCGGATCAACAGCATCGGCGTGTTCGTTGAGCTGGTCGCGGCCGTGCTGCTCATCCTTGCGCTGGGCTGGCATGTGGTGCGGGGACCCGAGGTCTTCTTCGACACGGCCGGCTTCGGCGAGGGCCACGACCTCGGCTTCTTCGGCGTGTTCCTCATCGGCGCGATGGCGTCCGGCTACGTCATGTACGGCTTCGACACCGCCAGCTCCCTGGGCGAGGAAACGAAGGACCCGAAGCGCACCGCCCCCAAGGCCATCCTGCGCGCTGTCACCGCGTCCTTCCTGCTGGGCGGGCTGATCCTGCTCTTCGGCATCCTGGCCGCTCCGGACCTTACCGACCCCAAGATCGGCGCGGCCGACGGCGGCCTGCAGCACATCGTGCTCTCCGTCCTGGGCGGCCCCTTCGGCAAGGCCTTCCTCGTGTGCATCGTGGTGGCCGTCGTGGTCTGCACGCTGGCCGTGCACGCCGCTGCCATCCGCATGATGTTCGCCATGGCGCGGGACAACAACCTCCCGTTCAGCCGCCAGCTCAGCAAGGTGGACCCGGTCCGCAAGACCCCCACGATTGCGGCCATCGTGATCGGCGTCCTGGCCGTCATCCCGCTGCTGGTCAACGTCATGCAGCCGGCGATTTTCACGATTCTGTCCAGCATCAGCATTGTCCTGATCTACATGTCCTACCTGCTGGTCACGGTCCCCATGCTGCGCAAGCGCCTCCTGAAGAAGTGGCCGGGCGCCGGCGACCACTCCGAGGCCGGTTTCAGCATGGGCAAATGGGGGCTGCCCGTGAACATCCTCGCGGTTCTGTGGGGCGGCGCCATGACCCTGAACCTGATCTGGCCGCGCCCTGAAATCTACAACTCGGTGCCGCCGTTCGAGTGGTACCTGCAGTGGGGCGGGGTCCTCTTCGTCGCCGCCGTCACCGGCGGCGGGGCCCTGCTCTACCGCCTAAAGATCAGGCACCAGACGGGCATTCTCGCGGAGCATGCCACAGTGCACGCCGCCGCATCCCCGGTGCCCGTGCAGGAGCCGCCCGCCCCCATCGACAGCAGCAGCACGGCAAGCGGACTGTCCGGTCCTCGGGACGGGGATCTCGAACCGCAGCAAGTCGGTTAGATTTGGCTGAGGTGCCGTAGCCAAAGGGCCCCCCGGCTCAGGAAAGGAACGAGATTTTATGGTTCATAGAGTGAAGGCAGTTGTTGTCAGGGCGAAGGATGCTCCGGTGTCGGTGGAGACGATTCTGGTGCCGGATCCGGGGCCGGGGGAGGCGTTGGTGGATGTGCTGACGTGCGGGGTGTGTCATACGGATTTGCATTACAAGCTGGGCGGGATCGGGGATGAGTTCCCGTATCTGTTGGGTCATGAGGCGACCGGTGTGGTCTCCGCGGTGGGTGAGGGTGTGACGGAGGTGGCTCCCGGTGACCGGGTGATCCTGAACTGGCGTGCGGTGTGCGGGCAGTGCCGGGCGTGCGCGAAGGGCCAGCCGCAGTACTGTTTCAACACGGCGAACGCGTCCCAGAAGATGACCCTGGAGGATGGCACGGTGCTGTCTCCGGCGTTGGGGATCGGGGCGTTCGCGGAGAAGACCCTGGTCGCTGCGGGTCAGTGCACGAAGGTCGATCCCGACGCCGATGCTGCCGCTGTCGGTTTGCTGGGGTGCGGGGTGATGGCCGGGATTGGTGCGGCGATTAACACCGGTGAGGTCAAGCGCGGCGAGTCGGTGGCCGTGATCGGCTGCGGCGGGGTGGGCATCGCGGCGATCGCGGGCGCGAAGCTGGCCGGGGCGACGACGATCATCGCCGTGGACATTGACGAGAACAAGATTCAGATGGCGAAGTCCCTGGGTGCGACGCACGGGGTGAACTCCCGCGAGGCCGATCCGGTGGAGGCGATCCGGGCGCTGACGGGCGGGAACGGCGCCGATGTGGTGATTGAGGCGGTCGGCCGCCCGGAGACGTACAAGCAGGCGTTCTATGCCCGTGACCTGGCCGGGCGTGTGGTCCTGGTGGGTGTGCCGACCCCGGAAATGCAGTTGGAGTTGCCGTTGCTGGATGTGTTTGGGAGGGGCGGGTCGTTGAAGTCTTCCTGGTACGGGGACTGCCTGCCGTCCCGGGATTTCCCGATGCTGGTCTCCCATTACCGGCAGGGGAACCTGGACCTGGACGCGTTCGTGTCCGAACGGATCACCATCGACCAGGTCGAGGAAGCCTTCGACAAGATGCACGACGGCAAGGTCCTGCGTTCAGTTGTTGAAATCCAGCCCGCGGGATCCTCCACAGCAGCGGCTGCCCGGCCGGCCGCGGCAACGGCTGCCACGACTGCGGGGGCGTCCGTATGAGTGTCAGAATCGAGAACCTGGTCACCTCGGGCACGTTTTCCCTGGACGGCGGGACCTGGGATGTGGACAACAACGTCTGGATCGTCGGTGACGAACAGGAGTGCGTGATTATTGATTCCCCGCACGACGCCGCCGCGATCATCAACCAGGTCCGGGGCCGGAAGGTGAAGGCGATCCTGCTCACGCACGCGCACAACGACCACATCGGCGCCGCCCGCGAACTCGCCCAGGCCGTCGGTGCAGAGATCCACCTGAACCCGGAGGACCAGGTCCTCTGGGAACAGGTCTACCCCGGCACCACCCCCGATAAGGGCATCGCGGACGGGGACGAGTTCGAAGTCGCAGGGGCCGTGCTGAAGGCGATCCACACGCCGGGCCACTCACCGGGCTCCACCTGCTTCCTGTTGGAAAGCGAGAACACCGTGTTCACCGGGGACACCTTGTTCAACGGCGGACCCGGCGCGACCGGACGCTCCTACAGCGACTACCCCACCATCCTGGCCTCCATCCGTGAACGCCTCCTCACCCTCCCACCGGACACAACCGTCAGGACCGGACACGGGGAGAACACCACCATCGCCGCCGAACGCGAAACCCTCGCCAAGGTGGCACAGTAAGAAGAAAGACAAGATCGCACACCTAAGGCGCGCCAGGAATGCCTGGCGCGCCTTAGTGGCGAGTCAGTTCAGGCACGAATACAGCGGTAAGGAAGTTGGAACAATGAAGTTCGGGAAGCAGCCCGCCCCCGTCGCGGACATCAACGAGGACGAGCTCGAAGTCCACAAGCCGAAGACCGAAGCCGCCGGCGTCAAGGCCGTGATGGTGGCGCTGGAACGCGCCGTGGCGCAGGCCGGCGTGACCCGCACGGCGCAGTCGCTGCTGCGGCTCAACCAGCGCGGCGGTTTTGACTGCCCGGGCTGTGCGTGGCCGGAGTCGGACAAGAAGCGCAAGGCCGCCGAGTTCTGCGAGAACGGTGCCAAGGCGGTGGCCGAGGAGAGCACCCTGCGGACCGTGGGGGCGGAGTTCTGGGCGAAGCATTCCATCGCCGAGCTGTCCGAAAAGACCGAGTACTGGCTGGGCAACCAGGGCCGGCTCAGCGAACCGGTGGTCATCCGGGAAGGGGAGACGCACTACTCGCCGATCTCCTGGGCGGATGCGTTCGAGCTGATCGGCGAGCACATCCGGGCCAGCACGCCGGACCGCTGTGTCTTCTACACCTCGGGCCGCACGGCCAACGAGACGGCGTTCATGTACCAGCTGTTCGCCCGGTCGCTGGGCACGAACAACCTGCCGGACTGCTCCAACATGTGCCACGAGTCCTCCGGTTCGGCACTGAACCCGACCATCGGCATCGGCAAGGGCACGGTATCCCTGGACGACATCCACGACGCCGAGCTGATCTTCGTGGTGGGGCAGAACCCCGGCACCAACCATCCGCGCATGCTGTCCGCGCTGAAGGAATGCAAGGACAATGGCGGCAAGGTGGTGGCGGTGAACCCGCTGCCCGAGGCCGGCCTGTTCAACTTCCGCGATCCGCAGACGCTTTCCGGTGTGGTGGGCGGCGGCACGCCGCTGGCCGACGAATACCTGCAGATCAAGGTGGGCGGCGACCTCGCCCTGTTCCAGGCCCTCGGCCACCTGCTGCTGCAGGCTGAAGAGCAAAACCCGGGGACCGTCGTCGACCGTTCCTTCATTGACGCGCAGACCGACGGCTTCGACGCGTACGTCGAAGCCCGCCGCGATGTGGACTGGGAGGAGACGGAGCGGGCCACCGGCCTGGGCCGGCAGCAGATCGAGGATGTGGCCGGGATGCTGGTGGCGTCCAAGGCCACCATTTTCTGCTGGGCGCTGGGCGTCACCCAGCAGCCGCATTCGGTGGATACGATCAAGGAAATGGTCAACGTCCTGCTGCTGCAGGGCAACTTCGGCAAGCCCGGTGCCGGCGCGTGCCCGGTGCGCGGACACTCCAACGTCCAGGGCGACCGGACCATGGGCATCTGGGAGAAGCCGAAGGAATGGCTGCTCGAAGCCCTCGACAATGAGTTCGGCATCCAGTCGCCGCGGCACCACGGCCATGACGCAGTGGAGTCCATGGAGGCGTTCGAGCGCGACGAGGTGGACGTGTTCGTGTCCATGGGCGGAAACTTCTCGCTGGCGTGTTCGGACACGGAGACGCTGGAAGCCGGAATGCAGCGGATCGGGCTCACCGTCCATATCTCCACCAAGCCCAACCGCTCGCACATCGTGCACGGCCGCACCTCGCTGATCCTTCCCACGCTGGGACGGACGGACAAGGACGACAAGCACCCCAAGGGTGCCCAGTTCCTGTCCGTGGAGGACTCCATGTCCGTGGTCCACTCCACCCAGGGAAGGCTGACCCCGGTCTCCGAGCACCTGCTCGCCGAGCCGGTGATCGTGGCACGGATGGCCGAGGCCACGTTCGGGCCGGACCATTCGGTGGACTGGAAGGCCATGGCTGAGGACTACGACGTGGTCCGTGACCACATCGCCCGCGTCCTGCCTGGATTTGAGGACTTCAACGCCAGGGTCCGGACCAAGAACGGCTTTGTGCTGCCCAACCCGCCGCGCGACACCCGTTCGTTCAAAACGGACATCGGCCGCGGCCGCTTTACGGTCAGCCCACTGGAGTACCTGACGCCGCCGGAGGGCCACCTGGTGCTGCAGACGATCCGTAGCCACGACCAGTACAACACCACGTTCTACGGCCTGGACGACCGCTACCGCGGGATCTCCGACGGCCGCCGCGTGATCCTGGTGCACCCGGAGGACCTGGCCGAGCAGGGCTTCAAGGACCGCGACCTCGTGGACGTGGTGAGCACCTTCCAGGGCACGGACCGGCGCGCCGAGAAGTTCCGCCTGGTGGCCTACCCGACGGCCAAGGGCTGCGCCGCGGCGTACTTCCCCGAAGCCAACGCCCTGGTCCACAAGGAAAACGTGGCCCGCGTGTCCAACACCCCCGGCTTCAAGGCCATGTTCGTCCGCTTCGAGCCGCACGCAGGCGGGGTTGCGACGGCGGAGGCTGGCGCCCTGGAGCCGGCCTCAGCCAGCTGACGCATTCCCATGCGAGAACGGCCCCGCTTCCTTTTTGGAAGCGGGGCTGTTCTGGGTTCCCTACATCCTGGGATGGTCGTTGATCCGCATGAGGTTGCGGCCGCGCAGGGTGTAGAGGTAACCCGCCTCATCGTTGGTGATGTGGGATCCGCTGTACCAGCCGCCATTGGTGTCCGCGAGTACGGTGGCTACCTCGAACGTTCTGGGGTCGAAGCGGAACACGGTGGTGTCCGAGACGCCGTAGACCGCGCCGCGGTTTGCCACCAGGGCGCCGAATCCATAGGACCGGGTGCTGATGTCCGCCTGGTGCACCACTTTGCGCTTGGGGAGGTCGACGATGAAGATCCCGCCCTTGCGCGTCAGCCCATACAGGTTCCGGCCTTGGACGGCGAGGGCGGCAATGCCTGCCCCCATCCCGGGTTCAATCCGCCAGAGCTCCGTGCCGGCGGCCGGATCGAAGGCGACGACCGTGCCCGGGCCGTCTAGGGTGGGGAGGCCGCCGCCCAGGTAGGCAATGCCGTCGCGGGTGGCTACGGCGCGCAGGAGCTGGCGGTTGTCGACCGGGTTGATGAAGCACTGCTTGGCCCCGGTGGCGGGATCGTAGGTCCAGAAGGATCCGCCGCCTTCGGTGTCCGACTGGGCAGCCACCAGGACGAGCCTGTTGACGTCGTCCCAGCAGACGTCGAGCGGCCGGTTCTGTGCACCGGGGAAGTCGGCGGCCTGGTGGATCGGCTGGCCGCTGAGCGGATCGTACGTCCAGATGCCCTGCGAGCTGTACTGGCCGGTGTAGAGGACGCCGTCCACAATGACGGCGTCCTTGGCCTCGCCCTGGGACTGCAGGTTGACCACTTCGCCGGTGGCGGGCGAGTGGCGGGCGATCACGCCGTTGCCGCCGGCGTAGACGAATCCGGCGCCCGCCGCGATGCCCATGACCGTCTGGGGAGTGGCGGAGGCGCCGGCCTCGCCAAGGTCGTTGACGGCCATCCTTCCTGTGCCGGGGTCGATCTCGGCCACGAAGCCGTAGCCCGAGGTGGCAAGGATCTTGTTGTCGCGGGCGTCCACGCCCCAGATTTCTCCGAGGTCCGGACCATTGAGCGTTAGCTGCGAAATTGAGTTCGAAGCCGCGGAGTACATGCACACGCCCGACTCGTTGGCGAAGTACACGTGCCCGCCGATGCTGGTGAAGTTCTTGGCGGTCTTGCCGATGGACGTCGCCACGGAATAAGAGACGGGGTTGTCAAGGTCCATGAGGGCCACCTTCGACTGTTGGGTCGACGCGGCGGAGCTAACCAGTAGTTTGTCTCCGAGGATGGCCAGTTCCCGGATGCTTGGATCGGCCAGCATCTCCGTGGGCGTGACCTGTGTGAAGGTCTGGGTGGCGCGGCTGTATGCCCAGAGGCACGCCCGGCCTGCACTCCCGCCGCCACCGAGGGTGCTGCCGGCGCCGAAGAAGACCGTGGTGTCGGTGGCCGCAACCGCCCGCGCCAGCGTAGCGCCCGCGTCGGGGATCCCCAGGCTGATGACCTGGCCGGTCGCGGGGTCGTACTCCCACAAAGCCGGCTTGCTGGCGCTTCCGCCGCCCACCGCGTACAGGCGGCCGTTTGGTGCGACGCTGAGGTCGCGCACGTCGCGGTCACCGATGCGGCCGATCGGCGCTGCCTTCGTGGACAGGCTGGCCAGATCCCAGCGGTAAAGGTTCGGCAGGGTACCGACGGCATTTTGGAGGACGCCGGCGTACAGGTAGCGGCCTGTGGAATCAGCCGCCAGGGCCTGGATGCTGTAGCCCGTGTCCAGTACGGTCTCGCCGAGTACCTTGCCCGTGGGCACGTGGAACGCGACGATGCGGACGGGATCGAGGTTGCGGGAACCGATGTAGACGATGTCGCCGACCAGGACCGAACTCATCAGTGAGAACTGGACTACCGCCGGTCCCAGGTCGATGATTTCGGTGGTGCCGGGCTGGGCGGGCGGGTCCGTAGCTGCTGCCGGCCCCGACGCGGCGAGGCCCAGTGCGGCGGCGAGACCGGCTGCGCCGCCGGCCAGGAGGATGGCCCGCCTGCTGATGTTGGAATTCTGCATTGAACTTCCTTTGATCTGTTGGGGTGGTGAAAGCTGTTGCCGAGGCGCCCCGTTGGGCATTTTTTGCGCGCTGAATTGCGCGCGGGCATGCCGGAGATGCAAGGTACGACGGCGGTGCTCCGATTAGGCGGTGAAGGCCAGGTCCTCGACCTGGACGGGGAAGCGCAGCGGCTCGCCCCGGGAAACGCGGTGGGCTTCGGCCACCGCGGTGGCTGCGAGCCGTTCCAGCTCACCGCCGAGCGAGCCGGCAAGATGCGGGGTCAGCAGGACGTTCGGATTGGAGTAGAAGCCCGAATCCGCGGGCAGGACCCAAGGTGTGGTGACGTCGAGGACGGCATACAGTTCGTGCCGTTCCAGCCGGGCCAGTAGTGCTTCCTGGTCCACCAGCTCGCCGCGGGCGGTGTTGATGAACGTGGAGCCGGGCTGCAAGCGCGCTATCAGCCCGGCATCGATCAGGTTCCGTGTGGAGGGAAGCGACGGTGCGTGCAGCGATACGACGTCGCTGCTTTCCACAAGTTCCTCCAGGCCCACCAATTGCACGCCAAGGCCGGCGGCGTCCTGGATGCTCAGGTAGGGGTCTGCCACCACCACGTCGAGGTCGTAGGGCTCGAGCAGCCGGATGACGTGCCTGCCGATTTTGGACGCGCCGATGATGCCCACGCGTTTGCCGTAGTTGCCCATCTCCGGAAACAGTTCGTCCGGCTCGATGGGTGACTTCTCGGCGTGGAGGGTCCGGGCAATCTGCAGGACCCGTTTGTTCGCCAGCAGGATCATGGCCAAGGCGTATTCGGCCACGGGGATGGCGTTGGCGTCCGCCGCGGTGCTGATCTGGAGGCCCCGCGCCCAGCACTCATCACCCACGTGGTGCTTGACGGTCCCGCCGGCGTGCAGGATGTGGCGCAGCCGAGGGGCGGCATCCAGGACCTCTCCGTTCACCGTGGGGCAACCCCACCCGGTGATGAGGATGTCGGTTTCTGCGAGCAGACCCAGCGAACGTGATGACGTGAAGTCCTCCATGGGTTCCGGGCTCAGGAGCCGCAGACCGGAGTGCAGGGATTGCAGGCGCCGGGGGGAGAAGATCCTGGCGGCGACGCCGGGGCCCATGGCAAGGGCGACGTTCAGGTTTGCCGGGCTCATTTGACGGCTCCCGCGGTCAGGCCGGACTTCCAGAAGCGCTGGAGCATGATGAACGCCAGCAGCAGCGGAATGACGGAGAGCAGCGAACCTGTGATCACCATGGGGACGAACTCGGGCTGGGGGACCGCGTAGCCCTGCCAGATGGAGATGCCCACGCTGACCGGCAGCAGCTGCTGGTCCTGGAGCATCACCAGGGGAAGCATGAAGTTGTTCCATACTCCGACGAACTGGAACAGGGCAATGGTGATGTAGCCCGGCATCATCATGGGCAGGCCCAGCGAGAAGAAGGAACGGATGGCTCCGGCGCCGTCCACGCGCGCTGCCTCCAGCGTCTCCATCGGGACATAGGAGGAGGCGTACACGCGGGCCAGGTACACGCCGAACGGGTTGCACAGGACGGGGATCAGGATGGCCCAGATGGTGTTGGTCATTCCCGCCACCGATGCCAGCAGGTACATGGGCAGCACCGTTGCCGTGTTGGGGATCAGGACGCCAACCAGCACGAATCCAAACAGGGAGTCCTTGCCGCGGAACTGGAACTTGTCGAAGGCGTAGCCGGCCATCACGGAGATGAGGCTGCCCGCGACGGCACCGAATCCCGCATAGAGGACGGAGTTGCCCATCCACCGGAAGAACACTCCTCCGTCCTGGGCAGCCACTGCCACGATGTTTTCAACGAGGGCAAAGTTGCCAAAGGAGTAGGCGCTGGTGCCATAGAGGTCTGCGGCGTTCTTGGTGGACGCGAAGAGCAGCCACAGGACCGGGACCACCATGTAAACGGAGCCCAGGATCAGCAGCCCGTTCACGGTGAGCTTGCTGCCGAAGCCGCCTTGGTTGGCAGTGGACTTCTGTCGCGGCGCGGGTTTCACAGCCATGGGCTTGGTCTCTTTGTTGCGGGTGAGGGGCAGGGTATTGGTGGTCATCGTTTGTTCATCCTGGAACTGAAGCGGGTGACAACCAGGGACAGGATTGCTGCCAGCCCGGCAATGATGATTGAGGCGGCTGCGGCCTGGTTGAGGTTATGCCTGATGAACGCCGCGTCGTAGGCCCACAGGTTGGGCACCCAGGTACTGGTGATGGACGGCGTGGCCTTGGCAATGATGGAGGGTTCCGTGAAGAGCTGCAGGGTTCCGATGATGGTGAACAGCATGATCACGCTCAGCGCAGGCAGGATGAGCGGGAACTTGATGCTCAGTGCCGTGCGGATTTCGCCCGCGCCATCCACCCGCGCCGCCTCGAGGATTTCCCGTGGAACGGCCTGCAGGGCGGTGAACAGGATGATGACGTTATAGCCGGTCCATTCCCACACGCCGATGTTGACGATGGCCGGAAGGACCATGTGTGCGTCCAGGAAGTTGATCTGGATGCCGCCGCCCTGGAGCGCCTGCACGAGCGGGCTGATGCCGGGAGTGTAGAGGTACGCCCAGATCAGGGCTGCGATGACGCCGGGCACGGCGTGCGGAAGGAAAACGAGCAGCTGGAACAGCTTGCGTGCCCTGGCGACCGTTGCATCAAGGAGGAGCGCAAAAATAACCGCGCCGCCCACCATGCAGGGGATGTAGATCAGGCAGTACAAGCCGAGCCGGGCGATGCCGCTGATGAACGATTCCGACTGCAGGACCTGCAGGTAGTTCTCGAGTCCAACAAAAGCGGTTTTGGCTTCGCCGAAACCGAGACCCGATTTCTGCTGCGCATAGAAGCTCAGCACGATGGAGTAGATGACCGGCGCCACCATGGCGATGGCAAAGACTGCGAAGAACGGGACCAGGAAGAGTGCCGCGGTCCTGCCGCCTGTTCCGGAGGCTGCACTGCGTCCTGGGGCTGCACTGCGCTTGCGGAGCGGAACAGCGATGGGGGCCTGAGAGGCCATGGAGATCTCCTAACTGGCTGGGCTGCCTCCGTGGAGGCAGCCCAGGGCTACTCTTTGACGGAAAGACCGTTCTGCTTGAGTCCGGCCACTGTTGCCGTCTGGGCCGTGTTTATGGCTTCCAGGACAGTGCCACCGGTGCTGAGCTTGCCGTAGGCGTCTTTGAGTGCCGTGTTGGTGAGGTCCCAGCTGGGGCCCCACTGCCAGCCCGGGCTGACCGTTGTGTACGCCTTGTCGAAGACCGCGTAGATATCGTTGCCGAAGTAGCTGGCGTCGTAGGCCCTTTCAGCCACCGGAGTCAGGCCCGGGAATGCCAGGAAAGCCGAGCCGGTGTTGCCTCGCGCCTTGATGGCAGCCTGGTCTGTGGTCAGGAATTCGATGAATTTGGCGGCGGCTGCCGGGTTCTTGCTGCTCTTGGTGACGTTGAAGCTGGATCCGCCGTAGAAGGCGCCGGCGGGCGTGCCCCAGTTCGGCATTTCCGCGGCGATCCACTGCCCCTTCTGTCCGCTCGCTTCCGTGCGCTTCTGGATGCCCGTTGCGCTCCAGTTCGCCCCAATGACGCCGACGACGGTGCCGTTTGCCAGATCGAGGCTCCACTCATCGCTGTAGGCCTGCGTCACCTTGACCAGTTTGTTGTCGATCAGCTTCTGCCAGTAGTCGGCCACCTTCTTGGTGGCGTCATCATTCACACCGACCTGCCAGCTGTCGCCCGAGGTAGCGAACCATTTGGCCCCTGCCTGCCAGGCCAGTCCGGCAGTGGCCGGTACTTGGTTGGGGTTAAAGCTGGCCAGGTAGGCTTCGGGTGCAACGGCTTTGAGCTTCCGTGCCGCGTCTTCGAATTCCTGCCAGGTTTTGGGGACGTCGATGCCGGCCTTGGCCAGCATGTCCTTGCGGTAGTACATGACCATGGGAGCGGCGTCATAGGGCACGCCGTAGGTCTTATCGCCGAATTGGACCATGCCCCGGATTTCGCCGCCAAGCTTGTCCACGGTGGCGGATTTGTCGATCAGTCCATCCAAGGGCTGCACCTGGCCGTTGCTGACGAACTGGGGCAACTGCGGGTATTCGATCGTTGAGACGTCGGGTCCGTTACCCGCGGTGATGGCCGTGGACAGCTTGGCGTAGCCCCCGCTGTCGGCGTTGGGGACCGTCTCGAACGTGACCTTGATTTTGCTTTGGCTCGCGTTGAACGCGGCCGCCACTTTGTCCATGCCGGCCAGGGGTGACCAAAAAGTAATGGTGCCGGAGGCGTCTTGGGCGGGCGTGGGTACCGTGGACGGACCCGGGCCTGTTCCACAGGCTGCCAGCAGCAGTGCGCTGCTGGCCAGGCCGGCCGCCCCGATAAGCAGATTGCGACGCTTCATTTGTTCTCCCTTGAAATCCACGATGCGAAGGTGGGATGTGGCCGCTGCCACTGATGTATTTCAATGAAACACGCAAAGTTGAACAAACCCAACGAAATGAACAGTAGTGAACATTAGGGATTTTTCGTGGACATCTTCGGAGGGGGTCCTGCCGTCACCTCAGCCGGCTGTCGAATCCCTGACGATCAGAGTGGGCGACAGGATAACCCTCTGAAGGGCACGGCCCGAACCCTGCCGGGCCCCCAGGCGGTTGAGGCACATTTGGAGGGCATGGTAGCCGACGTCGAACTTGGGCGGCGCCACGGCGCTCATTGGTACGGTCCCAAAGGAGGCGATTTCGTCGTCATAGGCCATCAGCGCGAGATCGCCCGGGATGTGGAGTTCCCGGGCCTCGCACAAGTCAGCAAACATGAGCGCATCCTCGTCGTTGTGAACGATGGCGGCAGTTGTGCCCGCACCAACGAACCCGCTGATGATGCTGTCCAACTCCTGACGGAGCGTCTCCGGGTCGTTGGCTGCCAGGGTGATGGTGCGTATCAGGGCCGGATCCGTCGAAAGCCCCGCCGTCTGCATGGCAAGGCGGTAGCCTTCGGCGACGGGTGATGACGTGGGACTGCTTTCGCGCACACATAGCGCAATTTTCCGATGGCCCTGGGCCACAAGGTGGTTGACGGCGATCTCCGCCCCCCGCACATGGTCGCTCCGCACCGATTCCAGATGTCCGTCATCCATCACTCCATCGATCGAACGTTCCACGACGATCACGGGTACTTCGGCTGATGCCAGCAGGCCAAGGGTGGGTGTGTTCGCCAGGGTCTGGCGACTGGGCGTCACCAGCAGCCCATCGACACCGCTTTTCAAGAGCCGTTGAATCTGGCGTTCTTCTTCGGCAGGGGAGTAGTTGGAGACTCCAAGGACCAGTCTGACACCCAACTCCTGAGCCGCAGCCTCGGCACCCCTGATAATCCCGGGGAAGTAGTACCTGGCGGTGGGTACGATCATGCCGATGGTGGCCAGTGGGCGCTGTCTGGTGGAGGGTCCGGCGCTCCTTCCGGCCGAAGTAGTATGCCGTGAGTCCCTGACGGCATCCGTGGAGTCTCCGTGACCTTTCGCGGCAGGACGTCGGGCCGAGCTCGTGGCCGCCACAGCCCCTCCGTGGACACGCTGCAGCAAGCCCTGTCCGTCGAGGAAGGCCAGATCGCGCCGTACGGTCATGCCGGAGATTCCCATTCGCCGGGCGAACTCAGCCGCGTTCAAAGACCCGCGGAGTGACAGTTCCCGAAGGATCTGATTTTGTCTGTCCTCAGTCAACACCGGAGCGCTCTCCTTTTGTGTTTAGTTTTGTGCACTTTGTTCACTATGAACTACATGCCACATAGTGTGAGGAGTCAAGTCACCCGCACACGCCAGTCCGGCTGAAATCCGTGCTGGCCCGGAAGCAGAAGGGGCCTCCTGTGCCGCCAACGAAACTCAGCCCGGGCCTGTGCTCGGTAACCCTTCGGGCGCTCAGCATTAACGACGTCGTGCGAACCGCCGCTTCCTCCGGTCTGGCTGGAATCGAATGGGGGACCGATGTCCATGTCCTCGATGCTGACTCCGCGGCGTATGCCCGGTGCACGACGGAGGCCGCCGGGCTGCGCGTCTTATCCTTGGGGTCCTATTACCGCGCCGGCTCATTCGGCGACTTCGAGGACATCCTTGTTCGCTCAACGGAACTCGGCGCGCCCCGGATCCGTATATGGGCCGGCGATGTGGGTTCCGCCGAAGCCACCGCAGCGAAGTGGGACGCTGTGGTCGCAGACACGCAACGGATCGCGGAGCTCGCGGCCACACGGGGCACAACCTTGGCCTTCGAGTATCACGGCGGTACGCTGACGGACACGCCGGAGACCACGCTCGAACTCCTCAGGCGGGTGGACCGGCGTGCCGTCGGCACCTACTGGCAGCCCTCCGTCGGTCTTGGCGACCACCAAGCACTCGAGTCGCTGCGCCACGTGATCGGGCATGTAGTGGGGGTCCACTGCTTCTCTTGGTGGCCGCAGGCTGAACGGTTGCCGCTGGCGGACCGAACGCAGCTGTGGCAGGGCATATCTGAGGTGCTGCTCGGCAGCGGTAAAGAGCTGGACATCATGCTGGAATTCGTAGCGGGCGACCTCCAGGAGAACGTCATAGCCGACGCCGAATTCCTGAAGCGCATTATGCAATCTACGCACGGCAACGGTTCCGCTTTGGGCATCGCTGATTCCGAATTCGCGGGCTAAGCCGGCCTTCTGCTCGCCGTTGGCCGTCTGAACCGTGAGGGAAAGGCTTGGCGCACGGGTGCGTTCACCCCGGGTCGTGGGGCTAACACCCGAGCGATCACGGTCTTGGCCGGATTCCTGCCGGCCCTGATGGTCGACGGATTAGTCGAGAATGTACATTTCGTAGGGGTCGGTCTTCATAATGAGCTGGCGGCCATGCACATCGTCAAATTGAAGCCACATCATCGACGAGTCGCTGGGTATCGCTTCCACCACTCCGTTTCGTAGTCGGTGGCCGTTACGACGTACCTCGACGGTGCACCCCACGAGATTTTTCCATGCGCCGCTCACTAAGGTGCTGCTCTCTTCCGTCTTCAATTCGCGTCTCCTTTTCTTGATGAAGGGGCCATTTGGCATCGGCCGCCTTCAGGGAGCCACTTGGGGGAGCCGCCGTGCTTGCGCGGACCACCAGTTGGGTAGGCACCAGCGTGACGCCGGGTTCGGTGGTGTTGGTGCGGATTTGCTGCAGGACGTTGTCGACGCACCGGTTGCCGACGTCGGCGAAGTTCTGGTGGACCGTGGTGAGCGGGGGAGCGTAGGAGGAGGCTTCGGGGACGTCGTCGAAGCCGATCAGGCTGATGTCGTCGGGGACTGCTTTTCCCTTTTCGCGGAAGGCCCGGAGCAGGCCGAGGGCCATGTGGTCGTTCGCGGCGAAGACGGCGGTGCAGCCGGGCTCGTCGGCGAGCCGGAGCCCGGCCTCGTAGCCGGAGTCCGCTGACCAGTCACCGCGGAGCACAGGCGGGACGGGCCTGCCGGCGGCAGTGAGCGTGCTGCGCCACGCGGCGGCGCGGCGTTCGCTGGCGAAGGACTCCTCGGGGCCGGCGACGTGCCAGACGGTGTTGTGGCCAAGGTCCAAAAGGTGTTGGACGGCCTTTTGGGCGCCGTCGGCCTGGTCTGTGTCCACCACGCTGTATTGCTCGCCGGCGTCGGAGTCGACGACGACGACCTTCACGCCCGGAGGCAGCGTCACGGTGGCTGCATCCAGGAGGTGGACCTCCATGATGGCGATCACCGCGTCAACGGCGAGTTCACCCAGGCGCGAGAACGCGCCCTGGATGCCCGCCTGGGTGGCTGCCGTCACCGGGATCAGCGTGATCGCGAAGTCCTGCCGAGCTGCGCGCAGCGCAATGGCCTCCAGTGTGCGCATGTTACCCAGCGAGGAGAGCGAGAACGTGATCACCCCGATGGTCCGGAAACTGCCACGCCTCAGTGCCCGTGCCGCACTGTTGGGCCGGTATCCCAGCTCGTTCATCACAGCAATGACGTGCCGCCTGGTGGCAGCGCGCACGTCAGGGCTACCGTTCGCCACACGGGATACAGTCTGGGTCGAGACTCTCGCCAGCACCGCGACGTCCACCATCGATACACGATCCAAACGGCCTCGCTGCTCCAGGGGCCGATTCTCGTCAAGATCCGAGCACATCTGTCCTACCTAGTTTGGCGCGAGCGGTTTCGATGGCACTCGCCAGAAGAAGAGTTGATTGAGTTAGCGATAAATCAGCACCCTTACTAATGTCGCTGATCGAAGACTGCTTCGCCGTTCCCCTTATTCTGCGGGCTCTGCGGCGGAATTACCAGCGCGGATTAAAACTTCGACCGATTTTTCCAAAGGCTCTTGATAGTGCGCTAACTCACGGTGTAAGTTGGCTCACGTAGCCCCGAGGTGGGGTAGTCACGAACACAAGGGAGTGTTGTTCATGCAGAGAACTACAACTGGAATTCGTCGGAACAAAAGACTTGGCAGGGCCGCTCTGTGCGCTTCTGTCCTGACGGTCGCCATGCTGGGGCTGGCTGGCTGTAAGGGCGGCGCTGCCGCGGACGATGCGGGGGAAAAGGCAAGCGGCAAGGGGCTGGTCATCGGTTGGAGCCAGCGCGGCATCAGTGGCAGTGACTGGTGGAAGACCCTCGTTGAGGGCGGCCAGGCCGAGGCGAGCAAGATCGGGGCGCGACTCGAGTTGCTGGATGCCAATGGTGATACCGTCCGGCAGAACGCTGACGTGCAGACCCTCATCACGAAGGGCGTGGACGTCGTCGTCATGAACCCGAACGACCCACTTGGCGTCGGACCCTCGGTTCAGGCGCTGAAGGATGCGGGCATACCCGTTGTCACCGTCAACTCAAGCCTGGACAAATCCCTGGTCCCGGACATGTTCTGCTACGTCGCGGAAGATCAGGAGCACACCGGCTCACTCGCCGGCGAAACCGCTGCTCAGAAGGCACTCGAGAAGTACGGCGACAAGGGCCAGATTAAGCTCGTCGGTATCGGCGGCTTCCCGGGAGACGTGCTAAGCGACCTCCGATTCAACGGCTTCATGACGGGGTGGAACCGCGTCATGGATAAGCACCCAGGCGTCACCACCGTGAAGCTCGACACGAAGTACGGGGAGTGGAAGCCCGATAAGGCGCTCGCACCGATCCGCGACGTCGCGACCGCCAACCCGGACCTCAAGGTCATCTACAGCATGAGCGACGTCATGCACGGCGGCATTGTCCAGGGCCTGCAGCAGTCAGGTCTCTGGGGTGATGGGATCATCATGGCCAGCTATGACGGCGGCATGGGAGCCATCAAGGAAATGGTGGACGACCCGAAGGGCCCGTTGCAGGCTGACGCATCCAACCAGCCGTGGGACCAGGGAGCCGCCGCAGTGCGGATGGCACTTGCCGCCTTCAACGGCGACCAGTCCCAGTGCCCGGACAAGACGAACTACATCGACACGACGGTGATTACGCCCGCCGAAGCACCCGAGTACTACGTCCCCACGCACACCTACGTCCGCGCTAAAGACTGAGGCCCCTGCCCGGCGCTGCCCGTGGTCGGCCGTTCCACCCAGAGCCCTATGTAAGGAGCATGATGCTCGCCCATAACCCGGTCTCACCTTCCACCGCAGCGGTGGAGACGGCACGAGACACCCACGACGGCGCTGCGGAGCTACGGCTCGACGGCGTCACCAAGTCCTATCCTGGCGTCCAGGCGCTGAAGGGCGTCAGCTTCAGCGTCAGCCGCGGATCCATTCACGCACTCGCCGGGCAGAACGGCGCGGGCAAGTCGACGCTCGTGAAGATCCTCTCCGGTGCGGAATCCCCGGACGACGGAACCATCCGCCTCGGTGGCGAACTTCAGCGGTTCCGTGACCCGATGGATGCCCAGCGCGCCGGGATCCACACGATTTACCAGGAGCTTTCGCTCGTGCCGTCGCTCTCGGTGGCCGAGAACATCTTCCTCGGCCAGTTGCCCCGGCGGGCGGGGGTCCCCGTCGACTGGCAGCGTATGCAGGCCGAGGCCAGGACGGCGCTCGACCGCGTAGGCTTCCACCTGGATGTCCGCCGTCCCGTAGCAAGTTACTCCACAGCGGAGCAACAGGCCGTGGAGCTGGCTAAGGCCTTGCACAAGGACGCCCGGGTCCTGCTACTGGATGAACCCACGTCCACGTTGCCCCTGCCCGATGTTGAGCGGCTGTTCACGGTCCTCCGGTCGCTGTCCGAACAGGGCGTGACGCTGCTGTACATCTCACACCGCATGGACGAGCTCTTCTCGCTATGCGACGCCGTGACCGTGCTGCGCGATGGCGTGAACGCCGCGGATCTGAAGACGGCAGACTCCAAGCCCGCCGACGTCGTCACGGCAATGGTCGGGAAAAGCCTCGAAGGGTCCATTGCCGACGCAGCCCTCCGCGGGGAACGCTCGCCCAGCCTCGGCGCCGGCCCTCGGGAGAGCGTCATCCTCTCCGCCCGCGACCTCTCCGAGCAGGGGTACGTGGACAAGGTGTCGTTCGAACTGCATGAAGGCGAGGTCCTCGGCATCTCCGGGCTCATCGGCAGCGGCCAGTCAGAACTGGCTGGCCTCATCGCGGGTGCGCGGCGGCGGACCTCCGGAGAGATCCGCGTCGACGGGAAAGCCGTGGACTTCCGTGCCCCCCGCGACGCGATCCGCCGCGGGATCGGGCTGCTGCCGCAGGACCGCAAAGCCGCGGGCTTCATCCCGGACATGGGCGTCGCCGGCAACATCACCTTGGCCAGCCTCCCGCAATTCAGCCGGCTGAGCGTGATCCAGTCCCGGCGGGAGCGCGGCGTGGCCGGGGAGATGGTGGCCCGGCTCGGCATGAAGGTCTCCGGGGTGAACCAGCCGCTCAAGACGCTGAGCGGTGGAACCCAGCAGAAGGCCATCCTGGCCCGCTGGCTTGTCCGCCAGTCACGCATCCTCGTGTGCGACGAACCAACCCGCGGCGTGGACGTCGGGGCGAAGGAGGACATGTACGAGCTCATCCGCGAGTTCGCACAGGCCGGAGGAACCGTCGTGGTGGCGAGCTCGGAGATCACCGAGGCGATGATGTGCGACCGCGTCCTCGTGATGGCACGCGGCCAAGTCGTCGCCGAACTCGACCATGACGACATCGACCCCGCCGGCAACGCCATCCTTGAGCGCTTCGCCTGAGGGCCCCCTCGATCAGTTTCTATTCAGGAGAACAACCATGTCCCGGACCCTGTCGCCCCTGCCTCCAACAAGTGGCGCCCCCTCCCCATCCCCATCCGCCAGCGTCGGCTCCCGCCTGCGGGGCAGCGCCCTCCGAGCCCTGCCAAAGAGCTACCTTATCCTCGTGCTCCTCGCAATCATCGCGGTGGGCTATTACGTCTCCGACGACTTCCTGACGTTCCGCAACGCTGAAAACGTGATCACGGCCGCCTCGATCGTCGTCGTACTGGCGATCGGCCAATACTTCGTCATCCTGACGGGCGGCATCGACCTCTCCGTAGGATCGATCCTCGCCATGTCGACAGTACTTACGGCATTGACGCTGCAGGCCGGAATGCCCGCCGGCGCGTCCGTCGTGTTCGTGCTGGCCTGCTGCGCTGTCGCAGGACTGGTCAACGGCGTCCTCGTCGTCTGGTTGAACATCCCCCCGTTCATCGCCACGCTCGCCATGATGAGCGCCGTCAAGGGCTTCAGCTACATCATCCAGTCAACAAGCCTGATCGAGATCCGCGACCAGGGGCTCATCCAGGCCTTCTCCCGCGGCAGCTTCCTCGGCATCCGCAACCCGGTCCTGATCTTCATCATCGTTGCGGTCGTCGCGGCGCTCGTGGCCAAGTACACGACGTTCGGCCGCTCCCTCTACGCGATCGGCGGCAACCCCGAAGCCTCGAGGCTTTCAGGCCTGCCGGTCGCCCGGAACCTGATCATCACCTACACCATCTCCGGCGTGCTCGCGGGCCTCGCAGGCCTTGTGGCCGCGGCCCAGCTACGGCAGGGAAGCTCGCTCATCGGCGTAGGTTACGAACTCGACGCCATCGCAGCCGTCGTCGTGGGCGGCGCCTCCCTCATGGGCGGCAAGGGCGATCCCCTGAACGCGGTGATCGGCGTGTTCATCCTGACGACCATCATCAACATTATGAACCTCGTCGGGATCTCCTCCGAACCGCAGCTGGTGATCAAGGGCGCAGTAATCATCCTCGCCGTCTTCCTCTCCAGCGCAGGCGGCGTCCAGAGGATATCTGGATTCTTCTCCAAACATTTCCGGCGAACCCAGGCTGCTTAGAACCCAGGCCGCTTAAACGCCTACCCATCATCAACTCATTCAGCTTCAGAAAGCAGGAGTTTCATGTCCATTCGTCCCTTCGGTCGCACCGATCTGACAGTCTCCGATATCTGTGTCGGCACGAGCGCGCTCGGCAGCTTTCCCGCCCAGTACGGCTACGAAGTCGATGAGGACACCGCCGTCGCCACGATCCAGCGCGTCTTCGACGGGCCCTTCACCTTCATCGACACCTCTAACGAGTACGGCGGGGGGGCCAGTGAAGAGCGGATTGGCCGGGCGATCGCCGAGCGCGGCGGTATCCCCGAGGGATACGTCGTCGCCACGAAGGTCGACCCGCTTCCCGGGAGCACCGACTTCTCCGGAGACCGCGTCCGCCGGTCCGTCGAGGAAAGCCTCGAGCGCCTCGGCCTCGACAAGCTCCAGCTCGTCTACCTGCACGACCCCGAGAAGATCTCGTTCGAGGAGGGAGTAGCCAAGGGAGGCCCCCTCGAAGCCCTCATCGATCTCCGGGACCAGGGTGTTATCCAGTACCTGGGCGTCGCCGGAGGCCCGATCGACCTGGAGCTGCAGTACCTTGCCACAGACGCGTTCGACGCCGTCATCAGCCACAACCGCTACACCCTCGTCGAACAGACCGCCGAGCCGCTCCTGGAAGACGCAGCCCGCCGCGGAGTCGCCTTCGTCAACGCCGCCCCCTTCGGCGGCGGGATGCTCGTCAAGGGACCGCGGGCCGTCCCGCGGTACTGCTACGCACCTGTCGACCAGGCGACGATCGACCGGGTCCTGCGCATGGAAGCGCTGTGCGGGCAGCACGGCGTCCCACTCGCCGCAGCTGCCCTGCAATTCTCCGTGCGAGACGAGCGCGTGGCATCCACCATCGTTGGCATGTCCCGCCCGACCCGCGTCGAGGAGACCCTCGGCCTGCTCAACCACGACATCCCCCAGGAACTCTGGGACCAGCTCCTGCCCCTTGCAAGCGCCGGCCGGAACGGCATTGAAACCGTGACGGTCTGACCGCCGGGGCGCGAAGCAGGAACTTACGAAAGGAAACCAAAATAATGACCAGGAAGAAGCAGCCTGAGCCGGTGGATGTCGTCATCGTCGGCGCAGGCGCCGGCGGGGCCACCGCGGCAAAGGTGCTGTCCGAGGCTGGCCTGAAGGTGGTGGGCCTGGAGCGGGGGCCATGGCTGAAGCCCGAGCACGCCTCGGGTGACGAGCTGAAGTTCCTCAACCGGAATTTCATCTGGCAGGACCCGAAGGTCAAGCCGCGGACCTACCGCCCCAACGACAAGGTCGAGGCGGAAATCACCAACTTCTCCGCCACCCCGCAGGTGGTGGGCGGAGGCACCACCCACTGGGGTGGCATGGTTCCGCGCATGGCCGAGAGCGATTTCAAGCTGCGCAGCCTGCATGGCGATGTTCCGGGCGCGAGCCTGGTCGACTGGCCTATCTCCTACGACGAGCTGGAGCCGTACTATACGCGCGTTGAGTGGGAGTTCGGCACGTCGGGCCTGGCGGGGGCGAACAAGTGGGAAGCGTGGCGAAGCCGCGGCTACCCGACCAAGCCGTCACCGCTGAGCCAGATCGGGCGAACCTTCGCCACCGCGATGTCCAAGCTCGGCCACGGCACGTTCCCCATGCCGCAGGGCATGGTGACCGAACCCTACCGGGGGCGGCAGCCCTTCAGTGAAAACGGCTTCTGGCAGCAATACCCCGACCCGGGCAGCGGCAAATCATCGACGCTGATCAGCTTCATCCCGGACGCGGTTGCGACCGGGCGCTACGACCTCCGCCCCGACTCCTACGTCAGCGAGATACTCGTCGGCAAGGACGGCCGCGCCACCGGTGTGCGCTACCAGGACGAGGACGGCGACGAATTCGTCCAGCACGCGAAGGCCGTGATCGTCTGTGGCGGCGGCATCGAGACTCCTCGCCTGCTGCTCATGTCGAAGTCAGGGCTCTTCCCGGACGGCCTCGGCAACGGCAACGGCATGGTCGGAAAGAACGCGACCTTCCACCAGTACTCCTTCTCCGTTGGCTTGTTCGACCGTGAGGTGAGTGACCCGCTGTACGGGTGGGCGGGCCACTACATGAGCCTGTGTTCCTTCGATTTCTACGAAACGGACGAGAGCCGGGGCCACATTCTGGGGTCGCTGATCTTCCCGTCGATGATCGGCCACCCGGTGAACTGGAGCTTCCCCGGCAGGCCGACCTGGGGCCAGGCGGCGAAGGACGCTGACCGTGACTTCTTCAACCACAGCATGAAGATCGGTGTCCTGCTGCACGATTTGCCCGTTGAGGACAACCGCGTCGACCTTGACCCGAACGTCAAGGACGCGTGGGGTCTGCCGGTGGCCCGCATTACCCATACGCCCCACTCCAACGACTTTGCCCAGGAACGCTGGCAGGTCGCCAAGAACGGGGAGATCCTCGAGGCCGCCGGGGCGAAGAAGGTCATTCCGGTCAACATGGAGCGGATCACGGGCAACACCTCGCACGAACTGGGCACCGCCCGCATGGGCAACGACCCGGCAACGTCCGTCGTCGACCGCTGGTGCCGCTCGCACGAGGTACCAAACCTCTACGTTTTCGACGCGAGCTTCTTCCCGACCGCGACCGGTATCAACCCGGCCCTGACGATCATGGCGAACGCCTGGCGGTGCTCTGACCGCATCCTCCAGGTCGACCGCCACGGCTGGTCCGAAAACTGATTCGCACCTCACACACGAAAGGACAGATCTCACATGGGACAGGCGGAATGGGCTACGGTACCCATCTCAACCCGGGACGTCGACGGGCCGGTATTCTTCACCGAGCACGAGTGGAATACGATCGAGGCCGCAACGGCCCGGATCATCCCCACCGACCACCACCCGGGCGCGCGTGAGGCCAAGGTCGTGCGCTTCATTGACCGGATGCTCGCGGGAACGCAGTTCATCTTCCCGGCCGCGGACGGCAACGGGTTCCTCCGGATGGAGGGCCGCGACGAGGCCGCGTGGCAGGAACGCATCAAGCAGCGCCGGGAGTTTTACCGCGAGGGCGTTGTGGAGTTGGACCGGCTGGCGAAAGAGCGTGCCGACGTCGAGTTCCTCGAACTTCCGGCAGAGGACCAGGACGCGGTGCTCGAGACACTTTCGGGCGCAGCGAAGCCACACGCTTTTTCATTGGAGCACTCCGACGTTGGTCTTGGGGGCGCGCCGGCAGGAAACCAGCCGGTCAACGAGGACTTCCTGGAGTTCTTCCCGCTGCTCGTGCTAAATACCCGTCAGGGGTTTTACGGCGACCCGGCGTACGGAGGCAACGAGAATCGCGTCGGTTGGGGTGTTATCGGCTTCGACGGACCTCCGTCGCTCGCCTCAACCATGGACGGCAGCTACACCACCCGCAAGTACATGGTGGAGGGGGCCGAGTGGCCGTACGACCAGCATCCCGAAGTCCTGCGGTACCGGCGTCCGTGACAGCCGGCGCAACGCCGGGGGTCATCATGCCGAGTCGGTCAAGGGTAGCCGGGGATAATGGAGTGGTGTCCACGACCCCCGTACCCTCAGAAGCCCGGAACTCCAATGGGCGCGGGGAGCGGCTGGCCTCCAGGTCAAAGGCTCCCCGGATGTCGGACGTTGCCCGGCTCGCCGGGGTGTCCCAGCAGACGGTGTCACGGGTTGTCAGGGGAGCGACGAATGTGGATCCGGACATCCGCCAACGCGTGGAGCACGCAATAGCGCAACTGCGGTACCGCCGGAATCCCGCGGCCGCGGCTCTCGCCAGCAACCGGACCATGACGATCGGTGTTGTCAGCTTCGAACTGTCGGTCCTGGGCCCAACGGTGGCCCTGTACGGTATTTCGGAAGAAGCCCGGCAACATGGCTATGCGACGCGTTTAGTCACGTTGGCCAGTCTCGAACGGCGGGATATTCGGGCCGCCTTCGAATCCATCAATTCGGACACGGTTGACGGCGTAATCGTGCTCGCGCCCCTGTTGGATGCGATCACGGTGCTTGAGGGCCTCGACATCGGTGTCCCCGTGGTGACCTTCCAGCAGGGATCGCACCCGAGCCCGACAAGCGTTTCGGTTGACGAAGTGCGCGGGGCCCGGATGGTGGTGCGCCACTTGCTGGACCTCGGACACGAAACGGTGTGGCATGTTCAAGGCCCGCCGGGTTGGATGGCAACATCCGCCCGGGTCCAGGGATGGGCGGCGGAACTCGGGGCGGCCGGACGAGTCGTTCCGACGCCGCTCGCAACGACCGACTGGTCGGCCGCGGAGGGATACCGCGTGGGACGTGACCTTGCCGCAAGGAAGGACGTCACGGCGGTCTTTGCCGCCAACGACCCCTTCGCGCTCGGCGTGATTAAGGCCATGGACGACGCCGGACGCAACGTGCCGGGAGACGTCAGCGTTGTGGGATTCGACGACGTCAAGGAAGCACCGTTCTTCCGGCCGGCACTGACCACGGTGAAGTTGGACTTCGAAGCCATCGGCCACATCGCCGTAGGCCGCATCCTCGCCATGATCAAGGAGGAGGCGGAGGGGGACATCCCCCTGCTGGAACCGCTCCTCATGCTCCGCGACACCACAGCGCCGCCCCGTAGCCGGCGCTGACACCAACCGCGCCTGCCTGCACCCATACCCAGGGCTAAACTCCCGGCTCTGGGCCCCCAAGGGCTCCTGCCCTATTTCTGAAAATCAATGACCCCCGGGTCTTGCAATTCCCTACCTAACCGGAATACCGTGAGTTAGCGCTAACTCGGGTACTCAAAGAAGAGAAAAGAGAGAAAAAACAATGGTCGATCCATTTGTCGTCGTTGCGGTTTCGCCGCGGACAATCAATGTGAAGAATCCCGGTGACGGCGTTGCCAACGTCAAGCGCATCAACGAATTCATCGACACGGCAGTCATGGTCGGGGCCTGGGAGGGCTCTCCGGTCAAGCTGGTAGTCCTGCCCGAAATGGCGATCCAGGGCATGATCGCAAACACGCCAGGAAACCGCGAAAAGGAACGCCACTTTGCCGTGACGATTCCCGGGCCGGAGACAGACGAGCTGGCGAAAAAAGCCGTGGAACTCAACACCTACATCGCTGCCGAACTGTACATGGTCAAGGACGAGGACTTCCCGGACCGCCACTTCAATGTCGCCTTCATCATCGATCCGCAGGGCGAGATCATCTACAAGCGCTACAAGGCCACCAGTGATGCCTACGAGGGCGGCATGCTCGGCAACATGAACCCGCACGACGTGTGGGACGAGTGGATTGAAAAGAAGGGAAACGGCAACGCAATGGACGCCATCTTCCCGGTGGCGAAGACCGAGATCGGCAACATCGGGTACGCCATCTGCCACGAGGGTGTCTACCCCGAGGTGCCGCGTGGGCTCGCGATGAACGGCGCCGAGATCATTATCCGGGGCACCCTGATCGAGCCGGCCGTCCAAAACGGTATGTGGGAACTGCAGAACCGGGCACACGCCATGTTCAACTCGGCGTACGTCGTCGCCCCGAACCTGGGGCCCGAAGTCCGCGATGACGGGAGCATGCAGGACCTGTTCGGCGGCCAGTCCATGATCGTCGGTCCACGCGGCCAGATCCTCACCAAGCAGCAGGGCTGGACCTCGGGCGACTCGTTCGTCTGCACCACGATCGACATCGAGGCACTCCGCCGGGCCCGTGTCTCGAACGGCCTGTACAACCAGTACAAGGACCTGCGCACCGAGCAGTACAGGGTCATTTACGACAACCCGATCTACCCGAAGAACCAGTACCTCGACGCACCTCCCGGTGAGGACTGGCTGGCCCGGGAAGACTCAACACGGGCTGCCAACATCAAGAAGCTCATCGAGCGGGGTGTTCTCACGCCGCCGTCCGGCTACAAGGCCTAACGTGGGGGAATTGGCCGGGGATCACGTGTCTCGTGGGCCCCGGCCAATTCTGCACCAATGCTCAGCTGTAGCAGGCCTGTCGCCGGAGACGTTGGCGCGAACCCCGGACAGATTACTCAACTGTGTTCACCATCCGACCGAAGAGGATGCTCAATGATCCGCCAGCCAGCGCTGACCGGCGAAGACGACAAATCAGACCCGAAAGAAGCAAGAGGAAGCGACAGGCCTTCATTGCGGGCCGCAATTATCGGCTTCGGCATATCCGGCTGCGTCTTCCACGCCCCGCTCATTCAGGCGAGCGATTCTTACGTTCTGGAAGCCATCGTCACTTCAGACCCAGGAAGGACTCGTGCTGCTCGGGCAAGCTATCCGCAGGCCCGCATCATTCCCACCCCCGAGGAACTGTTTGCCAGGGTTGATGAAGGGGAGCTGGCCCTGGATGTGGTCGTCATCGGCACACCTCCCCTCAACCACAAACAACTGGCCAAGGCAGCCCTCGAACGCGGTCTGCACGTCGTTGTCGACAAACCGTTCGTCCCATGCTCTGAAGATGGTGAAGAGCTCATTGCCGCGGCGAATGACGCCGGTCGGTGCCTGACCGTGTTCCAGAACCGCCGATGGGATGGTGATTTCCTTACCCTCAAGCAGCTGATTCGCGACGGAAAGCTTGGCAAAGTCCGCACGTTTGAATCCCGCTTCGAGTGGTGGAGGCCCGAGGGGTTCCGGAACTGGCGGGATACAGCCCTGCTGGCTGAGGGCGGAGGGATACTTCACGACCTCGGCGCCCACCTGATCGACCAGGCCATCCAGTTGTTTGGCCCAGTCGCGGAAGTCTACGGGGAAACCGCCCGTCATGGCGATCCCGATGAGTCCGATGCAGACCAGGATGCCTTCCTCTCGCTTCTGCACCGGTCCGGAACGCGGTCCCGCCTGTGGATGAACGGACAGGCTGCCCGGCTAGGTCCCCGCTTCCACGTCCTGGGCTCCCAGGCCGCCTACACGAAATGGGGACTTGACGGACAGGAAAAGGCGTTGGAAGAGGGCGTACTCCCAACCGATCCTGAATACGGCATTGAACCTCCGGAAAGTTGGGGGAAAGTAGGTGTGGCCGGATCCTTGCGGGAACAGCCGACCCGCCGGGGCGACTATCCCCGGTTCTATACGCAGCTGGCGCATGCCCTACAAACCGGGGGTAGCCCACCTGTTGATCCCAGCGACGCCGTGGAAGTCCTCAAAATCATCGAGCGAGCTCGCCGATAACCGTGATTTCGTCAAGATGACGCGGTTCAGGTTCCGGTCCGTAGGGGAAATGCCTCCGCCGACCTGGCCTGGCGCAGGTACTGGTACACCGTTTCCCGGCTGATGCCGTAATCGCTGGCAAGGGCCGATTCAGGACTTCCACTGGCGGCCCGCTGAACCGGTTCGGCGGCTCGTTCCGGGGTGAGGGTCTTCTTCCGTCCGCGGTAGGCGTCGCGCGGCTTGGCCAGGGCGATACCTTCGCGCTGGCGTTCCCGGATTAGCCTTGGTGGTGAAGACCCGGGCCAGAATCTGGCCGTAGAGCGGGCGTTTCTCGGCCGTACGACCAGCATCCCGAAGTCCTGCGGTACCGGCGTCGGTGACAGCCGGCGCAACGCCGGGGGTCATCATGCCGAGTCGGTCAAGGGTAGCCGGGGATAATGGAGTGGTGTCCACGACCCCCGTACCCTCAGAAGCCCGGAACTCCAATGGGCGGGGGGAGCGGCTGGTTTCCAGGTCAAAGGCTGCGCGGATGTCGGACGTTGCCCGGCTTGCCGGGGTGTCCCAGCAGACGGTGTCACGGGTTGTCAGGGGAGCGACGAATGTGGATCCGGACATCCGTCAACGCGTGGAGCACGCCATCGCGCAATTGCGGTACCGCCGGAATCCCGCGGCCGCGGCTCTCGCCAGTAACCGGACCATGACGATCGGTGTTGTCAGCTTCGAACTGTCGGTCCTGGGCCCAACGGTGGCCCTGTACGGTATTTCGGAAGAAGCCCGGCAACATGGCTATGCGACGCGTTTAGTCACGTTGGCCAGTCTCGAACGGCGGGATATTCGGGCCGCCTTCGAATCCATCAATTCGGACACGGTTGACGGCGTAATCGTGCTCGCGCCCCTGTTGGATGCGATCACGGTGCTTGAGGGCCTCGACATCGGTGTCCCCGTGGTGACCTTCCAGCAGGGATCGCACCCGAGCCCGACAAGCGTTTCGGTTGACGAAGTGCGCGGGGCCCGGATGGTGGTGCGCCACTTGCTGGACCTCGGGCACGAGACGGTGTGGCATGTTCAAGGCCCGCCGGGTTGGATGGCAACATCCGCCCGGGTCCAGGGATGGGCGGCGGAACTGGGCGCGGCCGGACGAGTCGTTCCGACGCCGCTCGCAACGACCGATTGGTCGGCCGCGGAGGGATACCGCGTGGGACGTGACCTTGCCGCAAGGAAGGACGTCACGGCGGTCTTTGCCGCCAACGACCCCTTCGCGCTCGGCGTGATTAAGGCCATGGACGACGCCGGACGCAACGTGCCGGGCGACGTCAGCGTTGTGGGATTCGACGACGTCAAGGAAGCACCGTATCTTCGGCCGACACTGACGATCGTACGGCTTGACTTCGAAGCGATCGGCCACACAGCTGTAGGCCGAGTCCTGGCCATGATCAAAGAGGAGGCGGAGGGAGACATCCCTCCGCTGGAACCAAGGCTAGTGATACGCGGTTCCACCGCCCCTCGCGCCACGCGCTGACAGCATGGCTAATAAGCGTTGCACCTTCAGACCCGGAACGTGAGCGCCACCAAGCCACAGAAAGAGCTAATACACGCATTCTTGCAGCATTCCTTATCCATGTTTGGCACTCCCGTCGGGCGGGGCGTGTCTCCACGCGTGTCTATGCCAGCCGAGGCAAACAACGGGCCATCGCAGCGAACCGGTAGTAGCGTTCGCGAAAGTAGGGGTTTTTGGTCCGGGCTGCTCCCATGGCCGCATGCCGAGGGCAGCTCCGAGTGCTTTGTTGCCGTTTCGCTGGCTGCGTGGCTTCTTGGTTCCGCCGGATTCGTGGCTGCCAGGGCGTACTCCCGTCCACGAAGCTAGATGCGCGGCGGTCCGGAACCTGGTCATGTCACCACCTGTCTCGGCGATGATCACCGCAGCGCCTTTGCGGTCAATATCCGGGACGGTCACCAACTGCTCGACCGTGTCGGCGAACGGGGCGAGTTCGGCGTCGATCCGTTCAGTGACCTCCTCGACGACGGCGCTCGGTTCATCGCGGCGCAGAATAGGCGCAGAATAATTGCGCAAAGGAACGCGTGGTGGTCCTTGCGGCGCACCCTTCTCGTAACACTTCCATTGATCGCCCCTTCTCCGGTCCGTTTAGCGGTGCCGCCCTGGAGGCCGTCCGATCGGACATGGCGGTGGAGAAGCAGATTCTGGACGAGCTGTGCGGTGCCGCGCCTGCGATGCTTCAGAGAACTCGAGGTGCGGCCAGCCAACTTGATTCGTGCACGAATTGTTTGCGCAGCAACTATTTGATATCTTGTTTCAGTTCCGCCCGGAGTGGTGCCCCCCAATCCTCTCCGGGCGGAACGTATGTGCGGCGCCGGACGGCTTACACCGCCTCATCAATTCCGCGCCCGTCAACTGACAAGCCGCGAAAAACAGTTCTTGTGGAGTGGCCGGCGCCTCCGGTCCAGCCGATCGGTGGAAGGAGGGACAGGCAGTTGGCAGAACGAGAAAGATTCCGGGGCCTTCCTGCGAGTTCTCCGGGTCAGGCTGTATCCGCCTCCGATGATGGCGAAACCTCTCAGGGGCGCGATGTGTGGATAGCGGGACCGGAAACTGTTCCAGCCGGAAGCCGCGTCTGCCTGCAAAGCTGTGGCCGTCCCGCGATTGACGGTGTCCTGGACGAGTGGATGCCCGACGGGTCCGCTTTCTGGATCTGGCTGGATGCTGGAGCAGGGCGGCGTCTTATCCACGAGGGCGACGGCGTCCAGGTGGTTACGGAGTCCCTGCCTCACGCTTAGGGTCTTTGATCGAGCGAGTTGATGCCACCCGAGCGCGTCCCGCGTCCCGTGGTCGGCGGCCAGGCTTCATTGGCGCAATGCCGCGCCAGCGTTTCATCCGGGAGGGCCGCGGACCTGCACACCTGCCCCTGCCGGCGCGGCCATCCTGGCCTTCGGCTGCGAGCGCCTGTGCCCCTGCCGAGCCCTTAACTGGTCATCCAGCTCGAATCAGCAAGGAATCGTTCTTCCGCTGCCCACTAGGCAAGAACCTCCCGGTCGGACGCTCCGGCCGCCGAGCCGCTTGCCTGTCCTCGGGAGACGCAGCTCTGCGCGAACACAGCGGTGTGGTTAAAAAACTTTGATGAGATCTAAGAAAAGTATTGCTGATCACAGTTTTTGTGATTAGCATCTCCAAGGGATCTGAAATGCAGATCCAGATAAGGGACGGCAAAGGAGCCACCTATATGCATATCGAAATCGCGGGTGCCGGTCTGGCGGGGCTGACTGCAGCGGCGGCGTTCGGCAAAGCCGGGTGTTCGGTCCGTGTACACGAAAAAGGGTCCATCCTCCGGGAGATCGGGGCTGGAATCTACCTGTGGGAAAACGGCCTCCGGGCGCTGGAAGCCATCGGGGCATACGAGGAAGTTGTCTCCCGGGCCGAGAAGGTTGAGGTTCCGTTCCTGCGGGACCATGATGGCAGCACGCTCCAGGACGAGTGGCTGCGGAACCACCGCCTTTACACTGTCGGCCGGCGGCACCTCTACCAGAGTCTTCTTAACGCGGCCCGCCGCCAGGGTGTGGAGATCGTCACCGACTCGCCGGTCACCGGGGCCACTCCGAACGGGACGCTGACCACGGCCGGCGGTCAGGAGTACCCGGCTGACCTTGCCATCGGGGCCGACGGCGTGTTCTCCAAGGTCCGGGATTCGCTCGGCCTGCGCCAAAAACTTGTGGATCTGCGCGACGGCGGCGGGCGGCACCTTATCCCCCGGACGGGCGACGATCCGGTCCACCAGACCATCGAGCAGTGGAACGGCGGACGCCGCATCGGCATCATCCCGTGCTCACCGGACGAAACGTATGTCTTCCTCTGCTGCCCTGCGAACGACGTCGAGGGCCGCGAACAGAATCCGTTCAACGCTGCCACGTGGATCGAAAGCTTCCCGGAGTTCCGCTCCCAGCTGGAGCGGATCCCCTTCGACACCGAAGGACGCTGGGCGCCTTTCCACGATGTGCACGTCAGCCAGTGGTACAGCGGCCGGACGGCACTGGTGGGGGACGCCGCCCACGCCATGTCACCGAACCTGGGTCAGGCGGCCTGCGTCGCGATGACCAATGCCGTGGCCCTGGCCATTGCGGTCACAAACAGCAGCAGCATCGATTTCGCCCTTAAGTCGTGGCAGGAAGGCCAGCGCGAGATGAGCGAAGGAGTCCAGCGCTACTCCCGCGTCTATGGCAAGGTCGGCACCATGTGGCCCAAGGGTCTCATGGATGCACGGTCCGCCCTGGTCAGGAAGCTCACGGCATCCCGCCGGGTGCAGGGGTCCATCAACTTCGCCGCCGAACGTTTTCCCGCCGGGCAGATCCAGCGCATCGACACCGCGGCCGGCGTCCTCCGGGAGGACGTGCTCGCATGATAACCCAGAAACTGAAAATTGTTGCCTTGGCCGCCGTCGGACTCCTCCTGCTCTCCGGATGCGCTACGGCAAGCGCCGAGGCCGAGCCGGTCAGCGGCGAATCCTGGTCCGCACCCGCGCTGCTGACGGACTGCAAGTCCCCCAAAGTGGACCCCCGCGGCTGCACAGGGCCGAACACCCCCGGGACCTACACGTCCCTGAGCCGGAGCGAGGTCACCAAGCCCTGGCGCATCTGCTCCGTGCTGCCCCATTTGAAGGACCCGACCTGGGTGGGGATGAACTATGGTCAAGCCACGCAGGCGCGGCAGTTGGGCGTCTCCCTCACCACCACGGACGCGGGAGGCTATGAGAACGTCGCCCAGCAGGTGACGCAGGTGGAGGACTGTGTCAGCTCCGGCGCAAACGCGGTGCTGTTAAGCGCGGTCAGCAACGAGTCGCTGAACCCTGCCATCACCAAGGCTAAGAAGAAGGGTGTGGCGGTGGTCGACGTCGGGAACGGAGTCTCCTCCCCCGAGGTGGATGCCCGGGTGCTGCAGGACTACGTGGACATGGGCAAAATGATCGGTACCCATCTGGCATCACTGAAGAAGCCGCTGAAAGTGGCGCTCCTGCCGGGACCGGCCGGGGCAGGATGGACGGAGCGGTCCCGGAAGGGCTTCGAGGCGGCTGTCGCAGGCTCAGCCGTCGAAATTGTGGATGTCAAGTACGGAGACACCGGCAAAGAGGTCCAGCTGAAGCTCGTGGAGGACACCCTGTCCGCCAACCCTGAGATCGATGCAATTGTCGGCACTGCGATCACCATGGAAGTCGCCGCAACCCTCCTGGCCGAGCAGGGCAAGGCCGAGGACATCGGACTATACGGTACGTACGTGACCCCGCAGGCAGTTGAACTCATCAAGCGCGGGCAGGCGAAATGCGCTCCGTCCGAACAGTCCAGCCAGATCGGCAAGATCTCCGTGGACCTTGCGGTGCGGACACTGGAGCAGAAACCGCTGGACAAGAACATCCAGCGCTACGCCCCGGAGCCCCTCCTGATCTGCGGGCCCAAGGAGGACGGTTACGACAACACGTCGAAATTCGACGCCACCGGAAGCTTCGCGCCGCAGGGATGGTCACCGGCTTTCAACGTTGAAGCGGGCAAGTGATGGGTGCCACCGCCTTTGCGCTAACCGGCAACGTCGTCACCATGACCGCGGCACCCAATGCGCGCGTCGTCTACGTCGAAAACGGCAAGATCGCCGGCGTCGGTGACGACGCCTACGCCGGCGAACTGCAGCGGAACGGAATCACCATCCACGACCTGGGCGGGCGGACGATCCTTCCGGGATTCATTGACCCCCACGTGCACTTCGCCCAGTACGCGGCCGGAACCCACCGGGGCGTCGACTGCCGCGTGCCGGCGTGCAAAACCATCGCGGACGTTCTCGATGCCCTGCGGACGGGGCTGAACACGGGCCGGACTGTGGGTGACTGGCTCATCGGCTACGGCAACTTGTTCTTCGACCAAAAAATTGCCGAACGCAGGCTGCCGACCCGGCTGGAACTGGATTCGGTCAGCAAGACGACTCCCATTGTCCTGCACTGCGGCGGCCACGTGTCCGTGCTCAACACCCCTGCCCTGGCCTTGGCCGGGGTGGAGCGCTTCATCACCGGCGGTGAAGGCCTGTGGGGCAGCCCTGTGGTCCACCTTGACGACGCCGGCCAGCCGACCGGCGTCGTCGCGGAGATTGACGGCCTGCTGCCGATTCCGGAAAGCAGCGTCGAGGAACTGACGCGCTTCTATTCGGATACCTTCCACAGCGACTTCCTCGCGCATGGCGTTACGTCACTCGGTGAAATGGCCGAATCAGCACGCAACGTGCAGGCGCTGGACGCGGCGGTCGCGGGCGGCAGTCTCAACGGCCGGATCGCGCTGTACGCCATGGCACCGTCGCTGCTCCCGGTCGCGGCGGCGTGCGACTGGGTGGCCGGCTTTTCCTCACGCAGCGGGGCCGAACGGGTCTGGGCCCGGGGCGTCAAGGTGTTCGCGGACGGGGGATACTCCGCACGCAATGCGGCCAGCCTCGACGACTACTCCCCCGACCACAGCCACAGCGCCGGATACAGGGGCAAACTTAATCTCTCCCGCGGCGCCCTGATGGAAGCCATCAGGGCTGCGCGCCACAAAGACGTGCAGATCGCCATCCATACCAACGGCACCAGGGCCCAGCGCGAAGCGATCGAGGCCATTCTCGCCGTGGGCGGCGCCCACGACCACCCGCCAGTGCGCATCGAGCACCTGGGCAATGTGCTGGATTCGGTGGAGGAGATCGCATCATGGCGCGCGGCCAACGTGATCCCCGTGATGCAACCGGGCTTCCTGCACAACTTCATCGGTGACTACCTGCCCATGCTTTTCCCCGCCACAGGCAGCACGGGAAGGCTTCCCCTGCGGACCGTACTGCACGAAGGCGTATCGCCCGTCATCAGCTCGGACATCACTCTCGGCGGAGAACCGGGTGCGACGAATCCCTTACACACCATCTGGTCGGCGGTGTCCCGAAGAAGCTACTGGGGAAACCACATCGAACCGGAAGAGTCGATCTCGGTGGCGCAAGCTCTCCGGCTGCACACCATCGAGGCGGCGAAAGCCATCGGGCTCGACCACGTGGCCGGTTCCCTGGTGCCTGGAAAAGCCGCGGACATGGTGGTTCTGGACAGGGACCCCCATACCGTTCCCGAAGCGGAGCTGAAGAACATCCGGGTGGAACGCACATACGTCAACGGAGTCCTGGCGTATTCAGGAGGTGAGAAGGCATGACCGCCAACCCGTTAGTGGCTATCCGCAATGTGACCAAGAAGTTTGCCGGTGTCACGGCACTCAGTGATGTCTCCTTCGAGATCAAGCGCGGCGAAATCCATGCGCTCATGGGCGAGAACGGCGCAGGCAAGTCAACGCTGATCAAGATTCTCTGCGGAGTTCACAAGGCTACGACCGGATCAATAGCCCTGGACGGTGCCGAAACAGTTTTCGACGGCCCCCAGGACGCCGAGAAGGGCGGGATCCGGACCGTGTTCCAGGAACTGAACATCGTCCCGCAGCTTTCGGTGGCCGAGAACATCTCCCTGGGTTCACTGCCGCTTAAGTCCGGCCTCGTTGACCGGAAGAAGATGCTCGAGCGCGCTGCCGACGCCCTGTCCGGGTTGGGGGCAGACCTGCCGCTGGAAGCCCGTGCCGGTGACCTGCCGCGTTCGTCCCAGCAGCTGATCGAGATCGCCCGTGCCCTGATGGGTGAAGCGCGGCTCCTGATCCTGGACGAACCCACGGCTTCGCTGGGCGAGAACGAGAGCCGGCAGCTGCTGAACATCGTGACCGGGCTGGCCCGGCGAGGTGTTGCCATTCTCTATGTCACGCACCGCATGCATGAAGTGGAGGCCATTGCCGATCGCGTCTCGGTCCTCCGAGACGGGAAGTTCATCGAGACTCTCAATGCACCGATGGACGAAGCCATCATCGTCGAGAGGATGATCGGGCGCCCGGCGAGCTCGCTCTACCAGCACTCGAGACGGGAACCTGGCCGGGAACTCCTCGTGGTTTCCGGGCTCGGCAGCGCAACCCTGCGCGATGTTTCAATGACCGTGCGCGCCGGCGAGGTCGTCGGCGTCGCCGGCCTGCTCGGGTGCGGGAAATCAGACCTGGCCCGGGCCTGTTTCGGACTGCACCCGGTTCAGGACGGCGGCATTAACCTCGACGGCGAGCAGATCGCCAAGCCGTCACCGGCAGGAATGCTGGAGCGCGGGCTGGTCTACTATCCTTCGGACCGCCGGACCGAGGGCCTTGTTTTGGGCCGCCCGCTCTTCGAATCCATGACCATGGGTTCCCACCGGCCCGCGAAGATCACCCGGAAGGGTTTCCTGAGGACGCAGAAAGAGTATGAACTGGCGCACAGCATCGCCGAGGAGTTGGATCTGCGGCCCATGCAGCTTGAACGGACGTCCGGGAAGTTCTCGGGTGGCAACCAGCAAAAAGCCGTTCTGGCCAGGGGCCGGCTGCGCACGGCGAAAGTCCACCTGTTCGATGAACCGACGGTGGGAATCGACGTTGGAGCGAAAGCCGATGTTTACCGTCTGATCGACAACTATGCCGATGCCGGCCACGGCGTGGTGGTGATCTCCTCCGACCTGACGGAGATCATCGGCGTCAGCGACAGGGTCTACGTCATGCGCGAAGGCCGCATCGCCGCCCATCTGGCCGGCGCCGACATCACCGAAGAAAACATCGCCAGGTCATTCTTCGCCGCAGCCCCGGCCTGACCCCTCCCTTCCCATCTCTTAAGGAGAGAAACCCTTGACTGCAACACTTAGTCCACAACGCACAGCAGCCCCGGCCACCGCGCGGCGCAGCCTGCAGTTCATCCTGACCACCGGCCTCCTGCCCGCCCTTCTGATCCTGATGTGCGTTGTCTTTGCCATCGTGGAACCGCGCTTTGTGGACGGGTCAAACCTGCTCAACGTCGCCCGCCAATCCGTTTTCCTTCTCCTCATCGCCATGGGGCAGATGATCGTGCTGATCAATGCACAGCTGGATCTGTCCGTCGGTGCAACCGTCGCACTGACAAGCGTGGTGGTGGCCTCCGTGACCGCGGCCAGCTCCGGCGGACCCGAAAGCGTCCTGCTGGGACTGGGGGCCGGGCTCCTGCTCGGCGTAGTGGTTGGACTGGTGAACGGCTGCATCGTGGCCTTCTGGAAGGTTCCGTCCTTCATGGCCACGCTCGGTTCCACCTCGGTGCTGACAGGCCTGGCCCTGATCATTTCCAAGGGCGCCCCCATCATCGGGCTCCCGATGATCTTTTCCGACGTGCTGGCCACCTCCTCCGTTCTGGGGATTCCGGTGCCGGTGCTCCTCGGTATCGTTATCGCCATCGGAATGGGGATCTTTATGTCCCGCACCGTGCCGGGACGCAACATGTACGCCGTCGGAGGCAACCGGGCTGCGGCGCTGGTGGCGGGAATTAACGTGAAGAAAACGGTCATACTGGCGTTCGTCCTGTGCTCCGTCCTCGCTTCCCTGGCCGGCATCCTCCTCACCGCCCGTGTGGGCTCGGGAGAAGCATCCCTGGGTGCAAGCTTCGTGATGCTGTCCATCGCCGCTGCCGTGCTCGGCGGCACCTCGCTCTTCGGCGGTGAAGGCGTCCTGTGGCGCGTCGTACTCGGTGTCCTCTTCCTGGGCGTGCTGAGCAACGGCATGAACCTGCTCCACGTCTCCAGCTACATCCAGGAACTTGTCATTGGCATGGTCCTGATCGCCGCCGTAGCCGCTGAAAGGCTCAAGAGAGTGGCATGAGGGCACTCTCCGTTCCACCACAATCCCACTGATATGGTCATGTACTGACCAGCCGTCATCGGGCAGGCACAATCGGCGAAGGAGCAATCGGCATGGAAGACGCGGAGCCTACGGCCAACTCCGGAGGCACCCCCGCCGCCACATCCCCTGGCCCCAGTATCCGCAGAATCCGCAGGTCCAAGGACGTGACCCTTCTCGAGCTGGCGCGTCAGACAGGGCTTTCCGAAGGGTTTATTTCCCAGATCGAACGGCAAAAGGCCAACCCATCCTTCTCGTCGCTGTTGCGGATAGCAGGGGCGCTGAATGTTCCCATGTCGCTGCTGCTCGCCGAATCTGATGAAACAAATTTGGCGGCCAGCCCCGCACCCCGGGCGCTCGTGAAGCACCCGTCCGGGGTCTACCGGGACCGGCTCGTCACCCCTGCGAACGCAAAAACGATCCAGGTCATCGAAGCGGTGCTGGAGCCCGGCGAAGGCTCCCGCGTGGCACCATACGCGCACCCGGACGAGGAAGAATGCCTCGTAATGCTGGACGGGCAACTCGAGCTCCAATCAGGGGAAACCGTCTACAACCTGCAGGCAGGCGAATCCGTCCTGATCGATCCCGGAACGCCGCACTCTTACCGGAACCCGGGGTCGGTGCCGGCACGCTGGCTCTGGATCTCGGCAACCCAGGCCGTTCACCGGCACTAGACTCCCGCGCGTTTCCCGTTCCCACCACAAGCCTTGTGCACGATGTGTGGGAACGCTGCGGGCTGCGCTGGTTCTCGCCGGGAGCGGATTTCGTCGTCGCTGACTGGGGCGGCTTTCCGGGCGGACCAGCGCTGGGTCTTTCAACGAAATACTGCGCCAACGCGGCGCCACCAAGGAATTTACTAAGGAGAAACATGTCTACGGCCTTAGAACGTGAGAATGAAATATTGTCGGCTGTCCCGACCGGCCTGCTGATCAATGGCGAATGGCGTTCGGCGGCCTCGGGCGAGACCTTTGAGGTTGAGGACCCTGCCAGTGGCAAGATCCTGCTGAGCATCGCCGATGCCGGAGTGGAGGACGGCATGGCGGCTCTTGACGCGGCTGCCGCCGCGCAGGAGTCCTGGGCGAAAGTGCCGCCGCGGGAGCGGGGCGAGATCCTGCGGCGCGCCTTTGATCTGGTCACCGAGCGGGCCGAGGACTTCGCGCTGCTGATGACCCTGGAAATGGGCAAGCCGCTGGCCGAGGCCCGCGGCGAGGTCACCTACGGAGCCGAGTTCCTGCGCTGGTTCTCGGAGGAAGCCGTCCGCGCGTTCGGCCGCTACTCGGTGTCCCCGGACGGCAAGTCCCGCCTGTTGGTGACCAAGAAGCCGGTCGGCCCGTGCCTGCTGATCACGCCGTGGAACTTCCCGCTGGCCATGGCCACCCGCAAGATCGCCCCCGCTGTCGCGGCCGGCTGCACCATGGTCCTCAAGCCCGCCAGGCTCACACCCCTGACCTCCCAGCTGTTCGCTGCCGTGATGCAGGAAGCCGGACTGCCCGCCGGTGTCCTGAACGTCATCGCTTCCACGAGTGCCGGGGCCACCACCGGCCCGCTGATCAAGGATCAGCGCCTTCGGAAGCTGTCCTTCACCGGGTCCACCGAGGTGGGCCGCCGCCTGCTGTCCGACGCCTCCGAGACGGTCCTGCGGACCTCGATGGAGCTGGGCGGCAACGCCCCGTTCGTGGTGTTCGAGGACGCCGACGTCGATGCCGCCGTTGCCGGCGCCATGCTGGCCAAGCTGCGGAACATGGGCGAGGCCTGCACCGCCGCGAACCGTTTCATCGTGCACGAGTCCGTGGCCGACGAATTTGCGGAGAAGTTCGCCGCGAAGATGAGGGAGATGACCACCGCCCGCGGCACCGAGCCCGAGTCCAAGGTCGGTCCGCTGATCGACGCGAAGAGCCGTGACAAGGTCCACGAACTGGTCACCGACGCCGTGTCCGCCGGCGCCACAGCCGTGGTGGGCGGCGCCCCGGTGGAAGGCCCCGGGTACTTCTACCAGCCGACAATTCTGAAGGGCGTGTCCGAGGGAACCCGGATCCTGTCCGAGGAGATCTTCGGCCCCGTCGCCCCGATCACCACCTTCTCCTCCGAGGACGACGCTGTCCGCCTGGCCAACAACACCGAATACGGGCTGGTGGCCTACGTCTTCACGAAGGACCTCAACCGCGGCATCCGGATGGGCGAGCGGCTCGAAACGGGCATGCTCGGCCTGAACGCCGGCGTCATTTCCAACGCCGCAGCACCCTTCGGCGGCGTCAAGCAGTCCGGCCTGGGCCGTGAAGGCGGCATCGAGGGCATCGAGGAATACCTCTACACCCAGTACATCGGCATCGCCGACCCCTACGCCGGCTAACCCGGATTCCTTCCCCGCCGTGTTGTCTGCGTAGGCTGAAGTCATGCGAAAAGACTTTGATCCCGGCGAACTGTCATCGCGGGATTTTTACCGGCTGTTGACGGCCGTTGTTGTTCCCCGTCCGATTGCGTGGGTCTCAAGCAGGTCGGCGGAGGGCGTGGACAATCTTGCTCCGCATTCGTTCTTTACTGTTGCATCAGTGGATCCGCCGATCGTTCAGTTCACCTCGGTCGGAGAGAAGGATTCGCTGCGTAATATCCGCTCGCGGGGAGAGTTTGTGGTGAACCTGGCGCCTGCCGGGCTGATGGCCGAGGTCAATGCGACCGGCACGAATTTTCCCCCGGATGTGAGTGAGTTCGACGCGGCCGGAGTGACGCGGGAAGCAGGTCGCACCGTGGGCGTGCCCAGGGTAGGGGAGTCCCCGGTGGCCCTGGAGTGCCGGCTGCACAGTACGTTGCCGGTCGGTGACTGCGTTCTGGTCTTCGGGGAGGTCACCCATGCGGTGGTTGATTCGGGCGTTCTGGATGGCAGCCACCCGCGGATCGATCTGCTGGAACCGCTGGCACGGTTAGGGCTTGATGAATGGGGCACCACGGGATCGGTCAGGGAACTGAAACGGATCCGCAGGGCCGATTGGCCGGGCGGATTCCGGCGGAAGAACCGCTCCGTGGGCTGAGCCGTTGCGGGGTGCCCGTATGGTCCCGGGCACCCCGCAACGGGGCTTGTGGGTTAGCCGAGGCCGAGCTGGACGAAGATGAGCCAGACGAGGAGCGGCACGATCCCGATCATTGCGATCGCCCAGACCAGCAAAGCCCGGAAGAACATCCGCTCATCCTTTGGCTGGGCGCTGGCCATGAGCAGCGCCCCGCTGGTGGACATCGGACTGACGTCCACCACGGAGGAACTGATGGCGATCGCCGTGATCACGCCGATGGGGGAGAGCATCGGGTCCACTGCTATGGGAGTGACGATCGGGCTGATCACACCGAGGGTGCCGGTAGTGGAGGCGAAGGCGGAGACGACCGCCACAACGTAGCTGGCGATCAGGGCGGCGAGGGAGCTGTCGCCCAAACCGGCGATACCGGCCTCCAGTTCTTTCAGGGCCCCCATTTCTTCAAGTAGGCCCACGTAGGTGACGATGCCGGTGACCAGAATGATGGCGGACCAGGGCATGCTCTCAACGGCAGGCTTCTGCACGCCGGGGTTCACGCAGATCAGCACGAGGGCAACGACGAGCGAAGCCACTCCGACGTCGATGCCCAGGACGGTCGTCAGTATCAGCAACGCCCCCAGACCGATCAGGGTCAGGATGCGTATCGGTGTTGCCGCCACCTTGACCGGGCCCTGACGCAAGGCCGGGTCCGTGGACACCTGCGCCGGCGCTGCAACGGTGAGCACCGAGGTCCCAGGGTCGCCGGCAGCGCGCCGGGCCGCCCCGGGATGTACGGGGTCCTGGCTGGCATCGGCTCCGGTCGCGCCCGTTTCACGGCCGCTGAGCCGTGTAGCGCGGCGTTTCATGATCCACTGCACGAGGACGTAGGCGAGGACGGCGAGGACGGCGTTGAACACGAAGCAGTAGACGTAGAGCTTCAGGGAATCGGCGGATGCTCCTGCGTCATCGAGCATGACGTTGGCGAGCACGCCGAAAGGGTTGACGGGGGAGAATGCGCCGGCGTTCGCGCCCTGGACGATGACCAGACCCATGGCCAGTGTGCTGATGCCGAACCGGAGACCTAGTGCCAGGGCTACCGGAGCGACGATGGCGATGGCGGCCGGCGTGAAGGCCCCGGCGGAGGCGAGTGCCGCCGTCAGGAGGAACATCAGGATGGGAACGAGTACCTTGCGGTCGCCGGCGAGGCGCTCGGCCCAGTAGGCAAGCAGGTCGATGGTGCCGTTGCTCCTCACTATGGCGAAGAGCAAGGTGGCACCGACGAGGATGAAGAACAGGCCGGCCGGGAACTGGCCGATGACGTCCTTGATGGGCATGCCCACCAGCAGCGTCCCCACGCCGAAGGCGGCGACGAGGGCGATGAGTCCGGCGTTGACCCTGGTAAACGAGCCGATGGCAAAGGCGGCTACCAGGATGAAGAACGCGATGAGGGAAAGGGACATGAGGGTGTCCGCTTAGATCGTCGCGCCGGTCAGGGTGCGCGTTCCCGAGAGCAGGCTGCCGGCACCCGCAATGGCCGGAGTGTGCCCGAGGGCTTTGAGGATTTCGTACGTCGTGGCCGTCGCCGCGGTGATGACGGGCAAGCCGAGTTCATCTTCAACGGCCTGGACCGCCGGAAGTGAAGGCATCTGGACGCAGGCTGAAAGAACAATGGCCTCCGCGCCTTCGCGCTTGAGATTACGGGCAATGGCCGGCAGGTTCTGCGGATCCAGGCAACCGACCGCCAGGTTGTCTGCTACTTCGAGACTGGTTGCATCAAGGACGGTGATTCCGGCGCCCTCGATGTACTCGACCACCATTTGGGTCAGCGGCTTCATGTACGGGGTGATCATGGCGATCTTCCGGACGCCCATCTCCTGCAGGGTTCGTACCAACGCTCCGGCGCTGCTGGTGACCGGTGCCGGGTGCCCGTTTTCGGCCGCTGCCGCGGCGATCACCTCTTCAGATCCGGCATGGGCTCCCGGCCCCTGCGCCATGACAGCCACGAGGCAGGCATAGGCGATGACGTCCACGTCCGCGTCCGACACGGCTTGGGCGCAGCCGGCAGCCTTGCCCACCATCGCCAGAAGTTCTTCTCGGTTGACGTTCTTCATGCCCGCCCTGGCCGAGTGGAAGGTGTACTTGTGCCCGGTGGCCTCGGCCTGCCGGCGGAAGAGCTCGGGGAGCTCGGTTTCCATGGTGGTGTTCGAGCTGGGAACGATCAGGCCGATGCGGGAGGCGCCGGGGCGCTTGGGCTCGGGGGCAGTTTCACAGGTGACTTCAGGAGTGCTCATCGTTTTCTCCACGACGTTGTGCTGACAGGGAAACCCATAATCTGGGTTGCTGTCCCATGATGTGGGTCGAACGGTTAGAATGTCAAACAGATCACACGACCCCTGAGTGGGACCGCCGGACGGCTGGTTCTCGCCTGTCTAGGATGGAATGCACGCAGGATCGGGAATTACAGCAGAAAGGACCTCCGTGACATCGGAACAAGGCTCAGGTTCCTCACCACTTCTGGTGCTGCACAAGGTCGCCGAGATCCTGGACTGTTTCTCGGTCGCCGAACCCGAGCCGACCCTCCAGCAGATCATCCGCCGGACGGGACTGCCCTCCAGCACCTGCCAGCGGCTCGTTCAGAACATGGTCAGGGAAGGGTTCCTGGACCGCGAAGGAGACCGGTACCGGATCGGAATCGGCATGGTCCGCTGGGCCGCGCCCGGAACCCTGGGGCTCGACCTTGTCAAGCTGGTTAAACCCGTGCTGCAGCAGCTGCGCGACGAGACAGGCGAAAGCGCGTGTCTCTACGTCAGGGACGGAGCGTTCCGCACCGTGGTCGCAGTCGCAGAAACCCGCCACGTGGTAATGCGGCCATTCATGGTCGGAATGGTGATGCCCCTTCACGCGGGAGCTCCTGGCAAGATCTTCCTGGCGTATGACCCGGATGCCTGGAGTTCGTTGTCCGAATCGGAAATGAGCCGCTACACCCCTGCGACTCCCGTCACCCTCGAGCTTCTTCGGCAGCAGGCGCAGGCGGCCCGAGAGCAGGGCTACTACGCGGCCTTCGGTGAACGCAACGAAGACGTTGGATCGGTCAGCGCACCCGTTTTTGACCACACCGGCCGGCTCGCCGGTGTGCTGGGCCTGGGATTTCCCACCCAGCGCATAACGCCCGCCGACGTGCGCAGGCTCGGCCCCATCGTGGCGCGTGCCGCCGCCGCCGCGAGTAACGCGCTGGCCTACCAAAATGTGACGCATAAGGACTAGGGTGCGGTGCCGCCGACGTGCGGGTGTCACCAGCCCATGCGTTGCTGGTGACACCCTTGGTCCGCCGCCCTTGCAGAACAGCTGTTAGGTTTCGCGGTGCTTTCGCCAGGTCATGAGGGCGGCGTCATTTCCGACCCACCGCCGCCCGCCTGAGGGCCCGCACGGCGACGACACCGCCCAGGCCGGCAAGCACCCAGGGCCCGCCCACCATCAAAGGATCCATCCACTGGTGGTTGACGTCAGCGCGCTTTCTGCCGAACCGGGAGCGGACTCCGTGGCGGGAAAACTCGCTGAGCACTCCTGTCTCAGTGATCGGGTTGTCCGGGCGCAGGGTGGCGAACGAGCGAAGGTGGTGTTCCCACGCATCGACCCTGTCCGCGGCGATGAGCAGCAGCCAGTGCGCGGCGCGGCCTTCACTGTATTTGTAGGCGTATTTCCGGATGGCCCCCGAGGCGCCCTTGGGAGGGGTGGAGGTCCCGAAAACGGGCGTCACGAAAGCGTGCTCGACGGACCGCTCCCGGGGCCACTTCTCGGGCTGGCGTTCAGGGAAGTCCCAGTGCGCACCGGTATCGATGCCGGGCTGCTCGCGGGGGTAGGAGGGCCTGTCGGCCGGGTCGAGGTCTGCGCCCCATCCCGGGATTCGTGCCCGCAAGTCCTCCGCGGACTCCTTCAAGGCAGGCTTGCCGGCTTTGTAGGGGGTTGGTATCTCAGCCATGACGCTCTTCCTTTCAGGCTGTCGTGTTCAGGCCGGGGTGGAAACGATGAGGGGCTTGATGCAGTCATCGAGCTTCGCGGAGAACATGTGGTACCCCTCGGCGATGTGCTCCAGCGGAATGCGGTGGGTGACGATGTCGCTGGGCTTCAGGTACCCATTCCTGACGTGTTCGAACAACCGCGGCCACTGCCGTTTGACCGGGCACTGGTTCATGCGCAGCGTCAGCCCCTTATTCATGGCATCACCGAATTTCACTGCACTGAAAATCGGTCCGTAGGCGCCCACCACGGACACGGTTCCGCCTTTACGCACGGAATCGATGGCCCAGTTGAGGGCAATGGGGGATCCGCCCTGCAGCTTCAGTTTGCTGCTCGTGACGTGCTGGAGGAAGTTGCCGTCCGCTTCGGCCCCCACCGCGTCAATAACGACGTCGGCGCCCAGATAGTCGGTGGCTTTCTTCAGGTGCACCACAATGTCGTCGTACTCCACGAAGTTGTACGTTTCGGCGTGCGCGAACGAACGGGCCTTTTCCAGCCGGTACTCCAGATGGTCGATCACGATCACCCGCCCGGCGCCCATCAGCCAGGCGGACTTGGCGGCGAACAGGCCCACCGGCCCGGCGCCGAACACCACTACGGTGTCGCCTTCAACGATGTCGCCCAGTTGGGCGCCGAAATAACCGGTGGGGAGGGCGTCGGTGAGCAGGACGGCGTCCTCTTCGTCCATCCAGTCGGGGATCAAGCCTGGCCCGACGTCGGCGAACGGTACGCGCACATACTCGGACTGGCCGCCGTCGTAGCCTCCGCAGGTGTGGGAGTAGCCGTAGATCCCGCCGACGGCGGTGGCGTTGGGGTTGACATTGTGGCAGTTGGAGTACAGCCCGCGGGAGCAGAAGTAGCAGGACCCGCAGTAGACGTTGAACGGCACCATCACCCGGTCGCCCACCGCCAGGTTCTGCACGGAGGAGCCCACCTCATGCACCGTGCCAACGAACTCGTGCCCAAACGTCATCCCCACCCGGGTGTCTGGCATCATGCCGTGATAAAGGTGCAGGTCGGACCCGCAAATGGCACCCGTGCTGACCCGTACGATGGCGTCGTTCGGGTGCTCGATCTTCGGAATGTCTTTCTCTTCAACCCGGACTTTGTACGGGCCGCGGTAAACCATTGCTCGCATCAGGACCACGTCCCGGGAATTGCTTGTTTCGACATCGAAATTTCTCCTCTCAGGCTTCGGCCGGGTGGAGGACGACTTTGGTCCAGCCGTCTTCGCGGCTGTCGAAGTTCCTGTAGCCCTCGGGGGCCTGATCCAGCGGCAGCTCGTGGCTGACGATGAAAGAGGGGCTGGCCTTTCCGCCGGCGATCAGGTCGCGCAGGGCCCGGTTGTATTTCTTGACCGGGCACTGACCGGATCCCATCGTCTGTCCCTTGAACCAGTAGTTTCCGTAGTCGAATGCCACCTGCCCCTGCTGGGCGAGTTTGTCGGGCGCCCCGGGGTCCTGGGGCAGGAAGACACCTACCACGCCCAGGCCACCGACGAACCGGACCGAGTCTACGAGCCGGTTCAGGGTCAGGTTGGGCTGTTCGTTTCCGCCCGGGTCGTGGGCTTGGTAGCCGACGCATTCGCAGCCCCGGTCGGCCCCGAATCCCATGGTCTGGTCCTTGACGAACTCGACAGGGTCCACTGCGGAATCATCCACAGGGATGGCACCGATCTGTTCGGCCAGCTTCAGGCGGTCGCTTTGGCGGTCCACGACCATGACTTTGCCAGCGCCTTTGATAATGGCCGAGTAGGCTGCCATGAGGCCGACTGGTCCTGCCCCATAAATGACCACGGAGTCTCCTGGGTACACCCCGGCCAGCTCGGTGGCGTGCCAGCCGGTGGGGAAGATGTCGGCGACCATGACATAGTCGAGCTCCTTCTCCACGGAGTCCTCGCCCAGGCGCAGGCAGTTGAAGTCCCCGTACGGCACCCGCAGGTATTCGGCCTGCCCGCCCTGGTATGGGCCCATGTCCGCGAACCCGTAGGCCGCGCCTGCGAGCTGGGGTTCTGGCTGCATGGTCAGGCAGTAGTTGGTGAAACCGCGGTCGCAGTTTTTACAGAATCCGCAGGCGATGTTGAACGGCAGCACGACACGCTCGCCCACCTGCACTTTTCTCACCGCCGGGCCGGTCTCGACCACTTCGCCCAGGTTCTCGTGCCCGAAGGTGCGTCCGGGTTCGAAACTGGTGCGGCCCTCATACATGTGCAGGTCTGAGCCGCAGATATTCGTCGCGGTAATCCGCACCAGCGCGTCGGCCGGGTGCTCGATTTTGGCATCCGGTACGTCCTCGACGCTGACGTCGTTCGGTCCTTTGTAAACTACTGCCTTCACTTTTCCGCTCTTTTCTTTATCGCATCCCGACCGTGGCCAAGTAGTCGTAGCTTCCGGGCGCGCACCAACGTCACGCCTGCAGGACGGCGGCCCAAAAAGGGCGCGGAGTGTCACCGAATACGCGTATTGGAGCTGGCGGGGAAATGGGGGAACAAAGGATTGTGGCCCCTGGGCCAACCAAAGGGGTCGGGAGGCCAATGGTTTTCAGACGGCAGGCCGTCCGGGAAAAACCCGGCTGCCCCGTCTGTACGCAACAGAGAAACTAATCGAACCTTAATGCTAAGCACACTTACTAAGGGTGTCGAGAGGTCGCCCGAAAAATGTATGGACGATGCCGCGTTGAAGACTGGGTGCAGCGGTCTAGGTCCGCTCGCGTGCGAGCCGGTCGCGGCGCTCCTCCTCGCGCTTTGAGTACGCGGCCGCGCGGATTGCTTCATCCGACTCCAGACCGGTGCCAAGGGCGCCGCCGACGGTCGCCGCCGACGCGACAAACCATGTCAGCACGAACAGGTCGCCATAGCCGAGCGACACGTGGAGGTAGCCGCCCATTACAGCCGGGTCGAGGACAAACAGCGCCCAGGCCAGGTTCACGACGTAGAGCGCCAGATAGCAGATGAGAACCCCGATGGTCAGGGTCACCAACGTCGAGGTGTTGTAGAGACGGGACCTTTCCCTGGCCTCCGCAGAGTTGTCGTCGGGGCGGTCCCATAGTTCCCCGTCGATCACGAGCCAGGCAACAACGAGCGCGATGGAGGCGATCGTCGCGACCACGAGGCGCCACCATGACAGGGAGCCGGCCAGCAGCCAAACCGTGGAGTTGATTGTGGCGACCGCTCCCGTTGCCAGTGCTGCCACGAGCGCGGACTTGAGCCCGGGCACGAGGAGCCACGGACGGTTGGCGAGCACCATGCCCACGAGCAAGCGCCAGCGGCTAGTGAAGCGGGGGAGCGGCCCGCTGTGCTCGTCACGGGTGTTCTCGGCCATGCCGCTGGCGAGAGCGTGCACTGCATGCCGGGCACGCTGCTGCATACGGAGCCCGCCGAGCGCCGGCAGCGACAGCACAGCCGTGCGGCGTTGTGGGTCGGTCTCAGCCAGCAGGTACCGGCCGTCATCCTCGTCGCGAAACGGAAGCTCGGTCAACCCGATCACGACGTCCCATTCGTGCTGACGGGCCTGGTCCCGAAGCCGCACCAACGCAGTGTCGACGTCCTCCGAACCCAAGGTGAATGGCTCGCTCACGATCTTGATATCCCAGGCGCCGCGATCCTCGCCGCCGGGCGGCTCGAGGTCGCTCAGTAGGCGTGCGATCTCCGTGGGCGAGGCAGGGTCGGCCACGAGGCCCACCTGGATCCGCTTCATCACGGCAAGCTACCACAAAACGACAGGAGTGACGACCGTCCGGGCGCGCCCGCACGGCCTCGTTCACGGGGGCCTAAGTGTCCGTTGGCGCTCGACCGGGGGCGGAACGCAAAAACGGTGGTTGAGCCCGTCGGGTTTCCGACAAGCTCAACCACCGTCGACGGGCTCAACCACCGGCTTGAGCCCGCCAGGTTTCGACAAGCTCAACCAGCAGCGTCAGCCGCGGAGGCGCTCCATGCCGGGGTCGAACAGCGGCTCGGCGCTGACGCTGGCGGGAACCCGGCGGCCGAAGTACTCGATCTCCACGGCGTCACCCTCGGAAACCGAGGAGGGCAGCCAGGCGTAGGCGATCGGCTTGCCAATGGAGTAGCCGTAGGCCGCGCTGGTGACGTAACCGGCCGCTGCCCCGCCCACGTACACGGGTTCCTTGCCCAGCACGACGGACGTGCCGTCGTCGACCGTCAGACAGCGCAGCACCTTCTCCGCCGGCTGTTCCTTGCGGGCCGCCAGCGCCTCGAAGCCCACGTAGCCGTCCTTGTCCTTGGCCACCGAGAAGCCGAGGCCGGACTGGTAGGGGTGGTGCTCGGTGGTCATGTCCGTGCCCCAGAGACGGTAGCCCTTCTCCAGACGCAGGCTGTTGAAAGCGCCGCGGCCGGCGGCGATGATGCCGTGCTCCCGGCCCGCCTCGAAGAGCAGGTCCCAGAGCTTGAGGCCGTATTCGGCGGTGGTGTACAGCTCCCAGCCGAGTTCGCCCACGTAGGACAGGCGCATCGCCGTGACGGGGATGCCGCCCACCGAAATTTCCTTGGTGCGGAAATACTTCAGGCCGTCGTTGGTGAGATCGTCAGCGCTGACCTTGCCGATCACTTCGCGCGCCAGCGGGCCCCACAGGCCGATGCAGCAGGTGCTGCCGGTGATGTCGGTGACGTGCACCCATTTCGCCGGATCGGCGGCCGACTGCTTCCGGGCCTCCACGCGGAGGTAGTCGAAGTCCACGTTGCTGTTCACGCCGAGCTGGAAGTCCTCCTCCCCGAGCCGCGCGACGGTCACGTCACTGCGGATGCCGCCGTCGTGCTCCAACAGCAGGCAGTAGGTGACGGCTCCAGGCTTCTTGGCGATGTTGCCGGTGCTCAGCCGGTGCAGCAGCGCCTGCGCGCCCGGGCCGTTGACCGCCAGCCGCTTCAGCGGCGTCATGTCGTAAAGTGCGACGGCGGTACGCGTCTTCCACGCTTCGGCCGCCGAAATGGGGGAGGAGAACATCGCGGCCCAGGGTTCGCGTTCGGGCGCCTGCCACTCTGCCGGCAGTTCGTCCAGCAGGGGGCGGTTGGCCTCGAACCAGTGCGGGCGCTCCCAGGCGGCGGAGTCGAGGAAGAATGCGCCGAGTTCCTTCTGCCGGACGTTGAACGGGCTGACGCGCAGGTCCCGCGGGGACTCCTTGGGCTGCAGAGGGTGCAGGACGTCGTAGATCTCCACGAAATTCTGCTGTGAGGTCTCGCTGACGTACTCGTCGCTGGTCTGCACGTTTTCGAAGCGGGTTAGCTCGGTACCGTGCAGATCGGTGCGTGAGCGGCCCTCGATGAGCAGCTCGGCCACAGCCTTGGCCACGCCTGCGGAGTGCGTCACCCACACGGCCTCGGCAACGAAGAAACCGGAGAGTTCCGGGGCTTCGCCGATCAGCGGGCCGCCGTCGGGTGTGAACGAGAAGATTCCGTTGAAGCCGTCCTCGATCTGGGTGGCGTGCAGGGCGGGAAGCAGGTCTTGGCAGTCCTCCCACGCGGGCGCGAAGTCCTCCAGGGTGAAATCAAGTCGCGACGGCATCCGGTGGTCGGACATTTCCTCCGCGCCGACGCGGGGCAGCTGTTCCATGTCCACCGGCATGGGCCGGTGGGCGTAGCTGCCGATGCCGATCCGGTCGCCGTGCTCGCGGAAGTACAGGTCGCGGTCCTGGTAGCGCAGGATGGGCTTCTGGGCACCATTGGGCAGGTCGTTCACGCCCTTGAGTTCCGGCAGCGGCGTGGTCTTGACGTACTGGTGGGCCAGCGGCAGCAGCGGCACCTCCAGGCCCACCATCTTGCCGAGCTCGCGGCCCCAGAAACCTGCACAGGACACCACGATGTCGGCAGGAATCACGCCGGAGGACGTCTCGACGCCGGTGACCTTGCCGCCCCACTGGCTGATGCCGGTGACTGCGGTGGAACCGAGGAACGTCACGCCGCGCTCGCGGGAGCGCTCGATGAGCAGCTGCACGGCACGGGCAGCCAGGGCCAGGCCGTCGGTGGGGATGAGCAGCCCGCCCAGGACCTCACGGCCGCCGGAGAGCTTGCCGGTGTTCAACAGCGGATAGATCTTTTCGCATTCATCGGCGTCGACGATCCGGCTTTCGACGCCCCAGGAGGTCATCACACCCATCTTGCGGCTGAGGTCGGCCAGGCGCTCGGGAGTGGTTGCCAGCTCCAGGCCGCCCACCTGGTTGAAGCAGGACTGGCCGTCCTTACTCAGGGAGAGCAGCTTGTTGACCGTGTACGTGGCGAACTCCGTCATGGTCTTGGACGCGTTGTTCTGGAACACCAGGCCGGGGGCGTGTGAGGTGGAGCCGCCGGCCAGTTCCAGCGGGCCCTGTTCGACGACGGTGATGTTGTTCCAGCCGCGGCTGGCCAGCTCGTCCGCGAGGTTGGTGCCGACGATGCCGGCGCCGATGATGACGACGCGTGGTGATGCGCTCATGGTGTGTGGTTCTCCTGGTTCGCGTTAGCGGAAAATTAGCGGAATACGACGGTGCGGGTTTTGTTGAGCAGGACGCGGTGCTGGCAGTGCCACTTCACGGCACGGGAGAGCGCCTGGGTCTCCGCGTCCCTGCCCACCGTCACCAGCGCGTCCGGGTCGAGGGCATGGTCCACCCGGAAGACCTCCTGCTCGATGATGGGGCCTTCGTCGAGGTCCGCCGTGACGTAGTGTGCGGTGGCGCCGACGAGCTTGACCCCGCGGTCATAGGCCTGGTGGTAGGGCTTCGCGCCCTTGAACCCGGGCAGGAACGAGTGGTGGATGTTGATGGCCCGTCCGCGCAGCTGGCGGCACAGATCGTCGGACAGCACCTGCATGTAGCGGGCCAGCACCACGAGATCGGCATCGTATTCGGCTACCAGATCCAGCAGGCGGGCCTCGGCTTCGGGCTTGGTGCCGGCGGTCACCGGCACGTGGATGAAGGGCAGTCCGGCCGCCTCGGCCATCGGCCGCAGGTCCTCGTGGTTGGAAACCACGACGGCGATCTCCGCACCCAGGCTGCCCGCCCGCCAGCGGAAGATGAGGTCGTTCAGGCAGTGGCCGAACTTCGACACCATGACCAGCAGCCGCTGCGGGCGTCCGTCGTGGATGCTGAATTCCATGCCGAATTCGCCGGCGATGGCCGCGAACTCGGAGCTGAGGCTTTCGGCCGTCTGCTGATCCCGTTGGTTGAGCTTGTCGAAACCAAAGGCGGTGCGCAGGTAGAGCTTGCCGCTGACGTGGTCGTCGAACTGCTGGTGCTCAACGATGTCGAAGCCGCGGTCGGCCAGGAATGTGGTGATGGCGCGGACGATGCCCGGCCGTTCGGGGCAGGCCAGGGTCAGGACAAATTCAGCGTTGCGGGCTTTGGCACTGGCACCGACTGCGGGCGCGCCTTCAAGGACTGTGGACAAAATTTTCTCCTGTGGAGTAGCGGCAGCGAAAATGGTGGCAGGGCGGGGATTGCCTAGACGTGGCCGTTCACGGTCAGTCCGGGGGGAAGGTTGGGTTCCTCGTCGGACTCGATGACCATGATGTCGCCATCGACAACAGTGACTTCGTGTGTGCGGACGGGGAGTTTGGCCGGCGGTGCGTCAACCTGTCCGGTCCGGAGGCTGAACTTGGAGGCGTGCAGCGGGCACTCGACCTCGCAGCCTTCCACCCAGCCGTCGGTCAGCGAGGCGTCCTGGTGGGTGCAGGTGTCGTCGATGGCGAAGAGCTCGCCCTCTTCGGTGTGGAAAACGGCGATGGGCGGTGCTGTGTTCAGGCGCAGGGCTTCCCCTGGTGCCAGTTCGCTGAGCGGGCATGCCTTGTGCATGGGGGGCCTCTTTTCTTGTGGGGAAGGTAGGAATATGGATGCTGTCGACGGTCTGTTCCGTATAGCTCAACAGCAGTCGTAATATGCAACAGAGTGCTTTCGCTCACACTGTTTTGTCAAGGGCTAAGGGCCCGATTACGCCCTCCTTCTTTAATGAGTCACCAACCCCTTGACAGTCACCGTGGCATGGATCACGCTGTTGCATATAGCGATTGTTGTTGCGCCAAACGCAATAGAAAGAGGGTGAAGAAATGCAGACACTTGCGATCGTGGGAGCCTCGCTGGCCGGTCTTTCCGCCGCGCGGGCAGCCCGCGCCCAAGGCTTCACCGGACGGCTCGTCATCATCGGCGATGAAGAGCACCGTCCGTACGACAGGCCGCCGCTCTCCAAGGACTTCCTGCTGGGGTCCATCACGGCCGAAGACCTGTCCCTGGAAACCGAAACTGACGACCTCGACGCCGAATGGCTGCTGGGTACACGTGCGGTGTCCCTGGACGCTGATTCGAAAACCATCAGCCTGGCCAACGGCCAGGTTGTCCAGGCCGATGGCATCGTCATCGCCACCGGTGCACGGGCCCGCCAACTGCCGGCCCTCGCTGGCTTGAGCAACGTCTTCTCCCTGCGCACCCTCGCCGATGCGCAAAGCCTGGCGCCGGAACTGGTGCCGGGAAGCAAGATGGCCGTCATCGGGGCAGGCTTCGTCGGCGCCGAGGTTGCCTCTTCCGCCGCCTCCCGCGGGATGGACGTGACCCTCGTTGACACCAAGCCCGTACCGTTCGCCGCCCAGCTGGGCATGGAGATGGGCTCGGTAGTGGGCGGCCTGCACGCCGCCAAAGGCGTCCGGCTCATCTCCTCGGCTGTTATTGAAGACTTCTACGCAGGCGAGGGAAACGTCACCGGCCTTCGGCTGGCCGACGGGACGTTCGTCGCTGCGGACGTTGTGGTGGTGGGCATCGGTGCGGAGCCGAACGCTGAATGGCTCGCCGGTTCCGGCGTGGAGGTCGACGGCGGCGTGCTGTGCGATGCGATGGGGCGCACCAACGTTCCGGGCATTGTGGCAGTAGGCGATTGCGCCGCTTGGTTTGACGCCGCCGTCGACAGGCACCGCCGGGTGGAGCACTGGACGGGTGCGCTGGAGCGCGCGGCCCTGGCTGTGCTGGCGCTGCTCGATGACGACGCCCCGGCGCAGCCGCTGAAGCCGCCGTACTTCTGGTCGGACCAGCACGGCGTAAAGATCCAGTTCGCCGGCCACTCGGCCGGCTACGACCGCCTGGACGTCGAAGCGGGGGACGCTGCCGATCACAGCCTGCTGGCCGTCTACTACCGGGATGACGTTCCCGTCGCCGTACTGGGCATGAACCAGCCACGGCTGTTCACCAAGTGGCGCAGGAGCCTCGCGCCGTCTGCGCCCAAGCCGGCAGCCGCCGTCGTGCCCTCAGTTTTGACGCCGGCGGGCGGACCCGCCCTTGCTGGCGCCGCCGCGGGGCTTTAGCCCCAACTTTTCTTGTCATTCGTGTTGTTTGTGGTTGTTTTGTTAGGAGAACAAATTGTCTGTTGAGGTATCCACCCCGAGCCTGATCCCGACGCTGGGCGGGCACCTGTACACGGATCCGGCTATCTTCCGGGCCGAGCAGGAACGTATTTTCGAGCAGATGTGGTTCTGCGCGATCCGGTCCGCGGACCTGGACAAGCCCGGGGCATGGCAGACGGTGCAGGTAGGCCGGGAAAGCGTGCTGATCTCGCGGACCCGCAAGGGCGAGATCCGGGCCTTCTACAACGTCTGCCGGCACCGCGGCGTGAAGCTGTGCATGGAGGAAAAGGGCGAAGCGGCCCGCAACTTCCAGTGCCCCTACCACGCCTGGACCTATGACTTCGAGGGCAAGCTGATCGCCGCCCCGAACCTGACCAAGATGCCCGACATCGACCGTGACGAATACGGCCTGTCCAAGGTCCACATCCGCGAATACCTCGGCTACGTGTGGGTCTGCCTGGCCGAGGAACCGCCGTCCTTCGAAGAGGAAGTGATGGGCGCGATCGAGGAACGCCTGGGCAACGTGCACGCCATTGACGGGTACGACGTGGCGAACCTGTCCGTCGGCCGCCGGATCCGCTACGACGTGAAGGCAAACTGGAAGCTCATCATCGAGAACTTCATGGAGTGCTACCACTGCGCCACCATCCATCCGGAACTGACCGAGGTGCTCCCCGAGTTCGCCGACGGCCTGGCCGCTCAGTACTTCGTGGGCCACGGCGCGGAGTTCGGTGAGGACATCAAGGGCTTCACCGTGGACGGCTCCGAGGGCCTGGACATCATCCCGGGCGTCGGCGAAGACCAGGACCGGCGCTACTACGCGATCACGATCAAGCCGACCGTCTTCGTGAACCTGGTCCCTGACCACGTGATCATCCACCGCATGTTCCCGATGTCCGCAGACCACACGATCGTCGAATGCGACTGGCTGTACCTGCCCTCCGTGGTGGAGTCAGGCAAGGACGTCAGCGCCTCCGTTGAGCTGTTCCACCGCGTGAACATGCAGGACTTCGACGCGTGCGAGCGCTGCCAGCCGGGCATGGCATCCAAGTCCTACGCCAAGGGCGGCGTGCTCGTCCCCAGCGAACACCACATCGGCGCTTTCCACGACTGGATCCAGGAAAAGGTAAGCGACGTCCCGCTGTCCGGAGAAGCCCTGCTGGGCCTCACCGCGGATACCCCGCCGCTGGAGGAACGGGCCGAAACCCTGCAGCGCAAAGAAACCGCAGCCACCCCCGCCTCCTAAGCCCTTGCGGTGACCCCGGCCCAGCGGCCGGGGTCACCGGTGGGTGTAGCCCATTTTTCCGCTGATGTTCAGGCCGGCCTCCTGGAGCCCCTGGATCAGGCCGGGCGTATTTTCCGGGTCGAAGCGGAAGGCGGGGCCGGAGATGCTGACGGACCCGATGACCGTCCCGAAGTGGTTGTAGACGGGCACGGCAACCGCGGTCAGTCCGATCTCGAATTCCTCGTGGACAACGGCGTAGCCGTTGCGGGAGACGTCGAGGAGCTGGTTTTCCAAGGTGTCCCGGTCCGTGATGGTCCGCGGGGTGCGGGCCGGAAGGCCGACCTGCTGGAGGATCCGGGAGCGTTCTTCAACCGGCAGTGCTGCCAGCAGCACCTTGCCGCTGGAGGTGGCATGAAGGGGCGTGAGGCTGCCCACCCAGTCGGATGTGGCCAGCGTTGACGGGCCCATGGCCTGGTCCACGTTCACCGCGTAGTTGGACCGCAGGACGGCGAGGTTGACGGTTTCCTTGTACTGATCTGCGAGGCCCTCCAGGATGGGACGTGCCTCGTGCACCAGGCTCAGCCTGCCGGGAATGGAGCTGGCCAGCCGAAGGATGCCAAAGCCCAGCTGATACTTGCCGCGGTCGTTGTTCTGCCGCACGATCTCCCTGGACACCAGCGATCCGAGCAGCCGCGAGACGGTGGACTTGTGGACGCCCATTTCGTCCGCGATGTCGCTGACGCCCGCGTGTCCGTCCCGGGCCAGGATCTCCAAAATCTGGAGGGCGCGGTCAACGGACTGGACGCCTCCGCCTTGGGCGTCCGGATCCCTGCCGGTCCTTGGATCGTCTCTTGCAGCCATCAGAGGTGCTCCCGTGTTGTCGCCGTGACCAGCGGTCAGGCTCTGCGCCATCCCGCCTGCTTCACACCTCTGATCCTAGACGCCGCGGGCGCAGGGGCGTCATTTACAGGAACACAACGTTTGCCCTTACGTACACCTTCCACGTGCGAGGAAGCCCGCCGCGACTGCGCGCCGCGATGGTGGACCGGCTGACCGTGGACCGGCTGACCTGCTTCAGGACAAGGCCGTGACGGCCAGTTTCCGCACAATGGCCGTGCCGCCCTCCACACACACGTCGGTGCCCAGGCTCCCGGACAGGGGGAACACCAGATCGCTCAGGACGACCCTGCCGCCTTGGGCGAAGACCTCCACCGAGCACTGGTCGACGATTACACGCAGCCTCAGCACGCCGCCGTCGAGCTTCACCGGTGCCGACTCAGCGGACGCGAACTTTTCGTGGAAGGCGGTGTTTCCGGAGTTGCGGCGATCCAGGGTGAGCCGACTCGTCACGGCATCAAAGCTGAGAACCGTTCCGGCGGTGCCGCCCGGTGCGCCGAGAAGCGTGAAAGCAACGGTCCGGGCCGTGCCGGGCAGGATCTCGGCCTCGATCAGCTGCGCTGATCCGGGCATCGCGTCGGGCAGTTGCAACAGGGAGTCGCGAAGTTCCACGTCCTGGATGGCGCGGGCCGGCTCCCCACGGTCCAACGGCAGCACCGGGCGCTGCACCAGGCGCGGCAGACCGTCCACCGTCGCGAGCTCGACCTCGCGGGCAAGCGACATCCCGGAGCGCCAAGGAGACGTGGGCAAGGTGTTGGCATAGTCCCAGTTGTTCATCCAGCCGATCATGATGCGGCGGTCCTCCGGGGCATTGCTGAAGGAGACGGCGGCGTAGTAGTCACGTCCCCAGTCAAGCCACAGACAGTCTTTGAGATCCGTGGTCCCGTCGGTATCCGCCGGAACGAGTGAATCAGGGTCGGCGGTGAACTGCACCCCATCGAAGTCGCCGACGAAGTACTGCCCTCCCGAGCCACCGGCCACGGCACCCGGGTTGATATTGACCACCAGGACCCACTTGACGTTGTCCGGATCTCCGTCGACGGGGAGCGGGAACAGGTCGGGGCATTCCCATTCGCCTCCTGCGGCGTTTGCAGGGCCGAAGGTGCTCAGGTATTCCCAGTCCCTGAGGTTGGCCGAGCGGTACAGCACAACCTGCTGGTGCTGGGCCTCCACCGCCACCATGACCCAGCAGGAACCGGCCGGTCCCTCATAGCGGAACACCTTGGGGTCCCGGAAATGGGCCGAGCCGCGGCCAAGCACCGGATTGCCTGCGTATTTGCTCCATGTCATGCCGGCGTCCGTGGAAAACGCGAGGGACTGGGCTTGTGTCCCTCGATGCACCGAGCCTTCCTTGAAGGCGCTCGTGTAGATGGCCACCAAGGCCGGATCTTCCACTGTGCCGAATCCCGACGTATTGCCGTGGTCCACCACGATGCTGCCTGAAAAGACGTCTTCTTCCTCGTCGCAGGCGATGGCAACCGGGTGTTCGGTCCAGTGCAGAAGGTCGGCTGAGGTGGCATGTCCCCAAGACATGTTGCCCCAGACATTGTCGAAGGGGTTGTTTTGGTAGAAGAGGTGGTAGACGCCCTGGTGCCACACGAGTCCGTTGGGGTCGTTCAGCCAAGTGTTCTTGGCTGTGTAGTGAAGTATCGGCCGGACGTCAGGGGCGGTGTCTTCGGCGGAGCCGGCGGAGTGCGTTGTTGTTTCAGTCATCGGAGTTCTTTCGGGAAGTCTGGGCCAGTTCCAGAGATCGGATCAGTTCTGCCCGTGTTGGCGGGTTCGCTCCGTGCCGTCCGACTGTTATGGCCGCAGCGACCGAGGCGGCCGTTCCCAGGCGTGTGAGTTTGCCGTAGCCGAAATCGTCCTCGGGGTCCTCGATGAGGCCAGCAATAAGCGAAGACATATAGGAGTCGCCTGCGCCGACAGTATCTTTGACGACCACTGGTGGTGCCGGCACTTCGATCTCGGCGGCATTCGACAGCAGATAGGATCCGGATGCGCCATCCGTGATGATTGCCAGTTCCGTCCCGAGATCAAGCAGCCGCCGCGCGACGTCGTGGGGAGACGTGCGGGGGTAGAGCCACTGGGCATCGTCCGAGCTGAGCTTCACGACGGTAGCCAGGGCAACAGTGTGTTCGAAGGTCCTGAGTGCTTCAGTGTGGCTGTGAAGCAGTGTCGGGCGGATGTTGGGGTCGTACGTGATCAAGCAGCGGCGGGAGAACAGTTCCAGCAAGGACCGGACTTGGGTTGCTCCGGGCTCTATGAAGGAGGCCAGTGACCCGGTATGCAGAACCTTCGGGAGGAAAGTGGGGCTGATTTGGGGGAGGTTCCATTCGACGTCGAATTCATATTCTGCGGAACCGCTGCTGTCCAGAAGCGCCCTGGCAGTGGATGTGCGGTTGAGGTGTTCGGCTCCCGGAAGCAGGCGTACTCCCGCGGTGTCCAGATGCTGTTGGATGTTCATGCTGCGTTCGTCCCTGCCCAGTGCGGTGAGGAACGCGGTGCTGATGCCCAGCCGACCGAGTCCGAACGCGACGTTCATCCCCGATCCGCCTGGAAACTCGATCGGCCCTGCGGCGGTGTCAATGATGTCGATTATGGCCTCGCCGACGACGACGACATCCGTTTCAGGGCGTGGGGGAACTGGGGAGCTGTGCATTCGAGGTCCTTGGAATGTTGGGCGCGTCCTCTACTGGACGCGCTCGAGGTCAGGTGTTGGCGCGCGTGGGTGAGTTCGGTGCTGCTCTACTGGAATCGCCCTTGTCTCTTGGGGAGGCGACGGAATCGCGAAGAACCATGGGACAGGGAAGAACGGTCGAGTGAGCGGCGAACAGCTGCAGGTCGGTTTTTCCTTCGATGGCGTCGATCAGGTTGTCGGTTGCCCATGCGCCCATTTCGTAGTGGGGCAGGGCGACGGTCGTCAGCGCGGGGTAGAGGTTTTCGGCGATGAGTTGTTGGTTGTCGAAACCGACGACGGAAATGTCGTCCGGAATCCTAAGACCAAGTTCCCCGGCGGCCCGGTATGCGCCCATGGCCATGCGGTCGTTGTAGCAGAACACGGCGGTGGGCCGGCTTTGGGGTTTCAGCAGGCGCAGGGCGGCCTGGTAGCCGCCGGGTACCTCCGAATGCTCGGACTGGACCAGTTCTTCGTGGAACGGCAGCCCGGCATCCGCCAGCGTGTCCTTGAAGGCCCTGAGCCGGGAGTGAGTTGCCGGCACGTCGTCTGTGTTGTTGAGCATGCCGATCCGGGTGTGCCCGGCGTCGATCAGGGCTTGCACGGCCGACCTTGCGCCGCCCACTTCGTCGGGGATGACGGAGGAAACAGTGTGGCTGATGTCTTCGGAGTCCACCAGGACTGCCGGCAGTCCGGCCAGGTTCTTGGGGACAGCCAGCTTCCGGTGATACATCGTGGCGTACAGGATGCCGTCCACCTGCCGATCCAGGAGATCCGCCACCTGGCTTTCCTTGGAACCCTGGGAGCTGGTGCTGGTGGAGTTGATGATCATGATGCGGTACCCGCGGGCACGCGCCGTTTCCTCGGCCCCGAGGATGATCCTGCCTGCGTGCGGGGTGGTGGCGATTTCCTCGCTGATGAACCCGATCATCCCGGAGCGTTGAGTGCGCAGCGCCTGGGCGAGCCGGTTGGGCCCGTAACCCAGCCGTTGGGCCGCTTCGTGGACCCGTTCTCTCGTTCCTGCACCCACGCGGGCGTAGGCAACGTCATTGAGGACGTGGGAGACGGTCGTGACAGAGACTCCGGCCGCGGCCGCCACATCCTTGATACCGACTGATCTGTTGGTCATTTGGTCTCCCACGTCCTCATGGTGTTGGTGCTGATCCTGCGTTCGACATAATCGTCCCAGAGCCCGTGCTCCGGCCGGCGGCGCCGCCCTGGAAACCGACCGTAGGTGTGGCCCTCAAGGCGTTGACGGCCCTATCCGCGATGACTTGGGCGTCACTTCCGGAATCAAGGATCGTATTCCGGGCTGATTCGGAATCGACCATGACGGCCGTAACCGCGAGACCGTCCGACGCCTCGGTCGTCAACAGAGCGTCCACCTGAGCCGAGAAACAGGAGTCACTCGACGTGGAGCGGACGTCCATCGCCACCACGTGGTTGTTGGAGACGAAGTTGCCAGCCCCCTCCACCAGCCGGATGATGACGGGCGTCGCACCTGCCGGCCGGATGCTCTGCGAGTCGATGATCTGGGAGAAATGGTTGCCGATGACAGAGTTGTTGCTGCCGCTGACACAGAGAAGTCCGTAAAGGTCGTTCCGTCCGTTGTCGACTCCCAGGAAAGGCGTCCAGGGCTCATGGTCACGCAGGAAGTGATTCGTGGCCACGAGGTTCTCCGAACTATTCGCCGCAAGAATCAGCATCCCGGGGTAGAACGAATGCAAACGGTTGTTGGTGACGCTTGAACGCGTGACGCCGTCGAGATGGACGCTGCTCGCACCGCGGGGGAAGACGTTGTTCGCGGTTATCAGGAGCCCGCCGTGGTTCTGGGCGTAGATCGAGTGACCCTTGAAGCCGGCTCCGACCAGGTTGTCGGTGATCTTGGATGCCTGTCCCCACCCGCGCAGCTCGATGCAGCTTCCGCATTCAGCGATGAAGTTATCGTGAATGGAAAGCGCGTCCGCGTTATAGATAGTGAGCGCGTTCTCAAGGTAGACGAACCCCATGCCGTTCACGCGGAATGAGTCATTGGCGCTCGCCACATAGATACCGGTCTTGCCGTTGACGTAGGTGTTCTCGGGATGCATCGCCGAGCCATCCGAGGTGAAGTGCAATCCGTCGATGCAGAAGTTGGAGAACTCGACCGAGCTGATCCGCGGGCTCCCGCTTCGCTCAACGTAGAAGGCGGCTCCCTTGGATTCCTCCCCGTCTCCACCGAGGGGAATGTCGACGAGAATGCGGCTCCCTCCGGGCCACAGCTCATGCAAGTCGGGCCATTCGTCTTCGGGAACGTTGTACCGGATGCTCGAGGACGTAAAGCCGTGTCCCGAGCCATGGATCCTGAGGAAGCTGACGTCGATCACCACCTGCGTACGAAGGTGGTAGTCCCCGGGCGGAATGTAGATCACCGCGCCTGGCTTTCCTCCATTGTTCGCATCGGTGACCGTCTGCCGGGCCTTGATGTCGGCGATGATGCTGTTGATTACTTCACCGACGTCCTCGGACGGATTGCCGACGGGCCACGTGGTCACGTCGTAGTAGTTGTTGCTTGACATAGGTTCTTCCCTTTGTGCTGTGGTTCCTCAGCCCTTGACGGCGCCGAGCGTCATGCCGGCGACGATCTTGCGCTGCAAGAGAAGGGTGAGGAGGATGACCGGGATCGAGTAGACGGCGGCCAGGGCCGTCATGGATCCCCAGTCAAGCCCGAACTGGGTCTGGAAATTCGCGATGACCACGGGGGTGGTCTGGGAGCGGATTGCCGTCATGAGGAGGGCGAAGAGGAACTCGTTCCAGGAGGCCAGGAAGGCGAAGATCGCGGTGACCGCGATGCCGCCGGAGACCACCGGGATGACCACCCGCCACAGGGCGCCAAGCCTGCTGCAGCCATCCACGGTGGCCGCTTCCTCCAGGTCCTTGGGCACTGCTTCGAAGAAGCTGGACATCAGCCAGATGGACAGCGGCAGCGAGATGGTGGTGTGGGCGATGGAGAGGGCAATCGGGGTGTCCGAAAGTCCCACGGAGGACATCATAGTTGCCAGCGGAATGCCGATGGCTACCGGCGGCACCATGCGGGTGACCAGTGCGGCCATGATAAACACCCGGCCACTGGGTGTCTTGTAGCGGGTGATCCCATACGCCGCGGGAACCGCCAGGACCAGTGACAGCAGGGTGCTGATGATGGCGGTCTGTGCGCTGTTGATGAACGACGCCAGCACTCCACTGCGACCCAAGGCGTTCGCGTAGTTCTCCAGTGTCCATTCCTTCGGGAGAATGGTGGGCGGAACGGCGATGGTGTCGATCGGGGCCTTGAAGGATGTGAACAGCAGGTACAGGAAGGGGAATCCGTACAGCACCATGGCTACGGCCAGCAGGATCCAGAGGACGGTGCGCGTACTGCGCTTGCCGGCTTCCAGTCCCTCGCGGTTCACGGCCCGACGCCGGCGCCCGCCGTCCGGTGCGGAAGTCTCCGCAGAAGGCTTGGCAGGCACTGCAGCCAGCTTCCCGCCGTCGTGCTTGACTCTTTCTGCGACGCGCATCAGGTGTCCTTTCCTGGTCGCCAGATGGTGGTCACCGCGAAGAACGCGACGGCGAGCATGGCCAGCAGATAGATGGTGCCCATTGCGCTGGCCAGGCCAGGATCGCCGAAGCGGATCATGGTGCGGTAGATCAGCAGGCTCATGGTTTCGGAGGCGGACTGCGGTCCGCCGTTGGTCTGGATGAGGATGGTGTCGAAGGCCCGGGCGGCGTCGATGCCCCGGACCACCAGTGCCACGGCGATCACCGGGCGGAGCAGCGGCAGGATGATCCGGAACAGAAGCGCAGGAGCCCTGGCACCATCGAGACGGGCAGCTTCGATCAGGTCGCCGGGGATGTTCTGGAGACCGGCGAACAACACGAGACACATGAACGAGGTGGTCAGCCAGATGTCCGGGACGGCCACCGAGAAGAGCACGATGTTCGGGTCCGAGAGCCAGCCGATCTGGTTCGGGTTGGAGAGGATGCCCGCTTGGTGAAGGAGGGTGCCGATGAGACCGAAGTTGTCGATCATCAGGAACTTCCACAGCAGGCCGGCGACGATCGGGGCGATCATGAGCGGGTAGAGGAAGGCGGTCCGCCAGATCTGGGACTTCCGGCCGAGGGTGGTGAACAGCAGCGCCATGCCCAGGCCGAGGGCGAATTCGAGCGTCACCACCACCACGGTATAGGCGAGGGTCCGCCAGCCCGCGCCCATGAAGGCCTCGGAGGCGAAGGCGCGGACGTAGTTGTCCAGGCCCACGAAGTCGCGGGGACCGCCGAGGATGGGGGAAATCTTGAAGAAACTGTCGGCCACGAGCCTGAACAGGGGGTAGGCAACGAAGACTGCGAGGAACAAGGCCGCCGGGGTCATCAAATAAAGGGCGAAGCGGCGATCAGGGATACGCACGGGGTTCTCTTCCGCTGGTTGGGTCCGCGGCCGGCACCCCTTCTGCCGTCAGTGCAGCATCAGGGGGTGCCGGCCGTGGAGTCTTACTTGAGGAGGTCTTGGATCTGCTTTTTCGCGTCGGCCAAGAGAGTGGCGGAGTCGCCGCCGGCTACGGCTTTTTGCAGCAGGGGAACCAAGACGGTGTCCACGATCTGCTGCCATTTGGCCGTAGCAGGGCGCGTGGCCGTTGCCTGGCCCTTGAGGGTCTCGATGAGCGGCTTGAAGCTCTCGTAGCCGGCCTTGTCCTGGTACTTCTCGAAGGCCGAGATGCGCGAGGCCAGGCCGAGGCTGGATTCGATGCCCAGGTCGTTGTGGTCATAGGCGCACTTGATGAACTTCTTGGCAGCGTCGCTGTTCTTGGTTGCCTTGGGCACGGCAAGGTACCAGGGGCCCGGAACACCGGCAACACCGGCGGAGCCGCCGATCATCGGAGCCGCGCCGACCTTGCCCGCGACCGGGGCATCCTTGGGGATCTGGCGGTAGGCGTGGGCCCAGAACCGGGTCATCGCGGTCTTGCCCTGGTTGAACAGGTTCTGCGCGGCTGCCCAGTCAACCTGAGCAGCGCCGGGAGGGGCGGACTTGACCAGGCTGGTGTAGAAGTCGAGCGCGTCCTTGTGCGCGGCGTTGTCGATCACGACGTTGTTGTTCTCGTCAATGACCATCGGGGAACCGGCCTGCAGGACATGGGCCAGCCATTCGGTTTCGACGCCGCCCTTCACGTCAGTGCCGTACATGCCGTCCTTTGTGAAGAATTCGGAGATGTCCTGGTATTGCTTCCACGTGGTCGGAGCCGCGAGGTCGTAACCGTATTTGGCCTTGAAGTCGGCCTTGTTCTTGGCATCGTCGAACAGGTCCTTGCGGTACAGGATGATTTCGGAGTTAGTCCAGGCCGGCATGCCGATGAAGTGCCCGTCCACGTTCGCTTCCTTCACGAGCGCGGGGAAGATGTCCTTCTTGGCCTCGTCGGTGAAGAGCTCGTCAATGGGCTGGACCGCATCCTTGAAGCTGGGAAGCCAAACGGAGTCCAGCGCCGCGACGTCGAAGGAGACGTTGCCGGAGGAGAACTCGCCCGAGAGCCTGTTGAACATACCGTCGTAAGGCAGTTCGACGAAGTTGGCGGTAACGCCTGTGTCTTTCTTGCACTGTTCGGCGACGCCTGTCAGTTCGGCGTGGCCGCCGGCCTCGACGAGGACGTTGACGGTGCTCGCGGCGCTACCCGACGTCGCTGCCGGGCCCCCCGCGCCGCAGGCGGTTGCTGCCAGAAGCACCGCGGTGGACAGACCGCCAATGGCGGTGATCCGGGAAATCTTGGTTCGAGAGGACATCGCTGTCGACTCCCTTTCTTTTGAACGGAATCTACATTGGGGTGGGGCTCGGAAGCTACAAGTCACGGTGCAAAACCGTTTTGCCAAATCGACTTGGCATCACATTAGGGCCGATGGCGGCTGCGTGTCAAGCGTCACTTTGCAACTTTTGGAGCCCTTGACCACGCCAGGGCAGCCGCCATACAGTAATTCGCGGGCCGCAGGACAAATCGTTTTGGCAAACTTTGGCAAAGGAGAACAGGGGAAACCCATCCCGCAGCCCCGGCACCGCAACCCCCACGCATGCGACCGCAACGTCTAACCCCGACCATCGGCGTCACCACGCGGGGGGCCTGAACCGGAAGAGCTGGGACATTTCCCCTGGTATGGCCAGATTGCCGCATCAGAAGCGTGGATAACGCAACAGGCCCGGATGGGGTCTGACGTTGCACAGTAAATGCGGCCGGGCCAGCATCAAGATCGTGGACAACAACCGCGGCGGGTGGGGGGCACATCCTTGCGGATGAATTTGTCTCCACCGTCACACCATGCCCCGCGGGTGAAGCAGGGGACTCACGGGTCGAGTTCATTAACGACCGGCTCCGCCTGCGCCTCTACGTGTACCGTGCATCATGGGAGCGATGTGGGGCGGCCGAGCCGCTCCTGGACGAGGTGTGCATCCCAGTACGGCCCCAGTTTCGGTCCCTGCGACTGGGCTGTGCCGCGCCCGGCGGCCATGCGACTGCGCAGGCGTTTCGGGGCGAAATGTGGTCCCGTTCAGGCTCTGATTGCGGCGCTAAGTGGACTCAAACTGATCGACAGGCCCCTCTTGTTCGTTTCCCGAAAGCGGTGCTTCGGCGCTTACCTCCCCAGGTATTTCAGGCCTCCGAAACACCGTTTACGGGAAACGAACCTGCTCCGTGCACTTGGTGACGCGAGCGCGGGCGCCATGCCATCGGCGAGCGCCCTGATATTCCAAATATATCGGAAAGATATATCAGAGCGGAAGGGTTGCAGGAATCTGATTTTCCGATGCCTTTGCCCCGGCTCGTTCCATCCGCACCACTAAGGACTTCGACGTCGGGGTTCCACTGGTGTCAGCGACGGAGTCCAGCGGAACCAGCACGTTGGTTTCCGGGTAGTAGGCGGCTGCGCAACCCTTCGGTGTCGAGTAGCTGACGATGCGGAAGTTCTCCGCCCTGCGTTCCGTTCCACGGAACTCCGAGACCAGGTCCACCATGTCGCCGTCGGCATAACCCAGCTCGGCGATGTCCGCCGCGTTGACCAGCACCACGCGCCGGCCGCCGTGGATTCCGCGGTACCGGTCGTCCTTTCCATAAATGGCGGTGTTGTACTGGTCGTGCGAACGCAGGGTCTGCAGGATCAGCCGGCCGGGCGGGACCCGAAGGTACTCCAGGGCATTGGACGTGAAGTGCGCCTTGCCGGACGGGGTCTTGAATTCCCTGTTGTCCCGTGGCGGGTGGGGCAGAACGAAGCCGCCGGGGTGCTGGATTCTCTCTTCGAAATTCTCGAAGCCATCGATGACGGCCTCGATGTGTTTCCTGACCAGGGAGTAGTCGTCCCGGAGCGCGAGCCACTCGGCCACCGGCGTGTTGGGGCGGGGCTGGCCGTCGGCGTCCGTGAACACCTTGTGCGCGAGATTGCAGACGATGGCCACCTCGGACATCAGGTGCTCGCCGGCGGGCTTGAGCCGGCCGCGGGATGCATGAACAGCGCTCATGGAATCCTCCACGGTGACCCTTTGGTCACCGGACCGCTGCGTATCCCGCTCGGTGCGGCCCAGCGTCGGGAGGATCAGGGCACGCCTTCCAGTCGACAGGTGCGAATGGTTCAGTTTCGTCGAGATCTGCACGGTCAGCCGGGTATTGGCCAGGGCCTTCTCGGTGGCTTCCGAGTCCGGAGCAGCCCGCACGAAGTTCCCGCCCATGCCCACGAACAGCCTGACCTTGCCGTCACGCATCGCCCGGATTGCGGCGACGGTGTCGTAGCCGTGCGCCCGGGGTGAACGGAACTGGAATTCCTGGTCGAGCCGGTCGTGGAAGGACTCGGGCATCCGTTCGAAGATGCCCATGGTCCGGTCGCCCTGGACGTTGGAGTGTCCGCGGACCGGGCAGACTCCCGCTCCGGGTTTGCCGATATTGCCCTGCAGCAGCAGGACATTGACGACGTCGCGAAGGGTGGGCACCGAGTGCTTGTGCTGCGTCAGGCCCATCGCCCAGCAGGCGATGGTGGAGCCCGAGGCCAGGAGCCGTTCGCCGGTGGCGTTGATCTGCTCCATGGTCAGGCCGGTCGCCTCAACGATGTCGTCCCACTGCACCTGTTCCAGCTGTGAGAGATAGGACTCGAGGCCGACCGTATGGTTCCTGATGAAGTCGTGGTCAAATACCGTGGACAGGCCCGGGGTGTTCCTGCCTGCACGTTCTGCGTCCAGCAGGTATTTCCCGAGGCCCTGGAACAGTGCCTGGTCCCCACCGGCCCTGATCTGCAGGAAGTCGTCAGTCAGTTGCGTGCCCACTAGCGTTCCGGCGATGGTCTGTGGGTTCTCGAAGTGCAGGAGTCCGGCCTCGGGGAGCGGGTTGACGGAGACGATGGCGGCGCCGTTTTTCTTGGCCTTTTCCAGGGCACTGAGCATGCGAGGGTGGTTCGTGCCCGGGTTCTGGCCTGCCACAAAGATGAGGGAGGCGGTTTCCAGGTCCGTGAGGCTGACAGATCCCTTGCCGATGCCTATGGTCTCCACCAGCGCCGACCCGGAGGACTCGTGGCACATGTTTGAACAGTCCGGAAGGTTGTTGGTGCCCACGCCGCGGACGAGCAGCTGGTACACGAATGCCGCCTCGTTGGAGGTCCTGCCGGACGTGTAGAAGACGCTCTGGTCGGGGTGCTCCATGTCCCTGAGTTCCTGGGCGATCAGCTTCAGCGCGTCGTCCCAGCCGATGGGCTTGTAGTGGGTTGCGCCCTCATCCAGGACCATCGGGTGGGTCAGTCTTCCCTGCTGCCCCAGCCAGTAGTCATCACGGGTCTTCAGGTCGGCGACGGAATGCCGGACGAAGAACTCCGGGCCGACGCGGCGGCGGGTAGCCTCCTCCGCCACGGCCTTTGCGCCATTCTCGCAGAATTCCGCGGCATTGCGCTTCTCGTGTTCCGGCCACGCGCAGCCCATGCAGTCGAAGCCGTCTATCTGGTTGACCGCCATCAGGGTCTGGACACTGCGCAGCGGCCCCATCTGCTCCAGGGAGATTTTCAGGGCATTGGCCACCGCGGGGATGCCCACGGCCTTGGTTTTGGGCTTGCTGACGGTCAGCTTTGACTCGTCGATGTTCTCGCGGGGGGCTTTCGAGGCCATGGGCTCTTCCTTGGAATCTTTGCAGGGCAGCCGGGTTACCGTGTGAGGGCCGGCGTCAGGGCTGCGTGTGACTGTTCGCGCGCCGCCTCGGCGGTGTGGAGAAGCAGCAGCGCGGTGGTGACTGATCCCACTCCACCGGGGACAGGCGTCAGCGCGGAAGCCACCGGACGGACACTGGCTTCGTCGACGTCGCCGGCGAGTGAGCCATCGGAGAGCACGTTGGTTCCCACATCGATGACCACTGAATGTTCCGAAACATCCGGCCCGGTGAGCAGCCCGGTGCGCCCCGCGGCAACAACCACGACGTCGGCACCCTTGGTGTACTTCGAGAGCGGGCCGGACTTCGAGTGGCAGACGGTCGTGGTGGCGTCCTTCTGCAGCAGCAGCAGCGACAGCGGCTTGCCAACCACGGTGGAACGGCCAACCACCACCACGTTGCGGCCGGCCACGGGGATTTCGAAGTGGTCCAGTATTTCCACTACGGCGCGTGCCGTGGCCGGGGCGAAGGCGCGTTCCCCGACGGCGAGAAGTCCCAGGCTCAGTGGGTTCGCACCGTCGATGTCCTTTTCCGGGGCGATGTACTTCACCAGTTCCTGGGTTCTGACGCCGGGAGGCAGGGGAGTCTGCAGGATGATGCCGTTGACGGAGGACTCCGCGCTTAGGTCCTTCAGCACGGCGATGAGTACCTGTTCGGTCGCGTCGTGGCCGAGGTCGATGATCCTGCAGCCGATGCCGGCGTTTTCCGCGGCGCGCTCGATGGAGCGCACGTACCAGTGCGTTGAGCTGTCCTCCGTCGCAACCACGACGGCGAGGGTAGGGCGTGAGCCCTCTTCGGTCAATACCGTGGCCAATACCGTGGCCTGCTGCTGGATCAGTTTGGCGAGAGGCTTGCCGGAGAGCAGGGATGCCGTCATTGGAGGATCCTTTCCCGTACCTGGCGCGAGAGCGAGTCCGCTGCCAGCACGACTTTTTCTTCGAGTCCGTCAGTCTGTTCAGCCAAAGCGGCGCGCGCCTGGGCGTCCTTAATGGCGACGACGTTGATGTCGATGTTGACGCGGGCCGTGGTGGCTGCTGCCCGGGCCGCGTCGGCTGCGGCGGCAATGTCGCTGATGACATTCGGGTTCGCAATATCCAGAAGTTCGGCTGCGAGTTCCACGACGGCGCCCGACAGCTTGATCAGCCGGGCCGGCGGTTCGGCGGCCTGGGCAAGTGCGTTGTTGATGGCGGCTGCACGCGCCTCACGTTCGGCGTCGCCTTCCGCCGGCAACTTATAGGAGGAGATGACAGCTTTGAAGGCGGCTTCGTCGGCGTCGGCCAGCCCCAGCGTCTCGCCGATGAGCTGGTCGGCGGCGGCAATAATTCTGGACGTCGTCTCTGCGTGCTGCTCATATCTGCCGCCGGTGCTGAATCTGGCGACCATCGCCACCAGGGCCGCACCCTGTGCCGCGTGGAGCGCCGCGGCCGCACCACCACCAGGGGTGGGCTTCCGCGAGGCAAGCCTGCCGAGGTAGTCATTAATTGTTTCTGAACCGATCATTTGTCCATTCCTGGGCTGGTAGAGGCTGGAGCGGAAAGGGGCTGCACGCAGCCCGGCTCCCGTTGCGAGGATGAGCCGGGCTGCGTGTCCCCAAAGGGCCCTGCGGGCTGCTTAGCCGCGGAGCCTGGTCATTTTCGGGTCGTACAGCGGCTCTTCCGTGACGGTGGCTGTGATGCGCCGCCCGAAGTATTCGATCTCGACGGAATCGCCTACCGAGACGGTGGCCGGGAGGTAGGCGTAGGCGATCGGTTTGGCCACGGTGTAGCCGTAGGCGGCGCTGGTCACGTAGCCCACTGCCTGTTCCTTGTAGAACACGGGTTCCTTGCCGAGGACGATGGACCGGCCGTCGTCGATGGTCAGGCACCGGAGCCGGCGGGCGGAGCCTTCTTCGGTCCGGCCTTCGAGCGCGCCCTTGCCGATGAAGCTTTCCTTGGCCATTTTGACGGCGAAGCCGAGGCCTGCCTCGAAGGGGTCGTGTTCGGTGGTCATGTCCGTTCCCCAGGAGCGGTAGCCTTTTTCGAGGCGCAGGGAGCTGAACGCTGCCCGTCCGGCGGCGATGACCCCGAAGGGCTGTCCTGCCTGCCAAAGCGCATCCCAGAGCCTTTGTCCGTTGTCCGCGGAGGTGTACAGCTCCCAGCCCAGTTCACCGACATAAGACAGGCGCATGGCCGTGACGGGGACGCCGCCAATGACAACGCTCTTGGCCCGGAAGTACTTCAGCCCGTCGTTGGTGAAATCATCGTCGCTGACCTTGCCGACCAGGTCGCGGGCCAGCGGGCCCCAGAGGCCGATGCAGCAGGTGCCGCCGGTGGTGTCGCGGACCTGGACCCAGTCGGAGGCGGATCCGCTTTGGGTCTGGTGCCGGGCTGCCCTGGTGAAGTAGGCGGTGTCGATGTTGCCGTTGGCTCCGAGCTGGAAGGTGTCCTCGTCCAGGCGGGCCACGGTGATGTCGCTCCGCACGCCGCCGGCGTGGTCGAGCAGCAGCGTGTAGGTGACCGCGCCGGGCTTCTTGGCCAGGTCCGCCGTCGTCAGCTCCTGCAGGAGCTTCAGGGCGCCGGGCCCGGAAACTTCGAGCCGCTTCAGCGGCGTCATGTCGTACATGGCCACGGCCGTGCGGGTCTTCCAGGCTTCGGCCGCGGCGATGGGGGAGCTGAACATGTTGGACCAGGCGTCCCGGGCCGGGGGCAGCCATTGCGCCGGCATCTCTTTCAGGAGGGCGGCGTTTGATTCGAACCAGTAGGGCCGTTCCCAGCCGCCGGATTCCAGGAAGAACGCTCCGAGTTCCTTGTGCCGGGCGTGGAAGGGGCTGACGCGGAGGTTGCGGGGGGAGAGTTTGGGCTGTAGCGGGTGGAGGACGTCGTAAATTTCCACGAAGTTCTGCTGCGAGGTTTCGCTGACATATTCGGGGGTGAGTTGGACGTCCTCGAAGCGGGTGATGTCGCATTCGCCGAGGTCGGTTTCGGACCGGCCGGTGGTCAGCAGTTCGGCCATCGCCTTGGCGACACCTGCCGAGTGCGTGACCCACACGGCCTCCGCCACGAAGAAGCCGTCGAGCTCCTTGGATTCACCGAGGAGCGGTCCGCCGTCGGGGGTGAAGGAGAAGATGCCGTTGAAGCCATCCTCGATGTCGCTTTCAGCCAGGCCGGGCAGGATCTGCTTTGAGGCCTCCCACGCGGGCAGGAAGTCCTCCAGGGTGAAGTCCAGGCGGGAGGGCATGTTGTGCTCGCTGACGGCCTCCGGGGCGAAGCTGCCGAGGGTGTCGAGGTCGACGGGCATGGGGCGGTGGGCGTAGGAGCCGATGCCGTAGCGTTCGCCGTGCTCCCGGTAGTAGAGGTCCTGGTCCTGGTGGCGCAGGATCGGCAGCGTGGCCCCGTTCGGCAGTTCATTGCGGCCGCGCAACTGCGGTACCGCCGTGGTCTTCACGTACTGGTGGGCCAGCGGGAGCAGGGGAACCGACATGCCGATCATGGCGCCGATCTTCGCGCCCCAGAACCCGGCACAGGAGATGACGATGTCGGCCGGAAAGAGACCGTTGCTGGTCTCGACGCCGGTGACCCGTCCATCGGACTGCTCGATCCCGGTCACCGCCGTGGAGCCCAGGTATTTGACTCCTGCCGCTTCCGTGCGTTTGATCAGCAGCTGAACCGCGCGGGCGGCGCTGGCCAGTCCGTCGCTTGGTACATGGAGCCCGCCGAGAACGTTCTCCTCGTTCAGGAGCGGGTACAGCTCCTTGCATTCAGCGGAGGAAAGAATGCTTCCTTCGATGCCCCAGGAGGAGGCGTAACCGAGTTTCCGCTTCAGGTCAGCGAGGCGGGTTTCTGTGGTGGCGACTTCCAGGCCGCCGACCTGGTTGAAGCAGCTCACGCCGTCCTCTGTCAGCGACAGCAGCTTCTCGACTGTGTACTTGGCGAAGGAGGCCATGGTCTTGGACGGGTTGGTCTGGAAGACCAGGCCCGGAGCGTGGGACGTGGAACCGCCGGGCATGTTCAACGGTCCCTGGTCCAGGACAGTGATGTTGTTCCAGCCCCGGGCGACCAGTTCGTCGGCCAGGTTCGTGCCGACGATGCCGGCTCCGATGATGACAATGCGTGGCGTGGATGCCATATGGGTTTCTCCTGCTGATCTAAGTAGTGGGTTTCCGCCGCCCGTGGGTGGCTGCCTTAGCGGAAGACGATGGTGCTGGCCTGGTCGATCAGCACCTGGTGCTCGCAGTGCCACCGCACCGCGCGGGACAACGCCAGAGCCTCTGCGTCCTGCCCGATAGTGGAGAGCGTGGTGGGTCCGTGGCTGTGGTCGACGCGAATGACTTCCTGTTCGATGATCGGGCCCTCATCAAGGTCGGCGGTGACGTAGTGCGCGGTTGCGCCCACCAGCTTGACGCCGCGGTCGTAGGCCTGGTGGTAGGGGCGCGCACCCTTGAACCCCGGCAGGAACGAGTGGTGGATGTTGATGGCCCTGCCCTCGAGGGACCGGCACAGGTCATCGGAAAGCACCTGCATGTACCGGGCCAGGACGACGAGGTCGATGTCGTACTCATCCACGAGCCCGAGCAGGCGCCGCTCGGCATCCTGCTTGGTTTCCGGAGTCACCGGGATGTGAACGAACGGCAGGCCGGCAGCCTCGGCCATTGCCCGGTGCGTCTCGTGGTTGGAAACCACCAGGGCCAGGTCCCCGCCAAGGCTCCCGCCCCGCCAGCGGAAAATCAGGTCGTTGAGGCAATGCCCGAACTTGGACACCATGACCAGAACCCGCGGCCTGGTCTCGTCGTGGACGTTGAACTTCATCTCAAAGCGTTGCGCGATGGCGCCGAACTCCTCCTCGAGCGCCTGAAGATCGTAATCCGTGGCTCCCGAGAAAGCCGTGCGCAGGTGCAGGGTCTGGCGCAGGCCGTCGTCGAACTGCTGGTGCTCTTCGATGTTGAATCCCCGCTCAAACAGGAACGTGGTCACTGCCTGAACGATGCCGGCACGCTCGACACACGACAGTGTGAGCACGAACTTGCCGCTTTTGGTTTCTTCAGAGGCTTCTGTCTGCGCAGCCGGCCTGGTCTTTGTGGCTGTGTCCACAGCGGTCATGTCGCATCCTTTAGATATATGGCTGATCACCTTATTGATATATCAGGGGTGGTGGCCAGCGTATACTGGTGTGCGGATGAGGTCAATAGGCGAATGTTGGCCCGGGAGAGGCGGAGCGGTGGCGTTTGAAGCTTTGGCGGTGACGGAGGCCGGAGGTTCGAGGTCGCTGGCCGATGTTGCCTATGAACGGATACGTGACAGCCTGCTGACCCTGGAGATCCGGCCCGGTGATCCGCTCTACGACGAGGGAATCGCAAAGGAACTCGGCGTGGGCCGTACTCCGGTCAGGGAAGCGCTGAAACGGCTGGAGGTGGACCGGCTCGTGGTGACCTATCCGCGGCGCGGCACATTCGCAACGCGCGTTGAGGTTACGGACCTCGCATTCATCTCGGAAATCCGTGCCCAGCTGGAGCCTCTCGCAGCCTCCCGTGCCGCACGGGTGGCCACAGCGGCCGCCCGGGACCGCCTTCGCCTCATCGTGGAGGAAGTGGAGGCCTTCGACGTCGAGAGCGCTTCTGTGGTGGAGACCCTGCGCCTGGACGCCCGGGTGCATCAGGGGATCTACGCCGCAGCGGCAAATCCGCATCTGGAAGACGCACTGATCCGCTATGACAATCTGGCAACACGGATTTGGTGCATGGTGCTGGACCGCCTGCCGAACCTTTCCCGTCATGTGCACGAGCATGTCGAGCTGCTTGAAGCGGTGATCGACGGGGACGAGGCCCGGTCGGCAGAGCTGGCCCGCGCACACGTGGACGGCTTTGAGAAGGCCGTGCGGACGGCCCTGTTCGCTGCCTAGCGCTGGTCTGAAACGCATCCGCGGCGACCTCTACCGCCAAACTTGGACCCTCCCTCACCTTTTGCAGGTTTTAACGCGATCCTTCCTCACCTCTCGCGGGTTTTAACGCGATGCTTCCTCACCTCTCGCGGGTTTTAAAGCGATGCTTCCTCAATCTCGGGTGGGGGAGCATCCAGAGACCGCGGCGCGTGTCATGTTTTTGACAATGACTGTGAGCTGACGCACTCTGTTGCATAAACTGAATGCTGTTGATTACTACGGAACGCGAGGGGATCCCACGCGCGGTCCCACGTAGACAGTCATCGTCCTGGACGACGCCTCCTTGGCTATGGAGTCCGTGGACCCGCCGGGCCTGTCCGCGGGGGAAACGCAGCTCGCCGCATTCGAGCCCCCGCCAATACTCAGTAAGGAACCCTTTATGACAATCAAAGGTGATGTCACAACCGACCAGAGCAGTAAAGGCAGACCGGGCTCCCGCCGGCTCACGGTGTCCGACGTCAATGTCGTGGACCAGCGGATGCTCAAGAAGGCCCTCGGCGGCACCATCGTGGGCAACGCCATGGAGTGGTACGACGTCGGTGTGTTCGGCTATTTGATCACCACCATGGGTCCGGTGTTCCTGCCGGAAGCGGACAGGACGGTCCAGACCCTGTTCCTGCTCGGCACCTTCGCGGCGACCTTCATTGCGCGGCCTATCGGCGGCGTCGTCTTCGGCTGGCTTGGCGACAAGGTAGGGCGGCAGAAGGTGCTCGCCGCGACCCTCATGCTGATGGCGGCCAGCACCTTCGCCGTCGGCCTCCTGCCCGGCTACGCGCAAATAGGTGTCTGGGCGGCCGCGCTGCTGGTTCTCCTGAAGCTCGTGCAGGGCTTCTCCACGGGTGGTGAGTATGCCGGGGCCACCACGTTCGTGTGTGAGTATGCCCCTGACAAGCGGCGCGGCTTCTTCGCCAGTTTCCTGGACATGGGCTCCTATATCGGGTTTGCCCTGGGCGCTGCCACGGTCTCGGTCCTGCAGGTCACCCTCGGCGAGGCCGCCATGGAGGATTGGGGCTGGAGGCTGCCATTCCTGGTGGCCGGACCTCTGGGCCTGATCGCCATCTACTTCCGGAACAAGATCGAGGAATCCCCCCAGTTCCAGGCAACCCTTGGCGCGCAGGAGGCAGCCTCCGTGGCAGCCGCTGCGGGCGATAACGCTGATGCCAGGGGGCCGGTGGGCATCGTGAAAAGCTACTGGCGCCAGATCGTGCTGGCCATGATCCTGGCCGGGGCTGCCAACACCGTCGGCTACGCCCTGACGTCATACATGCCCACATACCTGACCGAATCCAAAGGCTATGACCCGGTCCACGGCACGCTGCTGACCATTCCGGTGCTCGTGGTGATGTCCTTGTGCATCCCGCTCACCGGCAAGCTTTCGGACCGCATCGGACGCCGACCCGTGCTGTGGATCGGCGCCGGAAGCACCGTTCTGTTCGCCGTCCCCGCCTTCATGCTGATCGGCATCGGCAGCGTCTGGTCCACCCTGGCGGGCCTGTCCCTGGTTGCCTTCCCCGTGACGTTCTACGTTGCCAACCTCGCATCAGCACTTCCGGCGCTGTTTCCCACGTCATGCCGCTACAGCAGCATGGGCATCGCCTACAACTTCTCTGTGGCGATCTTCGGCGGGACAACGCCGTTCGTGGTCCAGGGCCTGATCGAGGCCACCGGGGACGACATGGCCCCTGCCTATTACCTGATGGCGACGTCGGTCATCGGTGCTATTGCCATCTATTTCCTTCGTGAATCCGCCGGCCGCCCACTGCCGGGCTCCATGCCGAGCGTGGACACCGAGGCTGAGGCGCAGGAGCTCATTGCGACGCAGGACGCGTGGCGGTAGCGGCTTGCTCCAAACTTCAGTGTCCCGCATCGCTGTTTAAGTGGTACACGAACGGCCCCCATCGAAGGATGGGGGCCGTTCGCTGTTTGCCGATTTCTTACTGTGCCACCTTGGCGAGGGTTCCGCGTTCGGCGGCGATGGTGGTGTTCTCCCCGTGTCCGGTCCTGACGGTTGTTTCCGGTGGGAGGGTGAGGAGGCGTTCACGGATGGAGGCCAGGATGGTGGGGTAGTCGCTGTAGGAGCGTCCGGTCGCGCCGGGTCCGCCGTTGAACAAGGTGTCCCCGGTGAACACGGTGTTCTCGCTTTCCAACAGGAAGCAGGTGGAGCCCGGTGAGTGGCCCGGCGTGTGGATCGCCTTCAGCACGGCCCCTGCGACTTCGAACTCGTCCCCGTCCGCGATGCCCTTATCGGGGGTGGTGCCGGGGTAGACCTGTTCCCAGAGGACCTGGTCCTCGGGGTTCAGCCAGACCGGGGCACCCACGGCGTGGGCGAGTTCGCGGGCGGCGCCGATGTGGTCGTTGTGCGCGTGCGTGAGCAGGATCGCCTTCACCTTCCGGCCCCGGACCTGGTTGATGATCGCGGCGGCGTCGTGCGGGGAGTCAATGATCACGCACTCCTGTTCGTCACCGACGATCCAGACGTTGTTGTCCACATCCCAGGTCCCGCCGTCCAGGGAGAACGTGCCCGAGGTGACCAGGTTCTCGATTCTGACACTCATACGGACGCCCCCGCAGTCGTGGCAGCCGTTGCCGCGGCCGGCCGGGTGGCCGCTGCTGTGGAGGATCCCGCGGGCTGGATTTCAACAACTGAACGCAGGACCTTGCCGTCGTGCATCTTGTCGAAGGCTTCCTCGACCTGGTCGATGGTGATCCGTTCGGACACGAACGCGTCCAGGTCCAGGTTCCCCTGCCGGTAATGCGAGACCAGCATCGGGAAATCCCGGGACGGCAGGCAGTCCCCGTACCAGGAGGACTTCAACGACCCGCCCCGCCCAAACACATCCAGCAACGGCAACTCCAACACCATCTCCGGGGTCGGCACACCCACCAGGACCACACGCCCGGCCAGGTCACGGGCATAGAACGCCTGCTTATAGGTCTCCGGCCGGCCGACCGCCTCAATCACCACGTCGGCGCCGTTCCCGCCCGTCAGCGCCCGGATCGCCTCCACCGGATCGGCCTCGCGGGAGTTCACCCCGTGCGTCGCACCCAGGGACTTCGCCATCTGAATCTTGTTCTCGTCAATGTCCACGGCGATGATCGTCGTCGCCCCGGCCAGCTTCGCACCCGCGATCGCCGCGATGCCCACCCCGCCGCAGCCGATCACGGCCACCGACTCGCCGCGCTTGACCTCACCGGTGTTAATCGCCGCACCAATCCCGGCCATCACCCCGCACCCCAGCAAACCGACAGCGGCAGCATCGGCGTCGGGATCGACCTTCGTGCACTGACCCGCAGCGACCAGGGTCTTCTCCGCGAACGCCCCGATCCCCAACGCCGGAGACAGCACCGTGCCATCCTCCAGGGTCATCTTCTGGGACGCGTTCGCCGTGTTGAAACAGTACTGCGGCTGGCCCTTCGCGCACGCCCGGCACTGCCCGCACACCGCACGCCAGTTCAGGATCACCCGGTCACCGGGAGCGACCTCCGTCACACCCTCACCCACCGCGGAGACCACACCGGTCGCCTCATGACCCAACAGATACGGGAACTCATCCCCGATCCCGCCCAGCTTGTAATGCAAATCCGTATGACACACCCCGCAGGTCAGCACATCCACCAACGCCTCCGCCGGCCCAGGATCCGGCACCAGAATCGTCTCCACCGACACCGGAGCATCCTTCGCCCTGACAACAACTGCCTTCACTCTATGAACCATAAAATCTCGTTCCTTTCGGGTGTTCTGCGGCTGACACAGTCCACCCGGGAGGCGCTTGGCGCTGTCTGGCGGGGGAGCAGTGGCCGGAGGTCTTTTGAGGGTACATCAGCGAGGCGGCTGATATGCCTTTGATATTTGTGAGCTAGATAACTGATATATAAGCGATCGTATTCGCCGGAACTTGGTTGCGTCAACGTGGCCGGGGCCATCGTCAGCCGAGCGGCACGGCACCGCCGGGGCCGGCCAGCAAAACCCCCATGACTTGCGCCGCCATGCCTTGTAGGGTCAGGGCACCAGCTTGAAGCGGAAGTGTTCTGTACAAGGAGAGATCATGGCCGTCGACGATGAAATGCAGATCCTGTCCGAGTGGAGCGAGCAGTTGGCGAGGGCGCTGGAGGTCCCGGACCTCGACGTCGACCAAGAGCTGCTGCTGGATGTGGCGAGGAAAGCTGCGGATTCAGTAATTCATGCCGCGGCACCGGTAACGGCTTTCATGGTGGGCTACGTGGCCGGCCATCAAGCCGGGCAGGGCTGCGCGGGCCCGGAGGGGTCCAGGGCGGCGACTGCCCGCGCCGCAGACATCGCGTTCCGGCTGTGCGAGAACCGGGCTCACAGCAAGGACGGCGGGGGCCCCAGCCCCGCCGGGGCGCCCTAGCGGCAGTCAGTCGGTCTCGGGGCCGGAACAGAAAAAGCAGCCGTGATAGTCGCAGTCATCAACGGGGCGGTCTTCCGATTCCGTTTCAACCTGTGCCGTTGCGGGCGCCGATGCCATATGAGATGCCTTTCCTAGTGTGAGCCACGAGTGCGTTTCTTTTAGAGGCCAACGTCAGAGCGGCCGGACCCCGGCGGCTTGTGCCACCCGGATCCGACCGCTCGGTGCTCAGTGCCGCTTGTCCCCGTTCGGATCAAGCTCATTCTTGGCGCACCGTTCATCACACTCGTGCTTGGTCACCAGGTCGAACTGGACGCCGCCGTGCTGCTCGACACCACTCCGGATGGAGCGGTCGATGACGGATGTGACCAGCCGCTTGCGCAGCGACAGCGGGTCCCTGCGCAGATCCCTTGTGAGGGCAAAGCACATCAGGAACATCACGACGACGAAGGGCAGGGCTGAGACGATGGTGATCCGTTGCAGTCCGGCGAGTGCCTCGGCAGGCTTGTCGCCGCCGGCGAGGAGCATTACTGCGGCCACGGCGCCCGTCAGGGCGCCCCAGAAGATAACGACCCCGCGGCGTGGTTCTTCAGCACCGTCGGAGCTGAGCGATCCCATCACGATGGACGCCGCATCGGCGCCGGTGACGAAGAAGATGGCCACCAGGACCATCGCCAGGACGGCGACCGCGCCCGCAATGGCGTTGGGCAGGGGCAGGTGATGAAGCAGGTCGAACAGAGCGCCATCGAAGGAAATCGAGGGTTTCCCGTCGACGATCTTGGCCAGGCCATCGCCGGTGTCAGGGGTGGCATCTGCCTTTGCCTGGATGTTGATGGCGGCCCCGCCGAAGATGCCGAACCAGATCACGCTGACGATGCTGGGGACCAGCAGGACGCCGGTGACGAACTGGCGGATGGTGCGGCCGCGGCTGATACGGGCGATGAACAGGCCAACGAACGGCGTCCAGGAGACCCACCAGGCCCAGTAGAAAATAGTCCAGCCGGACATCCATGTGCGCAGGGCGTCGTCGCCGACGGCCTCGGTCCGGGAGGCCATCTCGGCCAGGTCCCGTGCATAGTCGCCCACTGCCGCCGGGATCAGGTTCAGGATGAAGAGCGTCGGGCCGGCCACGAACACGATGATGGCCAGGACTGCAGCCAAGACCATGTTGATGTTCGACAGCCACTGGATGCCGCGGCTGATGCCGGAGACTGCGGAGGCCACGAAGCAGGCTGTGAGCACGGCAACGATCACCACGAGCACGGGAGTGGCAAGCTGGCCGTCGATCCAACCGTTGGACGCCATGCCGCTGCCGATCTGCAGAGCGCCGAGTCCGAGCGATGCTGCCGTTCCGAAGAGTGTGGCGAAGATGGCAAGCATGTTGATGAGCTTGCCGATGGGACCTTCCACCCTGCGGATGCCGAACAGCGACGTGAAGATCGTAGAAATGAGCTGCTTGCGGCCGAGGCGGTAGGTGCCATAAGCCATGGCGACGCCCACCACCGCGTACATGGCCCACGGGTGCAGGGTCCAGTGGAAGATCGAGGTTGCCATCGCAGTCTGGACGGCCGCGGGAGTCTGGCCGTCAACGGTGCCCGGCGGCGGGGAGATGTAGTGGTAGAGCGGCTCGGCCACGCCGTAGAACATCAGGCCGATGCCCATGCCTGCGGCGAACATCATTGAGACCCACGAGACCATGGAGTACTCGGGCTTTTCCGCGTCTTTGCCAAGCGGAATGTTCCCGAAGCGGCTGACCGCCAGCCACAGCACGTAGACCACGAACAGGGAGGAGAGGGCAACGAACAGCCAGCCTGTGTTTTCCATGACCCAGTCAAGGACCACCTGGGACGTGGCGGCCAGGTTCTCCTTGCCGGCAAAGCCCCAGATTACAAAGGCCAGCGTGAGCAGTCCGGCGACGCCGAAGACTACCTTGTCGATGCCTCCCTTCCGGAACAGCTGGCTGCTGCGCCGGGCTTCTTCGTGTTCTGTTTCGGTTTCCCGCAGGGCCTGAAGGATTTCCAGGTCTTCCGCGGGAGTTTCAGGTTCTCGTTCCGACGCCGGCTCCACCCCCGAGGCCCGACTGTCTTCACTGCTTTCATCGATAGTGACGTCACTATTGATTGTCATGAGGGGTTTCCTTAATTGAATATGCGGGACGGCCCAGCCGTGCCGCCGGGGTTAGGCCCGGCGCCAGGTTCGGCTCGTCCACGGAGTCGACAGCCAGGATGGTCACCGTCGACGATCCTGGCTTCGTGAATGCGGACTGGCGGTTTCGCCGGAGCTTTTGTTGTGCTCGTTAGTTCCGCAGTAATCAACACACTTCGCCTTCAGCAACAGAGTGCGCTAGCTCACACGCGTTGTCAAGGATTTTTTGTTGTCGCCGTAACTTCTTGACAGTGCGCATATGATGCAGCAGGCTGTTGCTCATCGTGATTCTTGTTGCGCATGAGGCAATTAAAAGGAAAAGCGCATCATGGGACCGCCGGTTGGGCCAGTCGAAATCCGGGAAGGCCCATCAGTTTTTAAAGCGCGTACGATGATCCTGTCGCTGCCCGGCGGAGGAGTGAATGCCATGCATTTTGCCTTTGTTTGTCTTCCGGCCACGGGCCACGTGAACCCCACGCTGCCGGTGGTCGCAGAGCTGGTCCGCAGGGGCCACCGCGTCACGTATGCCACCTCGGCCAGGTACGCCGCCGCCGTCGAATCTGCGGGAGCCACCATTTTCGAGAACGGCGAGGACCTGTCCGCGCAATTTCCCCGGTTCGGCAATGCTTCAGGCAGTCCCGCCCCGGACGACGCCGGCCGGTCGCCTCGAGCGGGCATGCTCGCGGGGCTGGGGTCAGGCCTGATGTCCGGACTGCTGGAGCGGCTGCTGGAAAGGGCACGGGAAGAATTCCCTGCCTTGCTGGCACGCCTGGCCGCCGATCGGCCGGACGCGGTGTGCTACGACGCCATGACCCTCGCCGGGAAGATGGCCGCAATGAAGCTTGACCTGCCCGACATCGCATTGCTGCCGACCTACGCCACCAATGAACATTTCTCCATGCGGGAGCTGATGCCCTCCCGTGCACCTGCGGAAATGCTGGCGGCGTGGAAGCAGGCCCGTCAGCTCATCGAGGATTTCGCCCGGGACCAAGGACTGGCCGGGTTTAACTTCATGGAAGGACCTCCGGCTTCCTTGAACATCTGTTTCATCCCGCGGGAATTCCAGCCCGCAGGTGACACCTTCGATGGCCGGTTCCACTTCGTGGGACCCAGCCTTGGCCGGAGGGGCATTGAGGAGGCCTGGCGGCCCCGCACGAAGGATGCGCCGCTGCTGTTCATTTCGCTCGGAACAACGCCGTTGAATGACCAGCCGGATTTCTTCCGGATGTGCCTGGAGGCCTTCGCCGGCACCGAATGGCAGGTGGCCTTGGCCATCGGCGACCGCCTGGATCTGGCCGAGCTGGGGGAGATTCCGCAGAACGTAGAGGTCCGGCCTTTCTTTCCGCAGCTGGATGTTCTGGCCCGTGCCGACGTGTTCCTCTCCCATACGGGGATGAACTCCACCATGGAGGCGCTGTATTTGGGCGTTCCCCTCGTGGCGTTTCCGCTGCAGCCGGAGCAGGACGCCAACGCCCGCCGCGTCGAGGACCTGGGGCTGGGCCGCCGCCTCCCCACGGACGGGCTTACCCCGGGCATGATCCATGACGTCGTGACGGAGGTCAGTCAGGACCAGCAGATCCGCCGCAACATTGCGGCGATGAGCCCGCGCGTCCGCAACTCCGGCGGGGCAACGGCGGCGGCCGATGCCATGGAGGAGTACCTGGGCGTTCTGACTTATCGGCGGGTGTAGCCCATGTTGGCGCTGATCCGCAGGCCGGCCTGGCCGAGTCCCTCCACGAGGCCCGGCACCTTCTCCGGGTCGAAGCGGAAGGCCGGGCCGGAGATGCTTACCGCGCCAATCACCGTTCCCAGGTGGTTGTAGACCGGCACCGCCATGGAGTTCAGCCCGATTTCGAACTCCTCGAGGACCACTGCATAGCCGTCATGGGCGACGTCGATCAGCTCCTTTTCGAGTTTGTCGCGCCTGGTGATGGTCCGCGGTGTCCGGGCCGGCAGCCCTGTCTCCTTCAGGATGCGCTCACGCTCGTCGGCGGCCAGCGCTGCCAGCAGAACCTTCCCGCTGGACGTCGCGTGCAAGGGAGTCAGGCTTCCCACCCAGTCGTAGGTGGCCAGGGTTGATGGCCCCATGGCCTGGTCCACGTTGACGGCGTAATTGGAGCGGAGAACGGCGAGATTGACGGTTTCCTTGAATTCCTCGGCCAGGTTTTCGAGTACCGGGCGGGCCTCGCGGACCAGGCTCAGCCGGCCGGGAATGGAACTGGCCAGGCGCAGGATGCCGAAGCCGAGCTGATACTTGCCCCGTTCGCTGTTCTGGTGGACCATCTCCCTGCCCACGAGGGAACCGAGCAGCCGGGACACCGTGGACTTGTGGATGCCCATTTCCTCGGCGATTTCGCTCACGCCTGCATGGCCGTCGCGGGCCAGGATCTCCAGGACAGCGAGCGCCCTGTCGACGGATTGGACGCCGCCCTGTTGGCCGGCTTCACCCTCGGCGTCGGCATCGGATTCAAGGACATTGTTCGAAGCCATGATCCATACTCTCAAGTAGTTTCGGCGGCCGGCTTTCCCGGAGGACCGCGTGGGCCGGCCTCGCGGCCGATCCACAATGTTGATCCTATGCCGGGGAATGTGACGGAGACGACATTGCGTTAAGCCGGGTAACGCCGTCGGAAGTCATCGCAGGCGGCGCGCAGATCCGGTGCAATCAGCGCAGGTTAAGGCGCATGAGCACCCGCGGGAAGCCGTTGAGGACGGAGTCCGTGCCGGCGGCCTTGGTGAAGCCTGCCTCCTCGAAGAGCTTGCGGGTGCCCACATAGGCCATGGTGAGGTCCACCTTCTTGCCCCGGTTGTCCACCGGATAACCCTCGATGGCAGGAGCGCCGTAGGAGCGCGCGAATTCGATGGCGCCCTGCAGCAGCCGATGCGAGATTCCCTTTCCCCGGTACCCCGGCCGGACCCGGATGCACCACACTGACCAGACGTCCAGCTCGTCCACGTGGGGGATGCGGCGGTTGCGGGCGAAGCTGGTATCGGCGCGCGGATGGACACCTGCCCACCCAACTGCCTCCCCGCCGTCGTACGCCAGCACCCCGGGCGGCGGATCCTGCGTGAGCAGTTCCTGGACCAACTCCCCGCGGGCAGTACCCCGAAGCTCCACGTTCTGTTTGGAGGGTATGCGGTAGCTCAGGCACCAGCACACCGTCGCATCCGGCCGCTTGGGCCCCACCACCGCTTTCACGTCCTCAAACAGCGTCGCCGGACGGACTTCGATCGCCATGCCGCTACCCTGACACCGGTCAGGGCCGCCGACAAGACCAAGCACCAAAACGCCCGCTTCAGCTTTTCCTGTGACTCTTGCTATCGTGCTCGATACGTTTTGCAGTCCCGCCCGGGACTGCAGCAGGGTCAGAGAAAGTTGGGAACAGGGATGTTTGGACACTCACACGCACGCGGCAAGGGCTCCCGGGTCGCCTGGATCGTCGCCGGGGGCGTGGCCGCCGCCGTCACACTGGCGGTGGTCGTGTGGGAGGTTCTTGACCGGACTGAGGATTCTGATACCGAGCGCACCGGGGAAGAGTCTGCAGAGCCAGCTCTGCGCCGGAAATGGTGGTCCGTTAGCTGACCACCGTTTCGGGCGCGGCGTGGGGGTAGCCCGGCTCGCGTCCCTGGAATTCCAGCACGTCCGGGTTGAGAACGACGCCCTCGCGGATCTCGATTGCCCTGCTGATTGTCTCGCTGTTATCCCAGGCCGCAGGTCCTGACATGACCGGCCCGAGAAAAGGCAGGAGGGCTTCGCTGATTTCCCAGCTGGAGGAGTTCCACAAGTAGGACGGGCTGTGATCCACCGCGTAATAGTTGATGTGCTCACCCACGGTGAACATCGGCTTTGCGAAGGTAGTGTTCTTGGCCCAGCCGAAGCCCATGCCTTCGTCGCAGGACACATCCACGATCAGGCTTCCCGGCCGGAATGCGGCCAAATCCTCCGTCCGCAGGTAGGTCAGGGGATTGTTCGGGTCCTGAAGGGTGCAGTTGACTACGATGTCACTCTCGGCCAGGAACGGGGCCAAAGGAACCCGGCCGCGTTCGGTGATGACCTGGCTAAGGAAGGGCGCCTTGTCGTCGTGATCAAACTGGGTGATCCGTACTGAGTGGATCGGGGCGCCTACCGCAGCAACGCCCCTGTTCGTCAGTACCTGCACGTCATGGATGCCGTGTGCGTTCAACGCCGTGACAGCACCGCGGGCGGTGGCACCGAAACCGATGACGACGGCGCGGAGACGGCGGCCGTAATCCCCGGTGGAACCGCTCAGCGCCAAAGCATGTATGACCGAGCAGTAGCCGGCCAACTCATTGTTCTTATGAAAGACATGAAGGCCGAAGCCGCCGTCGGATGCCCAGTGGTTCATGGCCTCGAAGGCGATCAGCGTCAGCTTCTTGTCGATGGCCAACTGCGTGATGGCCCTGTCCTGGACACAGTGCGGCCAGCCCCAGAGAACCTGTTCGTCCCGCAGCTCGACAAGGTCCTGCGGCTGGGGTTTGGGCAACAGAACAACGTCCGCCTGCGCCACAATCTCCTGACGGTTGGCCAGCCGTCCTACCAGCCGGCCCAGCTGGGCGTCGGAAAAGCCGAAACGTTCCCCATAGCCGCGCTCAAAGATCATGTGCTGGCGCAGCTCCGGCGGGATGCGTTCAAGGTGGAGCGGGTGCAGGGGAACGCGTTGTTCATCAGGTTTGCGTGACGAGGAGAGCACCCCAAGGGTGAGGTAGTTCGGTGAAACGGTCACTTCTTCTTTGCCGGAACGGGCTTGGCGCTGGTCTTGTCAAGTGAGCTGGCGGGTGCCGCGGCGGCCCGCTTGTCAGCACGCTTTTCCTTGATGGATTTGGTGGATTTCTTGGATGCTGCTTGACGGGGGGACTTGTCAGCCATGATCGCTCCTGTAGTGGAACCGAAGAGGTTCCTGACCCCTGACCCTACACCCTGCAGTGAGCCGCCTATCCCTTTGGGTGGGAAAGACTGTCCGAACATGCTGTAGTGCCCACCTGCCCGGCGCTCGAAGATGGAAGGGCGATCCAAACCCGCCCAAGTAAGGAAAAAACACATGAAGCTCCAAGTTGCCATCGACCTCCTGAGCACCGAAGCGGCCCTCGAACTGGCCGGCCAGGTTGCCGAGTACGTCGACATCATCGAACTGGGCACGCCGCTGATCAAGGCCGAAGGGCTTTCCGTCATCACCGCCGTCAAGGATGCCCACCCGGACAAGATCGTTTTCGCTGACCTGAAGACGATGGACGCCGGCGAGCTCGAAGCCGACATCGCCTTCAAGGCCGGCGCCGACCTGGTCACCGTGCTCGGTGCCGCTGACGACTCCACCATCGCCGGTGCGGTCAAGGCGGCCCAGGCCCACAACAAGGGCGTCGTCGTGGACCTGATCGGCATCGCCGACAAGGTCACCCGGGCCAAGGAAGTCCGCGCGCTGGGTGCGAAGTTCGTTGAGATGCACGCCGGCCTGGACGAGCAGGCCAAGCCCGGCTTCGACCTGAACGGTCTGCTCCGCGCCGGTGCCGAAGCCCGCGTTCCGTTCTCCGTGGCCGGCGGCGTGAAGCTCGCCACCATCGCAGACGTCCAGAAGGCCGGCGCCGATGTCGCCGTCGCCGGCGGTGCCATCTACGGTGCAGCCGACCCCGCAGTGGCCGCAAAGGAACTCCGCGCAGCCATCGTCTAGGTCTTTCCCGGCTCACGGCCGACGGCGGCGCCCGCCGCCGGGCGGTCCTCACCGACAGGTGGGGGCCGCCATCGGCGTTTGGAAACTGTTCCGGAAACAGGGCTACCGGTGGCCAAACACTTTGGGGCGGCTAGGAACACGGTTCCCCGTCTGAATCGAGCCCCGGCAGCGACTTGAGGACCACCTCCAGGCCAGTACCCTGCGGAGACTGGGTGACGGACTGGCTTCTTGCCTCTGCATCCGCGGCCGCCTCCACCCCGACCTCCGCTGTGCGGTTCTGCGCCGCTGTTTCCTGCGCAGACCTGTTGTGGTTGCGGTGGGAGGTCCTGTGTTCCCCGCGGGCGTGGTCATCCGGGGAAGTAGCTGATACCCGGATCACAGCGTCACCGGAGATCAGTTGTTGTTTCGCCTGCCCCTGCGCGGCGATTGTTCCACCGCTGGCCGTCCCCAGGAGGACGGCGATACCCGCCAGGACGGTGGCATTACGCGTACGTGTTTTCATGGTGGCCCCTTCCGGACCGGGCGGCCTGCATCTCCGGCGCCGGCGCCGTGGAGAAGAGGCCCTTTCTCGAAAGCTACGCCCGCCCGGCCCGGACAGAAAGCCCGCGGGTCAGATTAAGAGGGAACTCACAGTTTGGTTCCAGGCAGAAAAGAGGTGCGATCCTCCCGCCACCAGCCTGGTGCGGCCGTCCGGGAGCTCGACGGCGGCCTCAACGCCGTGGGGCAGGTCCACCTCGAGCGTGAACTGGCCGTGCTCAAGCGTCCAGGCAACGCTGATGCGGCCCCGGGGAGTCACGACGGCGGCGCTCGCCGAAGTGATGCCGCCGCCGGGCTGCGGGGCGATGGTGAGGCGCCGGTAAGCGGTCTCCTCCTGCGCCGGATCCGCGGGCAGGCGAATGCCGGCCAGGTGGGTGTACAGGAACGACCCCACCGCGCCTTTGCTGTAGTGATTCAGGGAACCGCGGGCGCCCTGGTCCGTCACCCCATCCCACCACTCCCACATGGTGGTGGCGCCGGCTTCGAGCATTCCCAGCCAGGAGGGCGTACCGGCGGAGAGCAGCAGGCTGTAGGCGACGTCCGGGTAGCCGTGGTCCGCGAGGACGGGCAGCAGCAGTCCCGTGGCCAGGAACCCGGTGCCGAGCCGGTTCCCGTTGGCGCGGATGAGCTCCACCAGCCGGGCCGCGGTCTGCGGCGCCAGCTCGTCCGGCACCAGCCCGAACGCCAGGGCACGCACATAATGCCCCTGGGATTCCTCGCTAAGGATGCCGTTCCCGTCCAGGTATTCCGTCCGCCAGGCCGCGAGCACCTGCCCTGCCAGGGCTGCATACTTTGTTGCCGCTGCCGTGTCCTCCAGCACCTCGGCGGTCCGGGCCAGGACGCTGGCGGAGCGGAAGAGGTAGGCCGTGGCAACGATCCCGTGGTCGCGTGACGGGTCCGGGTTGGGCGGGCTATCCGGCTCAAGCCAGTCGCCGAAATGGAAGCCTGTGTCCCACAGGTACCGTTCGTGCGCCAGCGGCGCGGGACGCCTGCCGGACCGTTCCGGGTGGCGCGCACCGGCCGCGGCCGCGGCAGCGTAATCGACCCACCGGTGCATGGATGGGAACGCCCGGGCCAGCGCCTGCTTGTTCCCGTAGGCGCGCCAGAGTGACCACGGGACCAGCACGGCGGCGTCACCCCAACCGGCGGAGCCCGCGGCCATGTCTTCGAAGGCGTTGCCGGAGGGGCCGTCGCCGGCGGGGTTCGGAACGACGGTGGGCACGCGCCCGTCGGACCACTGGTCGGCGGCGACGTCCCTGAGCCACTTGTCGCTGAACGCGGCAACATCGAACATCAGGGCCGCCGTGTCCACGAAAACCTGCCAGTCGCCGGTGAATCCCGACCTCTCCCGCTGCGGGCAGTCGGTGGGGACGTCGCAGGCATTGCCGCGGAAGCTCCAGGAGATGGCGTCATGCAGGGCGTTCAGCCGCGGATCGCTGCACCGGAACCACCCGGTGCGGTCCAGGGGCGTGTGCACCACGACGGCGGTGATGTCCTCCGCGGCAAGGGTTCCGGACCTGCCCTCGACCTGGACGTAGCGGAAGCCGTGCGTGGTGTGCCGCGGCTCGAAAACATCGTCCGGCCGGGCCGCTGACACCACCTCGTCAACCTGTCCGGCAGGCAGGGGCTTCTTGGTGGCGAAGTTGAAGGCACGGATGTTCTGCACGGAAACCAGCCCGGCCGGGTCCAGGACCTCGCCGTGCCGGAGGACCGTGCGCGTTCCGTCCCGCCCGAGGCTGCCCAGCCGGACCCAGCCGTTGATGTTCTGCCCGAAGTCCACAACCGTGATGCCGGGTGCCGGGGTCGTCATCCGGACTGGCCGGATCTCCTCGATGCGCCGTGCCGGCGGCGAGACCGGCAGGACGAGCCGGGAGCGGTCCTCGAGCAGCGGACCCGTGGGCCGGACCACCGGAACCCAGCCATCCGCCGTCGTACCGGCTTGCCCTGCAGCACCGGACGGGTTGAGCCAGGCTGGATCCAGGCGGCGGAAATCGGTGGTCTGCCCCTCCATGAGATCGGCGCGGGTGATGTGGCTTTCGCGGCAGAGCCAGTTTTCGCCGGTGGCGAGGAAGGTCAGCGTGCCGGTGGCGTTGGTGACCGCGGCCAGGAACGCAGTTTCGGTGCCGAAGCCGTCGGCCCGGCGCTCGAAACCGTGCCGGCCCCTGAACCATCCGTCGGACAGCAGGGCGGCAACAACGTTTTCGCCGCGGACCAGCAGGTCCGTGATGTCCCACTGCTGCACCTGGAGCCGCTTCCGGTAGGACGTGAAGCCGGGAGTCAGCTCGTCATTGCCCACACGGGTGCCGTTGACGAAGAGTTCGTAGATTCCGTGGGCGGTGGCGTGCACAACAGCCCGCCCGTTGGCAGCGTTGCCCGTGTCCTGGGTCTCCGTGTCTCGGGGCTTGGGCGGCCAGGTCAGGGAACTGCGGAGCCAGTAGGCGGGCCGGCCGCCGGCTTCCTCGGATCCCGTCTCAACAGGGGAAATCCAGGTGGCATCACGGAGCGCGTTCTGGACGGAGGTGTGCGAAGTATCGGCAGTCACGGCTTCTCCTTGAAAAGTGTGCTCAAAGAGTAGCCGATAAAAACCGAGTACGCACTGTTTTTAGCGCCACTCCTTCAGTGGATCAGACTCACCGGTCCAGGCCGCCCAGTCCCTCGGGTCCACCGACGGCCTGCCGAGCAGGTAGCCCTGGCCCCTGGCGATCCCCAATTCCACGACCGCGGCGAGTTCCTCGCGGCTTTCGATTCCTTCCGCGGACAGCGTCGCACCGGTCTGCTCGGCGAGTGCGAAAACGAAGGGGGTTGTGGCCGGCCGGTGCCCTGAAGCGACGGCGCTGGCGAGGAAATCGCGGTCGACTTTGATGATGTCGGGAAGCAGGTGGAGGATGTGCTTCGCTGAAGTGGCGGCCGGACCGGAGCCGTCCACAGCCAGACGCACGCCGTGCTGGCGGAGGGGGCTCAGGACCGCGGCGAGGGTCGCCAGTTCCCGGTCCGCTATGTCGCCCATGATTTCGATGACCATCCGGTCCGGGTCGACAGTCCCGCCCAGCATCAGGGCCTGGACGCGGGGGTCGGCGCATGCGGCGGGGCTGAGATTGAACGATGCAAAAAGGTGAGGCGGAATCTCTCCTGCAGCGGCAAGAGCCAGGTGCAGGGCCGCGATTTCCAGGTCCGGTCCCAGTCCCATGGCCGCTGCTCCCCGGAACCAGACGTCCGCGCTGGTCCCTTCATGGCTGACGAAACGTGCCAGCGCCTCAACCCCGATCACTTCGCCGCCGGGCAGCTGCCTGATCGGCTGGAAGGCCGTCAGCAGCATCCGCTTTCCCGTTGCGGCCGGGGTGGGCTCGGAAGAATTTTCCGGTGGAACCTCATGTGAGGAGTCAGGCACGTTCCTGGTGCTGATCAGATGGTGCAGCAGTGCCTGTTCGGGGTCGTCCATATGGGTCGCCAGCAGGTCGAGCAGTTGCTCCCTGGCCCAGGCCTTCTGCGGATCGGAGTCTGCCAGCACATCGCTGATGATCTCCAGCACCTGGCGCCGAAGCGTTTCTCCGTCCACGTTGCGGAACAGTTCCGGTGTATGTCCACCGTCCGGAGGCGACTCGTCCATGGCCTTCACACTACTCCTCGGTAGCTGCTGCCGCGATCGAGGGGGCGCCGGGGCTGCGGCCGTCCGTTACCCCGGGGCGGCGCGGGCCGCTACCCTGAAGCGGTGCGGACGAGGCGGAAAACAGGCAGTTACGAGGTAGGCCGGGCCAAGCGGGCCGAAATTCTGGACGCTGCCACGCGGCTCTTTGCGGCCTCGGGCTATCACCGGGTGCCGCTGTCGCAGGTCGCCGCCGACGTCGGACTCAGCGAAAGCGGCCTGCTGCACCACTTCCGCTCCAAAAAGCACCTGCTGCTGGCGGTCGCCGAGCGGCGGCTGGAGCAGACCGCCCTGTGGTGGAGTTCCGTCCAGGCGGACGGCAGCGACGACCCCCATGAGCTGTTCCGGTCCATGGTCGAATCCACGCGCCGGCTCGTGGCGGAGCCGGGCCTGATTGAGCTCTTCGTGCTGGTTTCGGCTGAAGCCGCGGATCCGTCCACTCCGGCACACCAGCTGTACGGCAAATGGTACGAGCAGGCGGTCAACGAAACCGCGCAGGTCCTCGCCCGCGGGGTGGAGCGGGGCTTCTTCCGGCCGGACACGGATGCGGGGGCCATCGCTCGCGAAATCATCGCCGTCAGCGACGGGCTGCAGCTGCAGTGGGTCCTCTCCGGAGGTGGGCTGGACCTGGTTGGCGGGATCCGCGACTACGCCCGCCGGCTGGCCCGCTCTATTCTGGCGAGTGGTGACCTGCAGGCGCCTTAACCAACTGCAAAAACCCCTCCAGGTGCGCTGCCATGTCCACTGACTCGTCGTACAGCCAGGCCAGCTGCACGCCCTCGATGAGTGCTGCGATCTGCCGCGCCAGCACGGCGGTATCCAGGCCGGACGAAACGCGGCCCGCGGCGACCTCCCGCCCGATCTCTGCCTGCAGGGAGTCAATGATTTCCTCGTCCCGGCGCCGGATGAAGCCGTGGGCCGGATGGTCAGGCCGGACGGCCTCGGCGCGCAGGGTGGCATCCAGTTGGATTACGCCCCTTATTCCGGCGTTGCGGCGCATGACCTCCGGCACCGTTTCGAGCAGCCCATGTTGCTCCAGCAGGGTGCGCCGCCAGGGCCCTTCCTGTTCCTCGCGCCGGACGAGGACAGCCTCCAGCAGGGCGTCCTTGCTCCCGAAGTGGTGGAGCAGCGCGGTGTGGCTCGTTCCGATTTCCTCGGCGATCTGGCGGATCGACAGGCGCTGGAACCCCTTTTCGGCGAAAACCGCAAAGGCAGCGTCCACCAGCTCGGCCCGCTTGCGCTCGCCGTTGGCGTAGGGCGCCCGCCCGCCGCTGCGCGCCGGCTGCCGCGCCGTGGTGGTCTCCGTCATGCTCCGCCTCCTCCCGGCCGTGGCCGCTTGGTTGAACTCTTGCCTTCCTCGAGGTTACCAAGTTTCTTTTCCACTTTGGTCAAGAAATTCCGGCGAAAGTATTCCAACTTGGAAAATGTTTGCCTAAGGTGAAGGTCAACCACCGAAAGGAACTCCATGACCGACCTCCAGCACTTCCCCGACAACTTCCTCTGGGGCGTGGCCACCGCGGCCCACCAGGTGGAGGGCAACAACACCAACAGCGACACCTGGTTCCTCGAGCACCTGCCGGGCACGATCTTCGCCGAGCCGTCCGGGGATGCCATCGACCACTACCACCGCTTCCGCGAAGACATCGCACTGATCGCCTCGCTCGGGTTCACCACCTACCGTTTTTCCCTGGAGTGGGCGCGCATTGAACCCGAGGAAGGCCACTTTTCCGTGGCGGAGCTCGACCATTACCGGCGGGTGCTGGAAACCTGCCATGATCACGGGCTGACGCCGGTGGTCACCTATCACCACTTCACCTCGCCGCGCTGGCTGCTCGCCGCCGGCGGCTGGGAGGACGCAGCCACGCCGGAACGCTTCGCGCGCTACTGCAGCCGCGTGACGGAACACCTTGGCGACCTCATCGGCGTGGCCTGCACCCTCAACGAACCCAACCTGCCGTGGCTCCTGAAGGCACTCGGCATTGGTGGCGAACCGGCCGAGCGTCGTGCGGACGTGCCGCTCTGGTCGGCGGCCGCCGCACGCCTGGGCATCGAGGCAGCGAGGGTTGCGCCGTTCCAGTTCACCGTGTCCGAAGCCGGCTTCGACATCAAGCTCGCAGCCCACCGGGCCGGCCGCGACGCCATCAAGGCGCACCGGCCGGAGCTCCTGGTCGGCTGGACCCTTGCCAACTCCGACATCCAGGCGGCCGAGGGTGGCCGGCAGGTGGCGGACCAGGTGCGGCGGGACGTCAACGAACGCTTCCTCGAAGCATCCCGCGGCGATGACTTCGTGGGCATCCAGACCTACGGCCGGACCGTCTTCGGCCCCGACGGACTGGCTCCGGTTCCCGAGGGCGCTGTCACCAACGCGATGGGGGAGGAGATCTACCCGCAGGCCCTCGAGGTGACCATCCGCGAGGCCCACCGGATCGCCGGCATCCCCGTCATGGTCACCGAGAACGGGCTGGCCACCGACGACGACACGCAACGGGTGGAGTACCTCCGCACCGCCGTTGCAGGCGTCTCAGCCTGTCTCGTCGACGGCATCGACGTCCGCGGCTACATCGCCTGGACGGCCTTCGACAATTTCGAGTGGATCTTCGGCTACCGGCCCAAGTTCGGCCTCATCGCCGTCGACCGCACCACCCAGGAGCGCACACCCAAGCCCAGCGCCCAGTGGCTGGGCTGCGTGGCGCGGGCCGCGCAGGAGCGGCTTACAACTGTGGGCTGAAACAGCCCCAAAAGAAGCACGACGGCGGCCCGCATCTGATGGTGGGGGCCGCCGTCGGCCGTCCCCGCGGCTGCCGCAAAGGGCCTCACTCGCCCCTGGGCTGGACCGGCTGCGCGTTGTAGCCCAGGTTGCGGGACACCGCCCTGGCCGTCGCCTGGACGGCGGGCGCCAGGACGTTCGGCGGAGTGCCGCCGTCGGGAACCACGATGGACAGGGCCGCAGCTACGGACCCCTCGGCATCAAAAATGGGTGAGGCGACGGACACCGTCCGGGACGGCGCGGACCTCCTGATCATGGCGACGCCGGTGCGCCTGACGTCGGAGAGCGTCCGCCGCAGCTGCCCCTCCGGCATGGCGTCCACGCCGGCTTCGGCGTCCGGCGGCTGCCGGATGACCGCTTCCTGGAACGCAGCATCGGCGCCGGCCAGCAGCACCAGGCCCACCGCCGTCGAACGCAGCGGCGCGCGGCCGCCCACGCGGTACGCCACCTCGGTGGCCTCCTTGGAGGACAGCCGCTCGATGAGCACGGCCTCGTTTTTGTCCCGAACGGCCAGCAGCACGTGGTGCCGGGTGACGGCGAAAAGGTCCTCAAGGTACGGCAGGGCGATCTCCCGGACGCCGTGCCCGCGGGGCGAGAGCGAAGCCACCTCCCACAGCCGCACGCCCACCACATAGCGCCCGTCCTCGAGCCGCTCCAACGCGCCCCACGCCACCAGCCGGGCAATGAGCCGCAGCGCCGTCGGCGCCGGCATCCCCGCATGGCGGGCCATCTCGGACAGCGTCAAAGCCCGACGGCGGTCGGTGAAGACTGCGAGCAGGCTTAGCGCCCGGTCTATCACCGGCTCACCCTGCTTGGGACGCTTGCCGCGCTGCGGAGCCTCAGCTTCCGGTCCTGGTTCTTCCGCCACTGCGGTCCCTTCGTTTGGTCATCGAATCGGTCAGTCATCGAGTGACCAGCACCACAATATCGTTTCAACCAATGAAATTCCCGTGGGGCCCGTGAGGCCGTCCAAAGGATTCTTGTAGAAGCCGGTCACCGGAAGCCATCTGACGAGAGGGCGCCGACCGAACGGCCCGTGGCGGTCGATGCAGACCGCGGCTGGCCCCGGCCCCCAGATGTTGATTCCCGTTCGTCATCGAGAATGCAAAGGCGCACACATGAAACTCCTTTCCACCCCTGCCCGCCGGAGCGCGGCCGTCCTGGCCGGTGCGCTCCTTCTGAGCCCGCTCACCGCCTGCGGCGGCGGAACCCAGGCGGCAACGGCCGTCAACAAGGACGCACTCACCATCGCCGTCGACAGCGACAGCGCTTCCTTCGGCTTCGATCCGCTGCGGGTAGCCGACGCGCAGCGCCAGTTCTTCGAAGGCCTTTACGAAAACCTCATGACCCTGCAGTCGGACGGTTCCGTGGGACCGGGCCTGGCCAAGGAGTTCAGCTACAGCGCGGACAACACGGTACTGACCCTGACCCTCAAGGAAGGCGTGACCTTTACTGACGGCTCCACCCTGGATGCGGCATTGGTCAAGGCGAACCTGGACCGCCGCAGCGATCCGGCGCTGAGCGCCTACTCGGCCATTGCCAAGGGCGGCGCCCAGGAGATCACTTCGGTGACCGTCACCAGCCCCACCAAGGTAGCCATCAGGTTCGCCAAAGCTCAGCCAGGGTTCGAAAAGAACCTCACGGGCACCATGGGCATGATCGTCGGCAAGACGGCGGCCACCAAGAGCGCCAGCCTTGCCACCAGCCCGGACGGCTCCGGCCCCTACACGCTGGACACAACGGGCACGGTCAAGGGCAACAAGTACGTGTTCACCAAGAATGAGAAGTATACGGACGCCGCGAAGTACTCCTACAAGAAGATCACCTTCAGCGTCATCCAGGATCCCCAGGCCCGCGCCAACGCACTCGTGTCCGGCCAGGCCGACGTCGCCATGCTCACCTCGCCCACGGTGGACTTCGCCAAGTCCAAGGGCCTGGGCGTCTCCCAGATCGGCGGGACGCTGCACACCATGGTTTCCTTCGACAAGATCGGTAAGACCTCGCCTGCATTCGCGAAGGAGAAGGTCCGCCAGGCGTTCCAGTACGCCATCAACCGCCAGTCACTGGTGGACGCACTGCACAAGGGCGACATCCCGGCATGGAATGCTCTTCCGAAGGATTCGGCGGGCTTCACTGAAGAGCTGAACACCAGGTTCGCCTACGATCCGGAGAAGGCCAAGAGCCTCCTCGCCGAGGCCGGCTACGCCAACGGCTTCGAGTTCACCATCGTTGGCAGCGCAGAAACCCAGACGGACCTGCAGGCCGTGCAGAAGGACCTGGCCGCCGTCGGGATCAAGATGAACGTCAAGATGGCCTCCTCCACCGACGAAGCCTTCGCCGCAGTTGCCACCACGCCCCTCGGCTACGCCGCGCTCGGCTGGGACAATCCGGTGGGGCTGATGTACGGCGTTGTCCTTAACGGCTTCACCAATGTGCAGAAAGCCACCGATGAGCAGTTGAGTGCCGCCACGGGCGAGGCTGCCGCCGCGAAGGACGACGCCGCCAGGAAGGCCGCACTGACCAAGCTGAACACCCGCCTGGTGGAATCCGGCTGGATGATCCCGCTCTACGAGTCCCTCACCAACCAGGGCTACAACACCAAGAAGGTCCAGCAGGTGAAGTTCGCCGGCACGAATGCATACCCGCTGCTCTCCTCCTACGCCCCCGCCAACTGATCCACCTCCAGGCCGGACACTTTCCCGCGCGGAAGGTGTCCGGCCTGGGCACTAAAAATCCTGACCAACGGAGGTCCTGATCAATGGATGTCACCATGGCAATGTTCGCCGCTAAGCGCCTGCTGATGGCACTCGCCACCGTGCTGGTGGTCGCGGTGCTGGCGTTCCTGCTGGTCCACGCGATGCCCGGCAGCCCGGGCGCGGTATCCCTCGGCGCCGGCGCGTCGCAGGAAGCCATCGACGAGGTGAACCAGCGCCTCGGCTGGAACGATCCCCTCGTGCTCCAGTTCTTCCGGTGGCTGGGCGACGCCGTTCAGGGCAACTTCGGAACCTCGCTGATAGACGGCCGGTCCGTCACCGCCGACCTCGCCAGCCGGCTGCCGGTCACAGCATCGCTTGCCGCCGGTGCCACCGTGCTGAGCGCCGTTCTCGGGATCGGACTCGGAGTCACCGCAGCCGTGCGCGGCGGGCTGCTGGACCGGATCATCGGAGGGTTCGTCGGGCTCCTCGTGGCCCTGCCGGCCTTCTGGATCGGCATCATCTTCGTTTATCTGTTCGCCGTCCAGTCATCGGTGTTTCCGGCCACCGGCTACGTCCCCTTCGAAGTCTCGGCGCAGGACTGGGCGCTGTCCCTCACCCTGCCCGTCGTCACCCTCGCGGTCGGCGGTGCGGCGTTCATCGCCCGCCAGACCCGGGCCTCCATGCTTGAAGCGCTGCAGCAGGAACACATCCGCACACTGCGTGCCACGGCGACTCCCACCTGGAAAATCCTCTACGTCCATGCGCTGCGATATGCCAGCCTCCCCATCGTCGCCGGCATCGCCCTGCAGTTCATCGGCCTGTTCGGCGGATCCGTCATTGCCGAGCAGCTGTTCGCCATGCCCGGCCTGGGCCAGGCAGTCCAGTCCTCCGTCAGCACCCATGACGCCCCGGCCGTCCAGGGCGTGGTGGTCATCGCCACCGTCGTGGTGGTGGCTGTGAACCTGGTCCTCGAACTCGCCACCAAATTCCTTGACCCGAAGTTGCGTGCCTCATGATCCCCTCCATCGCACCCACTGCCACCCCGCGGAAGACCGCCCTGGCGAAATTCTCCGGACACCGCCTCCTCACCTCGCCCGGCGGCCTCGCCGGCGCTGTGTGGCTCGCCGCCCTGGTGGTCGCCTCCCTCACTGCTCCCTGGTGGCTCCCGTATAAAACCGAGGACCAGGACTTTACGGCGGTCCTCTCCGGACCCAGCGCCGCCCACTGGCTGGGCGCGGATGAACTTGGCCGGGACCTGCTCAGCCGGATATTCGCCTCAGCAGCCGGGACGCTGGGCACGTCGCTCATCACGGTGATTGTCGGCGTCGGGCTCGGGACCATCCTGGCCATGACGGCAGCGTCCGGGGACCGGGCGGAAGGGGGCATCAGCCGCGTCACCGAAATCATGATGTCGCTGCCCGGAACGGTCATCATCCTGGCGGTCATTGGAGCGGTGGGGACGAACATTCCGCTGATCATGGCCATCCTCGGCGTCCTCATCTCCTCCGGGATCTACCGCGTGATGCTCGGCCAGGCGAAGTCCCTGCAGTCCCAGCTCTACGTCGACGCCGCCAAGGTGGACGGCGTCGGGCCGCTGGGCATCGGCCTCCGCCATGTGCTGCCGGGCCTGATGAACACTGTGGTGGTGCAGTCGGCGCTCATCTTTGCCGTCGGCATGCTCATCCAGGCGGGACTGGCCTTCATCGGCTTCGGTCCGCCCATTCCCCAGCCGAGCTGGGGCGGGATGATCCAGAGCGCCTCCCAGCACGTCTACGATGCCCCCTGGCTCATGGTCCCCAGCGGCGCGGTGCTCGCCCTCACCGTCCTGTCGGCCAATGCCATCGGCAACGCCCTCGGCAAGTCGCCCAACGCAGCCGCATCCCACCTGCCCTCCGCTGCCATCCGCCGCAAGCGCGCCGCCGATGCGGCAGCAGCAGCTGCCGCCGCGCCCGCCGTGGGAAACGCTCCCGCCGCCGGCCAGCTCAGCGTCCGCGGCCTCTCGGTAGGGGTCGACGGCGGCACTCCGCTGGTCACGGACGTCACCTTCGACGTCGCACCGGGCACCGTGCTGGGTCTGGTGGGGGAGTCGGGCTGCGGCAAGACCATGACCGCTTTGTCCCTGCTCGGGCTGCTGCCGTCCGGCGTTTCGGTCACCGGCGGACAGATCCTCTGGAACGGAAAGAACCTGGCCTCCGCTACCGAGAAGGACCTGGAAGGCGTCCGGGGCCGGGACATCGCCCTGATCTCGCAGGAACCCATGCGGGCCCTCGACCCCATGTTCACGGTGGGCTACCAGCTGACCGCCGCCATCCGCCGGCTGCGGAAAGCCGGCAAGGCCGAAGCACGCGCCGAGGCGCTGGGCCTGCTGGAAAAGGTGGGCATTGTTGATGCCGGGCGCATCCTCAAGGCCTACCCGCACCAGATCTCCGGCGGCATGGCCCAGCGCGTGGCCATCGCGCTGGCCCTGGCCGGGAAGCCGCGGCTGCTGGTGGCCGACGAACCCACCACGGCCCTCGACGTCACGGTCCAGGCCGAGATCCTCTCGCTGTTGCGCTCGCTGGTGAAGGACACCGGCATGTCCGTCGTCATGGTGACGCACGACCTCGGAGTGGTCGCGGACATCTGCGACAACGTCGCTGTCATGTACGCCGGCCAGGTGGTGGAGAGCGGCCGGACCGCGAGCATACTGGACAACCCCCGGCACCCCTACACCCTCGCCCTGCTGGCGGCCGACCCGCACGCCAACACCGCCCACGACATGCCGGAGCGGCTGGCCACCATCAAGGGCCAGGTGCCGCAGCCCAAAGACTGGCCCGCCGGCTGCCGCTTCGCCGCCCGCTGCCAGTTCGCCGGGTCAGCCTGCACCGTTCCCGTTCCGCTGCTTGCCTCGGGTTCGGAAGACGGCGAGGTCCGCTGCGTCAAGGCGGACGAGCTGGCAGTGGAGGGCCTTGGCTGGCTTGCCACCGAGGTGCCCAGCCACCGCGTACTCGAGATCGTTGAAAAGGACATGGCATGAGCATCAGCACCGTAGAACGCGAGGACGCCGAAGCAGTTGTGCCCGGCCCGGCCATGCTGGAGGTCAAGGACCTGGTGGTCCGCTACGGCCACGGGCGCAAGGCGGCCTCGGCGCCGGCCGCCGTCGACGGCGTGAGCTTCACCATCCACCCCGGTGAAACCGTTGGCCTGGTGGGGGAGTCCGGCTCCGGGAAGTCCACCATCGGCAAGGCCATCCTGGGCCTGCAGAAGGTGTCCGGCGGTTCCATCAGCTTCCAGGGCAGCGACATCACCCATGCCGGCTCCGCGCGCCGGCAGGAACTCGGCGGCGAGCTGCGCGCCGTCTTCCAGGACCCCAACTCCTCGCTCAACCCGCGGAAGACCATCGGCGCCTCGCTGGCCGAACCGCTGCGGGTCCGCGGCGTCACAGCCGCAGAAGCGCGGACCCGGGCGGAGGACATGCTGGAACGGGTCGGGCTTCCCCGCGACGCCGTGGACCGCTACCCCAGCCAGTTCTCCGGAGGCCAGCGCCAGCGCATCTCCGTGGCACGTGCCCTGATCTGCGAACCGCAGCTCGTGGTGTGCGACGAGGCCGTGAGCGCCCTGGACCTCTCCACCCAGGCCCAGGTACTGAATCTCCTCGCCGACCTGCGGGACGAGCGCGGCCTGAGCTACCTGTTCATCGCCCACGACATCGCCGTGGTCCAGTTCCTCGCCCAGCGGGTGGTGGTGCTCTACCGCGGCCAGGTGATGGAAACAGGGCCGGCCGCCGCCGTCACCGAGAACCCTAAGCACCCGTTCACCCAGGCCCTCGTGGCCGCATCCCCGGTGCCACGGCCCGCGGAGCAGGCGGAACGGCGGAAGCTGCGCGAGTCGCTTGGCGTCCGGACGGCCGCAGCGGTGGCCGCCACGGCAGGAGGCTGCCCGTTCAGCCAGCGCTGCCCGCTGGCCACCGACCTGTGCACCGCCGAACGGCCCGCCCTGCGCAGGGTGGGCCAGTCCGACGTCGCCTGCCACTACGCCTGAACCACTTTGACACTGACCACAAACTTCAAGGAGCGCCGAGTGACCCCGGAAACAGTGCCGTCTGAACAGGTAATTACCCGCCGCGTCCCCACCCCGCCGCCGTTCCCCGCGTTCCAGACGCCGGGCACGTCCGAGGAAGTCTCCAGGCACTCGCTGGTGCACCGCGAACTCAACTATGCGATCGCCGTCGGCTTCCGCCGGCTTTCCATGGACATCTGGCTCCCGCGCAATCCCGACGGCGGCCCGGTCCCGGTGGTGGTGTGGATCCACGGCGGGGCGTTCCAGCTCGGCGACCGCCGCGAACTGCCGCCCACGTTCCAGCCCGACTCGGTGTTCCGGCTCCTGAATGAGGCAGGCATCGCCTGCGCCACGGTGGACTACCGGCACGCGCTGGAGGCGCCGTTCCCCGCCCAGCTTCACGACATCAAGGCCGCCGTCCGCTATCTCCGGCAGCACGCCGGCATACTGGGCATCGATCCGGAACGCATCGGCGCCTGGGGCGAGTCCGCCGGCGGCCATCTTGCGGCGCTGCTGGGCCTGACCGGCGGCCGGGCGGACCTCGAGGGCGGCCTCGGCGCGCAGGGGCACCCAAGCGCCGTGAGCGCCGTCGTCGACTTCTACGGTGTGTCCTCACTGACCCGGATGCCGCCAATGGAAGCGACCACCAGCTTCATGAGCGGTGCCCTGCTGGCAGCCGTGCCGGACGGCGTGTCGCTGGAACCCGGCCCCATGCTGGTGGGCAATTCGCACGATCCGGCCCTGCTGGATGCCGCCAGCCCGCTGGCTTACGTCACCGCAGACGCTCCGCCGTTCCTGCTGATCCACGGCGACAGCGACGGCCTGGTCCCGCTGTCGCAGAGTGAACTCCTCGCCGATGCCCTCGCCGTGGCCGGCGTCGAGCAGGAACTCATCACTGTCGAGGGCGGCGACCACTGCTTCTTCTTCGCCGAGGACCAGCTGGACCGCATCCTCGAAACCGCCGTCTCCTTCTTCAGGACGGAATTCACCAAGCCATGACAACCACTCCAGGAGCCACCCCGATGACCACCCCTTCCGCCCTCCGCTTCGAACACCACGAGGAGCCCTTCGGCATCGGCGAGGACCGGCCCCGGCTGTCCTGGCAGGTCCGCGCCGACGCCCCGGGCTGGGTGCAGACGGCGTACGAACTGGAAGTCGGCCCGGACGCAGACAGCCTGGCCAGCTACGGGCGCGTCGACTCCGCGGAACAGCTCCTGCAGCCCTGGCCGGCGCACCCTCTGGCCAGCCGCGGGCGGGCCGCGGTCCGGGTCCGGGTCTGGGGAAATGACGACGGCGGACCCTCCGAATGGAGCCCCGTCGCCTGGGTCGAGGCCGGGCTTCTGGACACCGGGGACTGGCAGGCCGCCATGATCCGTCCGTCCTGGGACGAAGAGAGCACCTCCGATGAGCCCGCGTCCCGCCTCAGCACCACCTTCAAGCTGGACGGCGGGGTGGCGTCAGCCCGCCTGTACGCGAGTGCCCACGGCATCTACGTGGCCACGATCAACGGCCGCCGCGTGGGCAACGAACTCCTCGCGCCGGGCTGGACCAGCTACCACCACCGCCTGCGCTACCAGACCTACGACGTCGCGGACTACCTGCAGCCGGGCACCAACGTGATCGGCTTCGAGGTGGCCGACGGCTGGTGGCGCGGCAACCTCGGCTTCCAGGAGAAGCGCAACAAATACGGAAACCGCACGGCGGTGATCGGCCAGCTGGAAATCGTAGACGCCGGCGGCCGGGTCAGGGTCATCAGCACGGACGAATCGTGGCTGGCGGGCCGCGGGCCCGTGCTCTCCGCAGACCTGTACAACGGCGAAACGTACGACGCACGGCTAGCCGATGCGGGCTGGGCCGGAGGCGGCAGGGAACTGGAGCCCGTTGTTGCCGAAGACTTCGACGCCGCCCTCCTGGTGGCACCGGACGGTCCGCCGGTCCGCGCCACCGAAGAGCTGCCCGTCCGGCAAGTGCTGACCACGCCGTCCGGCAAGACGATCCTCGACTTCGGCCAGAACCTCGTGGGACACGTCCGGATCCGGGTGCGCGGCGAGGCCGGGACCGAGGTGGTGCTGCGGCACGCCGAGGTGCTGGAACACGGCGAACTCGGCGTGCGCCCGCTCCGCGTTGCCAGGCAGACGGACACCTACATCCTGCGCGGGACCGGCGTGCGTGAATCCGGCGCAGACGAGCAGTACAGTCCCGAATTCACCGTCCACGGCTTCCGCTACGTCGAGGTGGGCGGCTGGCCGGGTGAGCTGACCCCCGAAGCCTTCACCGCCGTCGTCGTTCATTCCGAGCTCAAGCGCACCGGCTTCTTCGAGTGCTCCGAGCCCATGCTGAACCAGCTGCACTCCAACGTGGTGTGGGGCATGCGCGGCAACTTCGTGGACGTGCCCACCGACTGCCCGCAGCGCAACGAGCGGCTCGGCTGGACGGGGGACTTCCAGGTCTTTGCCTCCACCGCGTCGTTCCTCTACCGGATCCCCGGCTTCACCGCGTCCTGGCTGAAGGACCTGGCCGCCGAGCAGGGAACTGACGGGCCGCCGCCGCTGGTGGTCCCGGAAGTGACCTTCGACAAGCCGCCGTTCCCCACCCGCCCCGTGATGGCCGCCTGGGGTGACGCCGCAGTGCTGGTCCCCTGGGTGCTCTACCAACAGACGGGAGACCGGGAATTCCTGCGCCGGCAACTGCCCGGAATGGCGGCATGGCTGGCCGCGGCGGCAGACGCCGCCGGGCCGGAGCTGCGCTTCGAACACGGATTCCAGTTCGGCGACTGGCTGGACCCGGCCGCGCCGCCGAACGATCCCGGTGCCGCCATGACCCCCTGGCAGCTGGTGGCGCAGGCCTACCTGGCGTACTCGGCGGCGACCGCGTCGCAGGCCGCAGCCCTGCTGGGGGAGGACAGCGAGTCACTCCGCCTGCGCGAACTTTCCCGCCGGGCGCGTGCCGTGTTCCGCAAGCACTACATCGCCGACGACGGCCAGCTCCGACCTGCCACGCAGACCTCCTACGCGCTGGCGCTGCGCTTCGGGCTGCTCGAACCCGAGGAGCACCCGGCAGCAGGGGAACGGCTGGCCGAAACCGTGGCCGCTGACGGCTACCGGATCGCCACCGGCTTCGTGGGGACACCGCTGGTCACCGACGCGCTGAGCGACGAAGGCCAGGTGGAGGCGGCCTACCGCCTGCTGCTGCAGACCGAGTGCCCGTCCTGGCTGTATCCGGTCACGATGGGCGCCACCACCATCTGGGAACGCTGGGATTCCATGCTCCCGGACGGCACCATCAACCCCGGCGACATGACGTCCTTCAACCACTACGCGCTCGGCGCCGTGGCCGACTGGATGCACCGCACCGTCGCGGGCCTTGCCCCCGCCGGTCTGGCCAGCCGGACACTGCTGGTCCGGCCGCTGCCCGGCGGCGGTCTGACCTGGGCCGCCGCCCGGCACGAGACCCCCTATGGCGAGGCGGCCGTGCGCTGGGAGCACCGCGGCGGCACCTTCGTCCTGTCCCTAACGGTCCCCGCCGGCTGCACCGCCTCGGTGTACCTGCCGGACGGCTCGGAGGCGGTGGAGGCCGGGTCCGGGACGCACTCCTTCAGCTGTGAACCCGGTGCGTTTGCGGGAACCGCGGGGATCCCGCAGCTGTCGGCCCTGCCATGACCCTGGATCCGGAGCTGGCCGGGCTTCTGCACCACCTGGCCGGCGTGGTGTCGGTCCCGGAGCTGCTGGCCGGGCCCGGCGGGCGGGAGCGACTCGACGCCTTTTGCGGCGGCCTGCTGCCGTACATCCCGCCGGACGTAGCGGTCCGCCACCTGGAGGTACCCGGACCCAACGGCCCGGTGCCGGTCCGGATCTACGGCGCACGCCCGGAGGACGGGCTGCCGGCAGCTTCCGGCGGCGGGACCGGCGACGGCGGTTCCCCCGCCTTGGTCTGGATGCACGGCGGTAACTTCGCGGCCGGTGACCTGGACATGCGCGAATCGGACCAGCTCGGGCGGGAAGTCGCGGCCCGAAGCGGCGGCGTGGTGGTCAGCGTCGGCTACCGCCTGGCCCTCGGCGGCGTCCACTTCCCGGTACCGCACGAGGACGTGCTGGCGGCATGGTTCTGGACCAGGGAACACGCCCTGGAACTCGGCGCGGACCCTGCGCGGATCTGCCTGGGCGGTGCCAGCGTCGGCGGAAACCTGGCGGTGGGGGCGGCACTCTACCTGATGGATGCGGGCCTGCAGCTGCCGGCCAAACTCGTACTCGCGTACCCGTTCCTGCACGGTGAACTCCCGGGTGAGTTGCCGGCTGAACCGCCACATGACCAGTCCTCCACCGGCCAGTTGCCGCCGTTTCTCCGGTTCACCGACGAGGACTGCCGGGACATGGTGGAGAACTACATCGGCGGACCCCTGGCCATGGCCTCCTCCTACGCCATGCCCGGGCCCGCCGACCCGGCGGGACTGCCGCCGGCCGCTGTGCTCGCCTGCGGATACGACTCCCTCCGGTTCTCTGCGGAGGCCTTCGTCGAAGGCCTGCGGGCGGCGGACGTGGAAGTCAGTTACCGGCTGGAGGAAGGGGCGTTCCATGCCTACCTCAACCACTCGGCCGCCCTCGGCCTGGTGCGGCGGGGCCTGTCCTTTCTGGCCGTGGAGCTGGAGTCGGCAAAGCCGTTTCAATGATTGAAATGGGCGCTACAGGCCCTGCTCCCGATCCGACAGTCTTAGAAGGACAAGCCCCGTAGGGGACAGGCCGGGCCGAAGAGGAACCGGCAGATGCAGCAAAGGAGTCGATGATGACGGAAGGCCGCGTGCTCAAAGGCGTGGAGTTCGCCCGCACGGGTGGCCCCGCCGGCCGTCCGCTGCTCCTGGACCTGTACCTCCCGGAGTTTGCCGGAGGCGGTTCCGGGACCCGGCCGGCAATCGTTCACTTCCATGGCGGCGGCTGGCGGGCCGGAACACGGTCATCATTAGGGCCGGTGACGGACGGCTTCGGGCCCACCCCGTTCGAGGTCCTCGCCGAAGCCGGCTTCGTCGTCGCCTCGGCAGACTACCGGCTGAGCACGGAAGCCGTCTATCCCGCCCAGCTGCACGACGCCCAGGCTGCGGTCCGCTGGCTGCGGAACCACGCAGCCGACTACGGCGTTGACCCCAACCGGATCTTCGCCTGGGGCGACTCGGCCGGCGGCCACCTGGCGAGCCTGGTGGGCCTGATCGGCGGCGACACCCCCGTCGCTGCAGTGGCGGCCTGGTACCCGCCGACTGACCTGAACCGCATGGGGGAGCAGGCCCTGCCCAACGCCGTCGCGCGAGCCAGCGACCCGGGCTCCCGGGAGGAACAGCTCATTGGCGCAGTCCTGGCGGAGGAACCTGAGAAGGCGACGGCCGCGAGCCCCGTCAGCTATATCCGTCCCGGCGCCCCGCCCTTCCTCCTGGTCCACGGCACAGCCGACCGCTTCGTCCCGGCCGCCCAGTCCGAAACCCTGGCGACGGAACTCGAAAAGGCAGGCGCCGACGTCGAACTTCTTCTCCTCGACGGCGCGGACCACATGTGGTCCCTTCCCGACGGCGGCCCCGCCGCGGCGGAGAAGGCACTGGCCGCCACCGTCAGTTTCTTCCGCCGGCAGTCCGGCATCCCCTGAGTTTTCCGCAGCATCCCGCTTGGCATGACCCCCGGGCAGGCGCCGCCCGCACGGGGCTCTATTTGCTGTGCCCTTTTGACCGACACCCGCCCCGGGCGAACCTGAAAGGCCCCTCCATGCAGTACATAGGCATTAATCACGACGGCGACACCTGGGCAGCTGCCCTGACCGGCACCGGTTCCGGCGGCACTGGTCCCGACGGTGTCAGGGTGTTTCCGCTGGCTCCGGCGACGGATTTTTGGGCCGACCCCGACGGGTGGCAGGAGAAGGCGCAGTCGCTCGTTGCGGGCGCCGGTTCACTTCCGCTCGAGCACGGTTCAGTCGAGCACGGTTCAATCGAGCGCAGTACCGTCATTGAAGTTCCCCTGGTTCCGGCGTCGGCCCGGGTCATCTGCGTCGGCCTCAATTACAAGGCGCACGCGGCGGAAGGCAGCTACAAGGACCAGGAGCTGCCTGCCTACCCCACCCTGTTTGGGCGCTGGACGGCTTCCCTTTCGGTGGGCCACGTCCCCGTCCCGGTGCCTGGCGGCGAGGCAGGCCTGGACTGGGAAGGCGAAGTGGCCGCGTACATCGGCAAGCGCGCGGAGTCTGTGACCGAGGACCAGGCCGCGGAGGCCGTCTTCGGCTACTCCACCTTCAACGACATCACGGCCCGGCGCGCCCAGAAGCTCACGACGCAGTGGACCCTCGGCAAGAACGGCGACTTCACTGGCCCGCTGGGACCGCTGGTCAGCCGGGACGAAGTGGGCGACCTGCGCGACGGCCTGGAGGTCAGGACCCGTGTCAACGGCACCGAGGTCCAGCACGGCAATACGCGGGACATGATCTTTTCCGTGCCGGCCATCATCTCGCTGATCAGCCAGACGTTCACGCTCCACCCCGGCGACGTGATCGCCACCGGCACCCCCGAAGGCGTCGGGTATGCGCGCATGCCGCAGTGGCTGCTGCAGCCGGGGGACACCGTTGAGGTCGAGATCGAGCGGCTGGGCACCCTGGTTACTCCCGTCGGCGAACCGTCCCTCCGGGCGAGGGCCTGATGACCGCCGTCAATTACGCCGGGCTCCAGGACGTGCCGGCCGAAACACCGGTCCTGATTTCCGGGGGCGGGCCCAGCGGGCTGTTCCTCGCCCTTGACCTGGCCAGCCGGGGCATCCGCAGCACGGTCATTGAGCCCCGCACCCTGCTCGACCCGGACCGGCCGCGCGCCAAGACCACCAACGCCCGCACCATGACGCATTTGCGCAGGCTCGGCCTCGCCGACGCGCTCCGGAACGCGGCGCCGCTGCCCGTGGATTTCGCGCAGGACGTGATCTTCTGTTCTGCGCTAACCGGCGCCGAGATCAGGCGCTTCCCCAATGCGTTCCAGCTCGCGGCTGGCCGCTACGGTCCGCAGCCCGAGTGCGGCCAGCAGGTGCCGCAGCCGGTGCTGGAGGCGGTGCTCCGGGAAGCCGTGGCGGAGTCGGCCAACGCCAGCCTCGTGACGGGGCTGCGGGTGGACAGCTTCGCTGCCCTCCCCGACGGCGGGCAGCGCGTGACCGTTGCCGACGAATCCGGGCGCCGCACCGCCGTCGACTGCGCCTTCCTGGCCGGGGCCGACGGCGGCTCCTCCACGGTCCGCCGCGGCCTGGGTCTCCGGCTCGAGGGGGAATCCGCTTCCCTGTCCAACATCAGCATCCTCTTCCGCTCCCGCGACCTCGCCGCCACCATCACGCTGGACCCCGCCGTGCAGTACTGGGTGCTGGGTCCCGGCGCGGCCGGCATGGTGGGCCGGATGGACCTGGACGAGACCTGGTGGGCCATCGTCCAGGGCGTCGCCAGCCAAGACGTCTGCGGAGCACCGGAGCTTGATCCGGCCGCCCTGGTGCGCTCCCTGGTGGGGGCGGACATCGACGTTGACGTGATCGCGACGGACCCCTGGACCGCCCGCATGCTCCTTGCCCCGTCCTATGGCACGGACAGCGTCTTCCTGGTGGGGGACGCGGCGCACCAGAACCCGCCGTGGGGCGGCCACGGTTTCAACACCTGCATCGGCGACGCCGCCAACCTGGCCTGGAAAATCGCGGCCGCCTTCGAAGGCTGGGCGGGGCCGCAGCTGCTGGAGAGCTACGGGCTGGAGCGCCGGCCCGTTGCAGACCGGACCATCCGCGACGCCGCGGCCAACGGCAAGGCCCTCGCCTACCACTTCGCCGACCCGGCGCTGACGGCGGCCGGGGTTGAAGGTGAGGCCGCACGGGCCGGCGCCCACGACGCGCTTGCCGTCAAGCAGAGCGAGTTCGATTCGCTTGGCCTGGTCCTCGGGTACAGCTACTCAGAGTCCCCGCTGGTGGTCCCCGACGGGGCTCCGGTGCCGGCCGAGGACCCGATCCGCTACGTACCTTCGGCCAGCCCCGGTGCCCTGTTGCCGCACGCCTGGCTGGAGGGGCGCACCTCCCTCTACGACGTCCTCGGACCAGGATTTTCGCTGCTCGTGGACAGCGAGGCACTCGCCGGTAACGCGGCGGAACGTGCGTACGCGCCCGTCATCGCTGCGGGTGCCAGCCACGGCATCCCGGTGACCGTCACCGCCGTCGGGCCATCCGAGGCCGGGACGCCAATGGCGGAACTGTGGGCGGCCGATGCCGTCCTCGTCCGGCAGGACCAGCACATCGCCTGGCGCGGGTCCTCCGCGGAGGCGGCCGCCGGAGCCCTGGCCGTCGCGGCCGGCTGGGGCGTCAGCAACCCATTCGAACAACTGAAGGAGGGCACCAATGCCGGCGCCGTCGTTTCGTGATTTCCTGTACGCGCCCGACCACCCGCGCGTGGCGCGGTTGCGCGGACTGGACGCGCGCTCCTATGCCGAGGAGGCCAAGACCGACTCCTTTGCCGGCCCCATGATCGAGGGCTGGCAGAAGCTGTACCCGGAGCCTTTCGTTGGTGTAACGAACGACGGCGTCATCCGCCCCGGGCTGTTCAGCCTCAGCGAGGCGAGGCCCGGGGAGGAAGCGCCGACGGCGGAGATGGTGGCCGCCGCGGGCAAGCTGCTCGCCACCGCCTCCGCGGAACAGCGGGACCGCCTGAGCTACGCCGTGGATGCCCACGAATGGCAGAGCTGGGCGAACCCGGAATTCATGCAGCACGATACAGGGCTGCGCCTCGAGGACCTGGACCCGGCCGTGCGCGATGCCGCGCTCGCCGTCGTGGAGGCCAGCCTGAGTCCGGAAGGGTACGCGCTGGCGCGGAACCTGATGCGGATCAACGCCTTCCTCGGCGAGCTGGTGGAACTGCCGGAACTCATGAACGAATACAGCTACAACTTCGCCCTCTACGGGGAACCGTCGGAAACCGGGCCGTGGGGCTGGCAGCTGTTCGGCCATCACCTGGCGCTGAACTGCCTCGTGGCCGGAACCCAGCTGGTCCTGTCGCCGATGTTCCTCGGTGCCGAGCCGGACGTCATCGACGCCGGCCCGCACCAGGGGGTGAAGGTGTTCAAGGAGCGCATCAGCCTGGCCCGTGGCCTGATGGCGTCGCTGCCTGATCCGCTGCGGCAGGAGGCACTGTCCTTCGCCGCCATGGAGGACCCGGCGATGCCCGAGGGCCGGCTGCATCCCGGCGACGAACGCCACCTGGCGGGCTGCTTCCAGGACAACCGGGTGATCCCCTACGAGGGCATCCTGGCCAGCTCCATGCCGCCCGAATCACTGGCGCTGCTGGACAGGCTCGTGGAGGACTTCGTTGCCTGCCTCCCCGCCGGCCCCCGCGCCGCGCGGATGCGGGAAATCCAGGAGCACTACGGCGAAACGCGGTTCTCCTGGATCGGCGGCTGGCAGGGCGAGGACGCCTTCTACTTCCGGATCCAGAGCCCCGTGGTGGTTCTGGAACTGGATCACCACACGGGTGTGTTCCTCAACAACGACGCCCCTGCCCCGTTCCACATGCACACCGTGCTCCGCACCCCCAACGGCAACGACTACGGCCGCGCGCTGGTGCGGCAATCACAGGGTTCCTGACCCCTTAAATACCGCAACGCGGGGTCACTTCCAGCCCAATAACCTCACCATATTGGGCGGGAAGTGACCCCGCGTTGCTGTTCGGAGCCTCAGATGTCCAGGGCCGCGCGGCGCTGGGGCGGCGGGCCGACGACGGTGAGGTCCATCTCCGCCTGCGCGCGGCCGAAGCCCTCCATGTCCATGTAGGGCTCGCCGCCCTCCGTGTACATGTAGTCGTCGGTGGGCTTGTTGAAGTATTCGAAGAAGCCGTTGAAGACCGACGGCGTCAGGAAGCCCACCATCTGGGTGTTGTGGGAGTCGAACGCGAAGGAGTGGACGGTGCCCGCCGGGGCGTGCAGGAAGTCGCCCTTGGTGAGCAGCACCTCCCGGCCGTTGGCATAGAGCCACATGCGGCCTTCCGTGCAGAGGAAGTTCTCCGTGTGCTCGGAGTGGAAGTGCAGCGGGATATACGGGGACTTGGCGCCCTTGGTGTGGACGGCAAAGTAGTTCGACCCCGTGTTCTCCGGCCGGGAGAGGTACGTGAACATGGTCTGGTAGCTGACCATGCGTTCCCCTTCGCCGGCACTGAGGAAGTAGGGGCTCAGCGTGGCAGGCAGCCCGGTATTCTGCTGCAGCGACGGTGCCACCCGCTCCAAGTCCGGAAAGGAGATGCCGAATTCGGCGCCGACATCTGCTGCTTCCCGGGAACTCAGCCGATGCCCGGCGTGCACGGGCGGGACGTGTGAATCGATGGGGGTGCCAACACGCTCGTAGTAGGCCTCGGCGCCGCCGGGGGTCATCCAGTTCAGGAAGCGCGTGTAGTGGCTGGCCATCCGGTAGGCGTGCGGCGTTCCCGGCGGAATCACCACGGAATCGCCCGGCGTCAGGATGCGGCTGTCGCCGGGGAGCCAGACATGGAGGATGCCGTCAAACACGTAGAGGGTCTTGTGCTCGATCCTGTGCGTGACGAAGGGGGATTCTGCTCCCATGGCGCCGGAAATGTAGGCGGCGCTGAAGATGCCGCCGGTGTCCGCGGCGCGGGCGATCACGGTAACCAGTTGCCCGTCGATCTCGTAGCGGGCACCCTCGCCGGACGCCATGTAGTAGGGCACGGCTTCGCCGGGCAACGCATTTGCAACCGGCAGCTGCTTGTTCATTTCCTCGACGCTGAGGGTCATTGCTTCCTTCTTTCTTCGGCATCGCCGCGGGGACGTCGTTTGGACAAGCTTGGCGGATCAGGTGGCCGAAGTATGCGCGGATTTCATTGGTTGAAAATTTCCGTAGGGCAGCAGGGTTCACAGCCTCCTGACAGTTTCCGAACAGCGGCGCCCTAAGCTGCTGCCGGATCTTTGAGTGAGGGGCTAGGACAGATGCCCTTCCGTTCAAAGCCGTATCGCACGGCCGATCAAGGAGACACCATGTCACGAACCAAGAGAATCACCCTCGGCATCACTGCCGGCGCCCTGGCGCTGGGCGCCGGCCTGGGGGTTACCGGGATGGCCTCAGCCGCCACCACCCCGAGCCCCAGTGCAACGTCGAGCACGTCGACAGACAATAGCGCATCGACCGACGGCTTCCGGGGCCACAAGGGTGGTGACCGCGGCCAGATCGCGGCGGACCTTGCCACCAAGCTGGGTGTTGACGAAGCGAAGGTGACCGAGGCAATCCAGGCGTTCCGCGAGGCCAACAAGCCGACGACGGCTCCGGCCGAGGGCACCAAGCCTGACCGTGCCGCCCAGGATGCGGCGATGGCCAAGTCCCTGGCGACGGCACTCGGTGTCGAGGAGTCGAAGGTCACCGCGGCCCTGACGGAAATCCGCACTGCGGCCCAGGCGGAGCGGGCCGCCGCGCTGAAGACCAAGCTGGACACGGCCGTCAAGGACGGCACCCTGACCCAGGCCGAAGCCGACGCCGTCACGAAGGCCGTCGAGAAAGGCGTGATCGGAGGCGGCGGCCACTAGAAACCAGTCCACAGGCTGCAGGCACCGCCAGCCCTGAATTCACAGATGACCTAAATCCACGCATGACCTGAATTCACCCAGAACGAGGAATCCCCCGGGAAGGTCCCGGGGGATTCCCCGTTCCCCTCAAACGCTTCCTCACATCCCGTCGTCTCACCTGCGACGCTTCCTCACATCCCGTCGCCTCACCTGCGACGCTTCCTCACATCCCGTCGCCTCACCTGCGACGCTTCCTCACATCCCGTCGCCTCACCTGCGACGCTTCCTCACATCCCGTCGCCTCACCTGGATCCCCTTCCTCACATCCCGTCGCATCATGGGGATCCCTGCCTCACATCCTGCCGTTTGTTAGCACCGCCAACGCCTGGTCCAGCAGACCCAACCGGGCGGCCTTTTGAACGGCCATCAGGCGGTCGCCCACGTCAAGCTTGCGGTAGATGTGTTCGAGGTGCTTCTGGGCTGTCCGCGGCGAGATGTTGAAGTGATGGCCCAGCGACGTGGCGGTCAGCCCTTGGCCGAGCAGCCCCAGGATGGCGAGTTCCCGCTGGGTCAGCCCGGGCCCGTCAGCTGACTTGTCCTCCGAGGCCCAGGCGAGCTGCCAGTACAGGCCTGTCAATATCGGTTGAAGTGCCGTGGCCAGGGTGAGCTCGCTGTCGTCGAACTCGCGGTCAGGCCTCGCCAGCAGGTAGGCGCGATGAACCGGACCATCGAGGAGCAGGGGGACGGCCAGTTGGTAGTTGATTCCCATGGGCCGGGCAAGGTCCTGCCATTCGGATTGCATGCGCCAGTCCGCCACCTGGCTGGGAACCCGGGCAAGCGACTGGGGAGCGGAAAGCCCGGATACGGCGTACCAGCGCAGCAGTGGCTGCCAGGTGGCATCGGGAACGCGCGGGTCCGGCGGCAGTTTGGGAAGGTAATCGCCGGGCCAGCAGCCCTCCATGCGGTCAACCCAGTCCGGCCCCACGCTGCTGCGGCTGCAGCAGGCGGCGTTGAACGAAGCCGCGAGCCGCTTCGAGATTTCCTCCTCCGGACTGGTGTGTGCCGCAAATGGGTGCTGCATGAATTGCCCGACAAATTCCAGCCACTCCCGGTATAATGCTTCATTGCACGCCACGCTAGCATTCTAGCAATTACGGTCACGGCTCAGCGGTTTCCATTTTGGATAGTTGGATGACAATTCATGATAATTGCTTTGCAGAACTTGCTGACTGATTGTCCGCAAGCAACGAATTCATGAATGCCATACGCAAGAGTGCGTACAGCCTTACATATATAGGCTTCCTATAATTAGGCCACCGGCAAAAGGCAACGCTCCGTCCAGCCAGTCAGGGACGTGGAAGCCCTTGCCCGCCGAGGTTCCTGGGCAGGCCCGGGGCGACATCCAAACATTATTTGCAGCCAGAGCCTATTGTTCATCCCCGCATCAACCCTGCTGCAGGGGGTGAGCCGCCGCCGCCCTCACGGCGCAGATGGCCAATGCTTTAGTCAAGATGGGAATTTTCTCATGAAACTCCAATTAAGCTCCGTGGTCCCGCGGGGCAATCTGCAGCATAGTCGTCACTGTTCGAAGAATACTCATCTTCGACCATTTTCTGTGGCTGTAGCATTGTTGCTCACGGCCACTTTCTCTTTAACTTCCGTTCCTGCCCGGGCGGCCACAATTACCCTCGGACCGTCGGCCGACGCGGTCGTGAAGAGCGCGACACCAGGCACCAATTACGGCACGGCAACCGGCTTGAAAGCCGACAACAGTCCCGTGGAGATGTCGTTCCTGAAATTCGTTGTCACCGGAACGGGAGGCACGGTCACAGCCGCGAAGCTGCGGCTCTTCGTCGCGGATCCCTCGCCCTCCGGCGGACAGTTCCGGCACGTGCCGGACAACAGCTGGGCTGAGGGTTCCGTGACCTGGTCGAACGCGCCTGCCGCAAGCAGCACGAACATCGCATCGCTGGGAGCCGTCAGCACCGGCACCTGGGTGGAAGTGGATGTCTTCAGCCTTGTCAAGGGCGACGGAACGTACTCCCTGCGCATCAGCAGCACGAACTCCGATGGAGTTATCTACAACTCGAAGGAATTCGGCGACGCCACCCGCCGCCCGCAGCTGGTGCTCACCACAGGCTCCACGCCTCCGCCTCCGCCGCCGCCTCCGCCGGGCTCACCGTGCGGAACGGCAGCCGCGCCGCCGGCGACCTATGACCACGTCGTCTGGATCATTTTCGAGAACAAGAGGTACTCCCAGGTCATCGGCAGCCCAAGTGCGCCGTACATGACGCAGACGGCTCAAAAGTGCGCCAGCATGACCAACTGGAGCGACGCCGGGTCCGCGTTCCCGTCTCTGCCGAACTACATCGCCCTGACCTCCGGGAGCAACCAGGGTGTGACGTCGGACAGCAGCCCGGGCAGTCTTCCCGCCATTACCGCGGACAATCTCTTCCGCCAGGTCCGGGCGCTCGGACGGACCCAGAAGAGTTACCAGGAAGACATGCCGTCAAACTGCAGGCTGACCAATTCCGGTCTTTACGCGGTGCGGCATAATCCGGAAGCGTACTACCAGGGGCCGGGCGACAGGGCTGCATGCGCAACGAACAACGTCTCGCTCGGAACCACGACGTCCGGGAACCTGTTCAACGACCTGACGAACAACACGCTTCCCAGCTTCTCGCTGATCACCCCGAATGTCTGCAATGACACACACGACTGCAGCATCACCACCGGCGACACGTGGCTTTCGAGGTGGCTGCCGGTGATCCTGGCGAGCCAAAGCTACCAGGCGGGACGGACCGCCGTCGTGGTTCTGTATGACGAGGACACGCCCATCCCCAACTTCGTGGTGGCGCCATCCGTCATTCCGGGGACCGTGGTAACAGGCGCCTACAGCCACTATTCACTGCTGCGGGCCACTGAGGAGATGCTGGGCATCACCAACCTCCTGCTGAATGCCAGGACAGCGCCGAGCCTCCGGCAGCCGCTGAACCTCTAGCCCGGCTGCAGGTCCTAGCCCCGGTCCAGGTTTACGGTCCAGGTTCCGCTGGAATTGACAGAGGAGCACTGGAATTGCGTGGGCGCGGCCTTGCCGGCCGTCGGGTCAGTGTATGAGCCGGTGGTTTCGAAGCTGCCGTTCTTCGCCTTGGCGGACTTGGTGCCGGGCTGGACCTCAGCGGTGGGGTACTTCTCCGTCACGCGCATTTCGCACACCGTGTTGGCCTCGTCCAAGAGCTCCGCGGCCGCCGGCTTCGCCGCTTCCTCAGTGGGGGAAGCGGAGGCCGGGGGCGCGGAGCTCGGCGCGTCGGTGGAGGCGGCCGCAGAGGCAGGGGAAGGGGGAGCCGTGGCGGCCTGCTGGTCCGTCCGGGGTGCGAGCGCAGAAACGGCGATGGCCACACCCGCCAGAGCCACCACCACGGCAGCAAGGAGAATTAGAAGCAGACGACGCCGGGACGCGGGGGCGGGGGAAACGGACACGGCGTGCCTCTTTCGAAACGCTGGTCAGGCCTGGAAGTGGCAGGTACGTGGCCTGCGGTCACCCTCATTGGCGGCGGACGTTTCTGGCAGAATAGCCGCCACCGTGACCTTCAACAAGCGCTCCGGCCGCCAACAAGGCGCACGGCGATCCGACGCTGCGGTTTACAGCACCTTGCGGATGGTTTCCTCGAAGCTCGTGACGTGGTGCAGTGCGAGCTCGCCGGCCTTGTCCGCATCCCCCTCGGCCACGGCCTTGAGCAGGTCCACGTGCTCGCTGATGTGGCCGCTCACCGACGGGACCTTGTCCAGGACCAGGCACCAGATGCGTGTGGCGAGGTTGTCGTAGCGGATCAGGGTGTCCTCGAGGTGCGGGTTGGCCGCGGCGCGGTAGATCAGGCGGTGCACCGTGAGGTCGTAGCGCATGAGCTCCCGTGACTGGGCGGGGGTGGGCGCCAGCTCCGAGATGGCCTTGGCGACCTCCAGCAGTTCCTCGCGCATGGCGGTGTTGGCCCGCTTGGCAGCCCGGCGCGCCGCGAGCGGCTCAAGCAGCTCCCGGATCTCCGAGACGTCGGCCAGTTCCGTGAAGTCCACGGTGGTGGCGAATGTACCCCGCCGGGGGTAGGAGACCACCAGGTGGTCAACCTCCAGCCGCTTGATGGCCTCGCGCACGGGGGTGCGCCCGAAGCCGAGTTCAGCCGCCAGCTGGCCGTCATTGATGGGTTCGCCCGGCCGGATGTCCAGCATGATCAGCTTGTCGCGCAGCTGCCGGTACGCAGCCTCGGCCTGGGACAGTGCTTCGTCCTCGGCGGGTGGCATGGCGGGAAGAGCATTCACAGCGAGGCTCCGTTCCTTGCTTATCTTCATGGGCTCCAAGCGGAAGCGAAGTGCCATTTTGCTTCCAGCTATTGACTCTGTTGTGAGCTCAATCATACCATTGACCTCACACTGATATATCAGTCATAAGCAAAGTGGTATTTCATAAGGAGTATTCGTGGTTGAGCAGTTGAACGACCGACTTTCCGCAGTCGATCCCGAGATCCAGCAGGCTGTCGCCCGTGAGTTGGTCCGCCAGCAGTCCACGCTGGAGATGATCGCTTCGGAGAACTTCGCTCCTGCGGCGGTCATGGAGGCACAGGGTTCGGTCCTCACCAACAAGTACGCCGAGGGCTACCCGGGCAAGCGTTACTACGGCGGCTGCGAGCACGTCGACGTCGTTGAGCAGCTGGCCATCGACCGCGTGAAGGCGCTGTTCGGCGCCGAGTTCGCCAACGTCCAGCCGCACTCCGGCGCGCAGGCCAACGCCGCCGCCATGTTCGCGCTGCTGAACCCGGGCGACACCATCCTCGGCCTTTCTTTGGCCCACGGCGGCCACCTCACCCACGGCATGAAGATCAACTTCTCCGGCAAGCTCTACAACGTGGTCCCGTACCACGTGCGCGAATCCGACCTCCGGGTGGACATGGCCGAGGTGGAGGCCCTGGCCCTGGAGCACAAGCCCAAGCTCATCGTGGCCGGCTGGTCCGCCTACTCCCGCCAGCTCGACTTCGCCGAGTTCCGCCGGATCGCCGACCTCGTCGGTGCCTATCTGATGGTGGATATGGCCCACTTCGCCGGCCTCGTCGCCGCGGGCTTGCACCCCAACCCGGTGCCGTACGCCGACGTCGTCACCACCACCACGCACAAGACCCTGGGCGGTCCCCGCGGCGGAGTCATCCTCGCCAAGGAGCAGTACGCCAAGAAGATCAACAGCGCCGTCTTCCCCGGCCAGCAGGGCGGCCCGCTGGAGCACGTCATCGCCGCCAAGGCCGTTGCCTTCAAGCTCGCAGCAACCGAGGGCTTCAAGGAGCGCCAGGAACGCGTCCTGGAGGGTGCGAAGCTGCTGGCCGAGCGCTTCCTGCAGCCCGACGTCGAAGCCGCCGGCATCACCGTGGTCAACGGCGGCACGGACGTCCACCTGGTCCTCGTTGACCTGCGGAATTCCGAGCTGGACGGCCAGCAGGCCGAGGACACGCTGCACCGGATCGGCATCACCGTAAACCGCAACGCCGTCCCCTTCGACCCCCGCCCGCCGATGGTTTCCTCCGGCCTCCGGATCGGTACCCCTGCACTGGCCACCCGCGGCTTCGGCGCCACCGAGTTCACTGAGGTAGCGGACATCATCGCCACGGCGCTGACCAGCGCCGCAAGTACCGGAACGCTCGACGACGACACCGCCGTCGAACTCCGCGCCCGTGTCACTGCACTGGCCGAGCAGTTCCCCCTCTACCCCCAGCTCAGCGGCGCGACCGAGATTGCCGCCTTTGAAAATGACATGATTGGAGCAGCCCAGTGAGCACCCACCAGCTCCCGGAGCACCCGGATTTCCTGTGGCACAACCCGGACCCCAAGCCCTCCTATGATGCTGTGATCGTCGGCGGCGGCGGGCACGGCCTGGCCACCGCGTACTTCCTGGCCAAGAACCACGGCATGACCAACATCGCCGTCCTGGAAAAGGGCTGGCTGGCCGGCGGCAACATGGCCCGCAACACCACCATCATCCGTTCCAACTACCTCTGGGACGAAAGCGCCGCCATCTACGAGCACGCCCTGAAGCTGTGGGAGATCCTGCCCGAGGAGCTGGAGTACGACTTCCTCTTCAGCCAGCGCGGTGTGATGAACCTGGCCCACACCCTGGGTGACGTGCGCGAGAGCATCCGCCGCGTGGGCGCCAACAAGCTCAGCGGCGTGGACGCGGAATGGCTGGACCCGCAGCAGGTCAAGGAACTCTGCCCCATCCTGAACATCCGCGATGACATCCGCTACCCGGTCATGGGCGCCACCTACCAGCCGCGTGCCGGCATCGCCAAGCACGACCACGTCGCCTGGGCCTTCGCCCGCAAGTGTGACGAGCTGGGCGTGGACATCATCCAGAACTGCGAAGTCACAGGCTTCGTCAAGGACGGCAACCGCGTGGTGGGCGTCAAGACCAACCGCGGCACCATCAACACCGAGAAGGTGGGCCTCTGCGCCGCCGGCCACAGCTCGGTCCTGGCGGAAATGGCCGGCTTCCGGCTCCCCATCCAGTCCCACCCGCTGCAGGCCCTGGTCTCCGAACTGCACGAACCTGTGCACCCCACGGTCGTCATGTCCAACCACGTCCACGTGTACGTCTCCCAGGCACACAAGGGCGAGCTGGTCATGGGCGCCGGCGTCGACTCCTACAACGGCTACGGCCAGCGCGGCTCCTTCCACGTGATCGAGCACCAGATGGCGGCCGCCGTCGAACTGTTCCCGATCTTTGCCAGGGCACACGTGCTCCGGACCTGGGGCGGCATCGTTGACACCACCCTGGATGCCTCACCGATCGTGGGCACCACCCCGGTGGACAACATGTTCGTCAACTGCGGCTGGGGAACCGGCGGCTTCAAGGGCACGCCGGCTGCCGGCCTGACCTTCGCGCACACCATCGCCACCGGCGCACCGCACAAGCTCAACAGGCCCTTTGCCCTGGAACGCTTCGAAACCGGTGCCCTGATCGACGAACACGGCGCTGCCGCCGTCGCCCACTAGCCACGGTCCACAAGAAAGAAGAAGACGCACATGCTGCTTATCTCCTGCCCCAACTGCGGCCCGCGGGACGAGACCGAGTTCCACTACGGCGGCCAGGCCCACGTGCCTTACCCCGAGAACCCCAACGACCTCACCGACCGGGAATGGGCCCAGTACCTGTTCTACCGCGAGAACACCAAGGGCACCTTCGCCGAGCGGTGGGTGCACAGCACCGGCTGCCGGCAGTGGTTCAACATGCTCCGCGACACGGTCACGTACGACATCCAGGCCGTCTACCAGATGGGGGTGCCGCGGCCCGCCTCGCCCGTCCCACCCGCAGCTGACACCGGCACCGCAAGCACCGGCGCCGCCAGCACCACCCCCCTCAGCCCCAGCACCGCCCCGGAAGGAGCGACCAAGTGACCTCCCAGAACGCGCGCCTCAGCACCGGCGGCCGCATCGACCGCAGCATCTCCTGGCGCTTCACCGTGGACGGCGAGGAATTCACCGGACACCCGGGCGACACCCTGGCGTCCGCGCTACTGGCCAACGGCCGCATCGCCGCCGGCAACTCGCTGTACGAGGACCGCGCCCGCGGCATCCTGGCCGCCGGCGTGGAAGAGCCCAACGCCCTGGTCCGGATCGAAGCCCGGTTCCCTGGTGACGTTGCCGAGTCCATGCTCCCCGCCACCACCGTTTCGCTGGTGGACGGACTGAAGGCCGGCCTGCTGAACGGCCTGGGCAAGCTGGATCCGGCCGATGACCGCGCCGAATACGACAAGAAGTACGTGCACACCGACATCCTCGTGATCGGCGGCGGCCCCGCCGGCCTGGCCGCGGCACGCGAAGCCGTCCGCAGCGGCGCCCGCGTCATCCTGATGGACGACCAGCCCGAACTCGGCGGCTCGCTGCTGTCCGGCTCCACGGCCTCCGAACTGGCGGAAACCATCGAGGGCAAGCCCGCCCTGGAATGGGTTGCCGACGTCGAGGCGGAGCTCGTCTCGGGCGCCGAAAGCACGGTGCTGAACCGCACCACCGCGTTCGGCGCCTACGACGCCAACTACGTCATCGCGGTGCAGAACCGCACCGACCACCTCTCTAGCCCGGCCGCCGCCGGCGTCTCCCGCCAGCGTATTTGGCACATCCGTGCCAACCAGGTTGTCCTGGCCCCCGGCGCCCACGAGCGTCCGCTGGTGTTCGAGAACAACGACCGCCCGGGCATCATGCTCGCCTCAGCTGTCCGCAGCTACCTGAACCGCTACGCGGTGGCTGCCGGGTCCCGCGTGGTCATCAGCACCACCAACGACAGCGCCTACGCCCTGGCCGCGGACCTGCGCGCCGCCGGCATCAAGGTCGCGGCCGTCGTCGACGCCCGTCCGGCCCTCACGCCGGTGGCTGCCGCCGCCGTCGAAGCCGGCACCCGGGTGCTCATCGGCAGTGCGGTGGCCAACACCGCTGCTGACCCGGACGGCCGCCTGAACGGCGTCACCGTCCGCAGCATCAACGACGACGGCGAACTCACCTCGGGCATCGAAGAGATCGCCGCCGACCTGCTGGCAGTGTCCGGCGGCTGGAGCCCGCTGGTGCACCTGCACTCGCAACGCCAGGGCAAGCTGCGCTGGGACGAGGACCTGGCGGCCTTCGTGCCGGCTACCGTGGTTCCGAACCAGCAGACCATCGGTTCCGGCCGCGGCAGCTTCGAACTCGCGGACTGCCTGGCCGAGGGCATCTCGGCCGGAGCAACAGCTGCGATCGCCGCCGGCTTCGAGTCCGCCGTCGAGCCCTCCGCCCTGGCGGAACCCAAGGCGTCCGCCCCGACCCGCCAGCTGTGGCTGGTCCCCGGCCAGACAGGAACCCCCGACGACTGGCACCACCACTTCGTCGACTTCCAGCGTGACCAGTCCGTGGCCGACGTCCTGCGCTCCACCGGCGCCGGTATGCGGTCCGTGGAGCACATCAAGCGCTACACCTCCATCAGCACCGCCAACGACCAGGGCAAGACGTCAGGCGTCAACGCGATCGGCGTCATTGCCGCGGCTCTCCGCCAGGCTGGCGAAGCGTCCCGGGGCATCGGCGACATCGGCACCACCACCTACCGTGCGCCGTTCACCCCGGTGGCCTTCGCGGCGCTGGCCGGACGCCAGCGCGGCGAGCTGTTCGATCCCGCCCGGGTCACCTCGATCCAGCCGTGGCACGTTGCCCAGGGCGCACTGTTCGAGGACGTCGGGCAGTGGAAACGTCCGTGGTACTACCCGCAGAACGGGGAGGACATGGACGAGGCTGTGCTCCGCGAGTGCGCCGCCGTCCGCGACTCCGTGGGTTTCATGGACGCCACCACCCTCGGCAAGATCGAAATCCGTGGCAAGGACGCCGGTGAGTTCCTGAACCGGATCTACACCAACGCGTTCAAGAAGCTGGCCCCGGGTTCCGCCCGCTACGGCGTCATGTGCCTCTCGGACGGCATGATCTTCGACGACGGCGTGACCCTGCGCCTGGACGACGAAACCTACTTCATGACCACCACCACCGGCGGCGCCGCCAAGGTGCTGGACTGGCTGGAGGAATGGCTGCAGACCGAATGGCCGGAACTCGATGTGCACTGCACCTCGGTGACCGAACAGTGGAGCACGATCGCCGTCGTCGGACCCAAGTCCCGCGACGTCATCGCCAAGGTCGCCCCGGAACTGGCCGCCAACGGCGGCCTCGACGCCGAGGCGTTCCCGTTCATGACCTTCCGCGAAACCACCCTCGCGTCCGGCGTGAAGGCCCGCATCTGCCGGATCTCGTTCTCCGGTGAACTGGCCTACGAAATCAACGTACCGTCCTGGTACGGGCTGAACACCTGGGAATCCGTGGCCGCGGCAGGTGCCGAGTTCAACATCACCCCCTACGGCACCGAGACCATGCACGTGCTGCGCGCCGAGAAGGGCTACCCGATCGTCGGGCAGGACACCGACGGCACGGTCACCCCGCAGGATGCCGGCATGGAATGGATCGTCTCCAAGGCCAAGGACTTCATCGGCAAGCGCTCCTACTCCCGGGCGGACCAGCAGCGCGATGACCGCAAGCACCTGGTCAGCGTCCTGCCGGTGGACGGCTCACTGAGGCTTCCGGAAGGAACCCAGCTGGTGGAAAAGGGCATCAGCACCAGCCCCGCCTACGGCCCGGTTCCGATGCAGGGCTTCGTGACCTCCAGCTACCACAGCGCCGCGCTCGGCCGTTCATTCGGCCTGGCCCTGATCAAGAACGGCCGCAACCGGATCGGCGAGACCCTGGTGGCCGCCGCCGGGAACCAGCTCGTCGACGTAGTCGTGGCAGAAACCGTACTTTTTGACCCCGAAGGGACCCGCAAAGATGGCTAACACCGCAGCCTTCACAGGCATCAATGGACTCCGGGAAATCCGCCGCAGCCCAGCCTCCCACCTCGCCGAAGCATTCGACTCCGGGTCCGTGCAGGGAACAGTGACCCTCAAAGAGGGCCCGTTCCAGACCATGGCCGGCATCCGGGTGGACCGCAGCTCCGAGGCCGGAGCCCGGATTGCCTCCGTCATTGGCGGCCTGCCGGAGCGCTGCGGCGAGGTCCGCGGCACGGAACGGGTCAGCATCCTGTGGCTCGGTCCGCAGGAGTTCCTGGTGGTGGCCCCGGAAGACGCCCACGACTCCCTGGGCGGGGACCTGATCGGCTCCCTCAAGTCCGCCCTGGGTGACGCGGCCGGCCAGGTGGTGGATCTCTCCGCCAACCGCACCACGTTCGAGCTGAACGGCCCCCGGGCCCGTGCAGTGCTGGAGAAGGGCTGCGCCCTGGACCTGCACCCGCGCACCCTCAAGCCGGGCACCGCCCTGAACACCGAAGTCGGCAACATCCCGGTGGTCCTGTTCAAGACCGGGGAGGAAAGCTTCCGGCTGTTCCCCCGTGCTTCGTTCGCGGATTACCTGGGCCGCTGGCTCCTGGATGCCATGAGGGAGTTCGCTTCCCCCGAGGTGCCCTGATGGCGCTAAGCGCCCTGGACCTGTTTTCCGTTGGCATCGGGCCGTCGTCGTCACACACGGTCGGCCCGATGCGGGCGGCAAAGCAGTTCGCCGACGGGCTCAAGGGCGGTGGACTGCTGAGTGCCACCACCCGGGTCCAGGCAGAGCTCTTCGGGTCCCTTGGTGCCACCGGCCGGGGCCATGGCTCCGACAAGGCCGTGGTGCTGGGCCTGCAGGGCCTGGAGCCGGAGACGGTGGACACCTCCACCGCCGACGACCAGGTGGCAGCCGCCGCCCTCGACGCCGAACTCCGGATCGGCGGCGACCACCGGGTGGACTTCAACTGGGACGAGGACGTGGTGCTGCACCGCCGCAAGTCGCTCCCGGCCCACCCCAACGGCATGACCTTCCGCGCCCTGGACCACGCGGGCACGGTGCTGAGCGAACGGAGCTTCTACTCCATCGGCGGCGGGTTCGTCGTTGACGGGGATGCCGACGCCGGCGCCAAGGTGATTGCGGACGAAACCCCGCTGCCGTACCCCTTCACCACGGCCAACGAGCTCCTGGAGATCTGCAGCCGCGAAAACATGTCCATCTCGGACGTCATGCTCGCCAACGAACTGGTGTGGCGCAGCGAGGCGGAACTCCGCGAGGAACTGCTGAAGCTGTGGGCCGTCATGCGCGAATGCGTGGACAACGGTTGCGCCGCGGAAGGCATCCTTCCCGGCGGGCTGAACGTAAGGCGGCGGGCGCCGTCGCTCTTCCAGACCCTGTCCAAGGACTCCGGCAGCACGGACCCGCTCCGCGCCATGGAGTGGGTGAACCTCTACGCGCTGGCCGTCAACGAGGAGAACGCGGCCGGCGGCCGCATCGTCACCGCCCCCACCAACGGGGCGGCCGGAATAGTGCCGGCGGTCCTGCACTACTACATGAAATTTGTTCCGCGAGCGGACGACGGCGGTGTGGTGCGCTTCCTGCTGGCGGCGGCCGCCGTCGGGATTCTGTTCAAGATCAACGCCTCCATCTCCGGTGCGGAGGTGGGCTGCCAGGGCGAGGTGGGCTCGGCCTGCTCCATGGCCGCGGCCGGGCTCTGCGAGGTGCTGGGCGGCACGCCCGAACAGGTGGAGAACGCCGCCGAGGTGGGGATCGAACACAACCTCGGGCTGACCTGCGACCCCGTGGGCGGCCTGGTGCAGATCCCGTGCATCGAGCGGAACGCGATCGCCAGCGTCAAGGCGATCAACGCCGCGCGGCTGGCCCTGCACGGGGACGGCAGCCACAAGGTGTCGCTGGACAAGGCCATCAAGACCATGCGCGAGACCGGAGCCGACATGAAAACCAAGTACAAGGAAACCTCTCGAGGAGGCCTCGCTGTGAATGTAATTGAGTGCTGAACATGACTGCTATTCAGACTGAGGACCGCGCCTCCGGGCAGGCAAGCAGCGGCGTCGAGCACGTCCTGACCCTGGACTGCCCCGAAGGCCCGGGCATCGTGCACGCAGTCTCCGGCTTCCTGCTGGAGTACGGCTGCGACATCATCGACAACAAGCAGTTCGGCGACCGGTCCGAAGGGCACTTCTTCATGCGGGTGCACTTCGCGTCCGACGGGAACGAATCCACGCTGGAACAGCTTCGCGCCGGCTTCGCCCCGGTAGCCGAGAAATACAACATGAAGTGGCGGCTGGAACGGAACGGGTCCCGCCGCAAGGTCCTGATCATGGTCTCGAAGTTCGGCCACTGCCTCAACGACCTGCTCTTCCGGGCCCGCGTGGGGGAACTGCCCATCGAGGTTGTGGGCGTGGTTTCAAACCACACGGACCACCAGGCCCTCGTGGACTGGCACGGCATCCCGTTCTTCCACGTCCCGGTCACCGCGGCCACCAAGCCGCAGGCGGAGGCACGGCTGCTGGACATCGTGGACGAGCTCGACGTCGAGCTGGTGGTGCTGGCCCGGTACATGCAGGTTCTCAGCGACGACCTGGCGCGGAAGCTGGATGGCCGCGCGATCAACATCCACCACTCGTTCCTGCCCTCGTTCAAGGGTGCCAAGCCGTACCACCAGGCCTACGCCCGCGGCGTGAAGACCGTGGGCGCCACGGCGCATTACGTGAACGCGGAACTCGACGAGGGCCCGATCATCGCGCAGCAGGTGGTCGAGGTGGACCACACCTTCGGCCCCGAGGACCTGGTCGCCGCCGGGCGCGACACCGAGTGCAAGGCGCTCAGCAACGCCGTCCGCTGGCACTGTGAAGGACGCATCATCCTGAATGGCAACCGGACCGTGGTGCTGAAGTAGGCATCCTTCCTCACGTCCTGCCGCTTACATCGGGACCCTTCCTCACATCCTGCCGCTCAACCCGAAACGCTCCTGCAGTTGCTGCAGGAGCGTTTCGGGTTAAGCGACCAAAGGTGAGGAAGCGTTTCGGGGTAAGCGACCAAAGGTGAGGACGCGTTGGCGGTGAGGCGACCAAAGGTGAGGAAGCGTGCTCAGACGCCGAGCTGCTCGCGGAGCGCCTGGACGTGGCCCTGCGCCTTGACCTGGTACTGGGCCAGCGTGACCTTGCCCTCGGGATCCAGGACCACGGTGGAGCGGACGATGCCCTCGTGCACCTCGCCGTCGACGAGCTTCTCGCCCCAGGCGCCGTAGGCCAGGGCCACGGCGTGGTCCTCGTCAGCCAGCAGCGGGAAGGTGAGCCCGAAGTCGCCCGTGAAGTTGGCCAGCTTCTCCGGCGCGTCGGGGGAGATGCCCAGCACGGCGTAGCCGGAGCCCTGGAAGGAGGACAGGTTGTCGCGGAAGTCGCAGGCCTCGGTGGTGCAGCCGGGGGTTGCGGCCTCGGGGTAGAAGTACACGATGACGTTCTTGCCGCGGTAGTCGGCCAGCGCGGTCTGCTTGCCTTCTGCGTCCTGCAGGGTGAAGTCCGGCGCCTGGGTTCCGGGCTGGAGCTTGGTGGTCAGTTTGGGGCTCATGGGATTCCTTCTGGTGGATCTGGGTCGAGCGAAAAATCTGGTCAAGCACGATGACTGATCGGACTGATATGAATAACAGCAGCCCTAGATACTGTATTCCGCCGGGCCGCGCACGGTGGCTGCGGGTCCGCAGATGAAGCGGTAGCCGCCGCCGCGGACCGTGGCGATCGCGTGCCGGCCGCCGAGCAGTTTCCGCCGCACCCGCCCCACGTAGACGTCGATGGAACGGGTCGCGGCGCCGGGGCTGTCGAACGACTCGAGGAACAGCCGCAGCTCCTCCCGGTCAACGGTCCGCGAGCAGTGCTCCACCAGGTAGCGCACAAGCTTGAATTCGACGCCGGTCAGCGGCACCCGCTCGCCGTCCAGCAGTACTTGAGACTGGGCCAGGTCCACGGCCACGCGGCTGACGTGCCCGGCCGACGGCGGGAGGTGGGTAGCGCCGCCGTCGTCCGTTTCCGGGGTATCCGGTTCCGCTGGTTCCTGTTGCGAGGAGTCCGCTTGCGGGGAATTTGCCAGGGAGGACGACGGCGGCACGGGAGTTCCGCCGTCGGGCGCACCATTGGGGTCCCCCTCCCCTGGGGGCGTGCCCGGGTGCGTCCCGGCGGCGGAAGTTGCAGCTCCGGCGGCGGGCCAGTGGACTTCCGCCTCCGGAGCAAATTGAAGGGCCCGCGCCAGCACCAGCTCGGCGGCCCGGGCCAGGACCTCCGGATCGATGTCCTGGCCTTCGGGGGGAGCTACCCAGACAGCCAGGCCGTGGGCCTTCGCAGTCCCCGAGGCCATGGCGGTTCTGGGGGCGTTGGCAGCACCGTGGGCCTTGGCGCCCCAGGGGGCCGAAGTGCCGCGCGGTGAATGGGCATGCACAGCCACCGCGCGGTCCTCAGATGCCGCCGCGGCGGATCAGCTTGCCGCCGGGGGTCTGGCCGTCCACCACGCTGCCGCGCAGGTACGTGCGGCGGACCACTCCGGAGAGTGCCTTGCCGTCGTACGGGGTGATGGGGTTCTTGTGCTTGAGCTTGGACACGTCCACCACGAAGGCCTCGTCCTGGGCGAAGACGGAGAAGTCGGCGTCGTAGCCCAGGGCAAGCTGGCCCTTGTTGGAGAGGCGGGCCAGGGCGGCCGGCTTCTCGGCCATCCACGACACCACCTGTTCCAGCGGGATGCCGCGGTGCCGGGCCTCGGTCCAGATCAGGGACAGGCCCAGCTGCAACGAGGACACGCCGCCCCAGGCCACGGCGAAGTCGCCGTTTTCCAGGTCCTTCAGGTCCAGCGTCGAGGGGGAGTGGTCGGAGACGATGCAGTCGATGGTGCCGTCCTGCAGGCCCTGCCAGAGGAGCTCGCGGTTGGATGCCTCGCGGATGGGCGGGCAGCACTTATACGCGGTGGCGCCGTCGGGGATTTCCTCGGCCATGAGCGTGAGGTAGTGCGGGCAGGTCTCCACGGTGAGGTGGACGCCGTCGCGCTTTGCCGACGCGATCATGGGCAGCGCGTCCGACGAGGAGAGGTGCAGGATGTGCGCGCGGGCGCCGGTCCAGCGGGCGCGCTCGATGACCTCGGCGATGGCCTTGTTCTCGGCGCCGCGGGGGCGGGAGGCGAGGAACGTGGAGTAGTGCGCGCCGCCGGGGTGGGGCGCGTGGTCAATGGCGTGCGAGTCCTCGGCGTGGACGATCATGAGCGAGTCGAAGGACTTCAGCTCGCGCATGTCCTCCTCCATCTCGTCCGCCTCCAGGTGCGGGAACTCGTCCACGCCGGAGTGCAGCAGGAAGCACTTGAAGCCGAAGACGCCCTCGTCGTGCAGCGGGCGCAGGTCGGCCTTGTTGCCGGGAATGGCGCCACCCCAGAACCCGACATCCACGAAGGCCTGGTCCTCAGCCACCTCGCGCTTGAGCTTGAGGCCGTCCACGTTCGTGGTGGGCGGGATGGAGTTCAGCGGCATGTCGATGATGGTGGTGACGCCGCCGGCGGCCGCGGCGCGGGTGGCGGAGGCGAAGCCCTCCCACTCGGTGCGGCCGGGCTCGTTGACGTGGACGTGGGTGTCCACCAGGCCCGGGATCAGGGTTTCGTCGTCGGCCAGTTCGATTACCTCGGCGCCGGCGAGGCCGTTGCCGAGCGGCTCGAGGGCGACGATCTTTCCGCCGCGCACGCCCACTTCACGGGCGGCGATCCCGGCGGTGGTGAGGATGCGCCGGCCCCGGATGACCAGGTCAAAGCGTTCTTCAGACATTCAGGGGCTCCTTCGTGTAAACACTGTCGGTCAGGTGCACGCCGATGTGCTGACCCAATTCTTCAAGCAGTCGGCCTGCTTCAGCTATACATATCTCTACATTGCGTTCCAGCGCCGTCAGGGGGTAGACCTGCCGGAAACCTGATGTCTGCTGCTGTTCCGGCGTCAGCGTTGTGCGGCCGCAGACGGCGAGCACCGGCACGCCGGCCGCAGCGGCAGCGCGGGCCACGCCCATGGGCGTCTTGCCCAGCAGGCTCTGTTCGTCGAGGCTGCCTTCGCCGGTGATCACCAGGTCCGCGCCAGCCAGCCGTTCTGCCAGCCGGGTGAATTCAAGCACGACGTCGATGCCCGGGCGGCGTGATGCCGCCAGTGCCGCGATGGCGGCGTAGCCGACGCCGCCGGCCGCGCCGGCGCCCGGCGCGTTGGCGGCCTTGACCGCGCGCGGCCCGATCTCCGCGGCGAGGACCTGGACGAAGTGGGCGAGGGCGGCATCCAGTTCGACGACGTCGACGGGGGTGGCGCCCTTCTGTGGCCCGAAGATGGCTGCCGCGCCTTCCGGTCCGAGCAGAGGGTTGTCCACGTCGCTCGCCAGGATGAAGCGCGATTCCTCCAGCCGGGCGTCGAAGCCGGAGAAGTCAATGGCCGCCAGGTCCGCCAGAGCGGCGCCGCCGAGGGGCAGTTCGTTGCCGGCGGCGTCGAGCAGCCTCGCACCGAGTCCCTGCAGCACGCCAGCGCCGCCGTCGGTGTTGGCGCTGCCGCCGACGCCCAGGATGATCTGCCGGCAGCCGGCGTCGAGTGCCGCGCGGATCAGTTCCCCGGTGCCCAGGCTGCTGGCAGTCCGGGCAGATTCCGAACCCGGCCGCCCGCCGTCGTGCTTGGACACAGCGGAGGGCGGGAGGACGGCGAGGCCGGACGCCGCGGCCATTTCGATCACGGCCTCCCGGCCGCGGACCGCGAACTCCGCCGTCAGCGGCTGCCCGGTGGGGCCGCTGACCACGGCGCGGCGGCGGGTGAAGCCGGAGCCGACGGCGGCGTCGAGGGTGCCCTCGCCGCCGTCGGCCACGGGAATCCGCAGTACCGCAAGGGTGCCCAGTCCCTCAGGGCTGCCGGGGCCGCCCGCTGTGGCGGAGCCCTTCCGGAGCCCTGTTTCAAGGTGCCGGGCGACGTCCGGGGCGGAGAGGGAGCCCTTGAACTTGTCCGGCGCGATCACGATGCGCATTGCTTGCCTATCTTCGGTACTTTTTGGTGCGGCTGGATTTGGACTGGTTTAGTCCTGCAGGGCCAGGATGGCGGTGGGGGCGTCGGCGGCGGTGGTGGCCAGTTCCTCGAACTCGTTCACGGCGTTGATCTCGAGGCCCATGGAGATGTTGGTGACCTTTTCCAGGATCACTTCAACCACCACGGGAACCTGGAACTCGCCCATCAGTGCCTTGGCCTTGTCGAACGCGGCCGGCATGTCCGCCGGGTTCTCCACGCGGATGGCTTTGCAGCCCAGGCCTTCGGCAACCTTGACGTGGTCCACGCCGTAGCCATTTGTTTCCGGGCTGTTGATGTTCTCGAAGGCCAGGGAAACGTTCTGTTCCATGTTGAACCCGCGCTGCGACTGGCGGATCAGGCCCAGGTAGGAGTTGTTCACCACCACGTGGATGTACGGCAGGTTGAACTGCGCGCCCACGGCCAGCTCCTCGATCATGAACTGGAAGTCGTAGTCGCCGGACAGGGCAACCACGGTCTCGTCCGGCTTGCCGCGGACAACGCCCAGGGCGGCCGGAGCGGTCCAGCCCAGGGGGCCTGCCTGGCCGGCGTTGATCCACTTGCGGGCGCCGAAGACGTGCAGCATCTGGGCCCCGGCGATCTGGGACAGGCCGATGGTGGACACGTAGGTGGTGTCCTTGCCGAACGCCTTGTTCATCTCCTCGTACACGCGCTGCGGCTTGATGGGGATGTTGTCGAAGTGCGTCTTGCGGTGCAGGGTGGCCTTGCGCTCGGCGCACTCGGCAACCCATGCCTTGTAGTCGGGCAGGGTTCCGGCGGCCTGGCGTTCGCGGGCGATCTCCAGCAGGCCGTCCAGGGCCGCGCCGGCGTCGGAGGCGATGCCGAAGTCCGGGGAGAACACGCGGCCGATCTGCGTGGGCTCGATGTCGATGTGCACGAACTTGCGGCCCGCGGTGTAGGTGTCCAGGCCGCCGGTGTGGCGGTTGGCCCAGCGGTTGCCGATGCCGATCACGAAGTCGCTGCGCAGGAAGGACTCGTTGCCGTAGCGGTGGCTGGTCTGCAGGCCCACCATGCCGGCCATCAGCTCGTGGTCGTCCGGGATGGCGCCCCAGCCCATCAGGGTCGGGATGACGGGAACATTCAGCAGCTCGGCCAGTTCCACCAGCTGCGCGGAGGCGCCGGCGTTGATGATGCCGCCGCCGGCCACGATCAGCGGGCGCTCGCCGGCCGTCAGCATGTCCAGGGCCTTTTCCAGCTGCTTGCGGGAGGCCTTGGGCTTTTCCACGGGCAGTGGCTCGTAGGTGTCGATGTCGAACTCGATCTCGGCCATCTGCACGTCGATCGGCAGGTCCAGCAGGACCGGGCCGGGGCGGCCGGAGCGCATCAGCTGGAAGGCCTTCTGGAAAGCGCCGGGGACCTGGCCGGGCTCCAGGATGGTCATGGCCATCTTGGTGACGGGCTTGGCGATGGACTCGATGTCCACGGCCTGGAAGTCTTCCTTGTGCAGCTTGGCCACGGGGGCCTGTCCGGTGATGCAGAGCATGGGGATAGAGTCGGCCCACGCGGCGTACAGGCCGGTGATCATGTCGGTGCCGGCGGGGCCGGAAGTGCCGATGCAGATGCCGATGTTGCCGTCGGCTGCCCGGGAGTAGCCGTCAGCCATGTGGCTGGCGCCTTCAACGTGGCGGGCCAGCGTGTGGCGGATGCCGCCGTGGGCCCGCATGGCGGAGTAGAAGGGGTTGATCGCCGCGCCTGGCAGGCCGAACGCCTCGGTGGCGCCCTCCTTTTCCAGGATGGCGACGGCAGCGTCTACGGTGCGCATCTTGGTCATGGTGTGCTCCTAAAATCTGTGGGAAAAGCCTGTTTTTGGGTGTACTGGGGGAGCCGCCGTCGTTAAGTACGACGGCGGGTCTCCGGTTTTGCTTGCTGTCCGGCTACTGCCGGAGGTGCTTTACTCGCGGCCGCTGAGCTGGAGGACCTGCTTGAAGAGGCCGGAGTGGTCCAGTCCGCCGTCGCCCTGGTTGACGGTGGCGGCGACGAGCTGCGCGACGACCGCACCGAGCGGGACGGCGACGTTGGCTTCGCGGGCGGCGGAGGTGACGATGCCGAGGTCCTTGTGGTGGAGGGCCAGGCGGAAGCCGGGGTCGAAGTTGCGGTCCAGCATCTTCTGGCCCTTCTGGTCCAGGACCTTGGAGCCGGCGAGCCCGCCGCCGAGGACCTTGAGGGCGGCGTCGGTGTCCACGCCGTAGGCCTCGAGGAAGGCGATGGCCTCGCCGAGGACCTCGATGTTGACGGCGACGATCAGCTGGTTGGCAGCCTTGACGGTCTGGCCGGAGCCGGAGGGGCCGACGTGGACGATGGTCTTGCCGACGGCGTTCAGGACGTCCTCGGCTGCCTCGAAGTCGGCCTTGTCGCCGCCGACCATGATGGACAGGACGGCATCAATGGCGCCCTGTTCGCCGCCGGAGACCGGAGCGTCGAGGGGGCGGATGCCTGCTGCTACTGCTTCCTCGGAGAGGCGCTTGGCGACGTCGGGGCGGATGCTGGAGGCGTCGATCCAGAGGGTGCCCTGCTTGGCGTTGGCGAAGACGCCGTCGGCGCCGCTGACGACACCCTCAACGTCGGGGGAGTCCGGCACCATGGTGATGACGACGTCGGCATCCTTGACGGCGTCCGCGATGCTGGAGGCGCCCTTGCCGCCTTCGGAGACGAGCTTGTCGATCTTGTCCTGGCTGCGGTTGAAGCCGGTGACGGTGTGGCCGGCCTTGACGAGGTTGATGGCCATGGGCAGGCCCATGATTCCGAGTCCGATGACTGCAACGTTGCTCATGATGGTTCTCTTTCTGAAGTCTGTGTTTTGTAGCGTTCGACGGCGGGTGGGGACTAGTTGGCGGCGTGTTCCCGGATCGCCCAGCTGAAGGCGGTTTCCTGCGGTTCCTTGTATTCGAGACCGATGTAGCCGTCGTAGCCGAGTTCGCGGCTGCGGGCGATCCACTCGCCGAGGGGAAGCTCGCCGGTTCCGGGAGCCCCGCGTCCGGGGTTGTCGGCGATCTGGATGTGGCCGAAGTCCTTGGCGTGGTTTTCGATGACGGCGGCGACATTGTCCCCGTTGACAGCCAGGTGGTAGAAGTCGGCGAGCAGCTTGATGTTCTGCGCGCCGGATTCCGCCTTGACCCGGGCGATCACGTCGAGCGCATCCTGGGCCTTGAGGAGGGGATACCGGGGCGCTCCGCTGACGGGTTCGAGGAGGACCGTGCCGCCGATCGCGGCAACGCCGGCAGCGGCCGCCGCAAGGTTTTCGGCGCCGATGGCGTCCTGCTTCTCGGCGGATTCGCCGTCCACGCGGTTGCCGTAGAGCGCGTTGAAGGCCTTGCAACCGAGGCGCCCGCCGATTCCGGCGACAACGTCGATGTTGTCCTGGAATTCGGTGGAGCGGGCGGGCCAGGAGACCAGGCCGCGGTCACCGCCCGGCATGTTGCCGGCGTTGAAGTTCAGGCCGGAGAGCTGGACGCCCGCGTTGGTGATGGCGCGCTCAAAAGCCGTGGTCTCGGCGTCGGAAGGGACTGAGCTCTCAAACGGCCACCAGAACTCGACGGCGTCAAAACCCGCCGCTTTCGCGGCTGCGGGGCGCTCGAGCAAGGGCAGCTCCGTCAGCAGGATGGAGCAGTTCACTGTGTACGTCATCGTAGGTCCTTCCGGGGAGGGGCTTTGATCTATCTTCCCTGCTTCTCGGTTGTTCTACCGTTTCCGCTTTGTGGAATTTAGATTCTGCTTTATGAAAAGTGTAGGGAAGGGGTGGCGGGGTAGTCAAGGGGCGTGGGTAGGGTGAAAGGACGACGCCGTCTGATTACCAGCGAGGAGTAGCCGTGGCCGCAGAATTCCGCATGACCGACGACGACAGGGTTGGCCCTAACGCAAGCCCGGCAGAAGACACGCTCGAGCTGCGGTTGCTTACTGTGGAGGACCGCGGACTGGGCGCCGTTGACTGGGCTGAGGGTGACGATCCGCTGGACGGGTAGCCAACATCCAGCGGCGCTGGAGCCGTCCTGAGGCTGCGTGCAAACGCAGGAAGGGCCGGCACCCGTGGTGCCGGCCCTTCCTGATTCTCGGGCTGTACTTGCGCTGCCGCCCTACGGCTGCGCCGCGTCGACAAGGACGCCGTCGATCCGCGACAGCACGCCGGGCCAGCCGTTGCCCATGCCCTGCAGGGCCTGCTGGCCCATCGGGGTATCAAGGTTGAAGCCGGCGTGCTCCAGGTGCAGGACTGTGCCGTCCTCCACAGTTTCGAGCGTCCACGTGATGGTGGTGTCCAGGGCGCCTTCGGCAAACAGGAATTTGATGGACGTGCCCGGGTCCACGCTGAGGACTTCGCACTGCTGTGTGCCCCAAGCGCCCATGTCGAGGGTGAAGCGGTGGCCGACGGCCGGAGCGATGTCACCCGGCGCCCACCAGCGCGCGAGCAGGCCTGGCGTGGTGAGTGCCTTCCAGACCGCCTCGGGCGGGTGCGGGAAATGCCGGGTGAGGCGGATCGTGTTGTCGGTCATGGTGAATTCTCCTCGTCCAGTAGGTTGCCCAGCGCGTCGAGGCGCCGGCTCCAGTAGTGCTCGTAATGCTTCAACCAGCTGCCCACCTCGGCCATGCCGGCGGCCTGGAGGTGATACACCCGATGCCTGCCGCGCCGCTCTTCCCGGACGAGCCCGGCCTCGCGCAGCACGGCGAGGTGCTCCGACGCTGCGGAGCGGCTCTGCTCGAGCAGGCCCGTGAGGTCCCCTGCTGTCCGCGGCCCGCTGCGGAGCTCGTCGAGTATGGTGCGCCGTGCCGGGTTGGCCAAGGCGCCGAAGACGTCGGGAAGCACGTCTGCAGGATATGTCGGAAAATTCCGAAATGAAAGTCGATGCCGGTCAGCGTGACTTGGCCAGGCGGCGTCTCAGTCGCGTAAAACGGGCGCCAATACGTCGCCGAGGTCTTGACCCCGGTCCGCAGCCACTGATAGACCTTAGGTGCGGAAAGCGCTTTCTTCGCATCCGGACCACTCCCTGCCAAACATGCGGAGGGTGACTTCGGCACAGGAATGAAACGATACAAACCGACCAGGGACGGCCCGATTCCGGCCGCCCGCATCAAAGGAGATGTTCTTTGGCATACCGCGACAACCGCTCCACCATCAAAGCAAAACGCAAAACCCGGAGGGCCCCATCCATAGCGACGGCAGCGTCATTGACCGCCGCCGCGCTGGCGTTCACAGGCGTTCCGCTCAGCCAGGCCGCACCCGTAACCCAAGCGCCGGCAAGCCACGCCGACGCCGGAGCAGCCGCCGAAGCCGGAGCCGCGCAACAAACCCAGGGCCCCAAGCGCCAGATGGAAAACCTGGACCGCGCCCCGGTGGCCGTCCTCACGGACCAGGGCGTCACGCTGGGCTGGCGCATGCTTGGCCTGGACCGGGACAGCATCGGCTTCCACGTGATCCGCGACGGCGTGCAGATCACCGACGAGCCCGTCCGCAACACCACCACCTACGTCGATCCGGAGGGAACGGCGTCGTCCAGGTACGTGATCAAGGCGGTGGGCAACGGCAACGGGCAGGACAAGCTCACCGCGGAGTTCACGCCTTTGGCCCAGAACTACCTCGCCATCAAGCTGGACAAGCCGGCCGACGGCGTCACCAAGGACGGCAAGCCGTACACTTACTCCGCCAACGACGCGAGCGTCGCGGACCTGGACGGGGACGGCACGTACGAGATCATCCAGTCGTGGGCGCCCTCGAACGCCAAGGACAACTCCCAGGCCGGCTACACCGGCAACGTCTACGTCGACGCGTACAGGACGGACGGCACCAAGCTCTGGCGCATCGACCTGGGGCACAACATCCGCGCCGGCGCGCACTACACCCAGGTGCTGGCCTACGACTTCGACGGCGACGGCAAGGCCGAAGTGGCGATGAAGACGGCTGACGGCACCAAGGACGGCGCGGGCACCGTGATCGGCGACGCCGGCGCGGACTACCGCAACAGCTCCGGCTACGTGCTGTCCGGACCCGAGTTCCTCACCGTGTTCGACGGCGGGACCGGCGCCGCCGTGGACACGGTCGCCTATGAGCCCGCCCGGGGCAGCGTATCCAGCTGGGGCGACTCCTACGGCAACCGCGTGGACCGCTTCCTCGCAGGGGTGGCCTATCTTGACGGCGAACACCCGTCCATGATGTTCAGCCGCGGCTACTACACCCGCACGGCCCTGGTCACCTATGACCTGGTGGACCGCAAGCTCGTGAAGCGCTGGAAGTTCGACTCTGACGAGGCCGGGGCTGAATACCGCGGCCAGGGCAACCACAACCTGTCCGTGGCGGACGTGGACCAGGACGGCAAGGACGAGTTCGTGTTCGGTTCCATGACCATCGACGACGACGGCAAGCCGCTCTACAACACCAAGCTTGGCCACGGCGACGCCATCCACACCTCGGACCTGGACCCGTCCCGCCCCGGACTGGAAACCTTCGCCGTACACGAGAGCATGGGCCAGAGCGGGAACCGCGGCGCCACCTTCCGGGACGCCGCCACCGGTGAGATCCTCTGGAGCATTCCCGCAACCAGGGACACCGGCCGCGGCGCTGCGGGTGACATCGATCCGCGGTACGCAGGCGCCGAAGGCTGGGCCGTCGGCGGAACCGCTGCCTGGAATTCACCCGTGGGGGAGCTCAGGTCCGCCAAGGGCGAGCTGATCTCGGAGAACATCCCGGCAGCGAACTTCCTGGCCTGGTGGGACGGCGATCCGCTGCGGGAGATCGTGGACCACGACTACGACGCCGCCACCTCCACCGGCGTGCCCACAATCTCGAAGTGGAACTGGGAAACCGAAACCAGCGACAGGCTCCTGACGGCCACGGGTGCGCGCAGCAACAACACCACCAAGGGCAACCCGTCGCTGCAGGCCGACCTGCTGGGTGACTGGCGCGAGGAGCTGGCCTGGCCGTCCGCCGACAGCACCGAGCTGCGGATCTACACCACCACGGCACCGACCGGGATGCGGCTCCGCACCCTGATGCATGATCCCGTGTACCGGACGTCCGTGGCCCGCGAAAACGTGGCCTACAACCAGCCTCCGCACCCGGGCTTCTTCATCGGCGAGGGCATGCAAACCCCGGCCATGCCGTCCATCAGCTACGCGGCCGCGCGGCAGTAGTGCAGGCCGGCGGTTTGGGGAGGCAGGAAACCGAATAAACCCCTGTTTGATGGGGCTCCGGGCTCGTAAAATAAAGGTGGGGCCGACGGCAAGAGCCCCGGAGAGCGATCCTTACGAGCCCGGGGCGCCTTCCCAACCGCCGCCGGCCCTTATGAATGCCGCCAGGTTCCGATCCGGTTACGCTCCGGCGGCAACTCTTCCCGCAAGGTCACGCTCATGTGACGATGGGGCATGAGCGACGAACTTATGGCGGCGGCACCCTCCGGCGGTGGCGCTCCCCGCAATCGAACGGCCGGACTGATCCACTCCGAAGGCTCCGAGGCAACACGGCAGATGCGAGAGCAGGCCAAACGGCGCCGGGAAGCAGAAGCGAAACTGCAGCTGCACCTGATGGAAACCCGCAACAAGTCGGCAGGCGCCCCGGACCCCGCACTCTGAGGGCACCGCCGCACTATACGGGCTCGTGGCACCGCCCCGTTACGCGGGCTCAGGCACATGCGCCTCTGGAACGAATGAACCCTGACCCTGCGGAACCCCCGCCGGCAGTTTGTTGGGGGCGCCGAGGGCGCGGTAGTCCCAGCCGGCGGCGCGGTAGGCGTTGGCGTTGAGTGCGTGGCGGCCGTCGACGATGTTCCGCCGTTGTACGAGGGCGGCGAGTTTGGTGGGGTCGGCGTTTCGGTAGAGGTCCCATTCGGTGAGGAGTGCGACGATTTCGGCGCCGGTGACGGCGGTTTCGAGGGTGTCGGCGTAGGTGAGGTCGGGGTAGGCGCGGCGGGCGTTGTCCATGGCTTTGGGGTCGTGGACGGTGACGTTGGCGCCGGCTTGGTGGAGCATGCGGGCGACGTCGAGGGCGGGGGCGTCGCGGATGTCGTCGGAGTTGGGTTTGAAGGCTGCGCCGAGGACGGTGACGTGCACGCCGGCGAGGTCTCCGCAGGCCATTTCGGTGATGAGGTCCACGGTGCGTTGGCGGCGGCGCTGGTTGATGGCGTCGACTTCCCTAAGGAAGCCGACGGCGTGTCCGACGCCGAGTTCTTTGGCGCGGTGGGTGAAGGCGCGGATGTCTTTGGGCAGGCAGCCGCCGCCGAAGCCGAGGCCGGGGGTGAGGAATTGGCTGCCGATGCGGGTGTCGTGGGAGAGTGCGGTGGCGAGTTGGTTGACGTCGGCGCCGGTGGCTTCGCAGATTTCGGCCATGGCGTTGATGTAGGAGATTTTGGTGGCCAGGAAGGAGTTGGCGGCGGCTTTGACGAGTTCGGCGGTGGGGAGGTCGGTGACCACCACTGGTGTGCCGTTGGCGATGACGGGCGCGTAGCAGGACTCGAGGAGTGCCCGGGCGTGCCCGGAGGCGACGCCGAACACGAGCCGGTCCGGGTGCAGGGTGTCCTGGACGGCGTGGCCTTCGCGGAGGAATTCGGGGTTCCAGGCGAGTTCGGCCCGGGCGCCCGCCGGCGAGCCTGACCGGAGGAACTGGGTGAGCCGTTCGGCGGTGCCGACCGGTACGGTGGATTTGCCGGCGACGAGGCAGTCCGTGTCCAGGTGGGGTGCGAGCCGGGCGAGGGCGGCGTCCAGGAAGCGGAGGTCGGCGGCGGGTGAGTCGGGCATCTGCGGGGTTCCGACGCACAGGAAATGGATGTCAGCGCCGGCGGCGGCGGTGAAGTCGGTGGTGAAGCTCAGCCTGCCGCTGTCCAGCATCCGGCGGAGCAGTTCCTGCAGTCCGGGTTCGTAGAACGGCAGTGTTCCGCTGGCCAGTGAGCGGATCTTGTTCTTGTCGACGTCGATCCCCACCACGCGGTGTCCCAGCAGTGCCATGCATACGGCGTGCGTGGCGCCAAGGTACCCGGTGCCGATAACGGACAGCGACAGGCCAGCGGGACCTGTACCGGACGACGGCGGGGCGGACGGAGCGGCGTAACCTCCCCATGGGGAATTGCTCATGTCAGGCTCGGTTCTGTGCTCAATAGCGGGACGGGTTCGCGCCGGGGCGCCCGGCTTTCGGGCGATCGGCGCAGCTCCGGCGAAACCAGGTCCCTTGACGCCAGGTATCGCACCGCCCAGGATCCCCATGGTGGACGGAAGGAGTACATGCAGGCCAGCCTGAGCCGGGCGGAGGCGGCGTACGCCTCGAACCGGTCCGGGCTGACGTGGAGGCGGCTCGCCGCAGACACGATGCTCGCGTGGGCTATGGCAAACCGCTGCCCACTTAGGAGGTTCTGCCTCCGGCGCAGTTCCAGGTGCACGTCCAGGTTGGCCAGATCCAGGGCGGCCTCGGCCCTGCAGGCCTCGTCGAAATCCAGCAGGCCCGGCGCTCCGGCGTTGCCGGTGCCCAGTATTTGGTTGGTGCCCAGTATTTGCTTGTCGTGCAGGTCTCCGTGCGCCCACCCGAGGGGATCGTGAGGCCCGGCCAAAAGAGCAGCCGTGACGGCGCCGGCCTGTGCCAGGAGCGCAGCGCGTCCCTGCTCAGCCGCGCGGATCCCTTCGCTGTGGAGCAGCCAGTGATCGACCCAGCGCCGCAGCTTGACCAGTTCCTCCTCGGCATCGTGCAGGGGAAGCTGCTCCAGGCCGGCGCGGAAAGCGGAGCTGCTGGCGCGGGCAACAGTCTCCGTCCAGGCCTGTGACCAGTCCGCCCACATGCCGGCAAAAATGTCGTCCGGGACGGCGGTCAGGTCCTGGCCGAGCTCATAGTATGGCCGCCCGGCCACGCGGCTGAAGACCAGGACATCCGGCCGGGCAGCGGTCATCACCGGTGTCCTGAAGCGGCCGCCGGCCAGGGGCTCGGTGGCCAGCACGTGGTTTGTGGCCGCTGCCGGAGCCTGTTCAGGCCGGAACACTTTGATGTAGGCATCGGGCGCGCGGAGGACTGCCCGCTTGTGGGCGCGGTGGACCACTGTTTCGCCCTTGGGTGACTCGCGGGCGAGTGCGGGCAGTTTGGAGTCGTCCGCGTCTACGGGGACAAACCGGCCTTCGCGGAAGAACCCGCCCAGCACCCCGGGGTGGCTGGGCGACTGCACCTCCAGGACGTACCGGCCTGCCGAGACGCCGGGCCACGAACGGCTTACGAGCCACTCTTTTCCTGCCGGGTCGGTCACCCGGCGGGGGACGGGCGGGTGCCAGGTCATTGGATCAGCTCCGTTGCCCGCCTCAGGTGCCAGGACATGTCCTCGGCCCATTCCGGGGACCTGTCGCGGAAGGGGTCAACACTGCCGTTGAAGAGCCGGTAGGCCGCCCAGACATTCACGCCGGGTTGCGTGAACCGTCCGCCGGTCTGGCGGTAGCCTTCGGTGAGCCGTGCCGTCTTGGGCCCCCCGGCCGGTGCTCCCCCGGACGTGCGCAGCGCCGTCTCTTCCGCTGCCGCGAACGACCCCAGATCGGCCTCGGCTGCCCCGGCATGTGCCCGGTCGAAGTCGATGAGACGGACCTCCGAGGCTCCCACCAGCACTTGGTCGGGAGAGAAGTCGCCGTGCACCAGGACCGGGCCCGGCCCTGTGCTGTCCATCAGGAGCCGGACCAGTTCAGCCTCGATCCGCCTGGCGGGTTCCTCCAGTGCAGGCAGCAGGGAGGAAACCATTCTGCGCGTGGCCTGCAGTTGCGCGGTGACGCCCGCCGCTTGCAAGCCCGGCACCGGAATGCCGTGCAGCCTGGCCAGGGCTTCCCCGGCAGCGAAGGCGCTGGAATCGTCGTCGAGCCCTGCGAGGTCACCGCCGCCCCAGGCAACGCCGGCGCTGATGCCATGGTCCAGGCATTCCGCATCCCCCAGCTGGGGGAGCAATGGCACCCCGTGGCGCTCGAGCCGGTTCAGGAAGTGGGTTTGCTGCCCGGTGCCCGCGGGCTTGGCGGAGGTTTTGATGACGACGGCGGTGCTCGCCTCGTGCGCGAAGAGCACCAGGCGCCGCTCCGGTTTGTAGCGCAGGACGTTGCTGCCGCCGGGCAGGCCGGCGGCAGCGCTCGGGTGAAGCCGCAGGCGTTCGGCGCCGTGCTCGCGCAGCCAGGTGAGGTTCTTGTGCAGAGCCCAGTCGTCCTCCACGCCGCCCACCCCCACCAGCGACTCTGGGTGCAGGGGATCGGGTTTGAGGACGCGCATGTTCCCGCCGCGGGCCCGTGAGGTGCTTTCGCGCCGCAGCAGCTTGGTGGACGGGGCGGCCAGAGTATAGGCCCAGCCGTAATCGAAAGTCCCGTTGCGGATCCTGCGGAACGCCACCAGGACGGAGGTGCCCGGCTTGTAGCGGACGCGGGTGACTCGGACCGTCTCGCCGAGAAGTTCGGACAAGCGGGCATTGTCCAGCAGCCAGGGGAGGCCGGGCAGTGCGGCGTCGCGGCTGGCCAGGGAGAGGTCCGGATTCCTGAACGCTGATTCTGCCCTGGTCATGGCACTTCCAGCTTCTCTTCGGGCCGGCTGGGGTCCTCGTCAGCCATCCAGCGGGCGAACCTGGACCCGGGATCCCGCAGCAGCTCCGTCGGGCGTCCCTCCTCTACAATCCTGCCGTTTTCGAGCCACACGATGCGGTCGCAGGAACGGGCGGAGTGGGGATCGTGCGTGATCGTGATGGAGGTCCGTCCGCGGGTCAGGGCGGCGAGGGCCTGCAGGACGGAATCCCGGGAGGCGGCGTCCAGGCCCGCCGTCGCTTCGTCGAGAATCACGATCGGGGCCCGCCGGAGGATGGCGCGGGCAATGGCGATCCGCTGCCGCTGGCCGCCGGAGAGGTCCTTCGCCGCTTCGCCCAGCACTGTGTCGTAGCCCTCCGGAAGGTTGCGGATGAAACCGTCCGCCTGGGCGAGGGCGGCTGCTTCTTCGATGTCGTCGTCGGTGGCGTCGAGCCGGCCGAACCGGATGTTGTCCCGGACGGAAGCACCGAACAGCACGGAGTCCTGCAGCAGGATGGACACGTGGGACCGCACGGACGCGATTTTGAGGTCCCGCAGGTCCTCACCGCCCACCCTGACCGATCCCGTGGCGGGATCGATCATGCGCAGGATCAGGCTGGCCAGGGTGGACTTTCCGGCGCCGGACGGGCCAAGGATGGCAACGTGCTCACCGCCCCGAATGGTCAGGTGGATCCCGTGCAGCACCATTCCGTCGCCGTGGCCTGCGGACACGCCATCAATCACGATGTCCGGGTTCCTGCTGTCCAGGTGCCGGGCGTGGGGAGCCTCGGGGAGGTCTGTCTGGGCCTCGAGCAGGTCCGCGACGCGTTCGCCGGAGGCGGTGGCGCGGGCGATCCGGCCAATTTGTTTCGCCACGTCCTTCAGCGGTTTCATGCCCGTCTTGAGGTACATCAGGAATATCACCAGGTCACCCGGCGTGATCACGTGCTCCATGACCCGCCAGCCGCCGCCCGCCAACACCACCGCCGTCGCGACGCCGATCAGCACGTCCGTGCGCCGCTCGAGGCCGGCGGCGAGCCGCAGCGCAGCAACGCCCGTTCCCAAGGTTGCCTGGTTGCTGCTGCGGAAGCCGGAACTGATGGTGTCCTCCAGACCGTAAGCCTGGACCTCGCGGATGGCACCCAACGTCTGCGCAGCCGTCGTGGCCAGGTGCCCTTCCCCCTTGCGGGAGTTGCCGGCCGCCGCCGTGATCGGGCCTGAGCTGGCGCGGGACAGGAGGACGAAGACGCCGCCGGCCCAAACCACCACCAAAGAGAGCAGCGGATCCAGCCAGAGCAGTACGCCGATCATCGCCACCAGCGTGGCCATGTTCCCCATAAGAGGCAGCCCGGCGGTGATTGCCACGTCCTGGAGGCGGGACACATCGCCCACCAGGCGCTGCACCGTGTCCCCGGTGGACGCCCGTGTGTGGTGACGCATGGACAGGCTCTGCACGTGGCGGAAGGCCCGTGCCCTCAGGTCTGCGGCGACCCTCGAGCCGATGAGGGCGAAGCAGACGGCGGACCAGTAGTTGGAGATGGCACGCCCGATGCTGATGGCCACCACCGCCGCTCCGCACAGGATGAGTGTCTGCAGGCTGGCCTCCATGGTGGGGCCGGGTTTGTGCAGTGTGGCGCCGAGCGAGCGGGAAACGGCGTCGACCACCAGCTTGAGCGGCCATGGTTCCACAAGACGGAAAACCACGTCGAACACCAGCCCGGCAAAGCCGCCCGCCATGAGGAGACGGTGGCCCTGCAGATGCGGGCGGACACACCGCAGCGTCCGCCGCAGCCCGGACGCTGGCCTGGCCTGACGCGCAGGCTTAGCCTGACGCGCAGGCTTGGCCGGACGGGTGGGGTGGGCAGTGCGCGCGGAGTGGGCGGGGTTGGCGCTCATCATGCCACCTCCTGGCGGCGGGGCAGCGCCGCGGTGATGCGGGACAGCACGCCGTCCCAGCTGTAAAGCCCGACGGCGGCTGCCCTCGCCTGGATGCCCAGACGCTCACGCAGGGCGGGGTCCGCACCCAGGCGAAGAAGCGCTGCGGCGAAAGCTGACGAATCGCCCGGCGCAACGAGCAGGCCTGTGCGTCCGTCTTCCAGGATGGACGGTATCTGGCCCACCGCCGTGGCCACGATCGGCATGCCGGCGGCAAGGTACTCGTAGACCTTCAGCGGGGAGAAGTAGTCGTCCCGGCCGGGCACAGGCTGCGGGTATGGAGCAGCGGCGGCATCGCAGGCATGCAGCAGCCCGGGCACCGCATCAGGGAGCACCGCGCCGGTGAACTCCGCCTCGATGCCCAGCCCGGCTGCCGCCCGCTCGAGGTCCTGCCTGCCGGGGCCGTCGCCAATGATCTTCACGGTCCACCTTCCGTCGGTGCCTGCCTCGGCGTTGGCCAGCGACACTGCGGTGAGCAGGGCGGGGACACCGTGCCAGGGTTTCAGGGTGCCGACGAATCCCACGGTCAGCCGGCGCGGGTGGCGGCGGCCGCGCGGCCGGGGACCGATCCGCTCCGTGTTCACGCCGTTGGGTGCCAGCAGCGTTTTGGCGCCCGGGACCCGTCGCTCCACCCACCGCACAACGGGCTCCGAGACAGCGGCCACGGTGTCCGCGGCCAGGGCGTTGCGATGGAGCACGGCCTCCGCCAGGCGGCGGTCGAACAGCTGCCGGTACTGCTGCTGTTCCTCGATCAGCGGGGCGTTGACCTCCAGCACGGCCGGGACGCGCAAGGCTCCGGAGGCCATGGCCAGCGCCGGGCTGAAGAGCGAGTAGCGCTCGTAGACCACGTCGCAGCCGTCCCGGACCACCGCCTCCGCCAGGGCCGCTGCTGCCTCCCCGATGGCACGCTCCCACTCCTCCCCGGCTGGCCCGGCCCCGGAACCAGGCCCTGCCCCGTCAGCGCGGCGCGGCGGGATTTCGACGACGGGCAGCCCGGCCAGGTCCGCTGGCCGGTCGGTCCCGGCACGGGTGCAGTAGACCGTGACATCGGCCCCGGCCCTGCCCCAGGCGCGCACGATCTCCTGGACATGGACCGAGGATCCCTTGGTCCCGAAGACGGGAACGCCGGGATCGGCGCAGACGTAGGCGACGCGCATCACGCCACCTTCCTTGCCACGAGTGCCAGGGCGCGGAGCATCTCTGCCTGCTGCCGCACGTCGTAGTCCCGTTCGATCAGTGCGCGGGCGTTGCGCGCCAGGGACACCCTGTTCGTTGACGGAGCGCTCATGCGGCGGATGGCCTGTGCGAGCAGGTGCGGGTCGCCGGGCGGGGTCAGGATTCCCGTGCGTCCGTTGTGCACCACCTCGGGGATGCCCGTCACCGCAGTGGAGATGCATGGCGCGCCGGTGGCCATGGCCTCCAGCAGCACCGTGGGCATCCCGTCTGCGTTGCCGTCCGCCGCCACGACGCAGGGAGCGACGAACACGTCGCAGGAATCCAGCAGCTCATGGACCTGGTCCTGGGTCTGCGGCCCCAGCAGTCTGACGTGGTCCGCAAGCCCCAGCTGTTCGACGGCGGACTGCAGCTGTGCGGCGAGCATTCCTGTTCCCGCGATTCTCAGGTCAAGGGGGACGCCCTCGGCCACGAGCTCGGCGGCGGCTGGCAGCAGATGCTGGAATCCCTTCTTCTCCACGAGCCGTCCGACGGCGGCCACCCGCACCGTGGCGCCGATGGGCCGGGGGTCGCGGTACGGGAAGCGCTCGAGCTCCAGGCCGTTTCGCACCAGGTGCAGGCGGGAGGTAACGTCCGGGAAGCGGCGGCGCAGGAACCGGAGGTTGTATTCGCTGATCGTCACGGCATGGTGGGCCTGGGCAAACTTGGTCCGGAGATCGTCGCCGACGGTCTCAACGAAAATATCCACCGCGTGGGCCGTGAAGGAATAGGGAATGCCGGTGATGGCCGAGGCGAGTCTTGCCACAGTCGTGGGGATGGACGCGAAATGAACGTGCAGGTGCCTGATGTTGCGGCTCTGCAGGGCGACGGCGAGGCTGATGGCCTGAATCGCATCGTTTGTGTCCGTGGTGGCCAGTTCCGCGAAAACCCGGGACACCGCCGGGGCGAGCCCGGCGGCCTCCGCGGCGCGGAAGGTCTCCCAGACGCGCTCGGCGCTCTTCGGCCGGGCGATATAGGTCACGGGCGCCTTGACGCGTGCCAGTTCGGGATGGAACCGGGGGTCGTTGGGCGGCCGGAGGGAGAAGATTTCAATCCTGTCTCCGGCGGCCTCGCGCGCCAGAATCTCGGAGACGATGAACGTCTCGGAGAACCGCGGGTACATTTTCAGGATGTAGGCGGTAGCCGGTTCAGATGGCAACATGCGCGGCACCTTCCCGTGGGCTGCCGGCTGCCGCGGAAGCGTCAGGGCGCAGCAGGGGCTGCAGGAGTTCGGCCGCGAGCTGCGGCACGCGGACCAGCCCGTCAAGCCGCGCCTGCCTCCGGTCCACCCTGGTGCCCAGCCGGCGGACCAGCCAGCCCGAGAGGATGCCCGGCGTCAATGTGTTGATCTCGCGGTATTCCAGGTACCCCGCGGAAGCCAGGGAGGCTGCCCTGATCCGTTGCTCGGAGCGGGCATGGATGCGCGGCACTATCAGGGCAGGAACGTCGGTGCCCATGATTTCGCACACGGTGTTGTAACCACCCATGGACACGATGGCCTGGGCCCCGCGCAGGTGAAGCACCATGTCGTTGAGCCTTTCGGCAATCCTTACGCCTGGGGCCGTGAGCCGCCGCAGGTCCGTGATCTGCCGGGCCGGCATCTGGGGTCCGGCGACGATCAGATGCCGCACGCCCGCAGGTACGTCGGCTGCCGCCGCCATGGCTGCCAGGGCGTGCCCGTCCGCGCCGCCGCCCACCGTCGTCATGAAATAGGGGCGCTGCACGCTGAGTTTCCCGGAGCCGGGCGGCCTCCCTGCCGCAAGGTATCCGGTGTAGCGGATCAGGTTGGAGAAGGAACCCGGAATTTCGCCCGCTGCCACAGGATCGTGGATGGCAGGATCGCCATAAACCCAGATGGCGTCAAACAGGTCTTTGACCAGTGGCGCGCCGCCCACGTTCTCCCATTCGGCGATGGCTGCCCCAGGCTCATCCAGGACCTCGCGCAGTCCCAGAACTGTGCGGACGGGCCCGGCCGCGCGGGCCCGGCGCAGGGCGGCTTCAAGTTCGCGGTGGATGCCGGTGGCGTGGCGGTCAACCACCACCAGGTCGGGACGGAAGCTGCCCAGCACAGATTCGATCAGGCCTGCGCGGAGCGAGACGAGGTCCTGCATCGGAACGCTTAGGTTGCGGGGCTGATAGCCGGCGGGGCTCTTTTCCACTCCGGGCAGGATGACCCAGTCCCAGCCGGCCGGGACATCGAACCCCGGGGCTAAAGCGGTGCCGGAAATGAGGATGCCTGTCACGGCGCGGCCCGTCAGGAACGGGAGTTGGTTGCTCAGGGCGTGGGCCAGCGCGAGATTGCGCCGAACATGACCGAGACCCAACGAGTCATGTGAATAAAGAACAATTCTTAACTGTTCCATTTGGGCCCCCACAGCCTGCCGAACCACAACAACAGCGTTTGTTCGGGAGGCCTCAATGAGAAGACTTTGTCGGCAAATGAGAGAACCGTAAAGATCCCGCATGTCCGGGCGCGCGGCATCGCTGCCGCAACCGATGAGGCATTAACTTGTGGTTGCCGGGCGTAGGCGTCACGGCAAGAAAATGGCTTTGGCTGCCCCGGTCATGGGGGCACGAAAGATGAATCCCACGTTGCCACCGCGGGGCGTGGAGGTCAATGCTCAATATCAAACGTTCGGAGCGCGTATTTAGGCAGCAATGGACAAAAGCGGCGGCGGGTATTCCCGCCGCCGCTTTTGCGATTTGCTGGATGCCGCCGTCGAAAAAACGGTCGACGGCGGCACTTGGTTTTGCTAGTGCTGGCCGGAGGTGCCGCCCAGGGGTGGAATCGTTCCGGGATCGCGGTCCGCGCTTTCGGCCCGGTCCGCGGCGCTCCGTGTGTCGCTCGCAATCGTCTCGTCCGAGTCACCTTCATCGTCGATCAGGCCGTTGGTCTGGTCGAAGGGATGGGCGACGGTCTCGTCCGTCAGTGCCGAGCCGGTGCCTGCCGCAGTTCCGCCGGCAACACTTCCGCCGGCAACGGTGCCCGCCGCAGTTCCGCCGGAGAAGCCGGGAGTGTCCGTCGTATCCGTGACAACGGTGGTTTCGGTGTACTCCGGAACCACCGGGGTGACGGTTTCGTCGACGACATAGACGGTTTCGGAGTCCTTGTCCTTGCTGCCCGCGGCAACTGCTGCTGCCGCGCCTGCTGCGGCCGCCACTCCGGCAGCCGCCGCCACCTTGCCTGAGACGCCGGCCTTGCCGCTGTCTCCGAGCGATCCGGCCGCGTGCTCCACGCCAGGGGTTCCCACCGAGCCGCCTTCATTGACCGAGCCCCGCCAGGCGCCGCTGGCGTAGCCCTCGTCCTCGATGAATGCCTTGAACCTCTTGAGGTCGGCCTCGGCCTGGTGCTCCACAACGTGAAGCTTGTCGCCGATCTTCTCCACGAGCCCCTCGGGTTCGTAGTCGATGAACAGCTTGATGGAGGTCTGGCCGCCGCCCACGTCTTCAAATTCCACAGAGCCGGCATTGGTGGCACCCTCGGTGGCAGCCCAGGCAACCTTCTGGTCCGGCTTCTGCTCAAGGATCCGTGCCTCCCACTTGCGCTTCACGCCCGCGATTTCGGCCACCCACTCGAGGCGGTCGTCGCTGAGTTGGGTCACTTTCTTGACGCCGCCCATGAAGTGCGGAAAGTCTTCGAACTGGGTCCACTGGTTGTATGCCGTGCTGACCGGCACGTTCACCAGAATGCGCTTCTCAACCCTCGTGCTCATAGTGTCTCCTTCGTCGAAGTGAACAGATGATGGTCCGGCAATCCGAAGTCATCAGCATGCTTACTATATCGTCGGCGGCGGGGCATGGCCAGAGGATGCCATGCCCGGACGGTGGGGTTGGGGGTGAAAAGGGGAAGCCTCCGCGCGAATCAGACGACTCCAGCGCGGAGGCTTCCAGCACTCCGGTTTGGGGGGAAAGAGGAGAGCTTGCACCAATGTACAGCCGGCGGGACGTAAGGGCATGCGTATTGGGCCGTTTCGGAAATTCTTGACTAAACCTTGAGTCGTCCGTGGAGACCGACGGCGTCAGTCAGTTGTGCGAGCACATCGGCAGGCGGGCCGCCGGCGTCGATCTTCACCATGTCCGCGAACTCGGGCAGCGCGCGGTAGGCGTTCCTCAGGATGGTCAGTTCGGCCACTGATTCCTCGTCCGTGCCGCGCTCGAGGATCCGCCGGTGCGCGGTTTCGGGGCTCACGTCCAGATGGAGGACCAGGTCAGGGGTCGGCAGCGCGCGGAGCAGCCAGGGGAGAAGCCGTCCGCGGCGCAGGCCCCGCGCCTCGCGCAGCGCCAGCTGGCAGTGAAGGTGCCGGTCCATGACCACGAGCCCCGTGGAGTGGTGTGCCCGGACCGAGGACATCAGCACGTTGAACACGCGCAGGGTGGTCTCGGCCGTGTCGGCCAGGCGGGCTGGCAGCCGGACGCCGAGTTTGGCGCTGAGCACGGACATCCGCCGCCGGCCGGCATAGTTGCTCAGCAGAACCGCGTCCTTACCCTCCGCCCGGGCTGCGGCAACCAGGGAACGGGCCGCCGTCGTTTTCCCCGAACCGTCGATTCCTGTCAGAACAATGAGCATGTGGCCTCCTTCCGTCCCCCTGTCCAACGCGCCGGGGCCGGGCAACGTTGCTGCTTTGCGGCGCACGTCACGTTCTGTGTCCCAATCACCAACCGTCCGAGGCGGCCCACGGCCCGCGCACTGCCCTAAATCGGACGACGGCGGGTACGCCGGATCTTGCAGCTATCCTGCCGGAAAGTTGCGCCATTCTTGAGCCTGGCGGGGGACAGTATTGCCCAGGGGCCGTGCAGAAGCGCCGCGGCCCCCACAAGAGACCCGACACGAAGATCACCATCCGGATCACCCACGAAGGCCACGGACTGGGACGGGCAGGCGCAATGGGGCACCAGCCCGTCCCCGGCACGTTCGTTGAACGGGCGGCCGGAATTCAGGCAACGGGAATTACAGGAAGACGCTGCCCCGGATGACTGTGCGGCTGGTGCCGCCGACCCAGATGCTGCTGCCTTCGCTGGTGATGGTCAGCCTGCCACCGCGGCCCAGGACAGTTCCCTGGCTGACGGTGTAGTTGCCGTCCGCCACGCCTGAGCCGATCAGCCACTGCGCGAGGCCTGCGTTCAGGCTGCCGGTGACCGGGTCCTCGGGGATGTCCAGGCCGGGAACGAAGCCGCGCACCTCAAAGTCCGCCGGGCCGCCGTCCCCGTAGGCACCGATGACGCCCACGTTCAGCCGTCCCATGGCCACGAAGTCCGGCGTCAGGTCGAGCACCTGCCGGGCCGAGGCCATCCGGATGCCGAGCCAGCCCGGGCCGTTGTCCACCCAGTTGCTGTCCAGCACCTGTTCGGGCGTGATGCCGAGGCCTGCGATGGCCTGCTCCAGCACCTCAGGCTCCACAGGACCGGAACGCCGCAGCGGCGGGGCCTCGAAGAACTGTTCGCCGCCGGTCTGGCTGATCTTGACGAGACCCACCTCGCATTCCTGCACGAGTTCGCCGGAGCGCTGGGCCTTGCCGCCGTTCTCCAGCCATGCGTGCGCAGAGCCGAGCGTGGGGTGGCCGGCGAAGGGAAGCTCGGACGCCGGCGTGAAGATCCGTAGCCGGTAGTCCGCCTCCGGCTGCGTGGGCTTGAGCAGGAACGTGGTTTCGGACAGGTTGGTCCAGTTGGCGAAGCTCTGCATCTGCTCGGCGGTCAGGCCGTCGGCGCCATGGACGACGGCAACCGGGTTGCCGGGCTGTGGCCCGGGGGCGAAAACGTCGACTTGCGAAAAGGGATATTCGTTCACGGTGGCGGACATGCTGTTCTTTCTCTGGACGTCAATCTCTGAACATCACCGTAGGCAGTCGGGCGGACAGCACACCAGAGCCACTCCCGGAAAGTGGCCTGCCCCGTCATCCGCCTCAGCCAGCCGGCGGCTCAGCTTGCCCAGCATGGCTTCAGTCGCCCGGCACCGCCGGCTCGCGCGGCGTAGCGAGCCCGTCCACCACCTCGACTCCCGGGAGTTTGACCCGTGGGCGGCCAGGGCCTCGGCCACGGAGGGCAGAAGGAGCGTGTCGGTTACAGGAGTTCTCCCTTGAGGGCGGCGGTGGCGTCGGCGCCGGGGCCGGAAGGTGCCGCCGCCGGATAGGCGGGGACGCTGCGGCGCAGCAGGAAAAAGCGGCTGGCCACGGGCAGCCACATGAGCGTGGCCCCGGCCAGCGTCAGGACCAGGCCGGCAAGTATCAGGGCCGTCAGGTCGACGGGGGCGCCGAGCGCCGACAGGGCTGCAGCGACAGTGAGGAGAATGCGGGCCCAGTGCGCGCCGTGCAGCAAATGCTGGGCCGCCAGTACCTGCAGGGCAGTCAGCGGGACGGCGAAGGCCACGAGATAGGGCACCGCCCAGTCCGGGATTGACTGGCCGAAGTCGATTCCGGCCACCTCCAGGATGACGGGCATCATGCCGGCCACCACGGCGCTGGCCACCCAGCAGGCCGCCGAGAGCCGGACAGCCGCCGGTATGTTTCCGGGCTCGCCAAAGCCCAACTGCTGATCGCTCAATGAAGTCCCCATTCTTCAATTTGCGGTGTTCAATTGCAATGTTTCCGGATTTCCGGCGACGGCCCCAGCCTACAGGCTGTCCTCAGCCCCCGGACGTACACTGGCCTTCCCATCACTTCGAGGACCTGCTGCGAAGGTGGACCTGGATGCTCTGGAAGCTTCTTGTCCGGTACCTGCAGCCGCAACGGCGGCTGCTGATCGCCGTCGTCGTTTTTCAGTTGGCGCAGTCCATTGCCTCCCTCTATCTCCCCACCCTGAACGCGGACATCATTGACCTGGGCGTGGCCAGAGGGGACACCGCCTACATCATGCGCGTTGGCAGCCTCATGCTGTTCATCACCCTGCTGCAGATTGCCTGCGCGGTGACGGCAGTGTACTTCGGCGCGAAGGCGGCGATGGCGATGGGGCGCGACCTGCGCGGGGCGATCTTCACCCGGGTGGGCGGGTTCTCCGAGCAGGAGGTCACCCGGTTTGGCCCGGCGAGCCTCATCACGCGGTCCACGAACGACGTCCAGCAGGTCCAGCAGCTGGTGCTGATGTCCGCCACGCTGATGGTGGCCGCGCCCATGCTCAGCATCGGCGGCGTGGTGATGGCCGTCCGGCAGGATGCCCAGCTGTCGTGGCTGATCGCGGTGAGCGTGCCGGCGCTGCTGATCGGCGTCGGGCTGATCGTGAGCCGGATGGTGCCGCTGTTCCGCCTGATGCAGCTGCGGATCGACGCCGTCAACCGGGTGCTGCGGGAGCAGCTGGCGGGCATCCGGGTGGTGCGGGCATTTGTGCGCGAGGATCTGGAAACGGAGCGCTTCGCGGGCGCCAACGCGGACGTCACGGACACGGCGCTGCGGGCCGGGCGGCTGATGGCGCTCGCGTTTCCCGTGGTGATGCTGGTGCTGAACGTGTCCAGCGTGGCGGTGATCTGGTTCGGGTCGTTCCGGATCGAGGACGGCTCCATGCAGGTGGGCACGCTGGTGGCGTTCCTCAGCTACCTGCTGCAGATCCTGATGTCCGTCATGATGGCCACCTTTATGGCCGTGATGATCCCGCGCGCGGCCGTCTCGGCGGACCGGATCGGCGAGGTGCTGGAGACGGAGTCGTCCGTCCGGCCACCGGCAAACCCGGTGGTGTTCGCGGACGATGCTTCCGGCGGCACCCGGACTGGAACCGGCACCGGGACCGGAACGGGCACCGCCCGCGGTGAGCTGGAAATGCGCGACGTCGGATTCGCCTACCCGGGTGCCGAACGGCCGGTCCTGAGCAGCGTCAGCTTCACCGCCGCCGCAGGCCGGACGACGGCGGTCATCGGCAGCACCGGCTCGGGGAAAACCACCTTGGTGAATCTGATGCCGAGGCTTTTCGATGCCACCTCCGGGTCGGTGCGGATGGGCGGCGTGGACGTGCGCGAGCTGCACCCGGACCTGCTGTGGGGGCACATCGGCCTGGTGCCGCAGCGGCCGTACCTGTTTTCCGGAACCGTGCGGAGCAACCTGCTGTACGGCAAGCCGGACGCCACCGAGGAGGAGCTGTGGCACGCGCTGGCCACCGCCCAGGCCGCGGACTTCGTGCGGGACATGGAGGACGGCCTGGACGCGCCCATCTCGCAGGGCGGCACCAACGTGTCCGGTGGGCAGCGGCAGCGACTGGCGATCGCCCGGGCGCTGGTGAAGCGGCCGGAGCTGTACATCTTTGACGACTCGTTTTCCTCGCTGGACACCGCCACGGACGCCCGGCTCCGGCAGGCGCTGCGGCGGGACACCGCCGGTGCCACGCTGGTGATCATTGCCCAGCGCGTCTCCAGCATCGTGGACGCGGACCAGATTCTGGTGCTCGACGGCGGCAGGATCGTCGGGCGCGGAACGCACCAGGAGCTGCTGGAGACGTCGGAAACGTACCGCGAAATCGTGTCCTCGCAGCTGGCGGCGGAGGAGGCGGCATGAGCACCCCAAGCCGCGCCCGCGGAACCGGTACCGCACCCGAACCCGGTGCGGCCGGAACCGGAGCTGACCCCGGAACCCGGCAGCCCGACGTCGTACGCATTCCCCGGCCCGCCGGCGGACCGGGACGCGGCGGACCGTTCGCCGGGATGAACGTCCCGGCGGAGAAGGCACTGAACTTCGGGCCGTCGGCCCGGCGGCTGCTGGGGGAACTGCGCCCCGAACGGGCGTGGCTGGTGCTGGTACTGGCGCTCGCCGTCGTCAGCGTGGCGTTTTCGGTGACCGGGCCGCGGCTGCTGGGCGAGGGCACCAACCTGATCTTCGCCGGCGTGGTGTCCAAAAACCTGCCGGCCGGGGCGAGCAAGGAGCAGGTGATTGCCGGGCTGCGGGCATCCGGGCAGGATGCGCAGGCGGACATGCTGGGGGCGATGACGCTGACACCGGGGGCGGGGATCGACTTCGCGGCGCTGGCGAACGTGCTGCTGTGGGCGCTGGCGCTGTATGTGCTGGCGTCGGCGTTCGGCTGGATCCAGGCCTACGCGCTCAACGGCGTGGTGCAGCGGACCGTGTACCGGCTGCGCGAGCGGATCGAGGCGAAGATCCACCGGCTGCCGCTGCGGTATTTCGACTCCATCCAGCGCGGCGAACTGCTCAGCCGGGTGACGAACGACGTGGACAACATCTCGCAGAGCCTGCAGCAGTCGATCAGCCAGGCGGTCACGTCGCTGCTGACGGTGCTGGGCGTCCTGGTGATGATGTTCCTGCTCTCGCCGGTGCTGGCGCTGATTGCGCTGGTGACGGTGCCGCTGACGCTGGTGACGACGGCGCTGATCGCCAAGCGCTCGCAGAAGCTGTTCGTGGCGCAGTGGAAGCACACGGGCGAGCTGAACGGGCAGATCGAGGAGACGTACACGGGGCACGCGCTGGTGAAGGTGTTCGGCCGGCAGCGGGAGGTGGAGGAGCGGTTCCGGGAGAAGAATGCGGAGCTGTTTGAGGCGAGCTTCGGGGCCCAGTTCATCAGCGGCCTGATCATGCCGGCGCTGACGTTCATCGGGAACCTGGTGTACGTGGGGATCGCCGTGGTGGGCGGGCTGCAGGTGGCGTCCGGGGCGATGCAGCTGGGTGATGTGCAGGCGTTCATCCAGTACTCGCGGCAGTTCACCCAGCCGCTGGCCCAGCTGGGGTCCATGGCCAATCTGCTGCAGTCCGGGGTGGCGTCGGCCGAGCGGGTGTTCTCGTTGCTGGATGAGGACGAGCAGTCTGTGGAGGCTGCGGGTGCGGCTCCGGTTGGCGGGCGGGGGCGGCTGGTGTTCGAGGACGTCTCGTTCTCCTATTCCCCGGAGAAACCGCTGATCTCTGGGCTTTCGTTGGTGGCGGAGCCGGGGCAGACGGTGGCGATTGTCGGGCCTACCGGGGCGGGCAAGACCACGCTGGTGAACCTGATGATGCGGTTCTACGAGCTGGACGCGGGGCGGATAACGCTCGACGGCGTGGACGTCACCTCGGTTCCCCGGCGCGAGCTGCGCTCGCGGATGGGCATGGTGCTGCAGGATACGTGGCTGTTCGGCGGGACCATCCGGGACAACATCGCGTACGGCCGGCCCTCCGCTTCGGAGGAGGAAATTCTGGAGGCGGCGCAGGCGACGTACGTGGACCGGTTCGTGCGTGCCCTGCCGGAAGGGTACGACACGGTGCTGGAGGATGAGGGCTCCAATGTGTCGGCGGGCGAGAAGCAGTTGCTGACGATCGCCCGCGCGTTCCTGGCCCGGCCGTCGGTGCTGATCCTGGACGAGGCGACTTCTTCAGTGGATACGCGGACCGAGCTGCTGGTGCAGAAGGCGATGAGTGCTTTGCGGTCCGACCGAACCTCCTTTGTCATTGCGCACCGGCTGTCCACCATCCGCGACGCCGACCTCATCCTGGTGATGGAGGCCGGGCAGATCGTGGAGCAGGGGACGCACGCATCGCTGTTGGCTGCCGGTGGGGCTTACGCGCAGCTGTATGAGGCGCAGTTCGCGGCTCCGGTGGCGGAGGTTTAGGCAAGGAAGGCATAAGGCAACCGCCAATTCGCCATCGACCCGTGTCAGGCAACTGCTTTCTCGACGAGCGCGCGAATCCTGGCCTCCGTCGCAGCGTCCAGCGAGGTGATGGTCCACGCGACCGGGTGCATGTGGGCGCCCTCTTCACGTGCGGGGTTCACAACTTCGCCAAAGCCGAATGCGATGAAGTCCTTATCCGGTTTGATGTAGCAGATGTCCTTCCCGTCCTTCACATAGAACGGGAGTCCCCAGCGGACGATCGGCTCCAACGAGGGCGCGCTCTCCCGGATGATGCGATGCAGGCGTTCCGCTATCTCACGGTACTGTGCGGGGGCTTCGCTGAGCTTGCTGAGAACGGCTGCGTCGCCTTTCTTCGTGAACATCGTGTTCCGGGCCTCCTTCAAATAGTTGTCATGCAATTGTTGCAGCCAGCCTCGTGCACCCGTGGACCACCGAAGGCGTCTTCGACCGGCGACGGCGCCAAGCCTACGTCGCCGGGGCGGGGGTAGTCGAGGTATACGATCCAACCGAGGACGATCCGCCATGCGGCTGGTCTCTTCGGGGTCGACGGTGATGCGCTCACAACCGGCGACGCGCAACGTGGCGTCCTGTGCCCCCGGGTTGACCAAGCCCATTTGGGAGCAGGTCACGATTCGAGAGAATGACGCCTGGGACCGTGGGCGCGACTGCACGTGCCACTAGTTACGAGCTGGGGGGCAGCTGCATGGGCTTCGACCCTGCAGCAGCCCACCCGCCGCCGAAACGTCAGGTTGGAATCTAAGACCTTCTCCATGGTGTGTCTAGAAATCGCGGTTTAGGCCCTATTCTGACAGTCTTTCCGCCACCTGCCTGACCTCAGGTTGGGGTGTAGTCAAAAAACCTCTAGGCGCAGCTCGTTACGCGTTTGCCGCATCCAGATCCGACGCAGGGGGCCGGAGAACGACAGGGGAACCGCATCGTTCGTCATAGAAAGCGAAAACCACGTGTACTGAGGCCTTCAGGTATGTACACTTGTACATATGGCGCGGGACTATTTCGCAGGTGATACTCGAAGCAATTTTGAGCGGATGAAGGCCGGTGACCTGTACATCTCCGATGATCCCGAAATCACGGCGAGGCAACAGCGGGCATTTCGGCTTGCTGAGGACTACCACAGGGCCTATGTGCGGGATGTATCGGCCGCGCAGAGCATTATTCGTGAGCTTATCGGCGATCTTGCAGAGGATGCACACATCCGTCCGCCTTTATACGTTGATTATGGTACGCAAATTAGTGTTGGGGAGGGCACGTTCATCAACTTCAACCTGACCGCGCTGGACGTTGCTCCTATTCATATCGGGAAGCACTGCCAAATAGGTCCGAGCGTGCAGTTGCTGACGCCTACCCATCCGGTGGAGGCCGAGGCCCGACGGGACAAGCTTGAAGCAGCCAGGCCTATTGTTATCGGAGATAACGTGTGGTTAGGCGGGGGAGCGATTGTCTTGGCTGGAATAACCATCGGAGAAAACAGCGTCGTCGGGGCGGGGGCTGTTGTCACGCATGACCTTCCCGCGAACGTGGTCGCGGTTGGTTCCCCTGCGCGAATCATCAAGACGATCGGTGATTCCTGATGGCCAAGCGGCGGTTCGACCCCAACCGGCGGGAACGGATCATTGAGGCGACGTTGGATTTGATTGCAGCGGAAGGCGTCGCGGGGACCTCTCATCGTAAGGTTGCAGCAATGGCCGACGTTCCCTTGGGTTCCATGACTTATCACTTCGCAGGCATGGAGGAATTACTGCAGGAGGCTTTTAACCTTTTCGCTACCCGTATCAGTGACCGGTTCGAGCGGCGGATGCGGGAGGCATCCAGCGTTACCGAGGTTAAAGAAGCTGTTGTGGAAATGATCCTGCAAGATACTTATGGTGACCGGAACGCGCTCGTCCTGACGCTGGAGCTTTACACGCTAGCTGCGCGCGAGCCAGGTTTCCGGCACCTTACCCACGACTGGATGATGCGCAGCAGACGGGCCTTCGAGCTTCACTTTGAGCCGGACGTGGCCCGGCAATTAGATGCCCTGGTTGAGGGCCTCTCCATTCACCGCGCCTTTGAACCTCACGAAAATGATCGGAAGCTGGTGACCGAAGCCGTTGAAAAGCTCCTGGCTGATTCCCGGCCCTCGAAGGCAGCCTACACGGATGACGCCGCGGTGAAGTTTTCTGATACGGGTGCCGGTTCTGGCTCCCCGGCTGTGGCCGAGCTCTCTTGACTAGGCCCCATACCGCGCTCCGCGGCCATAGCCCATAGGGATCTGCTGACTTCATCCAAGGCGTCCTGACGTGAGCTGCTTGGGGGACGCTTCGCACGAGTGCGGGACTGTTCCCTGGTGCGCGGAGCTGGTGTGAGACGCAGCTCCTGCGCCGCCGCCTCCTGGTTTGTTGCCGCCAAAGGGTCAAGAATAATGAGTCCTTCTGTGCCCGGTGTCGAAAGCCCCGCGGGGCTGATCGGATTGTTATTGGGTTCATGTCTGCTGTCGTTAGTCATAGTTTTGCCGGCAGTGTTCGTGATAGCCGCTTCTCAAGCAACTGAAACGGACGTAGATCAAAGTCCGGCAATGACCCGACGTACGGTCTCGAGAGTCGGCGGCAAGTGATCGGCGTCGCGGCAGATGCATTCACGCAGCGTCAAGCCCTCCATCAGCAAACCGACGATGACAGCCGTCATTGGGTCGAAATGATGCTCGAGGACTGCAGTGGCGCTCTGGAGCCAGGACCGGGAAATTTCGCGGCTGGACGGCTCCCTGAGAGCGAAGGCTTGAAATTCGCGAGCCAGGGCTAAATATCGGGGGGGATTGGCTTCTGCATCTTCGTGAATGATGCGAACAACTGCTTCTGCCGCTTCTTGCAGGTTCTGCGCTCCGTTCATACCTGCATCCAGCCGGGCAACATGCTCGAAGACAAAGCGTCTGAACGCATTGAGAAGGAGGTCGTGCATGCTCTCGAAGTGATAGCTCACCGACCCCAGCGGTACATCTGCCCTCGTCGCGACGCGGCGGTAGGTTGTGCCAGACAGTCCGTGCTCGGCAACCACATCGAGGGCGGCGGCAATGATGCGTTCACTGCGGCCGGGATCAAAACGGCGGCTGCGTGGGTTGCCGCTTTCCGAAACGTTCAGGGAAGCGAGCCCTTCGGGGTTGCCCTCAACCGGGAGCGGAACGCAGCCTGCGGCTTCAGCGTCCCAGGTCGTAGTCGGGGCGGGGGAAGGTGCGATGTCTTTGTTGACAGCGGGTTCGGCCATTTTGTTCCCTTCTACACAAGCTGGTGCAGGCCGGCTCAGGCCTGAAATCTGCCGCTGAGCGCCTGTGGCGAGCAAACGAAGAAACGAGGCTGCTCCACTTGGGCGAACGGGACGACGAGCCACCGTCCGCCATAGAACTCGACGTACGAGTCCGGGGTGCACTTGGCAAAAGCTTCTTCCCGCGTCATGGTTTTCCCTTCCCTATCGATACGTACGTACATACACTGGCTTTCTTATAAGTACGATCGTACACTAATTTCAGCTTGATGTGATTCGAATCACGGAAGAAGGCTGGACCGGAGCGCGAAAGCAGGCCGAAAACGACTTTATCCAAAGTTCATGCTTGAGTAAATGCCAGTAGCGTGTACTCTTACTTATGAGTGAGGCGCCTCACGGGCGGCACTTCGGCACTCGTAGTCCTCGAAGCGAACCCAATTCAGGCAATCAGAGATGCACCAATTCGAGAGGTTTTAGGAATGGCTAATGAGGCTCCCTTGCAGTCCGATGGTCCGGCAAGGACGAGGTATGACGTTGTCATCGTCGGAAGCGGCATGGGTGGTGGCACCCTTGCCTATGCTCTGAAAGACAGCGGAGCCAGCGTTTTGCTCATCGAGCGGGGAGGATTTGTCCCGCAGGAACCGCAAAACTGGGATCCGGATGCCGTGTTCGAGCATGGCCGATACAAAAACGCTGAGAAGTGGTATTCATCGTCCGGAGAGCCCTTTAGCCCTGGCACGTACTACTACGTCGGGGGCAACACGAAGTTCTACGGCTCTTCGCTGGTGCGCTTCCGCCGGGAAGACTTCGCCGCCTCCGAACATGAAGACGGAACTTCACCGCAGTGGCCCTTCGACTATGACGATATGGCTCCTTATTACACACGAGCAGAGCACGTCTACAAAGTCCATGGCGACCACCGCGACGATCCCACATTGCCCAGGGATGAACCGTTCCCTTATCCCGCAATTGGACACGAGCCAGAAATTCAAGCCGTCGCGGACGGCCTGCGCAAACAGGGACTCACTCCTTCCAATATTCCCCTGGGTATCGACTGGAGGCAGGGTGGGACGTGCATCCGGTGCCGCACCTGTGATGGGTTCCCGTGCCGGGTCCTGGCGAAAATGGACGCAGACGTCGCCTGCGTACGGCCGGCCTTGGAAACCGGCAACGTCGAGATCCTGACCGGCGCCTACGCCGAAAAGGTTCTAACGGACGCTTCAGGACGAACCGCAACCGGTGTCCAGGTCGTCGTCGGTGGCAAGAGCATCTTCATCGAGGCAGGCAAGGTCGTAGTTTCCTGCGGCGCGGTCAACTCCGCAGCGCTGCTTCTCAGGTCGGCAAGCGACAAACATCCCAACGGGCTCGCCAACTCGTCGGGAATGGTCGGCCGGAACTATATGGTGCACAACAACAGCATCATGGTTGCCTTCCATCCCAAGCGAAACAAGGTTGAGTTCCAGAAGACGCTCTACTTCAATGACTACCTGCTCAAGGGAATCAAAGACTTTCCTTACCCGCTGGGCCACGTCCAACTGATCGGCAAGCTGCAGGGTGCCATGCTGGTCGGGCAAAAGCCCCTCATCCCCAAGTGGGCGCTGGACATCGCTGCCGGCCACAGCGTCGACTGGTGGCTGTTTACCGAGGACCTTCCCGACCCCGAAAACCGGGTGACCTTGAGGGACGACAAGGCAATCCAGATCAACTGGAAACCAAACAATGTCAGGGCCCACCAGCTTCTCGTAAGAGAGGTCAAGCGCATCCTGCACAAGATGGGCTACCCGATGATCTTCAGTGAGACCACAGGAATTGCCGTGAATTCCCATCAGGCAGGAACCATCAAGGCGGGGGAAGACCCCCGGACCTCGGTGCTCGACCCCACCTGCCGCACCCACGATGTCGACAACCTCTTCGTCGTTGACTCGTCCTTTTTCCCATCGCTACCCGTGATGAACCCGGCGCTGACGATTGCCGCAAACGCCTTCCGCGTTGCTGACCATGTCGTGCCTGGCGCGAGCCAGCACTGGGCAGCGGCACGTCAGAACCAATTTCTACCGATAACACCCGTACTTACAGGAAGTAACCACAATGACTGAGAAGCAGCTGACCGGTGGACAAATGATTGTCGACTGCCTCATCCGCGAAGGCGTCGACCGTGTCTTCGCCGTGCCGGGCCACGGCAACACCGCCCTTCTGGATGCCTTCGTTGACCGCTCAGACGAAATCCAGGTAATACCCGCCATGCACGAGCAGGGCGCTGCCCACATGGCGGACGGATACTACCGGGCCTCGGGCAAAATTGCGGCTGTGTGCACCTCTATTGGTCCTGGGGCCACCAACACACTGACCGGTTTGGTAACAGCATTCGCTGACTCCCAGCCCTTCATCCTTATCACCGGCGCCGTCCACACCTACATGGAAAACCGCGGCGTACTGCAGGAAATCGACCGCCCTCATGGCAACAACTTCCCGCGCATGGCCGAACCCGTTGTCAAGCGCTGGTGGCAGCCCAGCCGTCTCGAGCAGATCCCCACGATCATGGCCCAGGCATTCAACACGATGAATGAAGGCCGCAAAGGCCCCGTCCTCGTTGACGTACCCCAGGACCTGCAGGCAGAGTTCGGCACCTACGTGCACATTCCGGGTGACCGGCGTCCGCGTACCCGCCCGACAGGCGATGCAAAGACCACCGCTGAAGCTGCTGCCCTGTTGGCTTCCGCCAAGCGCCCCGTCATTCTCGCTGGCGGTGGCGTCATCGCGGCTGACGCCACCGCGGAACTGCGATCGATCGCCGAACGCCTCGGTGCGCCGGTGACGCACTCCTTCATGGGCAAGGGCGCATTCCCAGCCGACCACGAACTCTATGCCTGGCCCTGCGGTGACATGGGATCCATTCCGGGCAACAGGATGACGACCCAGGCCGATGTCATCCTCGCCGTCGGATGCCGCTTCAGCGACCGCATCACCTCCTCCTACAAAGAGGGAATCACCTTCAATATCCCGTCCAATACCAAGCTCGTCCAAATCGACATCGATGGATTCGAGATCGGACGCAACTACCCCGTCGAGGTCGGCATTGTCGGTGACGCGAAAAGCTCGCTCGCGCTGCTGCGGGAACAGCTGGGCGATGGCCCCGACTACCACGGCACGGAGTACTTCGAAGAACTCCAGGACTATAAACAGCGCTGGGAGGACCACCTCGCCCCGATGCGCGAAACTGACTATCTCCCCATGACCAACTCCCGTGCCATGGTGGAGATCCGCAAGGCCCTGCCGCGCGAAGGCATTCTGGTCACGGACTCCAGCAACCCCGCCAACCAGGCCTTCAACGAGTTCCCCATCTACGGGCCCAAGACCAACATCGTCGCCGGCGGTATGTCCGGCATCGGTTTCGGTCTGCCTGCCGCGATCGGCGCCCAGATCGCCGTCCCGGGAACTCCCGTCCTGGCCATGGTCGGTGACGGCAGCTTCCTGCAGACCGGAACCGAGCTTTCAACCGCTGTGATGCTGGGAACCCCTCTCGTCGTCGTTGTTTTGAACAATGGTGGCTGGGAGGCCATCAAGGACCTGCAGATCAGCCTGTTCGGCGCGGACCGGCGGCTCATCACAAACTGGTGCACCCCGGACGGGAAGCCCTACTTTGCCAACATCGCGGAATTCGCCCGCTCCCTCGGATGCACTGCCGAACGGGTTGAGGATCCCGCCCGGCTCGCGGAAGCGATTGAACGTGGTTTCGCCACGGAAGGCCCCGTTGTCATCGAAGCCATGAGCGCCCACGAGCTGCCCTGGAGCGAGATGCACCCGACCGGTTGGTGGGACATCGCCGTCCCCGCCTACCACGGTGAGACCCGCGACGAGTACGTAGCTCAGCGCGGATTCTAACGAGGTAAAAGCCATGGGAAATATCAAGCTTGGTCTCAATCTCGAGTTTGCACGCTACGAAAATGAGTCCTTCGACTGGGCTATGGATCGAGCGGCGGAAATCGGCTACCAGTACGTGGAGCCCATGGTCCACTGGGGCCGTGAACTCCTGAGCGAGGCCGGCTACTTCCACAGCAGGTCCATGTTGGATGACCCGCTGAAGCTAAAGCATGCAGCGGAAAGCCGCGGACTGCAGATCTCCTCGATCTCCAGCCATGCGCCGCTGGCTAAACCAGACATCGCAGTGGACTACCTCAAACAGGCCATCCGCTACGCAGCTGAATGCGGCGCACCAATGATCATGGTCGACGACGGGCCCGTGCCCGGCTGGACCACCGAGGAGGAGAACTTCACCTTGATGAAGTAGACCCTCCAAGAAGCCGCCATGGTCGCAGAACCACGTGGCATCGCCATCGCCATCGAAACCCACGGCCCCCACACGGCAACACCTGAAGGGCTGGATCGGCTGATGAAGCTGATCGATACCCCTGTCCTGACCATCAACCTGGACACCGGCAACAGCTACCTGAGCGAGAACGATCCTCACGCTTGGCTGGAAGACATTATCTCTAACGTCACCCATCTTCACGCCAAAGATGTCTCCGTAGAGGACGCCCAAAAATACCGCGGAAAAGTCCGCGGGATGCTTGGCTGCGCCTGCGGCGAAGGCGTCATTGATTGGGAACGCATCATTCGCACCCTGGCATCCGCTGACCACGACACAGTTCTCTCCGTTGAGTGCGGGTCGTTGGATGCCGCAACCAAGAGCTTCCACTATCTGAACGACGTCGTGAGGCGTGTAAGCCAACAATCTCCCCAACCCATCAGCTAAACCGGAGGAATAGTAATGAACAACAACGCATCGCTGGTCTCTAACATGTCCCGGCGCGGCTTTATCTCCCTTGCCGGGGCAGCAGCGCTGACAGCCTCACTTTCCGCATGCGCCGCAGGAGGAGGAAGCTCCGCAGCTTCTGGAACATTGAAGTTCTGGGACATGCCGTGGGGTCCATCCGCGTACGCCGCTGAAGCAGAAAAGCTTGCAAAGTCCTTCAAGGGCGCCGGGAACGTCAAAGACGTCTCTTACCAGCAGGTTCTCTGGAACGGCTTCAACGAGACCTACTCATCAGCCATCGCGTCAAAGACCGGCCCGGCCGTATCCACCGGTGGCGGCTTCCAGGCCTTCCAATTCGCAGCACAAGGCGCCGTTGAGTACGCGGACAAGCTCATCGAATCCTTTAAGTCCAATGGTCTTCACGACGACTTCCTGCCCAACGTCCTTGATGCGATGAAGACCCCGGAAGGTTCAGTCGCCGTTCCTTGGGCCGTTGACATCCAGACCCTCTGGTACCGGAAGTCCGTGCTTGAGGCCGCGGGCGTCGCCGCACCTACCACATGGCCCGAATTCATTGAGGCCGGAAAGAAGATCGCAGCCAAGGGCTACTACGCCTGGGGCATCAGCGGAGGCAGCGGCAACTTCGGGCCCATGGCCATCCTCAGCCTGATGATCAACAACGGCGGCGGTCTGTTCAACGACGGCGGCGAACTCGACATCGTGACGGACCGGAACACCGAAACCGCGGAGTTCGTCATTGAGGCGGTCAAGGCAGGCTTGACCGACCCCGGGGCCGTAAGCCTGAAAGACGACGATCTGGTCACCCAGTGGACCAACAAAAAGATCGGCATGGGCTTCTACTACCTGGGCCTGGACGAGGCCCTTGGTGACAAGGACGTCGTCGTCATGAATCCGCTCACGGGACCCCATGGAGACACAGGCACAATCCAGTACGTCAACAACATCATGATGTACAAAAACACCGCCTCCCAAGAGGCTTCGGAGGCATTCGTCACCCACTACCTGCAGAACATGAAGGTCCTGTGGGAGAAGAAGCTGGTCTCGCAGCTGCCGGCGCTGAAGTCGATCGCCGAAGCCCCGTTCTTCACCGCAAGCCAGTCCAACGTTGAAATCGTGAAAAAGTGGCAGCCGATCGCGAAGACCCTTGCTACGAAGGGAAGCCAGTCGTCTGCCAAGCTCGCCGCGATCGACGGCGGCCAGGCAATGGCTGATTTCTGCCAGACCCTGCTCGGAGGCAAGAGCGATGCCAAGTCGGCCCTCACAAAACTCGAGAGCGATATCAAGGCTGTTGTGTCGTCATGACTTCCCAATCTTCGCTAGTTGATACACCCGCGGGGCGGTCCCAAGCCGCCCAGGGGGCGAAGTCACAACCCTCAGCCCGCCGAAACAAGCCCCGGCGCCAGCACGTGGCCGGACAGTCGCGTGCGACGATGGCGATCCTGATCGCCCCGTCGGTCATCATCCTTTTGCTGACCAACGCATACCCGATCGTCTACGCTGCATTCCAGTCCGTCCACGACGGATCGCTGATCAACGCCGGTGACTTCGTTGGTTTGGATAACTTCGCCCGCGTCCTCAGCGGGGAGGCCTTCTGGAAGGCCGCCGGCTTTACCTTGGTCTTCACCATCACCGGCGTCTTTGGCAGCTGGCTGGCAGGCCTCGGAATCGCACTCGTACTGCAAAAAAGAGTTCCGGCACGTGGTCTGATCAAGACACTGCTGCTACTGCCATGGGTGGTCCCGGTCGTTGTCTCGTCAACCTCCTGGAACTGGCTCTTGGGCACAGACTCCAGCCCCATCCCCACGCTGTTCCGCTCACTGGGGCTGGGCGAAGTACGGTTCCTTTCAGATCCCTTCCTCGCCCAGGTCATTGTCTGCTTGTTCATCGTGTGGCTGAACTTTCCCTTCATGATGCTCATGATGAGCGCCGCGCTCACTTCGGTTGACGAAAGTGTCTACGAGGCAGCAAAGATCGACGGCGCCACACCGCGCCAGCAGTTCATGTACATGACTCTTCCCATCATCGCCAAGCCGACGTACATCTCCTGGGTCCTGATGACGATCTTCTGCGTCAACGAGTTCCCTGCGATCTACCTGCTGACGCACGGTGGCCCGGTAGGATCCACCAGCACCCTCGTCGTGCTGGCGTACCGGACTGTCTTCCAAAACTTCCAGACCGGACCGGGTGTGGCCATCGCCTTCATCATGACCATCGCTCTGGCCACCGTCGCCACCTTCCTGTTCAGGCAGATCCGAAAGTCGAGAGTCGAATGACCACCACCCAGCTCACACGGAACCTCCGAAGCGCTCCGATGCGTCGGAACCTCGATCCGGCCGACCGTGGAAAATGGAAGCGCTTCTGGCTGCTGACCGCGATCGCAGCAGTCGCACTGGTCCCCATTGCAGGCACTTTTGTGCTGTCGTTGCGAGCCGACAACGGTACAGGCGACTTCACGCTGGAGAACTTCGTCCACGTCATCGTGGACACGCAGGTGGTGGCATGGCTCCTGAACAGCCTCCAGGTGACGCTTGCAACGGTCGTGGTCTCCGTGCTGGTCGCTGCCCCCGCCGGCTACGTGCTTTCTCGGGGCCGCAGCCGGCTCGTTGAAGGCTACTCGCTGCTTCTGTTCGTCATCCAGTCACTGCCGGTCATCACCTCCGTCATTCCCTTGTTCATCCTCTTCTCGGGCCTGGGGCTCGCCGACAACCTCATCGGCATCACGATCCTGTACGTGGCCAGCTCAATGTCCGTGGCCACCTGGATGATGGCCTCCTACATGGACGGCATCCCGGGCAGCCTGGAAGAAGCATCCTGGATTGACGGGGCGTCTGTTTTCGGCAGCTTCTGGCACATTGTTCTGAGGAACTCGCTGCCCGGGATTCTCTCCACAGCGATTTTCACGTTCCTGATGGCATGGAACGACTACCTCGTGGCCAGCATTTTTCTTCGGTCATCAGGGACTTTCACGCTCCCCATCGGTGTGCAGACGTTCTTCCAGCAGCACTCAACGGACTGGGGTTCGGTGATGGCAGTAGCGGTCATCATGATGCTGCCACCGGCCATCGTGTTTGCAACCCTCAACAGGTACTTCAGCGTCGGCGGCGTCGCCGGATCCCTGGCGGGGCGGTAGCCGCCTCGGCAAGGCGCACCTCTTTCCACCGTCTGGCACGTGGCCGGTTCTGTTTAGACCATCACGTGCCAGACGATTCCTTACCTAACAATGAATTCGAGAACGGAGGAGTTTCCATGGATACGAACGGTAACCCGGTGGAGCAGCTGGCGGTTCCCAAGGCAGACCTGTACCTGCCTTTTGGGGCAACAGATCCGGATTTCCACTTTCCCGCGGATGGTGACCGGACCGGCAGGTTCTCCCGGTGGCTACGCTCCTTGCCCGTTTTCGATCGGTAGCGCCGCGGCACTCCCGCAACCAGCGGGGGGTGTAGTCTCTGCCTATTTGCAGAGATGAAAGGTGGCCGGCACCTGGAGGTGCCGGCCACCTTTTGCGTTCTCTTCGGCCCGGCCGCTTGCCGCTCCACGTGGGTAGGCCGTGTCGATTAGCGGCCTTCTCCCAGGAATGCCTCAATATCGTGTCCGCCGTCGAGTATTTCAGCGGTGCCATGATCTGAGCTTTGGTGGTCGATCAGGGCCGAATGCGCCAGTCGGGCCATTTCCTTCGTGGCGGGGGAGAGCAGCTGGCCACGACGCTTGATCAGTGCAAGGGTGTCGAACATCGGTTCAGCCATAGAAACGGCGTGCAGCCCCAAGGGGTAGACCTCTGACTCCAGAGAAGCCCGGCACGCGATGGTGTCACCGAACCCGTCAGCCGCCAGTGACAGGGCTGCCGAAAGGTACTCCACCTCGATTCCGGCGTTAAGTGTCAGTCCTTCAAGGCGTGCTCTGGCCGAAAGCTGCTTGCGGGCAGGGTCGGTTCGGGCGTAATGGGCATCGTAGAGAATGAGCGGCGCGCTGCAGATGGCCTCAATGCTCGGCGGCGCTTGAACGCGCTCCGGCACTGCGCTGACGTAGACGACTTCGTCTCGCGCAAGTGGCAGCACGTCGAGGGTGTCGTCCTCGACGGGCAGGGTCACAAGGCCGGCTTCGAGGTGGCCTGCTACGACGTCGCTGACAGTCTCTGCGCTGTTCTGACCGACGAGTCGGATGCGAACATTGGGATGCTTTTGACGGAAACGCTTGGCCAGATCCTGCTGGATGTAGAACTCAGCATTGCGCAGCAGTCCGAAGGTTGCCGTGCCGCCGCCAAGGGACAGCAGCGCGTTGACCGCCTCGGTGCCTTGCTTGGCGGAGAAAACGGTCTGTTCTGCGTAGGGGAGCAGCTCCTCGCCGGCGGTTGTTAGCAGCAGCACGCGGCCGCTGCGGTTGAACAGCGGCACTCCGAATTCTCCTTCAAGCCGACGGATCAGGTCCGACACCGCAGGCTGGCTCATGCCGAGCTCCACAGCTGCCGCGGTGAATGTCTGTCCGGTGGCAGCCGCCACGAATGCCTCAAGCTGGGCCAATGTCATAAGACAATCCTATAGCTCTCGTGGGGATAGCACCGTCAAGGCAGGGGTTTCCGGCAGCTTTCCCCCTCTGGCGATTACCGCAGTGTGCAGCAGCTGCGCCAGAAGATCAGGACCGAGGAGGCCGCGGTCAAGAACAAGGTCGGTAACGGCCCTGCCCGTGCAGAGGGATTCAGCTGCAATCTCCCCGGACAATTTGTATCCGAGGTATGGGCTCAGGGCTGTGACGACTCCGATGCTGTTGGCGACGTGATCTTCCAGTGTCTGCTCGTTGGCAGTGATACCTTCGACGCACGCCTCGCCGAGGGCGGTAACGGCCACCCGAAGGTGGTCGATACTGCGGAACAGGCTGGCAGCGATTATTGGCTCGAAGGCGTTCAGCTGCAGCTGCCCTGATTCTGCGGCCAGGGACACGGTGACGTCCGCTCCGATGATGTCGAAGACGACCTGATTCACCAATTCAGGAATGACCGGGTTTACCTTCCCCGGCATGATGCTGGAACCGGCTTGCCTCGCCGGGAGGTTGATCTCAGCCAGGCCTGCCCGTGGGCCCGAAGACAGAAGGCGCAGGTCGCTGCTGATTTTTGAGAGCTTAACAGCAGCCCTTTTCACGGTGGCGGAAATCAGGACAAAGACGCCGCAGTCCTGTGTGGCTTCGACGAGGTCGGGGCTGGTGGTCACCGGAAACCCGGTAATGGCCTCGAGTTTCGCGCGGACGATCGATGCGTAGCGCGGATGGGGGTTCAGGCCGGTGCCAATGGCCGTAGCCCCAAGATTGATCTCATGCAGGTGGGCTACCGCCTCTTCAAGGCGCGCTACGTCCTCCCGGATGGTCACCGAGTAGCTTCTGAACTCCTGTCCCAGCGTCATCGGGACCGCGTCCTGCAGCTGGGTCCGCCCCATCTTCACGACATGGTCGAACTCACGCGCCTTCCGTTCGCAGATGCGCTGGAACTCTTCCAAAGCCGCAATGAGGCCCCTGCAGCCGCTGATGGTGGCGAGCTTCAAGGCCGTTGGGTAGACATCGTTTGTCGACTGGCCCATGTTCACGTGCTCGTTGGGGCTCACCACACCGTAGGACCCCCTGGGCTCGTCCAGGTGCTCCAAGGCCCGATTGGCGATGACCTCGTTGGCATTCATATTGGTTGAGGTCCCAGCCCCGCCCTGGATCAGGGAGACCGGAAACTGGTCCTGGAAAAGCCCGGACCTCAGTTCCCGGCAGGCTTTAACGACGGCTGTTCCGACCCTGGCATCCAGCAGCCCCAGCTCCATATTCGCTTCCGCAGCCGCTTCCTTCACGCCGGCCAGGGCAGCCACAAGACCAGGCGCGCTCCCAACGGTTTCACCCCGCAATCGGAAGTTCTCCGTGGCCCTGAGCGTATGGATTCCCCAGTAAACGGCGGCGGGGATGTCCCGCGCACCCAACAAGTCAGCTTCGACACGTGTTTGGCGTACATCGGCCATGCTTCACCACCTAACTTCTCCCGGGCCGGCTTCACTCCTGTCGACTCGCAACAGGCACTAGGCGGCCAAATCTTGACCATAACAAAACGCGTAGCTGTATGACAAAAACATAAGTTTTAGTTTGATTAGAGTCCACTGGGTGGACCTAACAATAAGTAAATACTTTCTTTTCTGGCTTAAGTAGGCATGCAATGCTATGGTTGGATCGTTTCCAAGTAACGTGGAGCACACGCACTACTTGCGCTCTGGCTCCTGCAACGAAAGAGAAATCCATTGCGCGCTTCCCTCAAGAATGCTGAAGTCACCATTTCCGACCCGACCTCGCCTCCCGGTGTGCGGGAAACCGTCGAAGCTGTCATCGCCGACATCCGTGAACGGGGCGACGCGGCCGTCCGTTCCTATTCCGAGAAGTTCGACAAGTGGTCTCCCGAGTCGTTCCTCCTGTCCCGCGACGAGATCGATGCCGCCATCGCCCGACTCCCCGAACAGACCGTGGAGGACATCAAAACCGTCCAACGCAACGTGGAAAGATTCGCCCGCCTGCAACTCCAGTCCTTGACAGAGTTTGAAGCAGAAGTCGAACCCGGGATTATCCTCGGACAGAAAAACATCCCCATTGACGCTGTAGGCGCCTACGTTCCCGGCGGCCGTTACCCACTTCTGGCCTCCGCCCATATGACCATCGTGACCGCAAAAGTTGCCGGCGTCCGCAGAGTCGCTGCGGCAACACCCGCCGCCGGCGGAGTGGTTCCCGACGCCTCCATCGCCGCCATGCACTTGGCGGGAGCCGACGAGATCTACCTCCTCGGTGGGGTTCAGGCCGTTGCAGCCCTCGCAGTGGGCACCGAGACAATCGCGCCAGTCGATTTCCTGGCTGGCCCGGGCAACGCCTATGTGGCCGAGGCCAAGCGTCAGCTGTTCGGTGAGGTCGGCATCGACCTCTTCGCCGGCCCCACCGAGGTCCTCATCGTCGCTGATGAGACGGCCGACCCGTTCCTGATCGCGGTTGACCTGCTCAGCCAGGCCGAACACGGCCCGGACTCCCCGGCAATCCTCGTCACGACGTCACGTGAGGTTGGGCAGCAGGTGTTGGCAGAAATCGACCACCAACTGGTTGGCCTGTCCACCCGCGCCGTCGCAGAAGTGGCATGGCGGGATCACGGCCAGGTGATCCTGGTCGAGGATCTGAAGGAGGCCTACGCGGTAGCAGATGAGTTCGCCAGCGAACACGTCCAGATCCTCACCCGCAACCCCCGTGAAGCCCTGGACAACATGATCAATTACGGGGCCCTGTTCCTGGGCGAAAACACCTGTGTGTCCTTTGGAGACAAAGTCATTGGCACCAACCACGTTTTGCCCACTCGGCATGCGGCCCGCTACACGGGCGGCCTCTGGGTTGGAAAGTTCATCAAGACAGTGACGTACCAGGAGGTGACGACAACCGCCGCCAGCGCTGAACTGGGTGAGCTGCTGGGCAGGGCGGCGCGGGCTGAGAACTTCGAAGGCCACGCGCGATCCGGTGACATCCGGGCCGCTCGTGTCCGGGACGAACGCCCGGCCTGGGCCTACTAGCGCCGCAACTGGTGGAGTGCCTGCCATGGGCGCTCCACCGGGGCTCATCCCGAAAATTCGCGCCGTCCCGGACCGCCGCGGTTCCTTACCGTTCCTCGTTCGACATAACAACAAACCGGTTGTCGGATCGACGGTGCCATCATCTGTAAGCGTTCAAAGCCGTGGGACTTCGGCCAGGACGGAGCTGAAGTACGGAGGGAGCATTGCATGGGGACAAAGACTCCGCGGCGCATGCCCGGGGACGAAGAACCGGATTCTGACCGGCCGGCCGGCCTCATGGCCTGGTTCCTGGCGGGCAGTTCCGAACAGGCGCCGCCAACCATGGTGCCCAGCGGCAGCTTGTTCTCCACCCTCTACGCGGCCAGCCACATGCCCGCTTCGCCACGGAACATGGCGGGTGCGCACCCAGATGAGGGTGCCGCCCGTGCGGGCGAAGGAACCCCGAAGCGGCCACACGTCCCCGAACAGGCACCATCCCTTAAGCCCCCCGTCAAAAGGTTGGACAAGTCGTGAATGGTTATGTTGTGCCGTATTTGTGGAACCCCGCGTACGCACGGAATGTATCGCGGCTCGTGCAGGACTGGACTTCCGTCAGGGGACAGACTGTCGAGGTTTGGCACGCCACCTTCCCAACATGGGCGGGAGTGGTGGAAGACGTCACCGCCGATGGGAATATCCTGTGGCTCGCTGCTGATGGCCCCGTCACCAGATTGATGGTCGAGAGAGCGGAAGGCTATGAGATCTGGTCTGCCTAGGCGCCTAAACGCCCGGCGTGACCCCCAGGGCTGATGTCGAGCCAATGTATTCGCAAACTGCCGCCAATCTCGCTAGCGGCTAACAACAACAACGAAGGTGTCCAATGGTCGCTGATATTGCCCTCCCGAGAATCATCAAAGTCGGCGGGGGAGCCATCCACAGCGTCGGAGTGCTGCTCGAGGAATTGGGCTCTGTCCGACCGCTCATCGTAACCGATTCGTTCATGCTGACCACCGGGATTGTGGAGGCAGTCACTCGGTCCATCCAGAAGAACGGGTTCGCCGCGGCGGTATTTTCAGGCGTCGTGCCCGATCCCACCACGGATTCATTGGGACAAGGCGTCCAGGCTGTCCGCGACCACGGGGCTGACGTCATCATCGGTCTGGGTGGGGGGAGCGCCATCGACACGGCCAAAGCCCTTGGCCTCCTGGGTCGCCAAGGTGGGCGGATGCGTGATTTCAAAGCACCGCGGAACAACAACGGTCCGTCGGTCCCCGTCATTGCGATTCCGACCACGGCCGGCAGCGGCTCGGAAGCTACTCAGTTTACGATCATCAGTGATTCTGAGACGCAGGAAAAAATGCTGTGCGCCGGCATCTCGTTCCTGCCGGTAGCGGCCGTGATTGACTACGAACTCACGCTCTCCATGCCTTCCCGCCTGACGGCCGACACGGGCATCGACGCACTGACGCATGCCATTGAGGCCTACGTGAGCCGAAAGGCCAACCCGTTTTCCGACTCGTTCGCCTTGTCGGCCATTAGAACCATCGGCCCTAACCTACGCCGTGTGTACAGCGACGGGTCGAACGCGAAGGCCAGGGAAGCGATGATGCTTGCGGCAACGCAAGCGGGAATTGCCTTCTCGAACTCCAGCGTGGCCCTGGTTCATGGAATGAGCCGGCCCATCGGCGCGCACTTCCACGTAGCCCACGGCCTGGCCAACGCCATGCTGTTCCCCTCGGTGACGGAGTTTTCAGTATCTGCCGCCGAAACACGATATGCGGACTGCGCACGGGCCCTCGGCGTAGCCGGTTCATCCAGTTCAGACGAGTACGCTGCCGGGGCCCTCGTGGCCGAACTTCACGCACTCAACCATGACCTCCAAGTTCCAACGCCCGAGGCCTTCGGCATCGGGCGCGAAGCCTGGGAAACCAAGATCCCCCTCATGGCCGAACAGGCACTTTCGTCAGGTTCTCCGGGAAACAACCCGATCATCCCCGACCTCGAGCAGATCCAGGGCCTCTACAAGGAGATCTACGCCTGAGCCACCAGCAGGCCTACCGGACCTACACCGGCCACAAGAACCGCCAGCGCAAGCTGCTCGGCTAACCCTCCATCAAAGCCACAGCCCCCGAAGCCTCAGACCAAGGAAGTCATCTCTATGTCAACGACGACCGTCACCACCACCATCAACCACTTCATCAACGGTGCCGAGACCGCCGGCGAAGGCGACCGCACCCAGCCCGTGTACAACCCGGCCACCGGGGCCGTGTCGGCTGAGCTGCGTCTGGCCAACCGCGGCGACCTGGACACCACCGTCGCCGCCGCCCGCAAGGCTGCCGACTCCTGGGGTGACATCTCCCTGGCCAAGCGCACCGCCGTCCTGTTCAGGTTCCGCGAACTCGTCGCCAACCACATCGATGAGCTTGCCGAGCTGATCACCGCCGAGCACGGCAAGGTCCTCTCCGACGCCAAGGGCGAGATCGGCCGCGGCCTGGAAGTCATCGAATTCGCCTGCGGCATCCCGTCCCTGCTCAAGGGCGACTACTCCGACCAGGTCTCCACCGGCATCGACGTGTTCTCCTTCCGCGAACCCCTCGGTGTCGTCGCCGGCATCACCCCGTTCAACTTCCCGGTCATGGTCCCTTTGTGGATGGCCCCGATGGCGATCGCCACCGGCAACGCCTTCATCCTCAAGCCCTCCGAACGCGACCCCTCCGCATCCTTGCTGCTGGCCAGGCTCTGGAAGGACGCCGGCCTGCCCGACGGCGTCTTCCAGGTCCTGCACGGCGATAAGGAAACCGTCGACGGCCTGCTGACCCACCCGGACGTGGACGGCATCTCCTTCGTTGGCTCCACCCCGATCGCCAAGTACGTCCACGAGACCGCCACCGCCCACGGCAAGCGCGTCCAGGCCCTCGGCGGGGCGAAGAACCACGCCATCATCCTGCCCGACGCCGACCTGGACAACGCCGCCGACCACCTCGCCGCCGCCGCGTTCGGTTCCGCCGGTGAACGCTGCATGGCCATCTCCGTCGCCGTCGCCGTCGGTGACGCCGCGGACCTGCTGGTCAAGAAGGTCGAAGAACGCGCCACCGCCGTGAAGGTCAACAACGGCACCGTGCCCGGCGCCGAAATGGGCCCGGTCATCACCCCCGCCTCCAAGGAACGGATCGTGAAGATCGTCACCGAGGCCGAAGCCGCCGGTGCCGCGATGGTCGTGGACGGCCGCGACCTCGTCGTGCCGGGCCACGAAGAAGGCTTCTGGGTCGGGCCCACCGTGCTCGACCATGTCAAGACCGAAATGACCGCCTACCAGGAGGAGATCTTCGGACCCGTCCTCGTCGTCGTCCGTGTTGACACCCTGGAGGACGGCATCAAGCTGATCAACTCCAACCCGTACGGCAACGGCACCGCGATCTTCACCTCCTCAGGCGCGGCAGCACGGAAGTTCCAGCGCTCTGTCACCGTCGGCATGATCGGCATCAACGTGCCACTGCCCGTCCCGGTGGCCTACCACTCCTTCGGCGGCTGGAAGGCCTCGCTCTTCGGCGACAAGCACATCTACGGCCCCGAAGGCGTCTCCTTCTACACCCGCGGCAAGGTCATCACCTCACGCTGGCCCGAACCCACCCACGCCTCCGGCGCCTCCTACAACTTCCCCTCCAACTAGGACCTCGGACGGCGTCGGTGGTTGCATCGGGGTGATGAAGCCGCCGACGCCGTTGGGTCTGGAGAGCAGAACCTTGATTCCACGTTTCGCGTTCTCGATGCTGATCCTGGTCGTCGTCGGATTGGTGCTGTGCATCCCGGCTGCCAGTACTGCCCTCTTTGCTTTGGGGCTCGTGCCTCTGCTGGTTGGGGCAGGCGGGCTATCGGCCGCATGGGTGACATACGCTTCGGACGGGCAAGGATAAATGACAAGCGCGCCACCCCTCAGCTGGGGTCTCGTGGGTGCCAGCGACATTACGGCGACCCGGATGATTCCCGCGATCCGCAGAGTCGGAGACACCGTCGCCGGCGTCGTCAGTGGCGACAGGAAGCATGCCAAAACCTATGCCGTGCGCAACAGCATCCCCAGACACCACGATGATCTTGATTCTCTCCTGTCTGACGGCAATATCGAGGTGGTCTACATATCCAGCCGGAACGAGCACCACCATCGTCAAACACTGGCAGCGGCGGCAGCCGGCAAGCACGTCCTTTGCGAAAAACCGCTCGCAACAGATCTCGATAAATCATACGAGATGCTGGCCTCATGCGAGCAGTCCGGCGTGGTACTGGCCGTCAACCATCACCTTCCTGCTGCCGGAACACATCGAAAGATCCGTGAACTGGTAGGCGGGGGGCGCATCGGGCGGCCGCTCAGTATCAACGTCCGGCACTCAACGCTGCTGCCCGACCGCCTGCGGGGGTGGCGGCTGCTCGAAAACGTTCCGGGCGCCGGGGTGGTCATGGACCTTTCATGTCATAACGCTTCGATCGTGAACGCTGCTGGGGACCCGCCCGCTGGATGTTGTCGCTTCGAGCCTTTCCCAAGGCAGGTGGTCGTCCGGAGCCGAGGACGCGTCCAGCGCCTCCATCCGGTATGACGAATCAGTCCTCGTCGACTTCCAGGCTCGTTCACGCTGCCCTTCACCCCGTCCTACATCCAGGTCAACGGCGAGCATGGCAGCATTCTGGGTATCGACGTCATGACCCCGGAGCCGAATGGCTCAGTCATTCTGGCTGACCGGCGCGGCCGGCACGAGGTCCGGATCAACGACCGCCGGCACACGTATGACATCACCCTCGAGCACTTCAAATCGGCGATATACGAGGGATCCCAGCCCATCGTGGACGGCCTGGACGCCATAAACGCCTTGTCCGTCAGCATCTCGATCCTTGAGGCAGCACGCACCGGCCAGCGTCAGCCCATTGACTTCCTCGTCCGCTGACATGTAGGTGCCGGTTACCGGTTTCAAGGCCGCGGGTGCCGGCCGACGGAGCCGGTTCCGGCACGCACAGCGTACGTATGCCGATAGTAGCGGTGAGTAAGGAACATGTCCGGGCGCAGCACAGCACGCCTAACGGGTTGCCGACGCCTGCTGTCCCGGGAGGGAACCCATCCACCTCCTGCAGGGAGCCCGGAGCCACTGGCCCCACAGCGCGCGTGGCCGGTCGAAGGATTCACGCGGCAGCGCCGGGAAAGGAAACCCGGGGACATCCCCGGTGGCGGCCGTGTTATCCTTCTGGCCGGTCGCTGGAGGATCCAGCCAACGCAGGAAACCCCGCCGGTGTCCCCGTGGCTTCCCGCGCCACCGCCTTGGCCAGGAATATCCCCAGAACACAGAAGATCAGGGGAAGGACGAGGGCCGCTGTCAGACTCACGAGTCCGCCTAACCAGCCGATGATGGCCGGCCCGGCCAGCAGGCCGACGTACCCGCAACTGACCACACGGCCCAATGTCTTCCCGGAATCCGATTTTCCTGCGTCTCCGGCAGCCGTATAAACCTGAGGGATGATGCCTGCGAGGCCGAGCCCGAACAGGATCCACCCCAGCAGGGAAAGCGGGTAGACACCGGAGGTGACCACAGCGAGCATTCCCCCTCCGGCGACCAGCGAACCATATCGAACCACGTTTACCGGTCCGAATGCATGGGCCACACGGTCAGCCAGAAGCCGCCCCAGGGTCATCGCGGCGGCGAACGCGCCGTACGCAAGGGCCGCCGCGGCTTCAGGCTGGTTAAGCCGCTCGACGGTTTGAAGGGCGCTCCAGTCGTTGGCAGCCCCCTCGGACAACAGGATAAGGAAAGCCAAGACCGCCAGCGTAAATACGCGCCCACGCCGGCGGGGGACTGGAACGCCCTCCGCAGGGGCGGCGTTTTCCGCCGTGCCGCCATGAGGAAGTCCGGCTTCGAGCCGCCTTTCCTGCGCCCGGGGCAGCAAAGCAGGCGCTGCAAAGGAAATGGCCGCCACTCCCAGCAGACTCGCAAACAGCAGCGTCCAGGGCAGCTCCAGACTCAAGGACTGAGCGGCGGCACCGGCAACTGCACCCACCGCACCACCGAGGGAATAGAAGGCATGGAAAGCTGACATGATCGGTCGACGATATCCGCGTTCAACGACGACGGCATGCTGATTCATCGCTACGTCCGTGACCCCATGGCCCAGACCAAAGATGAACAAGGCCAGTCCCAGCGATACCGGATCACTCGCCAATCCCGGGAGATTAACAGTGACGACCAAAATGACCAATCCGAGCCCGGTCGAGGCACGGCTTCCGAACCGCCCGATCAGTCTCCCTGCAAATTGCATCGAAACGAGCGCCCCCAGTCCCAGGAGCAGGATCAGCCCGCCGAGCACAGCATGTGAAGTTGCTGTCCGCTCCTGGATCGCGGGGATATTAACCAACCAGATGGCTGTTAAGAAACCCACGAGAGTGAAAGCACCGAAGACGCCCCATCGTGCCCGCACCAACTGGCGCGTGTTGCTGATAACGTCTGGCATCTTCATCCTTGGTGTGTAGGAAAACAGGATCAGGAAAGTACAACGGCGCGAGCGTTAATATGCCCGTCCAGCAAAGACCCTCGGCGTTTGAAGCAGCCTCTTGGCCTGTGGCATGGCGCGAACGCTTCATGCCGGTGGGGGCGGCACGGTGCTAGCCGATGACGTATGCAGTTCCCACTTGGAAGGATTAGACTCCATCGGGACTTCTGCGTACGATCGTACACAAGTGGCCGGCCCGGGTAAAACCGTGCAACCTCCTATAGTGCTGCCCCGTCCCCAGCAGGCAGCCTCCACGGCCAATCATGCCAAGCGGCAGCCTGCCCTCAGCCCCACGCTCACGAATTTTTTTGGAGAACCATGGAAACCTCGGTCCTTGCACTTTTCCTCGCCGGCAAAGCAGGGGAGGCGCAAAGCGCCCTTCCCAAGGCCCCGATAGTCGCCACGGAATCGGCAGGACGGGCAGCGGTATGGGCTTCATTTCGGGGCGCCCTCGCCACCAGCCTGCATCGTGCTGCGTGGGCGGTCGAACCCGATACTCGTCGCAGGGGCTAAGGAGTCGAACCGGGGTGAACTAGAAGCCCCGTGCTTGAGGTGTCGCGGGATCAGCCAATTGTGGGTGCCGCCCTGGGTTTGTTTGACCTAGGAAACTTTCATGGTCTGTGGCAGAAGTCCGGCTACGGCAATGTGCCCAGCGGCGATGCACTCCGGCACTGGCGTTCCGGCAAACGATGATGCTTGCGCGGTTCCATGGCTGATCTGCTAACAGAAATGGCACCTCCTCCTTCTCCCATTCCCGCCTCAGCAGTTCATGGGCCTCGCCGTCCCTCAAGACAAGTCTGCGTTCTGCTTCAGCCTTGTCTGCCTGGTCCGGCTCCGCTTGCCGCTCGATTCGGCCTGGACTCGTTTCCGTCCCTGGCGCTCGTGCCACCCGATTCACGTCAGGCCGCCCCCTTCCTTGGCGCCGCATCCGACTAAGCAGATAGGCCCACAGACCTGCTCTCGAGCAGCTGGGGTACTAGCGACCGAAACCTCTTGCGCGTACGATCGTACACAAGCGACTTCCTAACGAGGACAGGATGCGAGACTCAGCAGTTGCGGAGTGTGGCCATAGGGACCGCCACCGTGGATGGCGGGCGTCAAAAGGTTAACCTTGATTAAAGATACTTTATGTGTATTCTTGCTTATAGTGATGCGAGTCACCCAATAAGGGGTTGCCGGGCACCACGTGTGGATCGGACAACCCAATGTCCAAGGCAACCAGCAGATCGAGGCTTTGGGCACGATACTCAAACTTTCAAGAGGAACCATGAGCACTGACGTTCACAATCCCGAAGCTGAGACCTTTGTGACGCCGCAGACCAAGGGGCAATGCGCCGCAGGGGCCGGTGCATCCGGGCAACTGCGTGGCACAATGGGCACGCTGCAGCTAGCCTTGACCGTCTTGGCGATGTCGGCACCTATCGGCAATGTCACCGGTGTGCTGCCACTGGGCATCACACAGGGCAACGGGATCGGAACGCCGATGATCTATGCGTTCGTCGGCTTGATCTTCCTGCTGTTCGCTGTCGGGTTCACCACGATGACGAGGAACCTCCCCAAGCCGGGCGCCTTCTACACCTACATCACGGCGGGCCTGTCACGGACCATCGGCCTCGGTTCCGGATTTCTTGCCGCCGTCACCTACCTGGTGTACATGGTCGGCAGCTACGCCTTCTTCGGAGTTTCAGTCGGAAACGTGCTCGACGCTTTTCACGGCCCCTCCATACCTTGGTGGATCTGGGGTGCGGTGGCATGCGTCATCATCACTGTCCTAGGCCACTTCAACGTGGAACTTTCCGGCAAGGTCCTTGCGGTTTTCATGGTGATGGAAGTTGTGCTGGTCATGCTCTTCAACGTGCCTGTCCTGGCAACAGGCGGCCCCCAGGGCTATCAGCTCGAATCCTTTGAGCCCTCCCACGTCTTCTCCGGCGAGCTGGGTGTGGCCACGTTGTTCGCGATCACGTGCTTTCTCGGGTTCGAGTCATCAGCCATTTACCGGGACGAGGTGAAGCAGCCCGATAAGACGATCCCCCGTGCGACCTATCTTGCGATCATCGGCCTTGGCGGCTTCTACATCCTGACATCCTGGGCCCTGGTGACTTTTTGGGGTCCGGACCATGTCGCAGCGGCGGGTGCAGCGAACCCCACGATTCTCTTCAACGGTGGATTCAAGTACTACATGGGCAGCACCCTGACGGAGGCCATGGTCGTCCTGGTCGTCACAAGTGTCTTCGCTGGCGCCCTCTCCACGCACAATTCGCTTTCGCGGTACCTGTATTCACTTGGCAAGGACGGTATTTTGCCGTCGCGCCTGGGCGCTGCACACAGCAAACACGGCTCACCCGCTTATGCGTCAGCCGCTGCGACTGCCGCGGCCGTCCTGGTCACTCTGCCTTTCCTCTTCAGCGGCCTGGACGCCGTTGCGATGTACTCATCAATGTTCGCGCTGGGTACGTTTGCCCTGCTGATCCTGTTCACCCTCACCACCATTTCGGCTCTGCGCTACTTCCGAATCATCCGGCACACGGAGGGCCGCTGGAACACACTCATCGCCCCGGTCCTGGCCCTGGCCGGTCTAATCCTCCTCGTCACACTGACATCGATGCACTTCTCGATGTCGATCGGGGCACCCCAATGGGTGGCCATGGGAGAACAACTCCTTCTCATCGCGATTCTGATCGCAGGAGTCCTGATTGGACTTCGATGGCGCAGGACCCGGCCCACGGTTTTCACTCAAATCGGCGGGGGCGCGGGTGAACACCACGACCTTCGCAAAGCGGAGTCCCGGCCGACGACGGCGACAATTACCGATAACTAAGCAACCCAAACCGCCGGCAGCGGGGGGGTTTCCTGAAACTATCTCCATGCCGCCAGCCAGTCACATCAACTCCAACCGCGAAGGAAAAACCGGATGACGAGGGCGCTCTATCTATACGGTGGATGGCCAGGCCATAACCCTTACGGAGTAGCGGAATGGACCCGCGGCCTACTGGACGAGCTTGAATTCCAGGTTGACGAATCCACCGATATTTTTGTCCTGGACCAGGATCTCACCGGCTACGACCTCATCATCAATAACTGGAACAATGCCCTGCTCAGTGAGACCCTCACCCCGTCACAGGAGGCCAGTCTGCTTGGTGCGGTGCAGGCCGGAACCGGATTCGTTTCGTGGCACGGCGGGGGAGCCGCCTTCCGCGGGAGCGTGATGTACCACATGATGCTCGGCGCGGACGTGTTCTACCACCCGGCAGGCGAAGGGACCCGGCACCCCTACCCCCTATACGTCGTGGACCGGGAGCACCCCATCACCGCCGACATCGACGACTTCCAGGCTGCCAGCGAGCAGTACTACATGAATGTGGACCCGCGCAATCACGTGCTGCTTGAAACCGTGTTTGATGGTGAACATATGCCATGGCTTGCCGGACAAAGAATGCCCCAGGCATGGACCAAGCAGTGGGGGGACGGCCGCATCTTTTACAGCGCGCTCGGCCACTATCTCGATGACCTCACCGCTGCTCCGGTCCAAGAGCTAATGCGTCGTGGCTTCATGTGGGCACGGCGCGATCACTGACCCCACGTCCTCGCCAAAGGAACGGAAGGCCGGAGCAAGACGCATTAACTGCGAACGGCGCTTACTGGCCTAACCTGTGCCGCATGCTGAGGCAAGCGGAGTACGGGCAGCGCAGTGTGTCAGCGATGCCGGGCCAATTCACTCTCGCTAAGAGAACCAAATCTGTAGCGCCGACAAAGGGGGAAATTTGTCAGGTTGGGGTGTAGCCCAGTCTGACTGAATGCAAGAACAACGAATAACTTGTCTTGACGCTTCCAACAAACGTGAAATTGCCCAAGCGGTCGTGATGGCTATAAGTGACGACCCCGGCATCTGATTGGAATATCGGGTAGAAGAACGGACGATAGCCATCTACGAACCTGTATTCGAAGCCCAGCTAGATGCCGCGTTTCCGCCGGAGCAACTCCGGCCGATCGCAGCAGTGATCGATTTCCAGGCCATGGGCCCTGCTCATGCTGGACAGCTACGCGGGTTCACCTGAGAACAAATCCACCGGCCAGCGCTGACGGTTTCGCCTGTGACGTATGAAGCCGTGCTCGCGAAGAGTATCCATACCCACTCGGCGATCTCTTCGGGAGTTGCTACCCGACCCAGCGGAATGGATGCGGCTGCTTCCTTGATGCGGTCCGTGGCGGCAGTGACAGTGGTGGCGACCCAACCTGGGGCTATGGCATTCACCCCGATGCCGCGGGGGCGAGTTCCAGCGCTGTCGCTTTGGTCAGCATGATGACTGCGGCTTTTGACGCACCGTACACAAGTTGGCCTGGAGAGACGGCGTACCCGTCGATGGATGCGAAGTTGACGGTCGATGCGCCCTCGGAGAGGTATGGGGACGCGGCGGCCATGACGTTAATGGACCCCAAGCACGTTCACGTCGAAGACGTTACGGAAAAGCTCCTTCGTGGCGGTTTTCAGGGTGGATGGCGGATAGATGCCGGCGATGTTGGCTACCACCCGGAGTTCGCCAAGGGCTGGAAGGTGCTCGGCGAGGGCAACCTCAGGTCCTTCGCGGTCGACGACGTCGGCAACAACCGGCACGAGCCGACCGTTGTCGTGGGGGGAAGATTGCCGGCACGCGGTCAAAGGCCGAAACGGTCCAGCCATGACGGAGAAGAAAACCCGAATACCACCGTCAAATGAGGCCAAGATCGGCGAAGGCGGCAACGAGGCCCTCCTCCCGCGGCCGGGCAGCAGTGCCATCTGCGATCGCGACAAGCTCGGGAAGGGATCCTTCAATAGCGATACCAATGCCAGCGAAGGCGATGATCTCTAGGTCAATGGCTCCGTCACCAACAGCAATCGTGTCTTCGCGGGCAATGCCGAGATGAGCGATGACGGATGCTACGCCATCAGCCTTGCTGATCCCGCGCTGATACAGTTCCCCTGCGTGCCGGCCCTCGTCGGCCACCGAATTGGCGATCGCGGCGACCTCCCCGCCGATTTCCTCGACCAGGGACCCCATGGCTACCGGCGAGTCAAACACGGAAACCTTGGCGAACGGCACAGTGCCATGGACCCCGGTGGCGCGAACGGCACCGAGGATAGCGGACGAACCAACCGGGCCTTGGGGTGCCCTCCGGAAACGGGCGTCAAGGATAGCGCGTAGACGTTCCAACGCTGCCGGTGGTACGTGCAACTCGTCCGGCGCCTCCAGGACATAAACAGCGTCATGCGCGTCAAGCGCCCCGACCGTTCTGGCCGCCAGATCTGCCGGAAAGCGTCGGTCCACGAGTACGGTTCCGGCCACCTCCACGTAAGCGCCGGCGCTGGCCATTAGGCCGTCGAAACCCGCGACGGCACCAACGTCAACGGTGCCATCCTCGTCTCCGACGGCGGCTGGTCGGCACTGTAGGGGAGCGGCACCAGACGCCGGGAGGACCCCGCAGCATTGCCGCCCTCGGCCCTACCGGGATGACGCTGGAAGGCCTATCTTTGACCTGACACAGCCCGAAGGAAAGGAACGACGATGTTCACCTTGCAGATCAGCTATCCGGTCCGGGACTATGAGGCTTTCAAGAAAGTATTCGACAGCGATCCTGCGGGCCGCGTCGCCTCGGGCGCCAGGTCTGTCCGCCTGTTCCGGGATACAGAGGACCAGAACAGTGTGGCGGTGCTCCTTGACTTCGACACCAAGGACTCTGCGAACGCCTTTCTGGAACGGCTCCGCAGCGATGTGTGGGACAACCCGGACGTGATAGGGCAGCTGATGACGGCGGCGCCCACAGCCAGGATCCTGGAGGAGACGGCCCGCGAGGGCCAGGGTGCGGGCTGACCCTCCAAGGCGACCACCCGCCGTCGTAGTACACGGAAACACGGCGCAATGTTTCGGGCCCCGCCGTAATCTGGTCACATGCCTCGTTTCGCGCTTGATATCGACTCCGTCCCCCGCCCCGTCCGTTCGCAGGAACTCCTGGATGCAGTGAACCACCGGGTCGTCATCGCCGATGGGGCCATGGGCACCATGCTGCAGGGCCGGGAACTGTCGCTCGAGAACGACTTCCTGGGCCTGGAAGGCTGCAACGAGATCCTCAACGACACGCGGCCGGACGTCCTCGCGGACATCCACGACGCGTACTTCGCCACGGGAATCGACGCCGTCGAAACCAACACCTTCGGCGCCAACTGGTCCAACCTCTCTGACTACGGCATCGACGACCGGATCGAGGAGCTCGCCCGCAAGGGTGCACAGATCGCCCGCGAGCGTGCAGAAGCGGCGGAAAAAACAGACGGCCGGATGCGGTGGGTCCTGGGTTCGATGGGGCCGGGCACGAAGCTCCCCAGCCTCGGACACACCAGCTACGACTACCTCAAGCAGACCTTCGCCCTGCAGGCCGAGGGCCTCATCGACGGCGGAGCGGACGCCTTCCTCATCGAGACCAGCCAGGACCTCCTGCAGACCAAAGCCGCGGTCAACGGCTGCAAGCAGGCCATCGTGACCCGCGGCGTCCGGCTCCCCATCTTCGTCGAGGTGACCGTCGAAACCACCGGAACCATGCTCATGGGCTCCGAGATCGGTGCGGCGCTCACCGCGCTGGAGCCGCTCGGCGTCGACGCCATCGGCCTGAACTGCGCCACCGGGCCGGACGAGATGAGCGAGCACCTGCGCCACCTGTCCAAGGAATCCTCCGTGGCCATCGCCTGCATGCCCAACGCCGGCCTCCCCGTGCTCGGCCCCAACGGCGCGCACTATCCGCTGTCACCCAGCGAACTCGCCACCGCGCACGAGCAGTTCGTGCGCGAATTCGGCCTGGGCCTCGTGGGCGGATGTTGCGGCACGACGCCGGAGCACATGGCCGCCGTCGTCGAACGTCTTGCGCCCTTCCGCAGCAGCGCCGCCGTCACCATCGGCGGGAGGGGCGCCGACGGCGGCCGCGTCCCCACCGAGCGTGAAGCAGGCATCGCTTCCCTCTACCATCATGTGCCGTTCGACCAGGAGTCCTCGTACCTTGCCATTGGTGAGCGCACCAATGCGAACGGTTCGAAGGCGTTCCGCCAGGCGATGCTGGAAGAGCGCTGGGACGACTGCGTCGATATTGCCCGCGAGCAGGTCCGTGTTGGCGCGCACCTCCTCGACGTCTGCATCGACTATGTGGGGCGCGACGGCGTGGCCGACATCAAGGAGATCGTCTCGCGTTTCGCGTCGGCCTCCACCCTCCCGCTGGTCATCGACTCCACCGAACCGCCCGTGCTGCAGGCCGGGCTCGAACACATCGGCGGGCGCCCGGTGGTCAACTCCGTCAACTATGAGGACGGCGACGGCCCGGACAGCCGTTTCGCGCGCATCATGCCGCTCGTGAAGGAACACGGCACGGCCGTGATCGCCCTGACCATCGACGAGCACGGCCAGGCACGCACCACCGAAGGCAAGGTGGCGATCGCCTCGCGCCTCATCGACGCCCTGGTGGGCGAATGGGGGATGCGCGTGGAGGACATCATCGTCGACTGCCTGACCTTCCCCATCGCGACCGGCCAGGAAGAAACCCGCCGCGACGGCATCGAAACGATCGAGGCCATCCGCCAGATCACCGCGAAGTATCCCGGCATCCACACCACGCTCGGCGTCTCGAATGTGTCCTTTGGCCTGAACCCGGCAGCGCGCATCGTGCTGAATTCGGTGTTCCTGCACGAGGCCGTGCAGGCGGGCCTGTCCAGCGGCATCATCGACGCCGCCAAGATCGTGCCGCTTGCCTCACTGCCGGAGGAGCAGCGCCAGGTGGCGCTGGACCTCGTCTGGGACCGCCGCGAATACGACGCCGACGGCAACGTCACCTACGACCCCCTGGCGCGCATCCTGGACCTCTTCGCCGGCGTCGACACCGCAGCGCTCAAGGACCAGCGTGCGGCGGAACTCGCGGCGCTGCCCACCGGCGAACGCCTGCAGCGGCGCATCATCGACGGCGAAGGCAAGGGCCTCGAAGAGGACCTCGACCTGGCGCGCAGCGAAGGCATGACCCCGCTCGGCATCATCAACGACCAGCTGCTCGAGGGCATGAAGGTCGTGGGTGAGCGCTTCGGTGCCGGTGAGATGCAGCTGCCGTTCGTGCTGCAGTCCGCCGAGGTGATGAAGAACGCCGTGGCCCTGCTCGAGCCGCACATGGAGAAGTCGGACGCGTCGGGCAAGGGCACCATGGTGATCGCCACCGTGCGCGGCGACGTGCACGACATCGGCAAGAACCTGGTGGACATCATCCTCACCAACAACGGCTACAAAGTGATCAACATTGGCATCAAGCAGCCGATCGCCGACATCATCGCCGCGGCCGAGGAGCACAACGCCGATGTGATCGGCATGTCCGGGCTGCTGGTGAAATCCACCGTGGTGATGAAGGAGAACCTCGCGGAACTGCAGTCGCGGGGGCTTGGGAAAAAGTGGCCGATCATCCTCGGCGGTGCCGCCCTGACCCGCGCCTACGTGGAGCAGGACCTGGCGGGGCAGTTTGAAGGAACCGTCAGGTACGCCAAGGACGCCTTTGAGGGCCTGGCACTCATGGAACCGCTGGTGCAGGTGGCCCGCGGCGCCGCCCCGGACGCCGTCGGCCTTCCGCCCCTGAAGAAGCGGATCCACAAGGGAGGCCCGCAGTTCACGGTGACCGAGCCGGAGGCCATGCCCGGCCGTTCCGACGTGGCCGCCGACAACCCCGTGCCTGCGCCGCCGTTCTGGGGCACGCGCATTGTGCGCGGCGTGGCACTCCACGACTACGCGGCGTTGCTCGACGAGCGCGCCACGTTCATGGGGCAGTGGGGGCTCAAGCCCGGCCGCGGCGACGACGGCGCCTCCTACGAGGAACTGGTGGAAGTCGAGGGCCGGCCGCGCCTGCGCTACTGGCTGGACCGCATCCTCGCCGAGGGAATGCTCGATGCGTCCGTCGCGTACGGCTATTTCCCGGTGGTCTCCGAGGGGGAACAGGTGGTGGTGCTGCACCACGGGGAGGATCACGACGGCGTGCTCGGCACCGCGGGACTGCTCGCCCCCGACGGTGGCTCAGGCGGTCCGATCGGCACCGAGCGGCTGCGCTTCGACTTCCCGCGCCAGCGCCGGGACCGGCACCTCTGCCTTGCCGACTTCGTGCGCTCACGCGAATCGGGCCAGATCGACGTGCTGCCGGTGCAGCTGGTCACCGCCGGATCGAAGATCGAAGAGGTGACTTCCGAGCTGTTCAAGGGAAACCACTACCGCGACTACTACGAGCTCAACGGTCTGGTCATGCAGCTCACCGAGGCGCTGGCGGAGTTCTGGCACGCGCGCATCCGCTCCGAGCTGGGTTTCGCGGCCGAGGAGCCGAAGGACAAGGCAGGGTACTTCAAGCTCGATTACCGCGGTGCCCGCTTCTCGCTGGGCTACCCCGCGTGCCCGGACATGGAGGACCGCCGCAAGGTGACGGAACTGCTGAAACCCGAGCGGATGGGCGTGATCCTCAGCGATGAGCTGATGCTGCACCCCGAACAGTCCACCGACGCGTTCGTGTTCCACCACCCGGAGGCGAAGTACTTCAAGGTGTGAGTTGAAGCCTGTTTCAGCGGGGGCAAGGCCTAAGCTTCCCCTATGGGAATTATCATCACACTGCTTATCATCTGGCTTGTCCTTTCGATCCTCGGCTTCGTGGTGAAGGGCCTGCTGTGGCTGGCATTCATCGGCCTGGTCCTGTTCCTGGCCACGGCCGTGTGGGGCTGGTTCAAGCGGAAAGCCAACGTCTGACATAAAGGAAAGCGGACGACGGCGGGAGATTCCCGCCGTCGTCCGCTTACCTGTGTGCAGCTCTTTAAGGTGTGAGCTGAAGCCGGTACCCGGCCTGAGCGGAGTGAGCCTGCCCGGCTTGCCTGTCCAGGCTGGAGACCGGCTTCACCCGCCGGAGGGCGGCGAGAATGGCCCGCCCCACCACAGCGATTCCGATGATCGTGGTGACGGCACGCAGGGTGTCCCAGCCCGCCGTCGACGTCAAAAGCGAATAGAGCAGGAAGCTGGACAGATTGGTGCCCAGCGGCGCGCCGGGCACGTACGAGATCCCGGTGCCGGCACCCACCGCGAACGGCCAGAACCAGAGGTTGGTCAACAGGCCGAACAGGTAGGACGCCACGACGCCGTAGCCGCACAGCATCCACAGCTCGGCTTTTCCGCGCACCCGGCGGGGGAGCAGGCCGGCCCCCGCGCCCACCCACGCACACGCGAAGATCTGGAACGGCGACCACGGCCCGATGCCACTCCACAAGGCGCTGGAGACGGCGATGGTGGCGGCGCCGAGGAGCATGCCGAAACGGGCTCCGAAGGCCCGGCCGGCCAAAATCAGCAGGATAAAGACTGCCTCCACGCCCCCGACGCCGGTGCTGGCCACCCGCACAGCCGAGCCGACGGCGGCCAGGACGCCGAGCAACGCCACCGTGTGCGCGGAGCGGACCGAGCCGTCGAGGGATACCACGATGGCAACGACGGCGAGCGGTGCAATGGCCAGCGCCGCGTAGGGGAGGGCCGCCGCGGCATCCTCCGGGAGGGCCGCGGCGAGCAGCGGCCAGCAGAATGCGCCGAGCGCCAGAAGATTCGCAGCGGCCAGAATCGCGAGCTCGACGCCCCGCGGCATCCGGATGCGGCGGGCCTTTTTCCCAGCAGGAATGTCTGTTCGTCGGTCGGTGAACCGTGGTGCAACGATGCGTTCCGCTGTTTCGAGGCGCTGCGCTGTGGCAACACTGACTGTGGCGGCAATGGCCGGGCCGGCTTCTGCGGATGAGGGCGCCACGCCGTCACGCATCGGGAGGATCCGGGCGCCGAGGCCGTGGGCAAAATCGTGGTCGTGGGTGGCGATCAGGACCGCCGCGCCGGCGTCCGCTGCGGCCCGCAGCGCCGCCGAGACTGCTGCGCGAGCCGCAGGATCGAGTCCACGGGTGGGCTCATCGATGAGGAGTACCTGGGGATCGTCCATGGTCTGCAGCGCGATGGCAAGGATCCTGCGCTCTCCTGCGGAGAGGTCCCGGGGATGCTCGTGTCCGATGGGAATGCTGCCGTCTCCCCGCAACCGGACAAGGTGCGACGCCGCAGACGGTGGGGAAAGCTGGCCGCCGCCCGGGCCCACCCGCCCTGCCTTACGCGCAGCGCGGGCCAAGCGCCGCTCGGCCGCGCGGAGCTCTGCTGCGACGGTATCCCGTGTGAAGAGGTCGTCCGAGGCGTCCGGCACCAAGGCCACACGGCTGCCGTCGACCGTACCGCCGTCGACCGTTCCTTCACTGCCTGCGCCTTCACCGAGGGCGAGCGCCACCAGGAGGGACGATTTTCCAGCTCCGTTCGGCCCCACCAGGGCCACCACTTCACCGCGGTGCAGGGTCAGGGATGCCTCGCGCACCAGCGGCTTGCCCTGGCGGTGCACAGCGAGCTTGGCGGCAGTCAGCACGGGCGCGTGCTCCTCCGGCGGTGCCGGCGTCGGGCTGGCAACGGCCGGCATCGGACGGGCAATGACAGGGGCCGACGGCGGCGATGGGGCAGCACCTGGCGCCAGGGCGCCGTCGTCGAGGGTCCACCAAGAGTCGGCAACGGGTACCAGCGGCTCCGCCCGGTGCTCAGCCACAATGACGCAGACACCTGCTTCGCGGGCGAGGGCGCTGAGCACGGCGATGACGTGTCCGCGTGCTGCGGTGTCGAGGTCGGCCAGGGGCTCGTCAACCAGGAGCACGGCCGGTTGCTCCACCACCGCGGCGGCGATGGCTACGAGCGTTGCCTCACCCGCGGAGAGGGTGCTGACATTCCGGTCCAGCAGCGTCGACACTCCGATGCTCTCCGCGACCTCCAGCACCCGGGCCGTGGCGGTCCCGGATGCGATGCCGCGCAGCTCAAGGGCGAGGGCGATTTCGTCCCGGACCCGGGTGGTGGCGAAGGCGGCGCGGGGATTCTGCAGGACGACGCCGATGAGGCGGGCGGTATCTCGGGGCGGCGTGGTGGCACGGTCTGTTCCGGCGATGCGCAGCGTGCCGGAAATTTCTCCGCCGTCAACGTGGGAGAGGAGGCCCGCGATGGCTCGCAGGATCGTGGACTTGCCGGAGCCCGTCGGCCCGGTAATGACCGCAATTGACCCGCCCGGCGGCGCGAACCCGGCGACGCGCACCTGCGCGTCGCCAATGCGGAACTGTGCATCCCGGACGAGGACCGGCGCTTCGGTACCCTGGCTTGGTTGGTGCGGGCCGGGTTCCTGTGCTGCCCGGCTCCCGAAGCCGCGCAGCTCCAGGGCGGCGGCGACCCGGCCCGCGTGCTCAAGGGTGCGCTCGAGCACGGGGACGAGGGCGCGGGGTCCGAACCGTTCGCCCCGCAATCGAAACGCCAGGCGCACAGAGCCCACGGCGTCGGCGAGCGCCGGAAGGGCCGCCCAAGCCACCACGAGCATCCGGGCAATGCCCTGCATGGGGCCGCCGCGGGCCAGGTGCACGAAGCCGCGGGCCACGTCCACCCAGGCGTTGAGGATGCCGAAACCGAGAATCATCCCGGCAATCGGCAGGGCGGACAGGACCGCTTCCCACAGGCCAGGCGCTGTTACCGGACCGAGGAGGACCACATGGGCGTACGGGGCAGGCAACGGCATCGCCGGTATGTTGAGCAGAACCGTGTCACCAATGTCCGCCCCGTTGAAAAGGATGCGGTAGATGACCCGCGCCGCGATGAATACGGCGGCGAGAGCCGCCCCTGCACGTAACGGCGCGGGTCGAAAGGTCATGCCGCGGGGGCGGCCGGTGCGCCGTCGACCGTGTAGAGCAGTTCCAGGCTCTGTCCCGGGCTCACCTTCAGGGTGGCGAGGCCTTCCTGGGCGTACGCCCATGCACCGGAGGCCGGCTTAACCCAGAGAGCCCAGTAGGCAAAGGCGGCTGGCATCTTTTTGCATTCTTCCCGGTACGTGCCGCCCTTGTGCGCGATGTCGAAGTCTGCGGCGGGCACACCGTTCACGCGGCACACAAGTTCCTTGGGATATTGGGCGGTGCCCTCGGTTTTCACCTTTGCCTCGTCGAGCACCTTGGAGGCGAGGGTCGGCGCGTCCACGGGCACGCAAACGGACGTATCAGCGGCATTCTGCTTCAGGGCGCCCGAATCGATGATGACCTTCACTCCGGCGCAGGGCTCGGAAGCGGCGCTGGATGAAGACGTTGCCGGGGAAACCGGTGCAGAGGTAGATGGCTGGGTGGCGGCCGGCGTGGAACAAGCGGCGAGGGTAAACAGGAGACCTGCGGCGGCGAGGGAGCTCGCGGCGGCGGTGCGGATCTTAGTCAAAGTCACCTGTCAAGGGTAGGACGTTGCTTGTCCGGGGCAGGATGCTTTCGCGTTGTGTGACGTCAGGTCTCCACTGAAACGTACGTTGTCCCGCCTGAGCGGGAAAGGAGTACTTGTATAGATGTATACAAGTATGATGGAGCCGGAGGTCACGACATGGCAGATTCACCGTCCCGGAACACCGGGGCACACGTTGTCTACACGGAGCTGAAGCGGCAGATCCTGACCCTTGAGCTGAAGCCCGGGGCACGCATTTACGAACCGGCAATGGCAGAGGCGCTGCAGGTGAGCCGTACGCCGCTGCGCGAGGCAATCCGGAGGCTCATCTCGGAGAACCTGCTGGAGCAGCAGCCCACCGGGGGCGTGCTGGTCCCGGCCCTGGATGAGGCGGCAATTTCCGAGCTGTACGAGGTGCGCGCGGCGATGGAATCGCTCATGGCGCGGCAGGCGTGCGTGAAGGCAACGGCGGCGGACATCGAAGCGCTCAACGGAATCCTTGCGCGCAACGCCGCCCTGGTGCAGTTTGCCGATGAAGCCATGAAACTGGGCATGGCCCTGCATGCAAAAATCGCAGAGATTGCCGGGAATTCCTGGGCCCTGCGGTTCCATGGCCAGATCTCCAGCCAGATGGAGCGGTACCGCCACTTCACCAACAGCACGCAGGAACGGCGGGACCAGGCCCTGGCACAGCACCGGATCCTGGTGGAGGCGGTGGCCGCCGGCAAGCCCGAAAAAGCCGCCAAGCTCGCGTTCGACCATGTCATGGGAGCCCGGGACGCGGCGGTGCGTGCCATCACGGGCAGCAACCTCGTCACCCCATGATCGGTGAACTGGGACGCCGCTCGGCCACTGCCCTCCTCACGCATTCCGCCCTGATCCAGGCTGTAACCTTCCTGGTCCGCCCGGCCGCCACCTACCGGGCGCTCGAGCTGGACGTTCCCGGTTTCGCACTGGGTCTCCTCGCGGCCAGCTACGCCGTCTTTCCCCTGTTGCTCGCCGTCCCCACGGGCGGACTGGTGGACCGCCTGGGTGAGCGCCGGCTGATGGCGATCGGATCCGGCGTCGTTCTTGCCTGCTCTGCTTTCCTGCTCCTGTGGGGATCATCGATCGTGACTCTGGTGATCGGAACCGCGCTCCTCGGTGCCGGCCAACTTGCCTGCGTCGTGGGGCAGCAGGCCGTGGTGGCCAACAACGCTGCCTCATCCAGGATGGACTCTGCCTTCGGCTACCTGACCTTCGCGGCATCGTTGGGACAGGCCCTGGGGCCGTTGGCGATTTCCCTGGTGGGAGGCGCCTCGGTCCGCCCCGACACCCAGGCCATCTTCTTCCTCTCTGCCTGCATGAGCCTGGTGCTTTTCGTGACCACTTTCGGCGTCTCGGCCAAAGTCAGCGGCGGCAAACGGAAAGCCGTTGTGGGCGACGGCGCCGGCGGCACAGGCGGTGTTGTTTCGCCGCTGAAGACACCCGGCGTCGCGCGGGCTTTGGCCACCAGCGCCACCGTGCTGGCCGTGGTGGACCTGACCATGGTCTACCTCCCGGCGCTCGGATCCGAGCGCGGGCTCAGCGCGGCGACGGTGGGCCTGATGCTCACCACCCGCGCCGTGTTTTCCATGGTTTCCCGGCTCTTGTTGGGCCAGATGGCCCGGAAGCTGGGGCGCATGCGGTTGTTGGTGTTCAGCCTGGCGTTGTCCACAATCGCACTGTCCGCGGCCGCAGTTCCCATGCCGGCCTGGCTGCTGTTTGTGGTCATGGCTGTGCTGGGCTTGGGGCTCGGGATCGGCCAGCCACTCACCATGTCCTGGCTTTCAGCGCAGGCGCCGGCGGGGCAGCGCGGCCGGGCGCTGGCCCTGCGGCTGGCCGGCAACAGAGTGGGCCAGGTGGTGCTGCCCAGCGCCATCGGCGTAGTGGCGGCCGGGCTTGGCGCGGCAGGAGTCTTCCTGGCCTCGGCAGTGGTGGTGGGCGGGACGCTCGTGCTGCTGCGCGGTGTGCGCCTGGACGGTTAGACCCCGGTCAGGACGTCGACCGCGTGTCGAACGCCGCTGCCGATTCCCGCAGAAGGCGCGCGACTGTGTCCACAGGCATGCTGGCCGACCGTCGCCGGTCGAACCGCCGCAGAACGATGCGTCGCGTACCCAGCCCGGGGACGTCCAGGATGTCCACGCCGTCCTGGACCACTCCGGTCAGCGCCAGGGTGGGCACAATGGCGACACCCTCGCCCGCGGCGATCAGCGCGAGAGCGGTCAGCGTGTCCTGGTACTGGTGCACCGTCTCCATCTGGGCACCCGTTGACTCACGGAGCCGGCCGAGCACCGAAGCGTTGGCGGCTGAGGACTCGACGCCGAGCCACGGCAGCGGCAGCCGGCCAAGGTCGATGTTCTCGGTGGTGAGCAGGGCACCCGCGGGTACGACCAGTTTCCAGGGCTCATCCAGGAGGGGCTCCTCGGTCATTCCGGCGGAGAGCGAACGTTGACCGGGCGTCGTCGAATCGAGTTCGACCACGACGGCGTCGAGCGCGCGCTGCCGGAGCAGCCGCATCAAGGCGGGGTAGTCGTCCTCAATCATCCGGATCTGCAGTTGCGGGTACTGGATGCGCCACTCGGGCAGGCGCGGGATCACCACCGTGCGGACAAAGCTGGTGAATCCGCCCACTCGCACGACCCCTGCGATCTTGGCCCCGCCTTCTATCCGGGCGCGGGCGACGCTCAGTGCGCGTTCTATCTCCTCGCCGGCTTCCGCAATGGCCAGTCCGGCGGGCGTCAAAACCGAGCCTTTGGGTGTGCGCACCACCAAAGCGTGCCCCGTCTCGTCCTCTAATTTATTGAGCTGCTGGGACACGGCAGACGGCGTAATCCCCAGTTCGTCAGCCGCGGCGAGCACCCCGCCCGTGCGGGCAACCGCAAGCAGAACCCGCAGCCGGCGCGGATCGATATCCATGTTAAGTAGTTCTAAACCATGTCTTCAGTGGAATGCAATTGATCTAAAGCTTTTCCGTCCTCATAATTGCAGTTAAAAGTAGACACAAGGGATACAGGCCGGACCGTCCAGCGGGACGAGGTCCCTGCCGGACGGCTGAACAAACGCTGATCCGGCGATGCCTGTTCTTTTCGGCAACGGCGCCTCTTGCGAAACAAAAACATATCGCCCGTCATCTCCACTCCGCCCAGCGAATGGCGGCCGGGCAGCAACTCTGAAAGGACATCATGGAACTGCTGTGGGAAATCTCCGGTTGGGCAGGCGCGGTTGCCATTCTCAGTGCGTACCTGGCTGTGTCCATGGGTTGGCTGAAGGCCGGCAAGGGATTCCAGACCGCGAACCTCCTCGGTTCGTGTGCCTTCATTATCAATGGTGCATTCCACGAAGCATGGCCGTCCGTGGTCACGAATGTCGCCTGGTTCCTCATTTCCGCGGTGGCGCTTCTTCGGATGCGCTCGGCGCAGGAGCCGGCGGCGCCCGCGGCTGAAGCTCCGCAGGTGCAGTTTCCTGGTGTCCCCGAAACCGGCCAGCTGGCCATTGTTGAAGCGCCGCAGGTGCAGTTTCCCGGTGTCCCCGAAACCGGCCAGCTCGCCATCATAGACGCGCCGCAGGCACGCTGCGCCTAACCCGGCACATTATTATCACCGGCACAGGGTCCGAAGGCCGGGAGGTAGGTCTAGGGTGGGAACCGTCGGCAATCGCCGCGAATACCCTCAAGGAGGGTGCATGAACCCCATCCAGTCCAGCTCCGATCACTTCGGGCAGCATCTGAAAAGTGTCGGGGGCTCAGAATCTGACGTTAGCGGCTCAGACTACGTCGTCACGCCCGAGGATACCGTTGAAAGCGCGGCATCGGGCCTCCGAATTAAACAGCAGCAGCAAGGCAACGCACCGAGCAAACAGTCCACTCTCCATGCGGCGGCCCAGGTGCTCATAAGCCGACGGGACGAGCAGGACCCCCGCAATCATCCCGGGACGTCCCAGCCCGGGGAGTACCAACTGGACATCCACTACGAGACGGGCCGCACCACGCGGGAACCCATCCCTGAAACCGACCTGGAGGCGGCCCAGATCTGGGCCCAGGGACGGATCGAAGCGGTCGGCGCCAACTTTGGCGCCATCTACTTCCCGGCCGGAGGAGGCACTGACCAAGGTACGGGCGCGCTGGAGTGCAACTACGACCGCGCCGTGGGCTGGTACCGGTAGCTCTGCATCAACGCCGCGGACCTAGGCCTTGCGGTTTATGACTGCTGCGGAGGCCCGGCACGTCATCCCGTTCCCGGGCACCTCATCAAGTCCCCGGGGCGTCTGCCGCCGCCCGCGCATACGATGCCGAAACCCTGCGGTAGACAGGCGTCAGAAAAGCGGCCAACGCCGCCGCGACCATGATGGCTCCGGCCGCCAGGAATACCAGGGCGATGCCGCGCGAGGTGCCCTCGCCCAGGAGCGGGGCCAGTTGGGCGGCGCCCTCGGCGGACCGCGCATACGGGATGATCCAGAACTGGGCGATCGGGGCTATGAGGAATGCGGTGACCGGCGCCGCAGCGGATTCGAAGGCCATGGCGAATCCGAACACCCGGCCCTGGCGGGGCAGGGGCACCACCTGCTGGATGACTGTCTGCTCGGCGGCCTCCACGAACGGTATGAGGACCAGGTACAGCCAGATGCCCGCAACGTACAGCCAGGCCCACTCCCGCAGAGTGAACACCGCACCGAGGAGTCCCATCACCGCCACGGCGATGAGCAGGGTGCGCAGCGGGTTGGCGCCGAGCCCGAATTTGCCGATCAGTGCGCCGCCCACGATGAAGCCGGTGGAGCCGAGTGCGAAGACGGCCCCCCACATCTCCACGGAGAACATTTCCAGTCCGTACGGATCCATCAGCGCCATGTAGACGCCGCCGATGAAGTTGTTGAACGTGGAAAACAGGATGAGCGCGAACAATCCGGCTATGGCAAGCACGGCAGCGAGTGAACCGCGCAGATCAAATCCGCCCCGGGCATCCGTGGCGGCCGCGCGCACTTCCTCTGGCATGCGCAGGGTGAGCAGGTGCGCGAACGCCAAGGCAGTGAGTACCAGGGCGACGACGATCGTCCACCCCATGCCCAGCAGCCCGACGGACAGCCCGGAGAGCAGAGAGGTGACGATGAACATCAGTCCCTGCACCATTCCCACGAGCCCGTTGGCGTTGGCCCTCCGGTCCGGCTCGATGAGGATGGTGACCGTGGTGGACAGCGCAATGTTGCGCATGTTTTCCACCACCGCACCGACCAGGATGATCAGCGTAAAGATCCAGAACCAGGGCCGGGCCAGGTCCAGGATCCGGCCGGCGGGCGTCAGGAGGAACATGACCCCGGACAGCACGAACATCACCAGGGTGAAGCCGGCAGCGAAGCGCATCACGGCCAGCTTGCGGTAGCGGTCCACGAAGGTGCCGAAGCTGATGCTGGAAAGGGCGATCAGGAGCATGTAGGCGCCGCCGACCACCCCGGTGGCGATCACGTTGCGCGTCTCCAGGTACACCCAGAACGTCAGGGCGAACCAGAGATAGCTGGTGGTGACGTTGGCCAGCGCGGTATTCACCAGGATTCCGGCGAACGTGCGGGACCGCTGTTCGGGACTGCGCAAGGACGTATCGACGGCGTCTGGATCGGTCAGAGTCGGAGCCTCGGCATCCTCGACCGGGGCCGGTTCCTGCTCGGTCATGCGTCCCAGTGTACTGACAGCTGACGGGCAAGCATACGGCCCGTAAGCGGACGACGACGGCGGGACGTCCCGCCGTCGTCGTCCGCTTTGGTATCACCGTGCGGCGGCTGATTCCCACTTGTATTCGATCCAGACGCTGAACCCCTGTGAGCGTTCGAACATCGAGCGGGGCTCCGCCCCTTGGGCGGCCAGCCAGAGGATGCCGCCGTCCGCGGTTACTCCGTCGACCAGTCCCGCGCGGACTGCCTGCCCGCCCTGGCGGATTTCAACGAGTTCGCCCACCACAGGCCCCCAGTCGTGCTGGAGATGAAGCTGATTTTTCAAGGTGTTCAGACACTTTCCAGGGCGTTATCCGGCTGCCTACTCAATGCTGGAAAGCAGTCCAATGCCGTGGTGCGAGCCAACCGCAGTGCTTCGCGGACCGGAAGCGACCGGTGTTCTTCGGACAGGATCTCCACTCCCCAGGGCCCTTCGAAGCCGAGGTCCTGCAGCGTGGCGATGAAACCGGTGACGTCCTGTGCGCCGTGCCCGCACAGCTGTCGGTTGTCCCGGGTGTCTTCGAACAGTGTTCCCCGCACGTCTGCGTCCGCGTCGTTGAGCTCCACCGCAAAGATCTGCTCTGCGGTCAGGCTCTCGGAGAGCTCCTCCAGCGTGGTGCCGGCACGGAAGACATGCCAGTAGTCCACCGCCAGGCCGCATTCCGGCATGCCCACTGACCGCATCAGGTCGGCGGCTGCAGGCATGGACCGGACTGCGGAGAAAGCCATGGGTTCGAGGGCAATCCTGGTGCCTCTTGCCTTTGCTTCTGCAGTCAGGCGCCGCAGCGGATCAATGAACATATCCAGATCCGGCGCCGCGTCCCCGAAGGCCGTTCCGAGTTTGATGAAACGTGCGCCCAGCGTCTCGGCGGCATCGAGGAGGAGATCGAACTTGGGCCGCCAGTCATAGCTGAGGCTGTCGTCCCACCAGTCGCTCAGAAATTCGACCTCGACATAACGGAACCCGGCGTCATCGATCAGCTTTCGCAGCCCTTGGAAGCCGAGGGTGGAGCGGGCAGCGGCCAGGTCGTCGTGGGCCAATCCAAATCCTGACCAGCCGGTGGCAGCGATCGCCTCGATCCGCTCAGCGATGGGAACTGGACTGGTCTCGGGGTTCCGCAGGGGTGCCGCGTTTCCTGCGCTGGTCCAGCAGGATGCAACCAGCTCCGGGGCAGGCTTGGTGGTCATTGTTTCTCCCTTGAAGCAAATGATGGTCGGTGGCCAGAGTCGGCAAGGTGTCCCCATATAAAACCACAGTTCGATGGAACGGTCCATTACTGCGATGGAACGGTCCATTGACAAAGGCGGGCAGCGCGTTCTACCGTTGGACCGTTCCACAAAATGATGTGGATCACATCCGTTCACACACCACCGGCCCCCGTCCTCCCTCCATGTCTTGGCAGGGTTCAGCAGCAGCAGTTCACGGTCGGGTATGGCGCGAATCAAAGGAGATTTCACGTGGCAAAGTTCAACTGGCGGCGGGGCATTACCGCTCTGGCCGTCGTTCCACTTCTGGCACTGGGGGCGTGCTCAAGCACCGGCGGCAAGACCGAGCCTGCAGCCTCCGGCAGCGGGGCAGGCCAGGTGGCCGATACAGCCCGGCTCAAGGTCGCAATGATCACCCATGCCGCGGCTGGCGATACCTTCTGGGACATCGTGAGGAAGGGCGCCGAAAGCGCTGCCAAGAAGGACAACGTGGAGCTGCTCTACAGCGGCGACGCTGAAGGCGGCCGCCAGGCGCAGCTGGTCCAGCAGGCCATCGACCAGAAAGTCGACGGGATCCTGGTCACCCTCGCGAAGCCCGACGCCCTGAAGGACGTCGTCAAAAAGGCGGTCGACGCCGGCATTCCGGTAGTGAGCTTTAACGCCGGCGAAGACCAGTCCAAGGCCATGGGTGCGATCACCCACTTCGGCCAGAGCGACAAGCTCGCCGGCGTGACAGTCGGCCAGCGGCTCGCCGCCGAGGGGATCAAGCATCCCATCTGCGTGATTCAGGAACAGGGGCACGTGGGGCTGGAGAACCGGTGTGCAGGCGTAAAGGAGCAGGTGCCCGGCTCCGAAAGCCTCAATGTCAATGGTGCCGACATGACTTCGGTGGTTTCGACCGTCACCGCCAAACTTCAGTCCACTCCGGATGCTGACGCCATCATCGGACTCGGTGCCCCGTTCACGCTGACCATCGTGAAGTCCGTGAAGGAAGCCGGAAGCAAGGTCAAGGTCGCCTCATTCGACCTGAACGGTGACCTGGCCAAGGCCGTTGAGGACGGAAGCGTCGAGTTCACCGTCGACCAGCAGCCGTACCTCCAGGGTTATGGAGCAGTCGACTCCATCTGGCTGAACAAGATTGGCGGCTTCAAGGTCGGAGGCGGCCAGCAGGTCTACACCGGTCCCGCAGTCGTCGACAAGACCAACGCGGCCGAGGTCTCCAAGTTCGCCCAGTCGGGCATCCGCTAAACAGCAAGAGATAACCGTGGGGTGCCGGATTCGGTACCGGGCCCGGCACCCCACGCAAAGGAGTCAACATCATGGCCAATGCTGTCCTAACAACCTTCGCTCCCGATGAGCGCGTCAGCTCACGGAGCCCCCTTCAGAAACTGCTCGTCCGGCCTGAAATCGGAGCACTCGTCGGAGCGGTTGTCCTCTTCATTTTCTTTTCCGCGATAGCCCCCGTGTTCCTGCAGCCGAACTCGCTGGCCACCGTCCTGTACGGCAGTTCCACGATCGGCATCATGGCCGTCGGCGTAGCCCTGCTGATGATCGGCGGCGAGTTCGACCTTTCCACCGGCGTCGCCGTCATTACGTCTGCCCTGGCGGCATCCATGTTCAGCTGGTACTTCAGCATGAATATCTGGATCGGGGTGGCCTTCGCCCTGGTCGTTTCCCTGGGCATCGGGTTCCTGAACGGGTGGATCCTGATCAAGACCAAGCTGCCCAGCTTCATCGTCACCCTCGCGACCTTCCTGATGCTTGCCGGCCTGAACCTTGGCCTGACCCGCCTGATCGGCGGAGCGGTTGCAACCCCTTCCGTCTCGGACATCGAGGGATTTGCGGCAGCCCGGGCGATCTTCGCCTCCAGCGTCAACATCGCAGGCATCGAAGTCAATGTCACGGTGTTCATCTGGATTGCCCTGGTGGCTGTGGCGTCGTGGGTGCTGCTGCGCACGCGGGTGGGCAACTGGATTTTCGCGGCCGGCGGCGACGCGAACGCCGCCCGCGCCGTGGGTGTGCCGGTGACCAAGACCAAGATCGGATTGTTCATGGCCGTGGGGTTCTGCGGCTGGATCCTGGGCATGCACAACCTGTTCGCGTTCAACACCGTGCAGTCCGGTGAGGGCGTGGGCAACGAGTTCCTCTACATCATCGCCGCGGTGATCGGCGGGTGCCTGCTCACCGGCGGGTACGGTTCGGCCGTCGGCGGTGCGATCGGTGCGTTCATCTTCGGCATGGCCAACAAGGGCATCGTGTACGCGCAGTGGAACCCGGACTGGTTCAAGTTCTTCCTGGGCCTGATGCTGCTGCTGGCCACCATCGTCAACCTGATCGTCAAGCGCCGCGCGGAACTGAAGTAAAGGGCCCGGACCAATGAATGCACACCAGATCGACCAGCAGACGCTGCTGAAAGACGAAAAAGACCCGCTGACCCACACCCCGGTGCACCTGCTCTCCCTGGAGAACGTGGGCAAGCACTACGGGAACGTCATCGCCCTGAGCGATGTGACCATGGCCGTGGACAACGGCCGTGTCACCTGCGTGCTGGGGGACAACGGCGCGGGCAAGTCCACGCTGATCAAGATCATCGCCGGCCTGCACCAGCATGACGCGGGCGTGCTGCAGATCATGGGGGAGGAAAGGAAGTTCAGTTCCCCGCGTGAGGCGCTCGATGCCGGCATCGCCACCGTGTACCAGGATCTGGCCGTGGTCCCCCTGATGCCGATCTGGCGGAACTTCTTCCTCGGCTCCGAACTCACCAAGGGCGCCGGGCCGTTCCGCCGCATGGACGTCCAGCAGATGAGGGACATCACCAAGAAGGAACTGGCAGACATGGGCATCGACCTGCGCGATGTTGAGCAGCCCATCGGGCAGCTCTCCGGCGGTGAACGCCAGTGTGTGGCGATCGCACGGGCCGTGTACTTCGGCGCGAAGGTCCTGATCCTGGACGAACCCACCGCCGCGCTGGGCGTGAAGCAGTCCGGCGTCGTCCTGCGGTACATCCTGCAGGCCCGTGACCGCGGGCTCGGGGTCATCTTCATCACCCACAACCCGCACCACGCCTTCCCGGTCGGGGACCGGTTCCTGCTGCTCAAACGCGGCAAGTCGATCGGCTATTACGAGAAGAAGGACATCACCATCGACGAGCTGACCGCCCAGATGGCCGGCGGCGCCGAACTGGCCGAACTCGCCCACGAACTCGAACAGCTCGGCGGCCACAGCGACATCGTGAAGGAAGTCCAGGCAGAAGTCGCCGACGTGACTGACTCCGAGCCTGCCAGTCAGGCCGGACACTCGCGGCGCAGCGCCGGCTAAGGGTGCTGCCGGGCCTGTGCGCCCGGCATTCCAACGAAACACAGAGACGAACGAAACGTGAGCGGTCCAACCAGGCCGGTCACCACCTGGGATGGAGCAATTATGGAAATGCTAGTAGGCGGAACCTGGCGCGGTGCCGCGGATGGCCGGACCGAAGAGGTCCGTTCACCCTTTGATGGCCGGACCATCGACACGGTGCCCGTCGCCACGGCGGAGGACGCCTTGGCCGCCCTCGACCGCGCCGAGATCGGCGCGCACGTGCAAAGGGCCACGCCGGCCCATGCACGCGTCGATATCCTCCTCCGGGCAGCTGCCCTGGCAGATGAACGGGCCGAAGACATCGCCCAGACGATCAGCGCCGAGACCGGCAAGCCGATCACGGAGGCCCGGGGCGAGGCGAGCCGGTCCGGAAACATCATTCGCCTGGCTGCGTATGAAGGAAGCCAGCTTTACGGCTCCACGCTCCCGCTGGACGCGAATGCCGGGACCGGCCTGGATAAGATCGGGTTCACGCTGCGGCAGCCGGTGGGCATCGTCGTCGCCATCACGCCGTTCAACTACCCCGCCCTGCTGGTGCTGCACAAGATTGCCCCCGCGCTGGCGGCCGGCAACGCCGTCGTACTCAAGCCCGCCCGGGCAACGCCGCTTACGGCGCTGAAGCTGGCACAGTGCTTCGTCGACGCCGGGCTGCCGCCGGAAGCGCTGTCCGTGATTACGGGTCCCGGCAGCTCCCTGGGCGACGTCCTGGTGACTGACCCGCGGGTGCGCAAGGTGTCCTTCACCGGCTCCACCAGCACCGGCACGCGCATCAGCTCAATCGCCGGCGTGAAGAAGCTCTCCCTTGAGCTGGGGGCCTCCTGCCCGGTGATCATCCTGCCGGACGCCGACCTCGAATTGGCATCCACCGCCGTGGCGGCAGGCGGCTTCATCAATGCCGGGCAGGTGTGCATCTCCGTGCAGCGGGTCATCGTTGACCGCCGCGTCGAGGCGGACTTCCTGGACGCGCTGGTCCCGAAGGTGGAGGCGATCGCGGTGGGCAACCCCAAGGAAGAGGACACCAGGCTCGGCTCACTGATCTCCGAGGACGAAGCAGCCCGCGTCCATTCCTCGATCACCGAGGCACGCCATTCCGGTGCCCGGGTCCTCACCGGCGGTGACCGTGACGGCGCGGTGGTGACACCCGCCGTCGTCGCCGGCGTCGACCCGCGGTCGAACCTGAGCCGGAACGAACTGTTCGGACCCGCCGTCGCGGTTTCTTCCGCCCAGGACATGGACGCCGCCATCGCGATGGCCAACGACAACGACTACGGCCTCGGGGCGGGAATCTTCACGAACGACGTGGCCGGAACGGTTCAGGCCATGCGGCAGATCGACGCAGGCAACATCCACATCAACTGGTCCCCGCTGTGGCGTGCCGATCTGATGCCCTACGGCGGCCTGAAAGGCAGCGGGATCGGCAAGGAAGGCGTCCGCTCCGCCGTCCAGGAAATGACCGAAGAGAAGACAGTCGTCCTGCACGGACGCCCCTGGTAACCACGACAACCGGAAATTAAGGCAATGACCACACCAACGCAGACCATCAGGCTCACCACCGCCCAAGCCGTCATCAAGTACCTCTCCGTCCAGTATTCGCTGGCCGACGGCGTCCGGCGCCGCCTGGTCCCCGCCGCACTGGGGATCTTTGGACACGGCAACGTCGCAGGCCTCGGACAGGCGTTCGACGAACTGGCCGACGACATGCCGTTCATTCAGGGCCGGCACGAGCAGTACATGGCCCACATCTCCACCGCCTACGCCAAGGCCAGCCGCCGCCAGGCTGTGCTCGCCGTGACGGCATCGATCGGCCCGGGCGCCCTCAACCTCGTCACCGCCGCCGGCCTGGCAACGGTCAACAGGGTCCCGCTCCTGCTGCTGCCCGGTGACACTTACTCGACCCGCCACCAGGGGCCGGTGCTGCAGCAGCTGGAACACCCCACCGAGGCTGACGCCACGGTCAACGACTCCTTCCGGCCGGTGTCACGGTTCTTCGACCGGATCACACGCCCGGAGCAGCTCCTGACAGCCCTGCCGCAGGCGATGCGGGTACTCACCAGCCCAACGGATACCGGCGCGGTGGTCATTTCGCTGCCCCAGGACGTGCAGTCCCACGCCTACGACTTCCCGGCCGAGTTCTTCGAACCCCGCGACTGGAAGATCCGGCGGCCGCTGCCGGACCTGGAAGAGGTCGACGACGTCGCCCGGCTCATCCGCGCGGCTGACCGTCCGGTGATCATCGCCGGCGGCGGCATCCACTACTCCGATGCCCACGCCGCGCTTGAGGCACTGGCCGGCCAGGCGGGCATCCCCGTGGTTGAAACCTTCGGCGGCAAGGGCGCCGTGACCAAGGATGAATGGTGGCAGGTCGGTGGTGTCGGACTTGAAGGGAACTTCGCCTCCAACACCCTGGTCAAGCAGGCCGACCTGGTTCTCAGCGTAGGCACCCGCCTGACCGACTTCGCCACGGGATCGCAGTCCATCTTTGAGAATCCGGACGTCCGTTTCGCATCCTTGAACATCGTGGATGCCGATACCCGTAAGCAGGGTGCCACCGGCATCCTCGCGGACGCCCGGCTCGGGCTGGAAGCACTGGCCCGTGCGCTGGAGGGCCACAGCACCAGCGAAGCGTGGCAGGAAACCGTTCACTCCGAGAAGGCCAAGTGGGCCCCCATCCGGGCCCAGTGGCTCGACGCCGACACGGCCTTCCGCCCCGAGGACCACCCCGATGCCCCGGTCACCGGCGCGGTCCTGACGCAGCCGCAGCTGATCGGGCTGATGCAGGAGCACGCCCGCTCCGGTGACACCATCATCGCCGCCGCCGGGGGACCGCCCGGTGACCTGCAGAAAGTCTGGGACGCCACCGGCAACCGCAACTGCCATCTGGAATTCGGGTTCTCCTGCATGGGCTACGAAATCGCCGCCGGCATGGGTGTGCGCCTCGCCGAGGGAAACAACGACAACCGCGTGGTCACCTTTATCGGTGACGGCACGTTCCTGATGGCACCGACGGAGATCGTCACCGCGGCACAGGAGGGTCTGAATGTCACCGTGGTCGTGTCCGAAAACCACGGGTACCAGGTGATCCACCGTTTGCAGATGAACCGCAGCGGCAGGGAATTCGGCAACGAATTCCGGTACCGCACCACCGGCGGAAGCGTCGCTGTCGACGACGCCCCCAAGGCACGCCTGGACGGTGACTACCTCAAAGTCGATCTCCGCCAGATCGCTGAAGGCCTTGGTGCGCTGGCCATCCGGGCCACCACGGCGGCAGAAGTCAGGGAAGCACTGGCCTCCACCCGCGACACCGAAGGGCCCGTCGTCATCGTGGTACCCACGGTTCCCCATGTTGACCTGCCCGGCGGGGACGTCTGGTGGGACGTTGCCCCGGCCGAAGTTTCATCCCAGGAATGGGTCAACAAGCTGCGCTCCGAGTACGAAGAGGCACGCGGCCGCCAGCGGTGGTTCGGATGAGCGCCACGCCCCTGAACGCCGGCCAGTTGCGCCGCCGGCTCGCGTCCGGCGAAACCACTGTCGGAACCTTCGTGGGCATGGCGTCTGCCACCGCCACCGAAGTCTGCGCCGCCGCCGGCGCAGACTGGGTCCTGATCGACCTGGAACACGGCGCCGGGGGTGAGGACGTAGTCCGCGATGGCGTCATCGCTGCCGGAGCGTACGGAGTCCCGGCCATCGTGCGGGTTGAATCCGGGGACCGGATCCGGATCGGCCGCGTCCTGGACAACGGGGCGGCAGGCATCATGGTTCCCCGGTTGGACAGCGTCGAACAGGCCCGGGACTCTGTGCGGCACCTGCGGTACCCGCCGCACGGGGACCGCGGTGTGGCCACCTACAACCGCGCCTGCCGCTGGGGCATGGACCGGGGACCCTTGACGGCCGGCGAGCAGGAAACCGTCGGAATCATCCAGATCGAAACCGCTGCGGCCCTCGAGAACGTCGAGGACATCGCCGCTCAGGACGGGGTCGACGTCGTTTTCATCGGCCCGCTGGACCTGTCCTTCGCCCTGGGCGTTCCCCTGCAGCTGGACAGCAGTGTTTTCCAGGACGCACTGCAGCGGGTTGTGGCTGCCGCGCAGCTGCACAACAAGGCGGCCGGGATTCTGGCCGTGGACGGCATGGCCGCCGCCAAGTGCGTCCGCCAGGGTTTCCGGTTCGTCGCGATCGGCTCCGACTCGACCATCATGTCGGCAGCGTTCCGCGACGCCTTCGAAACCGCCCGCAACTGACCTCAAACCTAGAAAGAAAGGCAAGAACGTGAGCACAGAAACCCGCACCGTCGGCGTCGGCCTCATCAGCGTCGGATGGATGGGAAAGCTCCATTCACGCGCTTACCAGGCCGTACCGTACGTCTACCCGGAACTTGGCATCAAGACGAAGCTGGTCATCGCCGCCGACACCGAGCCCAGCCGGATCCAGTTCGCGAAGGATGTCCTTGGGTTCGCCGAGGGCACTGCCGATTACAACGACGTCCTGAACCACCCGGACGTGGACGTGGTCTCCATCTGCGCACCCAACTTCCTGCACGCGGAAATCGGAATCGCCGCTGCGAAGGCCGGCAAGCATTTCTGGATCGAGAAGCCGGTGGGCCGCGGCTATGAAGAAACGGCCGCGGTGCAGGAAGCGGCAGTGGATGCCGGCGTGATCACCTCCATCGGCTACAACTACAGGCACGCACCGGCCGTGGAGCATGCACGTGAGCTGATCGCCGCCGGCCGGCTGGGCCGCATCACCAACGTCCGGGCAGTCTTCTTCTCCGGTTACGCCTCCGAGCCCAACGGTGCACTGTCCTGGCGCTTCGACCGCAAACTCGCCGGCACCGGCGTCCTGGCAGACCTGTTCAGCCACGCCACCGACCTGTGCCAGTATGTAGTTGGACCGATCGCCGAGGTCACCGCTCTGACCAGCACCGTCTATACGCAGCGGCCGAAGCTTGCGATGGGGTCCGCAACGCACTTCGCAGTGATCGAAAACGGTGAAATGGGAGACGTCGAAAATGAGGACTACGCCGCAGCGCTCGTCCGCTTCGGCCCGTCCGCCCGCGGCGCCGGCGCCGTTGGCACCATCGAGTCGTCCCGCGTCGCCGTCGGCCCCGAGTGCGGCTACCAGATCGAAGTGTACGGGACCGAAGGTTCACTCAAATGGGACTTCGAGCGCATGAACGAGCTTAAGGTCTGCCTGGGACGCGGCAATGAGGAACAGGGATACACCACCGTCAACGCCAGTCCCCGTTACGGCGACTACGCGCACTTCCAGCCCGGCCCCGGCAACAGCATGGGCTTCGATGACCTGAAGGTCATCGAAGCGAAGAAGTTCCTGGTCGCCGTCACCGGCGGAGCGCAGGAGAACTCCAACATCCACGATGCTGCCTCGGCCGCCGCCATCGTCAGCGCGGCCGAAGCGTCCTCGCTGTCGGGGCAGTGGCAGAAGATCGAGGAAATCAACGGCACCACCGCGGCCCGGGCGTAACCATGGCAACAGCATCTGTCCGGCGGCCAACAATCAGGGACGTGGCCGAACGCGCCGGCGTATCAAAGTCCCTGGTCTCACTTGTCGTGCGCAACTCTCCGCGCGTCAGTGAGGAACGCCGCCAGCGGGTGCTGGAAGTCATGGAGGAAATCGGGTACGAGCTCAACCTCGCCGCCAGATCACTGTCCAGCAGGCACAGCGGCAACATCGGCGTGCTGGTCAGTGACCTCCATAACCCCTGGGCCTTCGACGTCGTCGATGCCGCACGGCCGGTACTGGAAGAAGCCGGACACACCGTGCTCTTCAGCGCGGCCACGGCATCGGCGGCAGGTTCAGGCGTCGACCTCTCCATCCTCCAGGCGTTCCGCGATCTGGGCGTCGCGGGTCTCCTCGTAGTCGGAACGGTGCCTGACAAGGCCCCGTTCAGCCGGGTCGTTTCCGGAGGGGCCGTTGTTTTCGCCGGCGGAGGGCCGGACTACATAGATACCGCCGATGTAGTCCGCAGCGACGACGCCCACGGACTTTCGATGGTCATAGAGCATCTCATCGAACAAGGCCACGAGCGCATCGCGCACCTGGGCGGACTCGGCGGTTCGGTTGGCAGGGAACGCGTCAGGGGCTACACGGCGGCCATGGAAGAACATGGGCTGGGACGCAATATTCACATTGTGGACGCGGACTTCTCACAGGAGTCCGGGTACGTCGCAGCCCAACGGGCGCTGGGTTCCTCCGGACGCCTGCGTCCCACGGCTTTGGCCTGCATCAACGACCTGGCAGCACTTGGGGCGATGACGGCAGCCGATGAGCGCGGGATTGAAATCGCGATCACCGGTTACGACAACATCGCCCTCGGCGCCATGCCCAGGCTCGGACTCACCACTGTCGACCCTGACAGTTCCACGATCGGCATCACAGGGGCCAAAACCCTCCTGCAGCGCATCAGCGACAGCGGCGAGGGCTTCGTGCACCAGCCGGTCGTGCCCGAACTGGTCATACGCAAGTCCAGCCTGCTGGGCCTCTGACCTATACCCACACAGTCACCCCTGTGGCCCTTCGGCCCGGGGGAATGCATACTCACATCTTCAAGGAAGACGATGGCTTCTTTCAGCACACCCCAAATATTCGTGGCTCTCGGCAGTGTCGAAGCCGATCTCGTGGAACCGGTGCTTTCGCCGCACCAGCAACTGATCCAAAATCCCACCGAAGCCGACCTCGCCAGGGCTGACGCCGCCATCGTCCGGGCTGCCTACCGGGTTGACCGGGAGCTTCTGGACCGCATGCCGGCCCTGAAAGTCATCGCCAGGACAGGAGTAGGCACCGACCTTGTCGATGTCGCGGAAGCTAACAGCCGGGGAATCCCGGTTGTCATCACCCCGGGAAGCAACACAGCCTCCGTTGCCGAAGGCGTTTTCTCGCACCTTCTCGCGCTCGTCAAGAAGCTGTCAACCCTGACATCGCTGGTCAGGGAGGGCCGCTGGGAGCAACGGGCCTCGGTGACTGTGGGTGACCTCGAAGGGTTCACCCTGGGCATTGTCGGGTACGGCAGGATCGGGCGCCGGGTAGCAAGGATCGCTGAGGCCTTTGACCTGAAGGTCCTGGCCTACGATCCTTTCGCCGATGTGCCGGCCGAAATCCGGTGCGGCAGCGTCGAGGAACTGCTGGCCCGCAGTGATTTCACCACGCTCCATGTTCCCCTGACACCGGAGAACAGGAACCTCATCAACGCCGAACGCATCGGCCTGATGCCGGCGGGGGCGGTCCTGGTCAACTGCAGCCGGGGCGGTTTGGTGGACTTGGATGCGGCCCACGATGCACTGGGCTCAGGACATCTGGCCGGGCTCGGACTGGACGCCTATGATCCAGAGCCGCCGACCCACCATCCGGTCTTCGACCACGAAAACGTCGTACTGACGCCGCACCTGATGGGCTTCACCCGGCAGGGCATGGCCCACACCGTCCGCGACGCAGCCAAGGGCGCGGTGGACGTACTTGCCGGCCGGACTCCCGCGGCGGTGGCAGCACCATGACCATACGAGTTGGAGTAGTGGGAGCCGGCGTCATGGGCGCCGAGCACGCCCGGATTCTCCATGGCAGCATCTCAGGGGCGACCGTTACAGCCGTGGCGGATCCTGCGAGTGACCGTGCCCACGCCGTTGCCGTCGAAACCGGTGCCTGGCCCTTCAGTTCCGCTGAGGAGCTCATTGCATCGCCGTTCGTGGATGCTGTCCTGATTGCCTCGCATGACGGCGCTCATGCAGATCAGGTTGCCGCCTGCCTCGAACTCCGCAAACCTGTCCTGTGCGAGAAGCCACTGGCGCCGACAGTCCAGGAGTGCCAGGCCCTCGTTAGCCAACAAAAAGCCATAGGGGGCACCCCGCTGATTTCAGTGGGCTTCATGCGCAGGTTCCATCCGGCCTACCGGGAACTCAAGGAACGGCTCGCCGAGGGAGCCATCGGCCAGCCCCTGATGATCCTGAGTTCGCACCGCAACGTGAAGTCCTATCCCGATGGGAACTCGGCGTCCACGATTACCAATTCCGGCATTCACGAAATCGACATCACCGCCTGGCTTCTGGATTCACCTATTGAATCTGTGAGCTGGCACGCCCCCAGAAGCACAGCCCTGGACACCACGCGGCAGGACCCTCAGCTTCTGCACCTTCGCACGGCTGACGGAGTTCTGACCACCGTCGACGTCTTCCTTAATGCCCAGTACGGCTACGAGGTGCGCTGCGAAGTTCTGGGCGAACAGGGTTCCATCGCGCTGTCAGCTCCCCAGCTGACCACGGCCAACCGCGCACTGGCCGCGACACGAACCTACGCGGCGGACTGGAGGCCGGTCTTTGCCGACGCCTACCGCCTTCAATCCCAGGCCTGGATCGACGCACTGACCTCCCGGACGCGGTCTCCCCTGGCCACAGCGGAAGAGGCCCTCAACGCGACCCGCGTTGCGCATGCCCTGGTGAGATCCATGAACCAGGGCGGCGCCACCATCCACATCAACGACCACGACAGCGCACCCGCCGAACCACTCACCGGTGCCGACCAAGAAAGGACCCCTACCCATGTCCACTGACCGACCCCTCAAGGTTGCGCTGTTCGGCTCCGGCCGCATCGGCCAGGTCCACGCCCGCAACATCCTCGCCAACCCGGATCTGGAACTGGCGGTCATCGCTGACCCGTTCATCGAAGGTGCCCAGGCTCTGGCAGCGGGAACCGGTGCCCGTGCGGTAGCAACCGTTGACGAAGCCTTCGCCACCGGCGATCTGGACGCCATCATCATTGGATCGCCCACCAGCACCCACGTGGACCTGATTTCCCGGGCCGCAGCCCACGGTGTCGCCGCCCTGTGCGAAAAGCCCATCGACCTCGATATCGACCGGGTACGGTCCTGCCGGGACAGCATCCGCGACAGCAAGTCGCCGCTGATGCTCGGGTTCAACCGCCGCTTCGACCCGAACTTCGCCTCGGTCCAGGCACGCGTCCAGGCAGGGGAAATCGGCCGCCTCGAGCAGCTGACCATCATCAGCCGCGACCCCGCACCGGCACCGGCATCCTACATCGCCAATTCAGGCGGCATCTTCCGGGACCAGAGCATCCACGATCTCGACATGGCCCGCTTCTTTGTCCCGGAGATCATCGAGGTGTCAGCGACAGGATCGAACCTGTTCTGCGACTACATCGAAGAAGCAGGCGATTTTGACTCAGTCGTTATCAGTCTTCGTGGTGCCAGGGGCGAGCAGATCACGATCATCAACTCGCGCCACAGCGCCTTCGGGCACGACCAGCGGCTGGAAGCATTCGGCAGCGACGGCATGCTCACCGCAGGCAACCTCACTCCCACAAGCGTCCGCAAATACACCGCGGCAGGCGCCGAAGAGGCCGACCCGTACCTGCACTTCTTCCTCGAGCGCTACGCCGAGGCATACCGCCGGGAGCTGGAGAGCTTTGTCCAGTCAATCCGCACAGGAACCTCCTGCAGCCCGGGCTTTGAGGACGGCTTGCAGGCACTGGTCCTTGCCAATGCCGCTGAGGAATCCGCGCGTTCGGGCCGCGTTGTGAAGGTTGGACAGGAGTAATGTACAGCGAACTGCTAAAAGACAAAGTCCTCCTCGTCAGCGGAGGCACGCAGGGACTGGGGGCAGGCATCGCCCGTCGCGCAGCCGCCGAAGGTGCAGCCGCAGTGGCTGTCACCGGCCGCAATGCGGACTCGGGCGAAAGGATCGCCGCCGAGCTCCGGGATTCCGGCACCGAGAGCCGCTTCATCAAAACGGACCTCGGCGACGTCGAACAGGCGCGCGCATCAGTGCTGGAAACAATCGACGCCTTTGGCCGCCTCGACTGCGCTGTCAACGCGGCTGGCCTGACCACGCGCGGCACCATGCTGGACACGACGCCGGACCTTTTCGACGCCCACATCGCAATAAACCTGAAATCGCCGTTCTTCATCATGGCGGAGACCATTAAACACCTGCGTGACCGCGGGGCCCCCGGATCCATCGTCAACATCATCTCCATCGCCGAGCTTGGCGGCCAGCCGTACCTTGCGCCCTATGTGGCAGCAAAGGCGGGCCTGGCCGGTGTGACCCGCAACGCGGCCCATGCCCACCGCTGGGACAAGATCCGCATCAACGGGCTGGACATCGGATGGACCGCCACCGACGGTGAAGCCGAAACCCAGAAACGCTTTCACGGTGCCGGCGACGACTGGCTCGAAAAGGCCAACCAGTCCGTCCCCATGGGCAAGCTCGGCCAGGTGGATGAAATCGCGGAGTTCGTCGTTTTTCTCCTCTCCAGCAGGAGCGGAGTGGTCACTGGATCTGTCATCGACTGGGACCAGTACGTCATTGGAGGATCAGATTGAGCATCATCACCAGCCGCCTTGCCGCAGCCCCCATTTCCTGGGGCGTCTGCGAGGTCCCGGGATGGGGCCACCAGCTTGAGGCAGACCGGGTACTGTCCGAAATGACCGCTCTGGGGATCAGCGCCACCGAATTCGGCCCTGCCGGGTTCCTGCCCGAACAGGCAGCCGAACGCGCCGAAGTCCTGAAGCGCCACAACCTCCAGGCCATCGGCGGATTCTTCCCGATCATCCTGCATGACCCCGCCAAGGACCCCCTGCGGGCCGTCGCCGCGGAACTGGACGCCTACGAAGCAGCAGGGGCCAGCATCATGGTCCTGGCCGCCGAAACAGGCGTCGCCGGCTACGACCAGCGCCATGAGCTGGACGCCGAGGGCTGGTACCTGTTCGGACGCAACCTGGACACCATCGTCAAGGCCGCCGCGGACAAGGGGATTCAGGCAGTCGTGCATCCCCACGTGGGCACCATGATCGAAACAACCGCCGATGTGGACCGGGTCCTGAACGACACCGGAGCGAACCTCTGCCTCGACACCGGGCACCTGCTCATCGGCGGCACCGACCCGACCCAACTGGTCCGCGACTACGCCTCCCGCGTGGGCCACACGCACCTTAAGGATGTCCGCAAGGCAGTTGCCCGGCGGGTCCAGGCCGGTGAGATCTCCTACACCGACGGCGTGAAAACCGGAATGTACGTTCCCCTGGGACAGGGCGATGTCGGAATCGGCGGAATCGTCAAAGACCTGCTCTCCGCCGGATACCCCGGCTGGTTCACTATGGAGCAGGACACCATCCTGGAAACCGAACCCGCCGACGAAGGACCTGTCCGCGACGTCCGGCAATCCGTTGCCTTCCTCCGTGCACTGGAGCAGGAGCTTCAGGCATGACTGCCGTGCGCTGGGGCGTGCTCACCACTGCCCGGATCGCGCAGGACAGGTTCCTGCCTGCCATGCAGAAGGCGCGCAACGCTGTCGCGTCGGCGATCAGCAGCCCGAACGGACGCACAACGGAGGTCGCGGCACGGTTCAACATCCCCACGGTGTACCAATCGCACGAAGAGCTCCTTGCCGACCCGAACATTGAGGCCGTGTACCTTCCGTTCCCCAACGGTCTGCACGCCGACTGGATTGTCGCCGCCGCCGAGGCAGGAAAGGACATCCTCTGCGAAAAGCCTCTGGTCGGAAGTCTGGAGGATTACAGCCGCGCCGTGGAGGCCTGCCAGCGGAACAACGTCACGCTCATGGAAGCCTTCATGTACCGCTTCCACCCCCAGCACCAGAAGGTTCGCGAGTTCATCAACTCGGGGCGGATCGGGCAGATCGTGTCGATGCACGCACGGTTCCACTTCGTAATGAACCGCACACCGGGTGAGGTCCGGCTCCAGACAGGCCTCGAAGGTGGCGCCATCAACGACGTGGGATGCTACGCCGTCGACATCATGAACATGGTTATGGGCAGGGCCCCCAGCAGTGTCTTTGCGAAAGGGACCAGCCCGGCGGACACCGTGGAAACAACCGTGGCCGGCATCCTCGACTACGACGGCGTCATCGGAACCTTTGACTGCGGCTTTGAGGGACCCCGCACTCACACGCTGCAAATTATCGGAACCGAAGGCCACATCACGCTGGACAGGGCCTTTGACCCGGACCCGGGAGAGGCCGCGCGCGTCACTGTTTCACTCCGCGACGGCCGCTCAGAGATCTTCGACATCGTTGAAGACCAGTTCAAGGTCGAAATCGAAAGGTTCAGCACCTGGGTGCGGAACTCCGGCCATGACGTCGTCCACCGCGAACTCACTGAACAAAATCTCGCGGTCAGGCTGGCTGCGCACGAATCCCTCGCCTCCGGGCTCCCTGCCGCAATCCGGGCAGTACAGCCCTTTGAACACCACCGTTTACTACAGGAGCAGTAATGACCACCACCATCAACCACTTCATCCGCGGCGCCGAGGCCGCCGGCAACGGAACCGGCACCAAGGCCGTTTACAACCCCGCCACCGGCGCCGTCACCGCGCAGCTGCGCCTGGCGAACCGCGAAGACCTGGACGCCACAGTGGCCATTGCCAAAGAAGCCGCAGAGTCCTGGGGAGATGTTTCCCTGGCCAAGCGCACCGCCGTGCTGTTCAAGTTCCGCGAACTGGTCGCCGCCCATGTGGACGAACTCGCCGAACTGATCACCTCCGAACACGGCAAGGTGCTCTCCGACGCCAAGGGTGAGATTGGCCGCGGCCTCGAGGTCATCGAATTCGCCTGCGGCATCCCGACGCTGCTCAAGGGCGACTACTCGGACCAGGCGTCCACCGGCATCGACGTCTTCTCCTTCCGAGAGCCGATCGGCGTCGTCGCGGGCATCACCCCCTTCAACTTCCCGGTCATGGTGCCGCTGTGGATGGCCCCGATGGCCATCGCCACGGGCAACGCCTTCATCCTCAAGCCCTCGCACAAGGTTCCGTCGGCTGCAATGCTGCTGGCCAAGCTCTGGAAGCAGGCCGGCCTGCCCGACGGCGTCTTCCAGGTCCTGCACGGCGACCGCGAGGTGGTCTCCGGCCTGCTGACGCACCCCGACGTCGACGGCATCTCCTTCGTCGGTTCCACCCCCGTGGCCAAGCACATCCTTGAAGTCGCCACCGCCCACGGCAAGCGCGTCCAGGCTCTCGGCGGCGCCAAGAACCATGCCATCGTCCTGCCCGACGCGGACCTGGACAACGCCGCGGACCACCTCGCCGCCGCGGCGTTCGGTTCGGCAGGGCAGCGCTGCATGGCCATCTCCGTGGCCGTCGCCGTCGGGGACGCGGCGGACCTGCTGGTGAAGAAGGTCGAGGAACGTGCCCTCGATGTCAGGGTCAAGAACGGCACCGAACCGGATGCCGACATGGGCCCGGTCATCAGCCCCGAATCCCGGGAGTTCATCGTCAAGACGATCACGGAGGCAGAACGGGCCGGTGCCGCCATGGTGGTGGACGGCCGCGACCTCGTCGTGCCGGGCCACGAGGAAGGTTTCTGGGTTGGCCCCACCGTGATCGACCATGTCAAGACCGAGATGACCGCCTACCAGGAGGAGATCTTCGGACCTGTCCTCGTCGTCGTCCGCGTCGAGGACCTGGACGAGGGCATCAAGCTGATCAACGCGAATCCCTACGGCAACGGCACCGCGATCTTCACGTCCTCGGGCGCCGCTGCCCGCAAGTTCCAGCGCTCCGTGGACGTGGGGATGATCGGCATCAACGTGCCGCTGCCGGTCCCGGTGGCCTACTACTCCTTCGGCGGCTGGAAGGCCTCGCTCTTCGGCGACAAGCACATCTACGGCCCCGAAGGCGTCTCCTTCTACACCCGCGGCAAGGTCATCACCTCACGCTGGCCCGAAGCGCACCACACCTCCGGAGCGTCCTACAACTTCCCCTCCACGTAAGGACCGGCCGGGGGACCGCGAGCTAAACCGCGGTTCCCCGGCGCGTTCTGTGGGGTCGGCTGTGGCCGGCCGACAGACCGTACCTCCGGGCTATTCGGCCGTGCCCAGGAGAGAACTGTGGAGCCTGTCCCGGACCCCCTCGATGTGCTGCCGGACGGTCTTCTTGATTCGGGGAGGGTCCTGGGCTTCCATGGCTTCCAGGATTGCCATGTGTTCCTCGAAGGAATGTATGGAATGTTCCTCCAGTTGGCCTGAGTACACCAGAATTCTCTGGATGTTTCCCCGCAGCCGCTCGATGTAACTGATCAGCAACGGATTGCCGCAATTCCGCACGAAAAGGTCGTGGAACTCGAAATCAACCTCGGTAAAGCGCTGGGCGTCTCCGGCCATGACTTCCGGGCGGATCTTCTCCATGAACTGGCGCATCCTGGCCAGCTCAGCCTCAGGAATGGAGGTGGCGTGTGCCGCGGCCTCGGATTCAAGCGCGAGGCGAACCCCGTATACCTGATCAATCAGTTCCAGTGAGATCGGCGGAATACCGAAGCCTTTCGGACCCGACGCAGCCAGCAGCCCTTCGTCCTGCAGCTTACGAATGGCTTCCCGGAGCGGGGATCTGCTGATCGAGAGCCGACGCGCGAGGTCATTCTCGCTCAATACCGTTTCGGCATCCAGCTGCCCGCTGAGGATCCACCTTTTCAAGGTGGCGTAGGCCTGATCTGCCAGCGACGGGGACCGCACGGGGCGTTCTTCCCGGGCGAGCTCTCCTAGATTCGTCATTTTCTCTTCCATCCGATCACTCCGGTCCTCCCAGTATCTACGGAAATTGAGGACCTATTGACAGCCTACTGTGATCTACCTAACCTGCATACAGGCGACAGTCGCCTGTATACATCTAACTTGGAGTTGCAATGAAGCAAACCATTCGTAAGGCAGCCGTCGTTTTGGCAGCCCTCGCTCTCGGCACCACCAGCCTCAGCGCCTGTGCCCAGGATTCCTCCCCCGCTGCTCAGGCCGCTGCCGCTGATGACGGCAAGATCACCGTGGGCTACTCCGGCTACACAGTGTCCAACCCCTTTTTCGCCGGGCTCGTGAAAGGCCTCGAAAACGGTGCCAAGACTCACGGCTACGAACTCATCACCACGAACGCCAACGGCGACCCGAACCAGCAGATCAGCGACGTCCAGAACCTGCTCAATCGGGGAGTGGACTACCTCGCCATCAACCCTGCTGACGGCAAGGCCATCGCCGGGGCCGTCGACGAAGCCAAGAAGCGGGGCATTCCCGTTTTCGCCCTCGCCGACACCATCGACGCGCCCGTCGATGTGACCCTGAGCCAGGACCACGTCAAGGCAGGCAAGCTGGCCGTGGACGAAATTGCCAAGTTCCTTGAGAAGAAGAACGGTTCGGTGACCGGCAAGGTCGTGGACATTATGGGCATGGCAGGCTCCCCGGCCGCCAATGGCCGCGAGAAGGGCTTCAAGGAAGCTGTCGCCGGGCACGCTGGCATTGAAGTGGTGGCCACCCAGGACGGTGGCTGGGACACGGCCAAGGCGAACGCCATCATGACCGACATCCTCCAGGCAAACCCGGAAATCGACGCAGTGTTCTGCGCCAACGACGCCGAAGCCGTCGGCGTCACGGCTGCCATCCAGGCCGCAGGCCGGTGGAAGCCCGTCGGGGAGAAGGGCCATATTTACGTCATCGGAATCGACGGCCCCAAGCCCGCCATCGAAGACATCCGGAAGGGATTGCAGGATGCCAGCATTAGCCAGCAGCCCATCAAGATGTCCGAGAAGATGATTGACCTTATTGCCGACATGGCCGCGGGCAAGACGGTTGAGAAGAGCGTCGAATGGCCGTCTCAGCTGATTACCAAGGACAACATCGACTCCGCCGAAGTGAAGTCCTACGGCGTGTGGGCCGATGCTCTCTAGCCAGCCCCAAATCCTGCAGCTGGGCGGGATCAGCAAGAGCTATCCAGGTGTGAAGGCGCTCAAGGACGTGTCGCTCCGACTGGAACCGGGAACCGTCACCGGGCTGGCAGGGGAAAACGGTGCCGGCAAATCGACCCTCATCAAGGTCCTTGCCGGGGCGGTGGTGGCCGACTCCGGTACCGCCGTCCTGGGCGGGACGCCCTTGCCCAGCAACCCCGCCGGGGTGATCCGGTCCGGAGTGAGCGTCATCTACCAGGAACTGACAGACATTCCTGAAATGTCGATCGCTGACAACGTTCTGCTGGGGCGGCAACCGAACCTGGCCGGGGCAGTGAACCGCCGTGCCCGTGACCGCCGAGCCGTTGCAGCCCTGGAGCGGGTTGGCCTTGGCCGTCTGGATATCTCCCAGCCCGTCAAATCCTTGACCATCGCCCAGCGCCAACTCGTCGAAATCGCCCGCTGCCTGGCACGTGAGGCCCGTGTGCTCGTCTTCGATGAGCCCACCTCCTCCCTGCCGGAGGCTGACGTGGACGCCCTCCTGGGCACCATCCGGGAACTGCGGGACCAAGGACTGGCTATCTTGTACGTCACCCACCACCTGGACGAAATGTTCACGGTGACGGACAGGATCGTCGTGATGCGGGACGGCTCCGTCGTCGCCGAAAAACCGACCTCCGAATGGAACGAGGCAATGCTGGTCACCGCCATGCTGGCCAGGGACCTGCAACACGCCTACCCCTGGCGGGACCGGCCACGCGGAGCACCGGTCCTGGAGACCGCACAGATCGATGCCCCGGGGGTACGAGCTGCCAGCGTTACAGCGCACGCCGGCGAAATCGTAGGTTTGATCGGACTCGCAGGAGCGGGCCGCACCGAGCTCATGAAAGCCATCGCCGGCGCCCACACCGTCACCGGCGGCTCCGTCAGCGTCAGCGGCCGGCCCCTCAAGCCCGGCAGCATCGCCAGCGCGCGGGACCAGGGTGTCATCTATGCCCCGGAGGACCGCAAGCAGGAAGGCCTGGTTCTGGAAGGAACTGTCCAGGACAACCTGGTCTTCGGTCTGTACCCCGCCGTGTCCCGCCTGGGTCTGCTCCGTCCACGGTCCGTGGAAAAGCACGCCACCGAGCAAATCAGCAGGTTCGGGATCAAGACCGACTCGGTGCGGCAGCAGGTCGGTAGGCTCTCGGGCGGCAACCAGCAAAAGGTGATCCTCTCGCGCGTCTCGGCGAACAATCCAAAGGTCGTCCTCCTGGACGACCCCACTCGGGGAGTCGATGTCGGCGCCAAGGCAGCGATTTACGAGCAGGTCCTCAACCTGGCTGCCGCGGGAACCGCCGTGATCCTGGCCAGCTCGGACACAGACGAAGTGCTGGCCATGTCGGACCGCGCCTATGTTCTCCGCAATGGGCGGGTCGTCAGCGAATACACCCGGGACGGCTTTGACCGTGAAGCAATGCTGCATCACGCGTCGGTCGGTCAAGCAGAATCAGGAAAGCCATGACAAACCAAACTACAACTGCCAGGCCTCCAGTCCGGCAGCAGAACACACCCAAAGCCTCCAGCTGGACACAGACCGGTTCCGGCTGGATGACACGGATTGCCAAGAACCCCACCACACCGATCGCGGTGGCCCTTGTGGTCAGCTGCATCGTCATGAGCCTGCTCTCCAGCAAGTTCTTCACGGCAGCCAACGTCACCAACATCGTGACGCAGTCGGCCATCGTCGGCATCGCCGCGGTCGGCGCCACGTTCGTCATCATCACTTCCGGAATTGACCTGGCCGTCGGGTCAACTATCGCACTCTCGGGGATGATCGGGGCAACGCTCGTTCACAACGGGGTTGACGGGTTCCTCGGCGTCTTGATCATCGTCGCTGTCGCAGCACTTATCGGAGCCTTCAACGGCTTCTCCATCACAGTTCTGGGACTGGCGCCGTTCATCGTGACACTGGCAGTCCTTGGCATGGGCCGGGGCCTGACGCTGCAGCTGAGCCAGGGCCAAAGCGTCTACGGCCTGCCGCCAAACCTCACCTGGATCGGAAGCGGCTCGCTTCTGGGGCTGCAGCTGCCCGCGGTACTGACGATTCTCGTCTTCGTCGTCGGCCATCTCATCCTGACGCGGACAACACTGGGACACCAGATCTTCGCCGTTGGCGGAAACAGGGAAGCGGCCCGTCTTTCCGGCATCAAGGACAACCGCGTCCTGTTCATCGTGTACATCTTGGCCGGCCTCTGCGCCGGTCTGTCGTCCCTCATCCTCGTCGGACGCCTCGGTTCGGCCACACCCACAGCCGGTGCCGGCGTCGAACTTCAGGTCATCGCCGCCGTCGTCATCGGCGGAGCCAGCCTGTTCGGCGGTAAAGGCAGCATGCTCGGGACCTTCATTGGTGTGCTCCTCATCGGCGTGATCAACAACGGACTGACCCTGCTGAACGTGAGCCCCTTCTGGGTGCAGTTCATGCAGGGAGCCATCATCTTCATCGCGGTCCTGCTCGATGCCATCAACAGCCGCCGCCTCAGCAACCGTTAGATACCCGGAAAGGAGCCCAGACATGAAAATTCCGTTCAACCACGACCATCTTGACCGCCTCATGGACGAGGCAAACCTGGACGTCCTGCTCGTCACGTCCAAACACAACATCCAGTACCTCCTCGGCGGGCACCGGTTCTTCTTCTTCGACTACATGGACGCCATCGGCGTGAGCCGGTACCTTCCCGTGTTGCTTTACTTCCGGAAGCACCCGGAAGCCAGCACCTACATTGCCAACGCCATGGAACCCTGGCAGCTCGACGTGGACCCGGTCTGGGTGGAGCGGATCGAAGCCACCAGCTGGGGAGCGGCCGACGCCATCACATCCGCCGCAGCCCACCTCCACGATGTCCAACACGGCCAAATACGCGTCGGCATCGAAGCATCCTTCCTGCCCGTGGAAGCGATGAATGTTCTGGACAAAACCCAGGACATTGAAATCGCGGATGCCCAGTTCGTCCTCGAGCGCCTGCGCGCCTGCAAGAGCGCGGCCGAACTGGCCACCATGGAACAGGCATCAGTCAGCATCGTTGACTCGATGCAGGCCGTCTTCACCGGACACCGTCCTGGCACCACGCGCAGGGAACTTGTCGAGGCACTCCGCAGGGAACAGACCAACCGCGGTTTGACGTTCGAATACTGCCTGGCCAGCAGCGGCCCCAGCCACAACCGCGCGCCCGCCGACATCCCCTGGCAGGAAGGTGAAGTCCTCTGCCTCGACTCAGGCGGAAATCTCGGCGGATACATCGGAGACCTGGCCCGCATGGCCGTGATGGGCGAACCCGACAGCGAACTGATCGACCTGCTGGCGGAAATCGAGGCCGTCCAACAGGCCGCGCGCATCCCCGTCCGAGAGGGCGCGCCCGGACAGGGGATCTTCGACTCGGCCCTCAAAGTCCTCGAGGACAGCCCGCACCGCAGCGTCACCACGTTCGTTGCCCACGGCATGGGCCTGATCAGCCACGAAGCTCCCCGGCTCACCGCCACAGGCCCGGTCCCTTATCCCAACGAAGACGGCAACCTCCCTCTGCAGGCCGGCATGGTCCTGTCCATCGAAACGACCATGCTGCACCCGACGCGCGGCTTCATCAAGCTGGAGGACACCGTCGCTGTCACAGAGGACGGGCACCGCGCCTTCGGTGACCAGGCCCGCGGGTGGACCAAAGGCGGATTGCTGTGACCGTTACGTCAGCCGTGACTGCTGGCGAATTCGAACTACATCACGTCGGAATCGTGGTGCCGGACCTCGAGAAGGCCGTGGCGTTCTACACCCAGCATTTGGGACTCGTCTCCGGGAGTCCATCACCGTGGGCCATGATCCCCGGGAAGCCCCTGGGACTGGACGGGGATGATGTGAAGCTGCGCTGGGCCTTCATGCGCCTGGGCAGCACAGTTATCGAGATCCACGAATTCGACGGCCCTTACCAATCCGCCCTTCCGCGGACCACGGACCAGCCCGGCGTAGGGCACCTCGCCTTGAAAGTGCCTGACATCCACTCCGCCCGGCGCCGCCTGGCAGAGGCAGGCATCACGTTCTACAGCGACCCGAACCTTCTGGACCTTCCCGGGCAGGAAGGAGACCTGTGGGTCTACGGCAAGGACCCCTTCGGCGTCACCATCGAGCTCTACCAACAAACAGAAAGGAAACCCGACGCTCATGCGTGAGACCATGCTCGCCGCCGTATTCAAAGGAAACGGGATCCTCGAACTCGAACAGCGCCCCGTGCCCGCGCCCATCCAGCCCGATGATGTCGTCCTGAAGGTCGGAGCAGTCGGAATCTGCGGATCCGATCTGCACATCCTTGACGTTCCGCCGACCCACCCCGCCAAACCCGGCGTAATCTTCGGCCACGAGTTCTGCGGAGAAGTAGTAGCCGTCGGCCAGGATGTCCGCTCCCTGACCGTCGGCGACACAGTCGCCGTCGACCAGAATCCGCCCTGCGGACGGTGCAACACCTGCCGCACCGGCGACCCCAACTTCTGCGAATCCCTTTACGACAATCCCGAATGTCCGGTTCCCGGGTGGCCGCGCACACCAGGCCAGTGGTGGGACGGCGGCATGGCCGAATACGTCCGGATACCGGCCCACTACGCCTACCGGGTGGATCCCAACATCCCTGCCGAACAGATCGTCCTGGCGGAGCCACTGGGCTGCGTCCTGAACGGACTGCGGAAATCCGGCGTCCACGCCGGTGAAACAGCAGTCGTCATCGGCGGCGGACCCATCGGCCTGCTCGCCGTGGCAGCACTGAAAAACCAAGGCGCAGGACAAGTCATCGTTATCGAGCCCGCCGCGAACCGGGCACACGTCGCGAAGGAAGTCGGCGCAGACCTGGTCATCAATCCGCGGGAGACTGACGCAGCACAAGCGGTCCGGGACGCGACCAACGGCCATGGCCCCACACTGATCCTTGAAGCAGTGGGGTCACAACTAGACCTGTCGGTTGACATGGCGGCAAACCAGGCCAGGATCGTTGTCCTCGGCCTCAATTCAGCCATCACCACGGGCTTTCCCGCCGTTGACGTCACCACCAAAGAACTCCAAATCCTCGGGGCGTTCCTCATGCGGTACACCATGCAGGAGGCGCTAGACCTGATCCAGTCCCAAGCGCTGCCGCTGGATCCCATCATCAGCCACGTGCTGCCGCTGCATGACGTGCTCGAAGGAATAGACCTGGCACGAAGCGGCCGCGGCCTTAAAGTCATCTTCAAGCCGCAACTCGGGAAGGGAAGCAGCCATGTCTGAGACCAGCAGGAAGTGGGTTGTCGTCACCGGCGCAGCCTCCGGAATCGGAGACGGCGTCTGCCAGGCACTGGCGGCAGCCGGATACGGAATCATCATGGCGGACATCGACGCCGACAAACTCGCAAGCGCGGCCACCTCCGTGCCGCACAACCGCACCGTCGTCGTCGATGTCGCAGACCCCTCCGCCAAGAGCCGGCTTGAAGACATCTCAGTCGAAACGGGAAACGTCTGGGGCCTCATCAATTGCGCCGGGATCTCCCTGGTCAAGCATTTCCTGCTCAACAGTGAGGAGGAATGGACACGCATTCTAAGGACCAACCTCGAAGGAACGATCCGCGCGTGCTCTGCCATCGCCCCCGTCCTGAACGCAAACGGTGGCGGAGCGATCATCAACATCGCCTCCATCACCGGCCGCAATCCGGCCGCCCTCCAGGGTGCCTACGCCGCATCCAAGGCAGGGGTCATCGGATTCAGCACCAGTCTCGCTTTCGACATGGGTCCACTGAACGTGACAGTCAACGCCGTCTGCCCCGGCATTGTGCGGACCCCGATCTGGGACCGGATCCTTGAAGCGGAGGCGGATGAAACCGGCGACTCCCCGGACGAGATCTTCGCAAAACACACAGAGCCCATCCCCATGGGCAGGCCACAATCGGCACGGGAGATTGGCGAACTGTGCGTCTTCCTTCTCTCCGACGCGGCACGCAGCATCTCAGGCGAAGCCATCAACATCACCGGCGGCATGACCTTCGTTGACTTCGACTTCAACACTGCCGCCGCCCAGTTGGCCGCAGGCTAAGGCACCATTCGCATACGCCTCACCCCGTAACGCGCGAACGGACAGTTGCGGCCCCAACTGCAGGGGCCACAACTGTCCGTTCGCGTTTAAAGGGGCTCAGCCGGCATTTGGCACTAACGTGCCGCGGCTACGGGCTGCTCCTGAAAGGCCGGCACCACGTGCTCGATGAAGAGCTCGAGCGAGCGCTTCTTCTCCTCGTGGGTGAGGCTGTTGTCGGACCAGAGGCTGAACTCGGTGACCCCGAGCGCCTCGTAGTGGCGGAGCCGCTCGATGACCTCCTCGGGCGTGCCGATCATGGCGGTCCGGTGGAGGGACTCCGGCGTGAACTCCGGGCGGTCGGCGAACTTCTCCTCCGGGCTGGGCTCGAGGAATCCGTTCTTCGGGGTGGTCTTGTTTCCGAACCAGGCGTCAAACGTCCGGTAGAACTTCTGGATGCCCTCGGCCGGACGCCGCCAGCCCTCGGGCTCGTCTGCGGGGTGGACGTGGGTGTGGCGGAGCACCATCAGGTCCGGGCGGGGGACGCCGGGGTTGTTCTCCACCGCGGTGTCGAACTTGCGAGCCAGGTCCTCGACCTCCTCGTCGCCCTTCATCAGCGGCGTCACCATCACGTTGCAGCCGTTGGCGACGGCGAACTCGTGCGAGGAGATGTCGCGGGCGGCGATCCACATGGGCGGCGTCGGCTTCTGCAGCGGCTTCGGGACACTGGTGGAGGTGGGGAACTGCCAGACCTCGCCGTCGTGTGCGTAGTCACCTTCCCAGAGCGCGCGCACGGCCGGCACCATCTCACGCAGGTGCTTGCCGCCGTCGACCGCTGACATGCCGCCCATGAGCCGGTCGAACTCGAACTGGTAGGCGCCGCGTGCCAGTCCCACTTCCATCCGGCCGTTGCTGATGACATCCAGCAGCGCCGTCTCGCCGGCCACCCGGAGCGGGTTCCAGAAGGGCGCAATGATGGTTCCGGCGCCGAGCCGGATCCGCGACGTGCGCGCTGCCAGGTAGGCGAGCTGGGGCATGGGACTGGGGGAGATGGTGTACTCCATGGAGTGGTGCTCACCGATCCAGACGGTGCTGAATCCTCCGGCCTCGGCGATCAGGGCGAGTTCCGTCAGGTTCTCGAAGCACTCGCGGTGTGAGACGGACTCGTCCCAGCGCTCCATGTGGACGAAGAGGGAAAAGCGCATTAGGAACTCCTAGGATCTGCGGCTGCCGCGTTGCGTTCGGCGATGGTCTGGTTGCCGCGGGACCAGTGTTCGTGCTCAATCTCGCGGATGATGACGGTGGTGTTTTCGGGTGCCGCTCCCACGGCGTTCTCGGCGGCGCGGTGAAGCTCGCCGATGAGCGCGCGGAGCTGCTCCGGGGTCCGGCCCCGGGCGATGGAGACTTCGATAAGAGGCAAGGCGGTCAGCTCCTCATGATGAAGGGGTCGGCGATGGGGGACTCGTCGGTGTTGATCCAGATGCTCTTGAGCCTGGTGTACTCACGGATGCTTTCCATGCCGTGCTCCACCCCGACGCCGCTGGTCTTGAAGCCCTCGCGCGGGGACGCCGGGGACATGGCGCGGTACGTGTTGACCCAGACCGTTCCCGCCTCCAGCCGGCTGGCCATCCGGTGCGCCCGGGCCAGGTTGGTGGTCCAGACGCCGGCGGCGAGTCCGTAGGTGGTGTCGTTGGCGAGCCGGAGCACCTCCTCCTCGGTTTCGAAGGGCATGATGGCCGCAACGGGGCCGAAGATCTCCTCCCTGACCACGCGCATGGAATTATCGACGTCGGTCAGCACGGTGGGTTCGAAGAAGTAGCCGCCGAGCGGGATATTGGGACGGCCTCCGCCGGTCAGGACGGTGGCGCCTTCGGAGACGCCCAGGTCAACATAGCTGGCCACCTTGTCGCGCTGGTCCTGGAAAGCCAACGGGCCGAGCTCGGTGGCGTCGAGGAGCGGATCGCCGATCACGATGCTGCGGGCACGGTTCGCGACGCGTTCCAGCAGTTCGTCGTAAACGGACTTGTGGGCGAACACCCGGCTTCCCGCGATGCAGGTCTGGCCGGCCGCGGCGAAAATGCCTGCCACAACACCCATGGACGCGTTCGTGATGTCGGCGTCCTCGAAGACGATGTTCGGTGACTTGCCGCCCAGCTCCAGGGTGGAGCCGATGAAGCGCGATGCCGTTGAGGACGCGATCCGCGCGCCGGTGGCAGTGCTGCCGGTGAACGAGATCTTGGCCAGCCGGGCGTCATCCACCAGGGCCGCGCCGGCCTCAGCGCCGAAGCCGGTGACCACGTTGACCACACCGGCCGGGAACCCTGCCTCATCGGCAAGTGCTGCCAGGCGGAGGACGGTGGCCGAGGTGTATTCGGAGGGCTTGATGACGATGGTGTTGCCGGCTGCTAGGGCGGGTGCGAGCTTGCTGGTGGTCAGCGTCAAGGGCGAGTTCCACGGCGTGATGGCACCTACCACGCCCAGGGGTTCCCGCAGCGTGTAGTTCAGGATGGCCGGGGTGGAGCCGGGGATGGTGTCGCCCTGGATCTTGTCGGCCAGCCCGGCGAAGTAGTAGTAATACTCCGGCATGGCCGCCAGCTGGGCACGCATCTCCCGCAGGAGCTTGCCGTTGTCCTGGCTTTCCATCCGGGCGAGCTCATCTGCGTGCTCACCAACGAGGTCACCGAGACGGCGGAGCAGGTGCCCACGCTTGGTCTGGCTGAGGTTTCGCCAGCTGGGATTTTCGAAAGCCGCGGACGCTGCTGAGACAGCACGTTCGACGTCGGCCTCATTACCCCGTGCGGCCTGGTACAGCACGTCGAGCGTCGCCGGATTGGTGCTGTCGAAGTAGGCACCGCTCGACGGCGGGACCCACTCCCCGTTGATGAAGTGCTCATAGCGGCGATCAGTGGACATGTGAATGCTCCTTGAAGAAAGCAGTGAGTGTGTTGGCGAGCTCTTGGGGACGTTCCACCGGCATCATGTGGCGGGCGCCGCTGATGACGGAGTAGGTGCAGCCGGGGATGGCTGCGGCCAGCCGGGCGCTCATCTCGGGCGTCGACCCCGGGTCCAGCTCACCGGTCACGGCATGGGAAGGAACGGTGATCAGCGGCAGTTCGGCGGCGATTTCCGCGTCTGCGGTCGCGAACACGCGGTAACAGGCCAGGAAGGACTTGGGATCGTTCTTCAGCAGGACTTCCCGCGTCGCCTCAACCTGCTCCGCCGCGACGGAGGACCCTTCCGGATACCAGCGGCGGATAGATGCTTCCACTGTTGCCGGAAAATCGGATTCCGCTGAGGCCAGGCGCACCATGACAGCGGCGTGCTCCTCGGGGGTACGGGCGCATACCGAGGCAACCGAGACCAGGCTGGCAACCAGGTCAGGCCTGAACCTGGCCAGCTGCTGGGCCACGAGGGCGCCCAGCGAGAAGCCCACAAGGTGCGTATTCGGCTCGAGCCGTTCGGCGACATCCGCCGCGAGCCCGGCCAGCGTCACCCCGTCGGGAGCGTGCGGCCGGCGTCCGTGCCCCAGCAGTTCCAGGACCTGGACGTCGTATTCCGGCTCGAGGAACTCGCGAAGGGGGCCCCACATCGACCCGTCGAGGCCGACGCCGTGGATGAGGGCTATGCGGTCGCGGCTCACGGCGTCTGGCACCTACTTCGTTTCGGTGGCGAACGCTGCGAGGCGCTGCTGGGGCCGTCCCTGGGCAGCTGCGGCGAGGGCGATCACGATTTCATCGGCGTGCGGTGCGTCGTTGATCCTCACCTCGATGCTCTGGTGGTGGGAGCGGATGGTGGCGTCGGTGATGTGCTTGAGCGGGATGTCGAAGACAACACCGGCCGGGCCGCGCTTTTCCACCGCGGGCAGGAGCGTGGTGGCGTTGGCGGCGTCGCGGAAGTGGTTACCAAAGGCCAGCGTGTGGATCAGCCCGGAGCCGTGCTCGATTTCGCCGTTCAGCCCCACGATGGCGGCCTTGCCGTACGCTTCGGCCGGCGAGCCGAGGGCTTCGAGCACGCGGGGGGCCAGCAGCGCACCGATGTCGGACGCGTTGCCGTCGATGCCGGCGGAGAGGTCCTCGACGAAGCCCTGGCCTGCCCAGGGATTCTTGACGATGGCTGCAACGACGGCGACCCTTGCCGCCGGGCTGACCTCCCGGCCGCCTTCGATGAGGACGTCTTCGGTCAGGGTGACGATCTTACGGATGCTCATGAAACAAGTTCTCCTAGTGTGTCTGCTTTGACGATGGGGTCGGTGAGGCGGTCCCCGATACGGGAGTGGGGGCGCGGCCCGGTTGATGCGCCGAGGACGACGACGATCTCACCTGGGCGGGGTGCGTCACCGACGCGTGTGGTGATGGTTTGATAGTGGGTACGTGTTGCTGCGGCATTCTTGTGCCAGAGGGGTACGACCAGGGAGGCGCCGGCGTCGCCGCGGTCATCGGCGAAGCAGATGATGGATTCGCCTTCGAAGTACTCGCGGACGAGGTTGCCGAAGAACGGTGTGTGGATGAGCGCAGCGCCGTGCTCGATTTCGCCGTCGGTCCCAACAATCGCGGCCTTGCCAAAGGCCTGGATTGCCTCCACGCCCCCAAGGTTGGCTGCGAGCACGTCGGTGAGTTTGCGCGCCAGCACCGGGGCGAGCTGCACCACTTCCTCGCCGAGGTCATCGGCAGCGCTGCCGCCCAGCCAGGGATTGGTGACCACGGCCGCTGCCGTTGCCCGGACCGCCGGCACGGCGGGGGAGAGACCGTTTTCGAGCAGGATTTCCTCGCTGTAGTACACGATCTTGCGGATGCCGAAACTTTGGTCGCCCGTCATTTGGGCTCTTCAATCATGGAGAAGCGCATGGCTTCCTTTCGTGGGTCGTTGGTTCAGCGGCGGCGGTCTTGCGCCGGGTCGGCCAGGGCCTCTCTCGATGAGGCGTGAACGTGGTTCCTCATGGCGGATTCGGCCCCGAAGGGGTCTTTGTGCTCGATCATGTCCAGGACGGCGCGGTGTTCACGGGTGGAGGCTTCGAGCCTGCCCGGATGCTCGACCGTGCGCAGGACCAGCCGCTGGTAGGCGAGCTGGTTCATGAGCCGCTCGTAGTGCTCAACAAGCTTGCGGTTGTCCGAGCCACGCACGATCGTCCAGTGAAACTCGTGCACCAGCCGGGCATAGGCGTCGGTGTCATGGGTAAGCGAAGCCATTTCCGACTCCTCAAGGTTCCGCCGCAGTACGGACAGTTCCTGGACGTCCCCGCGGCGGGCGAGCAGTGATGCCGCGAGTCCCTCGAGGGACTCCTTGAGCTGGAAGAGCTCGATGATCTCCCTGCGGGTGGGTTCCCGCACGAAGGTGCCAACCTTCGGGCGGATCTCCACCAGGCCTTCATGCTGAAGCTGCTTAAGTGCTTCGCGGATCGGGGTCCGGCTCACGTCGAACTCCTGGGCGAGGAAAGCCTCTGGAACGACTGCGCCCGGGGGAAAGTCGCCTCCCAGGACGAGGCGACGGATCCTGTCCAGGAGCGCGTCCCGGTCAGCTGCTTCCCTGACTACTTCAAGATCATCTTGCATACATGAAAGCGTATGTTGCATGCATCAGTGGCGTCAACCGGTTTGGGGATTCTTTTCGAGAACTCCCTATTTTTCGGGGAAAACCGCGGATTTCCGTATTCCTCTTGACCTTACGATGTGAGCTGGCTTACCGTCGTTGGTATGCAACAGACCTTGGAACCGCTCATCACATCGGCTTGGCTCGCGGCCTGGGACAAGGGAGACCTTGATGCCCTCGATGGCCTCGTGGCCGCCGGCTACACGCGCACCAGCAAGGCGACGGGTGCAACCGTCGACCTTGCCGGCCTCAAGTCAGAGATCGCCGCGGTCCGGGAAGCTTTCCCCGACCTGCGCACCACGGTCGACGACGTCGTTGAAGGGGACGGCACTGTCGCCGTCTTCTGGACCTCTACCGGCACACACACGCACGAATACCTCGGGGTTCCCGCGACGGGACTCACCGTTCAGACCCGGGGTTCAAACATCCTGGTCCTCGAGGACGGGAGGATCGTCAGGGAATCAGTGACCTGGGACGGGAGTGAACTGCTCGCCGGCCTCGGCATCCGGCCCCTGCGCGGCATCGCCGCACCCGCCGTTTCCGACGGCGAGGGCTTCCCGGAATTGGACCCGGACCTGATGAAGGCCTTCAACCGGCAGTTCATCACCGGGGTCACGGTCGTGACCACCAAGGAAGGCGAAACCCCCAAGGGGCTGGCGGCCAACTCCTACTGCTCAGTCTCGCTCGAACCGCCCCTGGTGCTGGTATGCGTCCAGAAGACGTCCAGCACCTACCCTGCGCTCTTCTCCTCGAGCCACCTTGGCATCAACATCCTGGGGACTGAGCAGCTGGACACGGTGAAGGTTTTCGCCTCGAAGGCGCCGGACAAGTTCGCAGAGCTCGACTGGCATGAAGGGCCCCAGGGAAGCCCCCTCCTGGACGGCTCGGCGGCATCCCTCGAAGCCGAAATCCAGGAGCGGTTCCAGGCCAAGACCCACACGGTCTTCATCTGCCGGGTCCGCCACGCGGAAACCAGCAGCACGGCACCGATGGTCTACAAGGCCGGACGGTTCTTCGACGGCGCTGAACTCGCCCAACTCTAAAGTTCCGGCGCGGCTGACCACCCTCGGACAGGAAACCAGCCGCGCCGACCCAATCTGCTCTCAAGCAGCGCACCAAGGTGCGCATCCCACCTTAGGACAAAAATGAGCCCAGACACCATGAGCGCCGCCGAAAACAGCGTCGCCGAAGACCGCGGCTACCGCGACAGCCTCACCAAGATCGAGCCGTACGGCATCGAGCACATCCCCGACGTCGAACGCCACGGAAAGCCGCGCTCCCAGTTCTTCCTCTGGTTCGCCGCGGGAATGAACTTCCCCATCGTCGTCCTCGGCTTCAGCGCCACCTACTTTGGCCTGCCCTTCTGGGCCGCAGTCCTGGCCATCGTCCTCGCCGGCGTGACCTCCTCGGCGGGAATGGGATACCTGTCGGCAATGGGAGTCCGGCTGGGCGTTCCGCAGCAGATGCAGGGCCGGGGACCACTCGGTTTCATCGGCAACCTCTTCCCGGTGGCCTACGTGAACGTGTTTGCCGGCATCGGCTGGGCCGCCGTGACGGTAATCCTCGGCGGCCAGGCCATCGCGCTGCTGACGGATATTCCGTTCTGGGTCTCCTCCCTGATTCTCATGGGCATCCAGCTCGGGGTGGCCGTCATCGGATACAACCTGATCCACTTCCTGCAGCGCATCCTGTCGTTCGTTTTGGTTATCGGCTTCGTCTTCATCACCATCGTGGCAGCGGCCAACGGCCGCATCGTCAACACCGCCAACGAATCCGCGCCCGGCTTTGACGGCATCGGCGGTTGGATCATCTTCTTCGGCTGGTTCTTCTCCTTCATCGTCGCCTGGATGCCGTTCGCCTCCGACTACTCCCGCTACCTGCCCAACACCCCCGGCAACCGGCGCGGCGCCGGCTGGGCCACCATGTCGGGAAACTTCGTCACCCTTGTCTGGATGGGCATCCTGGGCACCCTCCTCGGATCGACCACCACCGCGTCCGACAGCATCGGTGCGCTCAAGGAGCTCATGGGCCCCTGGGCCGCCGTCGGGCTCGGCGTCGTCGCCTTGTCCTCCTTCACGCAGAACTTCCTGAACGTCTACGGCGGCGCCATCTCCATCCAGACCATGGGTGTCCCCGTCAAGCGCCACACCGCAGTCGTCTTTATCTGCGTAGCCTCATACTTCGTGGCTTTGTGGGGCCAGACCGGGTTCAACAGCGGATTCACTGCCTTCCTCAACCTGACCGCCTACTGCATCGCCCCGTACGTCGCGGTCCTCGTGTGCGACTACCTCTTCGGAGGCCGGCGGACCGAGCGGGGCCTGCGCGAACTGTTCGACAAGAGCCGGAAGTTCGAATGGGGCTTCGTGGCCTGGGCAGCCGGCGTCGTACTCTCTTCCCCGTTCTGGATGTCCTCGATCTACACCGGCCCCATCGCCGCAGCCTTCCCGCAGATCGGTGACCTCTCCTACTACGTGGGTGCCGCCGTCGCCACCGGTGTCTACTTCGCCACCCACCGGCGCCAGCGCCTCTCCGGACGGGAAATGCTGGACAGCAGCCCCGCGGCCCAGACCCTGTGAAACAGGGCGGTTCCCGGCTGGACGGGGCCACGCTCGTGGTGATCGACATGCAGCGGGCTTTCCGTGACGATGGCCAGTGGCAGGTGCCCCGGTACCAGGAGATCGTGCCGGTCATCAGCCGGCTGCAGCAGGCACTAGGTTCCGGTGCAGTGTTCACCAGGTTCGTCCGGGACGAGGCCGAGGCCGGGGCCTGGGCCGCCTACTACCGGCGCTGGGACGGGATGCGGTTCCCCTCTGGCTCTGAGGCCTGGGACATCACTCTGGATGTCCCAGGCGGGGCAACCGTGCTCGATGCCCCGACCTTCTCCAAATGGGGACCCGAGCTCGCGGCCCTGGTTCCCGAAGGCACGGAGATAGTGCTCACCGGTGTGGCCACAGACTGCTGTGTCCTATCCACGGCACTCGGCGCCGTCGACGCCGGACGCTTCGTCACTGTTGTTTCCGACGCCTGCGCCGCCGTCAGCGACGAAGCCCAGCAGCAGACCCTGGCCCTCCTGGCGCTGCTCTCGCCCATGTGCGAAGTGGTTACCAGCCAGGAACTCCTCGCCCGCGCCACGCCGGCCGCCCGGGCCTGACCCCATGAGCTACGCATAGTAAGGAGCCCAATGTGGCTGAAGGAAAATCCGTGACCACTGAGCGCGAGGCCGGACTGCTGGAGTCGGTGCCCACCGGGCTGCTGATCAACGGCGAATGGCGGGAGGCCTCCGGCGGAGGCACGTTCGACGTCGAAGACCCGGCCACCGGCAAGGTCCTGGCGACCCTGGCCTCGGCCACCAGCGCGGACGCCCTCGCCGCGCTTGACGCAGCGGACGCCGTCCAGGCGTCCTGGGCGCGGACCGCTCCGCGTGAAAGGGCCGAAATCCTGCGCCGTGCCTTCGAGCTGGTGACCAAACGCGCCGAGGACTTCGCCCTGCTCATGACCCTCGAGATGGGCAAGCCGCTGGCCGAAGCGCGGGGCGAGGTTGCCTACGCCGCCGAGTTCCTGCGCTGGTTCTCGGAGGAGGCGGTGCGGGACTACGGGCGGTACCTGACCACCCCCGAGGGCAAGAACAAGATCCTGGTGCAGCACAAGCCGGTGGGGCCGTGCCTGCTGATCACGCCGTGGAACTTCCCGCTGGCGATGGCCACCCGCAAGGTAGCGCCTGCCGTGGCGGCCGGATGCACCATGGTGCTCAAGCCGGCAAAGCTCACGCCCCTGACCTCCCAGCTCTTCGCGCAGGTGATGATGGAAGCGGGTCTGCCGGCCGGGGTGCTGAACGTCGTCTCGTCGTCGTCGGCTTCCTCCATCTCAGGACCTCTGCTGACGGACGCCCGGCTGCGGAAGATCTCCTTCACCGGCTCGACGCCGGTGGGCAAGCAGCTGATGGCGGAGGCGTCCCGGAACGTGCTGCGCACGTCGATGGAGCTCGGCGGCAACGCCCCGTTCATCGTGTTCGGGGACGCCGACCTGGACAAGGCAGTGCAGGGCGCGATGGCGGCGAAAATGCGGAACATGGGGGAGGCGTGCACCGCCGCCAACCGGTTCCTCGTGCACGAGTCCGTGGCGGAGGAGTTCACCGCCAGGTTCGCCGAGGCCATGAAGGCGCTTCGCCCCGGCCGCGGCACAGAGGCCGGCGTGACGGTTGGCCCGCTGATCGACGGCGGCGCCCGCAAGGATGTCCATGCCCTGGTCGAGGAAGCTGTCGCTTCGGGGGCCACGGTGGTCACCGGCGGGGCTCCGATAGAGGGGCAGGGATACTTCTACCAGCCCACGGTCCTGTCGGGCGTATCCAACACCGCCGAGATCCTGCGCACCGAGATCTTTGGCCCGGTCGCACCGATCACCACTTTCAGCACCGAGGAACAGGCCATCGCCATGGCCAACTCCTCTGAGTACGGCCTTGCCGCCTATCTCTACACCCGCGACTACGCGCGCATGTTCCGGGTGGCAGAGCAGATTGAGTTCGGCATGGTCGGCTTCAACGCCGGTGTCATCTCCAACGCCGCGGCACCCTTCGGCGGGGTGAAGCAGTCCGGCCTGGGACGCGAAGGCGGCTCCGAAGGCATCGCCGAGTACACCACCACGCAGTACATCGGCATCGCTGACCCCTACGCGTAAATCGACCGTATAACGCGAACGGACACTTGTGGCCCCAACGCCCGGCCCACAAGTGTCCGTTCGCGCCTGGAGCCTGTTACACCAGCGGCCACGGGTACCGCATGCCGGTGTGGTCCACCGGCAGCACCGGTTCGTGCAGCAGGCGCCGCACCCGGCGCTGCAGGGCCGCGACCTCCGAGCCGTCGAGGAGTTCGGTCACGTCGGCGGGCACGGCCTCGGCGAGCGGGGCGATGTCATCAATCAGGGCTTCGGGGATGGGGTCACCGGCGAAGTCCCAGATCACGGTGCGCAGTTTGAAGATTGCCGAGAAGCACAGCCCGTGGTCGATGCCCCACACCCGCCCGTCGTCGCCGCGCAGCACGTGCCCGCTCTTGCGGTCGGTGTTGTTGGCGACGTAATCGAACAGGGCGATCCGCGCCAGGTCGCGATGGGTTTCCGGAACATCGGCGTACAGGGTGAAGTAATGCTCACTGAAGTCGCAGTCGATGAACCACTGCAGCGACCCGACCCCCAGGGGGGCCTCCTCGCGGATCACCGTCGGCGGCACGATTCCCCAGCCCAGGGACTCGCTCAGCAGGTAGGCCGCACGCTCCCGCCGGTACAGTCCGGGCTCGAAATCGGACAGCGGCCGTTCTCCGGCCTCCGGCTTGTACACCGCATACGAGGAGTCGTCTCCGGAGGAGACCTCCACCAGGAACGTCTCGTTGCTGCTGCGCGGGATGCGTCCGAGGAGCTCGACCTGGCCCTCGGCGAGGAGGGTCAGCTCCCGGCCGGACACCGGCTGTCCCATGTCACCCTCTGTCCCATGTCACGGCACCTTGACCTTCACGCCCGCAGCCCGCTCAGCGGTTCCGACGTCGAATTCACCATGAGCACGGCGGGCGCCTGGCCGTCCGAATAGGAGATGGCCGAGACCGACCCCGGGCTGATCACGATTCTCTGGAAAAGGTCCAGGGGCGTGCCCAGGGCATTCGCGACTGCCGCCTTGATGGGATCGGCATGCGAAAAGCAGACGACGACGCCCCCGGCGTGCGCCGCGCACAGTACTTCAAGCGCCCCGACGATCCGCGCCTGCATCTGCGGAAAGCTCTCGCCGTTGGGGAAACGAAAGGCGGACGGGTTGTGCTGTACGGTCTGCCACTCCGGCAAGGCCGCCACTTCGGCGATCGCGGCGCCGGTCCAGTCGCCTTTGTCGCATTCGAGCAGGCCGTCGTCGTGGTTCACGTCCAGTCCTGTGCGGGCTGCGGTGGGCTCGGCGGTCTCGAAGGTGCGTTCCAGCGGCGAGGAATAGATGGCATCGACCGCCAGGCCCGCCAGCCGTTCCGCGACCCGCTCGGCCTGGGCCCGGCCCCGCTCGGACAGGTGCAGTCCCGGTGCCCGCCCCGGCAGCACCTTGCCCGTGGTGGGCGTCTCCCCGTGGCGCACCAGAAGCAGGAGCGTGCTTTCCGGTCTCGACGGCGGTCCCAGTGGTTCTTCCGAAGGCGGCGCCGGCGGCGTTGCTGCAGTCATCAGGATCTAAGCGTAGCGAGGAAATTGCTCGATTCCCTCTACCACCTAGGACTACGGTAGAGGGGTGAGTGATCGTCCCGATATCTTCACTGTTGGCGAACTGCGAGCTGCCGGCCATGTCCACAAGGACCTGCGCCACGAAATCCGCGACAACCTGATCGCCGCGCTCGCCGCGGGGCGCGACCCGTGGCCCGGGTTGTTCGGGTTCAGCCGGACCGTCCTGCCGCAGCTCGAGCGTGCCCTGATCGCCGGCCACGACGTCGTCCTGCTCGGCGAACGCGGGCAGGGCAAGACCCGGCTGCTCCGCACCCTGGCCGGGCTGCTGGACGAGTGGTCGCCCGTGATCGAGGAGTCTGAACTCAACGAGCACCCGTACGATCCGATCACCGAGCAGTCCCGCGCCCGTGCCCTCACCGAGGGGGACCGGATGCGGGTGGCATGGCGCCACCGCTCGGAACGGTACGTCGAAAAGCTTGCGACGCCGGACACCTCCGTCGCCGACCTCATCGGCGACGTCGACCCGATGCGCGTGGCCGAGGGCCGCCGTCTGGGGGACCCCGAGACAATCCACTACGGCCTGGTCCCGCGCTCCAACCGCGGGATCATCGCCATCAACGAGCTGCCCGACCTCGCCGAGCGGATCCAGGTGTCGATGCTCAACGTGATGGAGGAACGCGACATCCAGATCCGCGGCTACGTGCTGCGGCTGCCGCTTGACGTGCTCGTCGTCGCGTCCGCTAACCCCGAGGACTACACCAACCGCGGCCGGATCATCACGCCCCTGAAGGACCGCTTCGGCGCCGAAATCCGCACCCACTACCCGATCGAGCTCGATGACGAGGTCTCCGTCATCCGGCAGGAGGGGAAGCTGGTGGCCGACGTCCCGCCCGTCATCCTCGAGATCCTGGCCCGCTACACCCGCGCCCTGCGGCAGTCGCCGGCCATCAACCAGACCTCGGGGGTTTCCGCACGGTTCGCCATCGCCGGTGCCGAGACCGTCGCCGCGGCAGCCCTGCGCCGGGCCAGCGTGCGCGGGGAGGACGAGGCCGTGGCGCGCATCATCGACCTCGAGACCGCGGTGGAGGTCCTCACGGGAAAGATCGAGTTTGAGTCGGGTGAGGAAGGGCGCGAACAGGGCGTCCTGGACCACCTCCTGCGCACGGCCACGGCCGAAGCCGTCCGGGCGCACTTCCAGGGCCTCGACATGGGCCCGCTCGTGGCCGCCCTCGACGGCCACACCACCGTGACCACCGGGGACCAGGTCACGGCACAGGAGTTCCTCGAGAACCTTCCGTCCCTCAACGGATCAAGCCTCTACGACAAAATCAGTGAGCGCCTGGGCGCGAAAAACGACGGACAGCGAGCCGCCGCCGTCGAACTTGCACTGGAGGGCCTCTACCTCGCCCGGCGGATCTCCAAGGAGTCCGACGACGAGGAAACGGTCTACGGCTAAGTACAGTTTCTGCTCGGCACAGGAGGCATGATGACCCTTCACAACCGGTCCAGGTACGGCCGGTACGCCGGTGGTCCGGATCCGCTCGCCCCGCCGGTCGATCTGGCAGAGGCGCTCGACGCAATCGCCGAGGACGTCATGGCCGGCTACTCGCCGCGGCATGCCCTGCAGGAGTTCCTGCGGCGCGGCGGCCGGGACCGCGAAGGGCTCGACAACCTGGCCCGGCGCGTCCAGCAGCGGCGGAGTGAACTGCTGGGCCGGCACCGGCTGGACGGCACCCTCAACGAGGTCAGGAAGCTGCTCGACACCGCGGTGCTGGAGGAGCGCAAGCAGCTCGCCCGCGACGCCATGATGGACAACACCGAGCGCGCCTTCCGGGAGATGCAGCTGCAGAACCTGCCCCCGTCCACGGCGGCAGCGGTCAACGAACTGGCCTCCTATGACTGGCAGTCGAGCAGCGCCCGGGGAGCCTACGACAGGATCAAGGACCTGCTGGGCCGTGAAGTCCTTGACCAGCGGTTTGCCGGCATGAAGCAGGCGCTCGAAAACGCCACGGATGAGGACCGCGAAGCCGTCAGCGAGATGCTGCGCGACCTCAACGAACTGCTCGGCAAGCACCGCCGCGGCGAGGACACCGACGCGGATTTCCGGGAGTTCATGGCCAAGCACGGTGACTACTTTCCGGAGAATCCGCAGTCCGTCGAGGAACTGGTGGACGCCCTCGCCAAGCGCGCGGCCGCGGCCCAGCGGCTGCTGCAGTCGATGTCCCCCGAGCAGCGCGCCGAGCTGATGCGGCTGTCCGCCCAGGCGTTCGGCTCGGCCGAACTCATGGCCCAGCTCAACCAGCTCGACGACAGCCTGCGCGCCCTGCGGCCGGGCGAGGACTGGAACGGCTCCGAACGCTTCGGGGGCCAGGAAGGACTTGGGCTGGGAGACGGCACCGGCGTACTGCAGGACATCGCCGAGCTCGACGAACTGTCCGAACAGCTCTCCCAGCACTACAACGGGTCAACCCTCGATGACCTGGACCTGGATGCCCTGGCCCGCCAGCTCGGGCAGAACGCCGCGGTGACCGCCCGTACCCTCGCGGAGATCGAGCGGGCGATGCAGGACGGCGGCTACCTGCGGCGCGGGGCCGACGGTGACCTCAGGCTGTCACCCCAGGCCATGCGGCGGCTCGGGAAATCGCTGCTGCGGGACACCGCCAAGCAACTGTCCGGCCGGCAGGGCGGGCGGGATACGCGCGTCGCCGGGGCCGCCGGTGAGCAGACCGGTTCCAGCCGCCAGTGGGAGTTCGGCGACGCCGAGCCGTGGGACGTCACCCGCACCATCACCAACGCGATCCGGCGCACCATGGCCGACGGCGGTGATCCGGGCCGGGGACTGCACCTCGCCGTCGGCGACATCGAGGTGACGGAAACGGAGGCGCGGACCCAGGCCGCCGTCGTCCTGCTCGCTGACGTGTCCTTTTCCATGTCGGCCGAAGGACGGTGGGTGCCCATGAAACGCACGGCGCTCGCCCTGCACCACCTTGTCTCGACCCGGTTCCGCGGGGACCGGCTGCAGCTGGTCACGTTCGGCCGTTACGCGCAGTCCATGGACATCGGCGAGCTCACGGCCCTGCCGCCCCTGCGGGAACAGGGAACCAACCTGCACCACGGCCTGCTGCTGGCCGGCCGCTTCTTCCGCCAGCACCCGTCGATGCAGCCCGTCCTGCTCGTGGTGACCGACGGCGAGCCCACCGCCCATCTGCTGGCCGACGGCGAGTCATGGTTCTGCTGGCCGCCGGACCCGGAGACCATCCGCGTCACGATCGCGGAACTGGACCGGCTGGCGCGTGCCGGCACGCAGGCCACGTTCTTCCGGCTCGGCGACGACCCGGGACTTGAACGGTTCGTCCGGCGGCTGGCCCGCCGAATCGACGGCCGGGTGGTGGCGCCCGAAACCGGGGACCTTGGCGCCGCTGTTGTGGGGGAGTACCTCCGGGCCCACTTCCGAGGCCGCGCTTATGACGACGACTGGGCCGCCGGGATTTGAGGTCAGGCGGCTGCCAGCACAGGTGCGGCGACCGGGAGGGCTACCAGGGTGGGTGCCAGGATGCTGAACCGGTAGTCGCGCTGGAACGGATCGACCTGCAGCGGAAGGTGGTGGGAGCGGGCGCAGCCGCGGAGCTCCTCCATGGCCTGGGGCTCCACCTCGGCAAGGGTCATGTCGAGTTCCAGTGCCAGCCCCGGAACCAGCGAGTCGGCACGCTTCATGACGTCGTACAGGCCCTGAATGCTCTGGACAGTCACATGGCCCTGCGTCTTGACCCGGGCCTTGGCGCCGTCGAGGTCAACGCTGACCAGGACCCGCAGCTTCTCATTCACTAAGTTTTCTCCCCAATTTAGAAAGGGCCACCACGCTGTGGCCCCCGACTACGATAGACGAATGTGACGTGGCTAACAAGTCGGGGAGGTGGCGGCGCTAGGTCACCGCCGTAGCGTTGGCCGGGGAGCCTGTGGCTCCCGTGATGTTCAGCGGTTTGATGGTGACGAGCGCGTCCCAGCTCCCGGTGGCGTTCATGTGCCGGCTGAGTGGGCCGAGCTGCCAGAGTTCGCCCAGGGGGAGGCCGAGTTTGGCGAGGAGCTGCTGGTGCATCATGCCGTGGTCGTTGGGCGCCGTGTCCCGGAATGGGCTCGCCGGGACGGGCGGCAGGCATTCGACGGCGAAGTTGTCCGCCGCGATGACGGCGAACCGGTTGTCCCATGCCCAGGCGACGAACTCGGCCGATTGTTCGATGCCGCTGGCCCGGCGGCTGTCACGCTGGCTCTCCTTTTCCCCGGCGGGGAGCGCGAGGAACCACTCGGACCACCCTGTGTGGATCATGAGGATGTCCCCAGGCCGGAGAGTCAGGGACTGGGCCTCTGCTGCCGCCTGGATCAGGTTCAGGCCAAGAGACTGCCCGGCCGCATGGTCGATGGGCGTGCCCTGTTCCCGGCAATATCCGTCGACGTCCACCAGCACGCCCCGGCCGACGATGGGTTGCTCCGCCCACCCCTGGATGCCGAGGGCCGCTGTTCCTTCCCGGATGTCGTCGTCGGGCGTGCCGTTGTAGAAGCCGACGTCGTCCGCCCGGCGGTGCCGGAGGCCATCGATCTGGCTGGATCCCTGCAGGTAATACCCGTCCAGGAAGTCGTCCCGGTGGGCGGGGTGTGCCGAGTAGATCGTGTGCCGGGGAGCGCGCCGTTTCAGGGACATCCCGGGGTCGAACGCGTCGGCGGAGTAGTCGAGGCCGAAGACGGTGCCGGTCCTGACGCAGCCGGCCGCGTCCCGGACGGAATCGGGCCGGATAAAGGACGGCGTGCCGCGCCCGGCGTCGGGAAACAGACCCCACGACGTGCCCGAAAGCTGCCCTTCCCGTTCCAGAAGTGCCTCGTAGGAGGGGTAGGTTGCGCCGGATTCCGTGGAGGTCATGGCGTGCGGGCTTCCTGCTGCGGGCTGTTCTGTTTCGCGGGCGCCTTGTAACTGAGCAGGAAACCGGCGATGGCACAGACGGACGCGGCGATGCATGCCGGGCCCTTGACGGCCTCGTTGAGTGTCACCAGCCAGTCACCCTGCCCGGTGATCAGGGCGAGGGCCTGCCCGGCCACGAAAACTATTCCGGCGATGAGGAGTGCCGCGAGGCTGACCACGAAGATGGCGTTGACGGTGTGTCGTAACTTCTGCATTTCCACGCTTCCTTAGATCGGCAGGACACCGACGGCGATCAGCACGCCGATGGCCAGCAGCGGCAGGGCGTAGAGGACGAACAGGCGGGCAAACGTTTTGTACGGGTCTACGTCGGCGATGCCGCACGCGACGTACAGCGGAGCGCCGCCGGGCGGCACAGCCGCCTCGCAGGAGGAAAAGACCAGCACCGCGACTGCCGCGGTGGTCGCCGGGACGCCGGCGGCCACCAGCGTGGCCACACCCACGGTTCCGACGGCGGCCATGGTCGCCGTCGCGGACAGCGGTGCCGCCACGGCGATGACAATCAGGCCGATCAGGATGGCCAGCAGCCACAGCGGCAGGTTGAACTGGTTCAGCAGCGCCGTCATCTGCTTGGGCAGTCCGGTGGCGGCCAGGGCGTTGGCGCCGGCGAAGGCGAAAACCACCGTGACGCCGACGACGCCGAAGCGAGGCGCGGACTGCTGCAGGAAATCCCAGTAGGCCTTGCCTCCGCGCGGCAGCCTTTTCCGTCCCAGGATGAGGCCCGTGATGATCAGGACCACGGGGATCCAGACGATGACGCTGACGGACTTGGCTACGTCCGAGCCCGTCCAGTCGGAAAGGGCCTTGGCGATTGCACCGGAGGTGAGGATCAGCGGGATGGCCACCACGACGAACAGGACCATGGTGGCCCAGCCCTGGGCGAAGGCCCGCCGGACAGGCGTCCGGTGCGCCGCATCGAGGGGTGCCATGTCGCTCCTGCGGATCAGCACGTAGGTGACGATCAGGCGGTGCAGGAAGCACCAGAGCCCGCCGAGCAGCAGGGGAAGGACGAGGTCGTTGACCTTTAGCAGCGGCCCGACGGTGGAGGATCCCACAAGGACGAACATCGAGGCGCTGAACGGGAAGGTGATGCCCATGCCTGCGTTACCTGCCACGAGCGTTGCGGCGGACGGCTTGTCGAGGCGGGACTTTTCCATCCACGGGATGGTCACCGAGCCCACGGTCGCGGCGATCGCGGCCTGGTTGTGGACCACCCCGCCCAGGCCGGCCGACGCGACCGTGGAGACCCACGCCGGGCCGCCTTTGACCCCACCGATCAGGGAGTTCAGCAGGTCGATCAGCCGGTCCAGCACGCCGGTCCGCTCCAGGAGGTAACCCATGAAGACGAACGCCATGGTGGCATAGACGATCTCATCGGTAATGGCGTCGTAGAACGCGTCCCAGCCGACCTGGGCGGCGGCCCCGGTGAACGGAAGGACAACGAGGAATCCGAGGAGCATCGCTTCGCCGACGCTGCGTTTGATGACGGTCGTCCAGAGCAGGATGACAGCCAGATAGGCTCCCAGTGCCCAGATGCCGATCATCGGGCTGCTCCTTCGGGGTGTTCGTTTGCTTCCGGGTTCATCCTTGATTCCCTGTTCATTGATTCTGCCTCATGCGCGGTCAGCGCAGGGCCGCCTCCGGTGCCGATGCTGCCGCGATCCGCGCAAGGGCGGCCGCTGAGGCTTCCGTCATTTCCGCGGGGACGCCGAGCTCGCCAAGATAGTCAGCGGTGTCCTGCATTTCCCGCGACCTGCGTACGGCGTGCTTTGACGTTCCGGTGAGGAACCTGTCGATGACGGCCTGGCCGTCCCCGGCGAGCTGGCGGGCGATCTGCTCCCGGATCCAGCTTTCAAGCCCGGCAGCCCGGCCGGCGGTAACCGCTTCGACAACCACCGAGGCCAGGCCCTTCATCAGGACGCTGCGCAGCAGCTTGTGGGACATGGCCGCCCCCGGCCCGCCGTCGGCGGTTTCGACGCCGGCACCCAGCGGCGCCAGAAGCTGCACCACCGCGGCGGATCCGGGACCGCTGACCATGAGCGGGGTTTTGGCGCCGAGGGCAGCGACGGGCCCAAGGATCGCGACGTCGGCGAACTGGACCTGGCCGGCCTGCCGGCCAAGTTCCTCCATCACGGCGGGGGACGACGACGTGAAGTCCGCGTAGGTGCTGCCGGCCGGGAGCACTGACAGACACTCCTTGGCCACGCTGCGGGCAGCCGCGGCACCGGTGAGCACCAGCACGATGTCCGCGCCCTGGCAGGCTTCGGCGGAGGTGGCTGCCCGCGTTGTTCCGGCCGGGGTGTTCGGGGCCACGGGGTCAAAGCCGGTGACCTGGTGGCCGGCCGCTACCAGCGCGGAGGCGTAGGCCGCACCTGCTTCGCCCAGGCCGATGATGGTGCACTTTGTCATGAGACTTGTTCCTTACTTACTGGGCGTTCGCTACTGGCCGCGGGCGGCGATGATCGACGCCCGGCGGTTGGTTTCGTCGGCGAAAACCGCTTCGGCTGCTTCCGCAACGGCTGAGGCCTGCTCGCTGGGGATGACCACGATGCCGTCGGAGTCGCCGATGATGATGTCGCCGGGCAGGACGGGAACGCCGCCGAAGGCGATGGGGCCGCCGAGCCGGTGCGGCCCGTTCTTGTACGGGCCTGCCGGGGTGACCGCACGGGCGAAGACCGGCATGCCGATCTCGCCGAGGGCCTCGGCATCGCGGGCCGCGCCGTCAAGGGCGAAGCCGGCGATGCCGAGGTTGATGGCGCGCTCGCCGATCAGCTCACCGAGGAGGGCGCGGGACTCGTCGCCGCCGCCCGCAACAACGATGACGTCCCCCGGCTGCGCCAGCTTCAGCGCTTCGTGGATGCCCTGGTTGTCCCCGGGGCGGGTCCATACGGTGAACGCGGGTCCGGCGATTTTCGCGCCGGGCCAGACCGCCTGGATCGCGGAATCCGCCACACCAAGGCGGTCCACCGCGTCTCCGATGTTCGCGGCGGGCAGCTTGGCCAGCCGATTGATGAGTTCCTGGTCCGGGCGGGTGAAGGAGGTGTCCTGAAGGGCGGGGGTGGTCATGGCGGTGTCTTCCCTGGTTGTGTTGGTTTGAGCTGGGACGGGCGGTCTGGGCCGTACGCGGGCGGGCTAGTCCTTCTTCTGGACCATTGGCAGGACCTTCTTGAAGTCCGCTTCCTGTCCTGCCCAGAACGTCTGGTAGTCCTTGCCGGAGAGGTAGCTGGTCTGCAGGCCAAGGTCGTTCATCTTCCTGATGACCTCGGGGTCCTCGATGGCCTTCTGGAGGGCAGCTTCGAGCTTCTTGGCGATGGCGTCCGGCAGGCCGGCGGGGGCGGAGTAGCCGCGGGCGGTGCCGGCTTCGACGTCGTAGCCGCTTTCCTTGAACGTGGGAACGTCCGGCAGCGACGGGGAGCGCTCGGCGGTCATGATGCCCAGGACGCGGGCCTTGTTCTGCTTGGTCAGGTCGGTGACGTCGCTGACGTTGGCCACGAGGATGTCGACGTGCTTGCCAAGGAATGCCGTGGTGGCCTGGGAGGCACCTTCCGAGAAGTGGACCGGTGCGAACTCGGCGCCGGTGGCCTCCTGGATCTGGGCCAGCGCGAAGTGCTCGCCGGTCTGCAGGCCGGTGGTGCTCGCAGTGAGGGACTTGGGCTTGGCCTTGGCGGCGTCGAGCAGTTCCTTCAGCGTTTTGTACGGGCTGTCCGGCTGGACGGCGATGACGGCCGGGTCAATGACCTGGCGGCCCAGGGGCTGGAAGCTGCTGCGCGTGTATTTTGCGCCGCGGCTGGGGTCCAGCGGGGACACGACGACGGACGGGGAGCCGGTGGCGCCAATCGTGTAGCCGTCAGGCTTGGCGCTGGTCAGCTGGGTGTAGCCGATCTGGCCGCCGGCGCCGGGCTTGTTGATGACCTCGACGTTGGTGCCGAGTTCCTTCTCCAGGACGGGCTGGACCAGCCGGGCCGCGGTGTCCACGGCGCCGCCGGAGGAGAAGGCGACGATGAGGTCGATGGACTTGCCTTTCTTAGGGAAGTCACCGCCGGCGGCTGAGGTTGCGCCGGCATTGGCGCCGCATCCGGTGAGGGCGAGCAGGGCTGCTCCGGCGATGGCCGCGGTGATTTTGGCGCGTGACTGGTTCTTGCGTGACAAGTTCTTCTCCTTCGAAGAGGGTGATTGTTTGTTGGGGGGAGGTTGTTTCTTGAGGGGAGTGCGGGCGGTTTAGGTTTCGGGGTCGTCGTCCATCAGGGCCTTGGGCTTGCGGAGCTTCAGCAGCGGGCTGCAGATGATCAGGACGCCGACGATGATCAGGACCAGGGAGATCGGCCGGTTGAGGAAGATGCTGAAATCGCCCTGGGAGATTTCCAGTGATTCACGCAGCGACCGTTCCATCAGCGGACCCAGAACCAGGGTGAGGACCATGGGGGCCAGCGGGATCTCCAAGTGCCGAAGGGCCAGGCCCAGCAGGCCGAAACCGATCATCACGAAGACGTCGAAGACGCTGAAGTTGATGGTGTAGGCGCCGATGACCATAAAGAGCAGGATCAGCGCGGTCAGGATCGGGGCCGGGACCCGCAGGATCGAGGTCCACAGCCCCACCAGGGGGACGTTGAGCAGCACGAGCAGGAGGTTGCCGATGAAGAGGCTGGCGATGATTGCCCAGGCGATTTCGGAGTGCTCGGTGAACAGTGTCGGTCCGGGAGTGAGGCCCTGCTGGAGGAAAGCCCCCATGAGGACAGCGATGGTCGGGGAGGCGGGGATGCCGAGGGTGAACAGGGGGATGAGCGCGGCGTTGGCGTGGGCGTTGTTGGCTGTTTCCGGCCCGGCAACGCCTTCAACGGCGCCCTTGCCCAGCTCGTTCCGGTGCTTGGAGAACTTCTTCTCGGCGCCATAGGAGAGCAGTGACGCGACCGATCCGGTCATGCCGGGGATCAGGCCAAGCCCGAAGCCTATGCCGGTTCCGCGGGCCATGGAAGGCGCGCTGCGGCGCCACTCCTTGCCCGTGGGCAGCAGGGACCGGAAGCCGGGGGCGTGCACGGCGGCCGGAGCCGCGCCCTTGCGGTAGGAGAGGATCTCGGACAGGCCGAAGACACCGACGATGACGGCCACGAAGCTCACGCCGTCCAGGAGCCGGTCCATGCCGAACGTGAAGCGGGGGGCGCCGGCGACAGGGTCGATGCCGACCATGGAGATCAGCAGGCCCAGGGCTCCGGAGATCAGGGCCTTGACCATGGATTTTCCGGCCAGCGCCACGAGCAGGGAGATGCCGACGACCATGAGGGCGAAGAACTCCGGCGGACCGACCAGGAGGCCGAGCTCGCCCAGGGGTTTGGCGGCGGCGACAAGCCCGAGCGTGGCGATGGTGCCGCCGACGAAGGAACCGATGGCGGCGATGGTCAGGGCCGCTCCGGCCTTGCCCATCTTTGTCATCGCATGGCCGTCAATGGTGGTGATGGCCGATGCCGCCTCACCCGGGGTGTTCAGCAGCACGCTGGTGATGGTTCCCCCGTAGGCCGTGCCGTAGAAGATGGCACAGAGCATGATGATCGAGCCGGTGGGGTCCATGTTCAGCGTGAGCGGGATCAGCAGCGCGACGCCGGCCACCGGGCCGATGCCCGGCAGGACGCCGATCACGGTACCCAGCAGGCAGCCCAGGAACGCAAAGATGAGGTTCTGCCATGTCAGCGCGGCCGCGAAGCCGTTCAGCAGTTCATTGAGGGTGTCCATGTCTAGAGTCCGATCAGGTTCAGGACGGGAATAGAGGAGACAGGCAGGGCCACGTTCAGTCCGTAGTTGAAGGCGTAGAAAGCTCCGACGCTTCCCGCCAGGGCGGTCAGCAGGGCGGACAGCCAGCCCCGCTTGCCCCGGATCTTCAGGTGGTACATCAGGAAGAGGAACATGCTCAGCTGGAAGCCGAGCAGGTCCAGCAACGCTGCCAGCAGCACAAGGCTGACGACGACGGCGAGCACCAGTCCGCCGTCGGCCTTTTCGCCTGCCGCGCTGGGGCGCTTGAGCTCCTGAAGCAGCCACAGGACTGACATCGAGGCGAGCACCGCGCCCATGGCGAACGGGAACATCCCGGGTCCGGGACCCAGGGAGGTCCAGAGGCCGAGGCCCACTGAGCTGACAAGTACGTAGGCGCCCAGTGCCCCGAAGGCGGCGATCCCGGCCAGGACGCTGCGCGCTGGCCTCGCCCGGGCGGGGGACTGGGTCATGGTCGACTCCGTTGTCATCAAAATGCCTTCCAATTGCTTTCATAGAATGAAAGTGTCTTACGTCAGAAGAAATAGTGACACGGCCCACAGGGACTGTCAAGCGGGTCGAGGGAGACTGGAACTTACATAGAATGAAAGAATGACGGTCACCAATGCGCAGCCCGCCACTGCAGCGGACGACGGCGGTAAGCCCTCCAACATGCGCTCGCTGTCGCGGGCATTGGAGGTGTTTGCGGAACTGCAGCGGGCGGACCGCCCCCAGCGGCTCAGCGATCTGGCGCGGAACTGCGGCATGAGCCTGCCCACCACTCTGCGTATCCTGCGCGTGCTGCAGGATTTCGGGATGGTCAGCCAGACCGACAAGACCTACCGGATCGGCCCGGCCGTGCTGCCCGCGGCCCGCAGCTACATAGAGAACGACCCCTTGGTCACCGCGTCCCGCCCGGTGCTCCAGCAGGTGGCGGCGCAGACCGGAATGACGGCGTCCCTCTACACCCGCCTTGGCTTTGAGCGCATCCTGGTGGTCCGTGTCGACGGTGACGCCCCGCTCCGGTACGACATGCCGCTCGGAAAGCGGCTTCCCCTGACCGTCGGCGCCGCCGGCAAGATCCTGCTGGCCGGCGCGCCGGACGAACACCTCCAGGACGTGGTTCAGGGCGCAGTTGCGGCCGGGCACGAAAGTCCTACCTTCAGTCTGGCCGAACTCAAGGCCCGCCTGCCCGAGCCCGGGACGGACTACGCCTACTCGTCCGACGAGCGCGCCACCGGGGTGCTCTCGGTGGCGATTGCGATCAACAGGTCCGGGCTGCCCAGTGAATCCATCGCCTTGACCAGCCCGGTGGAAGCCGCCACCGAGGAGGGGCTGAAGGCGGGCGTCCCCGAACTGCGGCGGGCTGCAAACCGGCTCTCTGAACTGCTCGAGGGCAGTGTCTACTGAGGAAAGCGGGTCTCCGAATGGCACAGATGCCGCCTGCCACCATCGAGGTGAGTGACGCCGTCGTCCACGCCCTCATCCGGGACCAGCGGCCGGACCTTGCCGCGCGGTCCCTCATGCGGGTCGCCACTGGCTGGGACAACGCGACCTTCCGGCTCGGCAGCGATCTGGCGGTCCGGCTGCCGCGCCGGGCCGAAGCCGTGCCGCTGATCCTGCATGAGCAGCTGTACCTTCCGGGCATCGCAGGCCGGTCCACGGTTCCGGTGCCCGTCCCCGTCCATGCCGGGCAGCCGGCGTCGGACTTTCCCTGGCCGTGGAGCATCGTGCGGTGGGTTCCCGGCGCACCGGCGGTCGACGTCACGCCGGCGGACCGTGCGCCGGCGGCTGATGGCCTGGCTGCCTTCCTGAAGTCGCTTCACGTGCCCGCGGATGCAACGGTTCCGGTGAATCCTGTCCGCGGGGTGCCGCTGGTGGACCGGAACGCGGCGGTGCTGGAAAGGCTCGCGGACCGGGACCGCTACCCGCAGGCGGCGGGGCTGCGAGCGGTATGGGCGCGGGCCCGTGCCGCCCTGGCATGGGCTGGTCCGGCCATGATGCTCCACGGGGACCTGCATCCGGCCAACATTCTGCTGGCGGCCGACGGATCCCTGGCCGGCGTGCTCGACTTCGGCGATGTAGGGGCCGGGGACCCCGCCGTCGATCTTGCGGTGGGCTGGTTAATGTTCGACGCCGGCGCGCGGCAGCGCTTCATCGGCGCCTTTGGCACCTCGGTGGATAGGGACACCTGGACGCGTGCCCGCGGCTGGGCACTCGTCCTGTCCACCGCCATGCTGAGCAACTCCGACGACAATCTGCGGATGTACTCCGTGGGGGAGTTCGGGATCCGGCAGGTCCTGGCGGGCTGAACCGGCGTTTTGCGCGGGCCGGGGCGGTAGGGTGGGCCACATGGAGATGCGCCTCGAAGTTGTGCAAGTGCCGGTAGCCGACGTGGACGCTGCGAAGTCGTTCTACGTGGAGAAGCTGGGCTTCGTCCTGGACCACGATGTGGAGCACATCCCGGGAATGAGGGTGGTGCAGCTGACGCCGCCCGGTTCGGCTGCCTCGATCGTCATCGGGACGGGCATGACCAGCATGGCGCCGGGGAGCCTGGAAGGGCTGCAGCTCGTGGTGCCCGACATTGAGGCTGTCCGCGCCGAACTGCAGGAGCGCGGCGCCGGCATCAGTGACGTCCAGGACATGGGCGGGGTGCAGTTCGCCTTCCTCAGCGACCCGGACGGCAACCGCTGGGTCATCCAGGGCGCGACGCCTCCCGAGGTCAAGAGCGCGCACCTGGACCCCGCGCCGTAGCACCCGGCGCGCGCCGCCGCCGCTACTCGTTGACGATGCCTATTCGTTGACGAGGACGGGGACGCCCACGGCGGCGGAGACCGCTTTGCCTCGGAGGTTTTCCGGGACAGGGACGCTGAACTTTTCGGTCTCTGACGGCGGTCCGGAGTGGCTATGGCCGTCTTCCTCGGCGTGGTGTACGTAGCGGCCCGTGCCGAGCAGCCTGCCCTGTTTGTCGTAGAAGCCGGCCAGGACCTGCAGCTCGAGCAGGTCGCTGACATCGCTGGTGATGCGGATTGTTCCGCGGGCGCCGGTGGGGGTGAAGGCCAGCTGCTCAAGGACGAACCGGTCATCGAAGGCTCCCTTGACCTGGACGGCCCGGCCCTTCTGGGGATTCGCCGTCTGCAGCGCGGGGAGTTCGGGTTCCCCGGATGCCGGAACCAGGCCCGGCAGCGTTGTCTGGACGGTCGCTACCGGATGTGGCGTTTCGGCGGATGCCGGGCCTGCGGGCTGGCTGAGCGTCCCCGCGAGGACAGCGGCCGCAGCCAGCAGTGTTGCGCCGCCCACGAGGACGGCCTTCGTTTTGGGGTGCATGTGGGTGTTCCTGTCCTGGAAGGATGGGGCATGGTTCCGGTGGCCGGGGCGGCCCAGCGTCCCCGGCCACCGGTTTTCTTATTGCTTAGCTGAGTCGCAGGGCGTCGCCGACAATGGTGAAGAGATCGGTGTTGTCTACGCTGCCCTGGAGCTTTTCCGAGCCCGAGCCGAAGGAGAAGACGGGGACATCCGCTCCGGTGTGGTTGCCGGAAAGGTAGGTCAGCCACAGGCTGGCGTCCTTGGATCCGTCCTGTACGCCGGCGGCGTCATCGGGGGTGCGGAACGTGGCAGGGGCGAAGTTGTGCGGATCCGACGAACCTGCCCCGTTGATGATGCCGGTGGAGCGGGTGGCGTCCTTGGTGTTGCCGCCCGCACGGGTGGGCGTGGAGTTGTTCGCCGTATTGCCGCTGTCCACATTTGCGGGCGGGTTCGCTGCTTCGGCGTTGGTGAAGGAGCCCTTTTCGATGATGTTGAACCCGGCGCACTCGTGGTCTGCGGTCACGATCACGAGGGTGTTGCCGTCCTTCTGGGCGAAGTCCATGGCCGCGGCGACGGCGTCGTCGAAGGCCTTGATCTCTTCCAGGGTCTGGGCCGCGTCATTGGCATGGGAGCGCTTGTCGATGAGTGCGCCTTCGACCTGGAGGTAGAAGCCGTTGCCTTTGCTGCCGGAGCCGAGCAGGTCGATGGACTTTTTGGTCATTTCGGCCAGGGTCGGTTCCTGGGCCTGTGGCGCCGAGGGGTTGTCCTGCTTCGATTTCTCCACGGTCAGGTTGCCCTTGTTGAACAGGCCAAACACCTTGTCCCCTGCTGCTGAGGCGAGGTCGGTCTTGGTTGCCACAGACTGCGAGGCGGGGGAGCCGAGTACCGTGTAGCCCTGGTCGCGGAGGGCCTTCTCGTCAGCGGTGTCGAAGCGGCTCAGGCCGCCGCCGAGGATCACGTCCGCGGTGCCGTTGCGGGCGATCTGGTCCGCGATCGGGGTAACGCGAAGGTCGCTGGTGGCAAGGGGCGAACCGGTGATGGTGGTGTCCTGGCAGGCGGCCGCGGAGTACACGGGTCCCTGGCAGCCGCGGGCCAGGGCGTGGCTCATCTGCCCGGCAGGGGTGGCGTCGGTGATTTCGGCGGTGGAGACGTTGCCGGTGCGGTAGCCGGCTTGCTTCGCCATTTCCATGAGCGTCGGGACGGAGGTCCCCTTGGCGTCCACGCCCAGGGCGGCGTTGTAGGTCTTGACACCGGATGCCCACGCGGTGGCAGATGATGCGGAGTCGGTGACGTAGTTCGGGCGGAAACCTTCCTGCCCGGGCTGGCCAGAGTTTTTTTCCACGGAATAGGTGCTGACGTAGCCGTGGGCTGGCAGCCTTTCCATGTTCAGTTTGCCGTCGGCACCGTAGAAGCGTTCACGGCCGGCGGTGACATGGGTGCGGCCCATGCCGTCTCCGACCAGATAGATGACGTTCTTCACACGGCCGTTGTCAGCGGCGTCGTTGGCTGCGCTGGCGGGGGAGCCAGCGGCGGCCAGCCCGGCAAGGGCGGCTACTGCAACAAGCGTCGCCGATGCGGACACAGAAAATGTGCGTTTCATGTGGAGGTTCTCCCAAGTGCGAGTGATGGGTGCGAAGGGCACCGCTCAGACACTAGGGAGGCCACACGATGCGGCAGTGACCAAAAGGTGCCCCGCCGCTGGACGGGAGATTACCGGCGGATTAATCCGCTTGCGCCTCGGCCGCGTGCTGGCAAACCGGACAAAATAGGACACGTGAAACGTATTAGCCGTCGTGCGCATGTCAACCGTTCTGGCAACGCGCCGTCCCGAGCCGATGGATGACCTTCCCTTCGACCGGGACCAGGGGCCCGCATGGACACGGAGACCCCTGATCGTCGGCGTGCCGTGGGCCCCGCCGCCGCGTCTGATTGCGCGCGCAACCGAACTCGCGGACGGGCTGGGCGTGCACCTTGTCTGCGCGTTCGTGGACCCGTCCGGGTACCTTGCCGAATTCGATGCCGCTGGCACGCGGACGGCGGGTTCAATCGACCCCCAACCCAACCTCGAATCTTTGTTCCCGGCAGCGGATGTGCGTTCAGCGCTGCAAGCGGTCCTGGGCGCCCCCGGAGAAACCTGGTCCCTCCGCGTTCTGAACGGGTCCGTTCCGGAGGCGCTGGCACGGCTGGCCGACAGCGCCGGCGCCTCGGCCATCATCGTCGGAGGTCCCCGCTACGGCGCCCGCGCCACCTTCAGCAGGCTGCTGGAACGGTCCGTGTCTGCCCGGCTCATCCGCATCCAGCGCCGCCCGGTAATTGTCGTCCCGCGCCAAATTCCGGTGTCCCGGCCCTAACCCGGGAGGTCCTTGCGGCCGTCGAGCCAACCTGGCAGGGCAGCGTCCAACGCGCCTGAACGTGCGGGGGAGAGGTCGCCGTGGCGGAACTTGTAGCGTTGGCTGCGCAACCACCCACCGAGTTCCTTTTCCAGCCCGATCACGCCGGGGGTGGTGCGGGGCCAGGGATTCCCTGCCGCCAGATACGCGGCCAGCTGCTGCAGGTGGTCCTGCCATCGTTGATCTTCCCTAGCCTCGCGTGGCTTGCGCCGCCAGTCGGGCAGGACGGACAGGCCGGCGCCGATAACCGGGTTCAGGATGCCAGCGTCGGCGTCGCGGCGGCGGCGCCGCAGCCACTGGGCGAGTTCCCGTTCGGCCTTGTCCTCGGCGTTGCGGGACGGGTAGCGGCCCGTAGCCTCGACCATGGCGAGCAGCTGATACAGGCGTTTGATGCCGGGCGCCGCGTGGCTGGCGGCATCGTCCGACGCTGCCCGGTGCTCGTTCTTCAGGCCGGGGTCTGCGGCCTTGGCTGCAGTGAGGTGGGACGTGACTGCGGAGAGCTTGACCCGTGCCAGTTCGGCGATCTTCTTCCGGGACAAGCCCTTGCGATACATCAGGGTCCACTCCGGATGCGCATCCGTCAAGCGCCCGATCCCTTCCTGCTCACCGCGTTGACATGGAGCCATGGGGCTAAGGATAGCCACCAGCAACCTGGATCCGGCGTGGGTTGCCGCACGTTTAATCCAACGTTCACCCTTGCCGGGCTGATGCCCCTCCGACAAAAGGCCCTGCCCCGGTGAACCGGAGCAGGACCTTGAGCACTGGAACGTTGGCGTCAGCTGATTGCCGCGCCGGACGCTTCCGGTTCCAGGGTGTACTGCTTGGGCAGCTTCAGGAAACGCTCCGACATGACGTCCCGGAGCCGGTCCGGGTAGTCGGTGATCAGGCCGTCCACCCCGGTATCCATCAGGGCGCGCATGGTCGGCTGGTCGTCGACGGTCCACGGGATGACCTGCATACCCTTCGCATGGGCACGGTTCACCATGTCCGCGGTCACGTAGGGTACGTAGCCGGCGTCCGTGACTTTCCCGTTTTGCGGTGTGCCGTGGACCGGGGAGATGGCGTCGAAACCAAGCGAGGAAGCAGCGTCCACGAGGTCGCCGCCGAAGTCGTCGGAGTCAATGCCGCCCAGCCAGGGTGAGGCGCCGGGCTGCCCTGCCTGCAGGAAGTCCTTGTTGGTGAGGGCCACGGTCCGGACGCCGGGTTCGCGTTCCTTCACCAGCCGGAGCGCGCCCCAGTCGAAGCTCTCGATGGAGACGCGGTGCTGCATGCCGGCGGCCTTGATTTCGCGCAGGGCGATGTCGACGAACTGTTCCCGCGGTGCCGTCTGCTCGGGCGCGCCTGCTTCAACCTTGGTTTCGATGTTGAACTTGACCTGGCTGGCGCGGTAGCGCTTGGTCAGGTCAAACACCTCCGCCAGGGTCGGCATCTTTGCGCCCGGGGATGCCTGCTGGCCGGGGAAGTTGGCCAGGGTCAGGGAGCCGCAGTCCAGGCTGCGGACCTGGGCGAAAGTGAGGTCTTTTATGTACTTCCCGACATACGGATACAGCGGGTCGCGAGGCGTGACGGGCGCCGTGTCCTGGCACTTCTGTCCGCTGATTTTGCGGTCGTGCGTGATGACTTCGCGGCCGTCCCTGGTGATCTGCAGGTCAAGCTCGAGGGTGCTCACGCCGACCTCCAGTCCCTTGGCAAAGGAAGCGAGGGTGGATTCGACGGTGAGGCCGAGTCCGCCGCGGTGCGCCTGCAGGTCGAAGTGGTTGCCCACGCCATTGGGGTTGGTGTCCGCTGCCCGGGCCGGGAGGGATGTTCCCAGCGCCAGGCCGGCGGACAGTGCAGCCGCGGTCAGCAGCTTGGTGTACTTCATGGTTGTTCTCCAGTTGATTGATTGGGGGTGGACAAATCTCAGGGCCTGCGGCCGGGCAGAAGGAGCAGCGCGTCGCCCACCGGGCGTTCACCGGCGGCATCGGAGGGTGAGTTCACCACCTGGCCGTCCTGGACCATGGTGGTGGACCCGCCGCCGTCGAGGTTGATGGCGTTGACCATGCCGAGCGAACGGGCAACGTCCGCAGCTTCTTTGATGCTCAGGCCCAGGGACGTCGTTTGGCGTCCGTCGGCGGTGACCAGCAGCGTGCGGCCCTCGGCGTCAACACCGGCATTCGTTCGCGGGTTCCGCTTGTGGACCCAGCCGTAGTAGAAACTGTTGCTGTCGCCGGTGCGGACCATGCCGTCCCGGGCAGCCGTCACGTTTTCCCTGCCGTTCTCGACGAGCACGGGGCCGCCGTTGACGACGTCGGTGGTGGCGCCGGTCTTCAGGGGCGTGCCGTTGTTGTCGATGAGGGCCGTTTCGACCTTCAGCCGGGAGCCGACCTTGGCCAGGCCCGCGAGTTTGTCCGCGTCCGCTCCGGTGGCCTGCAGGGTGTGCCCGCCCGCGGGGACAGCTGTGCCGCGGACGTTGTTCACGGCGGTGACCGTCCCGTGGGCATCCAGGACGACTTCCTGCCCGGGCCCGGAGGGTGTCGAGGAACCGAACTCGGGCGTGAAGGCCACAATCTCGTCCGTGTCGGTGCAGGTGAAGTCGTGCAGGGGCAGGGAGGTCGGGGTGTCGTCGGTGCCGCCGCAGTTCCGGACCAGGCCGGGCACGCGGTTGACGCCGTCCAGCGCAAGTTCTCCGGCGTTCCCCGGAGCAGTAACTGAACCGTCCCAGTGCAGGCGCTGGATGGAACCCTCATTCCTGGCGCCGATGACCAGGGCGGGCCGGTCGCCGACCGGTTCGCTGAGCACCCTGCCGTCCTGGACAGCCGCGCCGGCCGGGTCGCCGGGGGCTCCGGCTTTCGGGTCCAGCACGAAGTACCCGCCGTTCACGGCCGCGAGTGCGCCCGCGGCGGATCCCAGCTGGCTGGTGGTTTCCCGGTCCTGGAGGTTCGGGCCGAAGGAGGATGCCAGGTCTCCCCGGAACACCTTCGGATCAATGGTGAGGACTTCCAGCTTCCAGGGTCCGCGGGTGTTTTCGCTGGTGCCCTCGTCGCCGTCCCAGCCGGTGTAGATCACGGAGGAGGCGTAGCCGGCGGACTTGATCTCCGCGACGGTGGCGGCCCCATCGGCTTTGGTGGGGAACTGTCCGGCGCGCACCCGGTAGCCGAGGTCGCCGCCTGAGTCGGCCAGCTTAGGGGACTGAACGTGCTCGGCGCGGGCGGGAACGCCGGCTGCCTGGAGTTTGCCGGCCACCGAACGGGCCTGTGCCTCCGTGGAGAGTGCTGACGCGGGCGCGTCGGGGTCTGGTGACGCCGAGGGGATGGCTACCTCGGCGGTCCACTGCAGGTCGTGGTTGGGGGTCCCGCGGGTGATGGAGGTCCGGGTCAGGCCGGGGGCCAGAGTGGCGACGGTCCGGTGCTCGGGCAGGTCTGCGGCGCCAAGGTCCAGGGTGCCGGACGCCGCGGGCGCAGCGGCTTCGTGGGCCGGGGTCAGCGGCGCAGCGTCGGAGGGACCTGCGGGGGCGACGAGGCAGGCAACGGGGAGTCCCAAGGCCAGGGCGGCGATGCCGGTCCTGCTGAGGCGGTGGTTGAGGATAGGCATGTTCAGATCCGCTCCGCGCCCGCGTGGCCGTTCCGGACACCGAACGAGGCGTCGACGACGGCGGGTGAGGCCGTATCGGCGGCGGAGGCTACGACGAGGTAGTCGCTGCGGAACTCCTCGGGCGTCACGGTGCAGCGGGTCCAGCCCCGCTTGTCCGGGTTGATGTAGCGGGTGTGCGGGTTCGCGGGCAGGCCGTTCTTGATGGCCTGGGCCCAGCCGCAGCCGGAGCTGATCGATGTTCCGACGAACTCTGTGGCCACCACCTTCGAGCCCGGGTCGGCGTAGTCGAGGCGGAGGTCATTGACGAAGGCGGCGTGCCAGTCCCCGCTGAGGACCACCGGGTTGGCCGGTGCCTGCTGGTCGATGAAGTTGGTGAGCCGGTTGCGGGAGATAACGTAGCCGTCCCACTGGTCGTGGTTGACCGACAGGATCTCGCCGGGGTCGTAGTCGTACTGGGCCATCATGGTCTGCTGGGCGATTACGTTCCAGCGGGCGGACGAGGACGACAGGCCCTGGAAGAGCCACTGCTCCTGTTCGTCGCCCATCAGCGTGCGGGAGGGGTCGTACACGTCGGGGTGCTGCGGGCCGCCGGGGAAGTTTTCGGTCAGCTGGTCCGAACGGTACTGCCGGGTATCCAGGACGTGGAACCTGGCGAGGTTGCCGTAGTCCAGCCGGCGGTACAGGACCATGTCCGGGCCTGTGGGCTGCTGCGGGCGGCGCAGCGGGAGGTGCTCGTAGTAGGCCTGGAAGGCGTGGGCCCGCAGCTGGAGGAAACGCTCCGGATCGTTGGATGCCTCGTTGTCCGGCTGCGATACGCCGTCGGCCCAGTTGTTCTCCACCTCGTGGTCGTCGAACGTCACGACGAACGGGAACTTCGCGTGCGCGGCCTGCAGGTCCACCGAGCTCTTGTACTTGGCGTGGTTGTTGCGGAAGTCGGCCAGGGACTCGTGGTTCCGGCCCTCGTAGGTGTAGTCGCCCACGTGCACTACGAGGTCAAGATCCTCCTGCGCCATGGTGCGGTAGGCAGCGTAGCGGCCGCCGGCCCAGGACTGGCACGAGGCCAGGCCGAAGGTGACCCGGCTGGGGTCCGAGCCTGCAGCCGGGGCGGTGCGCGTATGGCCCACCGGGCTTTCCTGGGTGCCGACGCGGAAGCGGTACCAGTAGTCCGCCGACGGCCGCAGCCCGCTGACTTCGGCGTGCACGGAGTGGGCGAGTTCGGGCGTGGCCTGTTCGCTGCCTGCCTTGACCACGTTGCGGAAGCCGGGGTCGGTGGCTACCTGCCAGTTCACCTGGACCTGGTACGGCGGCATGCCGCCCATCCCGTCTGCCGCCTGCGGTTCGGGCGCCAGGCGGGTCCACAGCACGATGCCGTCCGGGGTGGGGTCACCGGATGCGATCCCGAGCGTGAAGGGGTTCTGCGGGAAACGCGGATCTGCCCAGGCGGGGGCTGCCGAGAAGCCGTAGACAGCGGCGGCCGCGACGGCGCCGCCGGTTGCGGCGAGGAATCCGCGCCTGGACGTGGTGAAGGATCGGGACACAGTGTCTCCTGAAACGGTGATGGGGATGGTCCCGTCCATTCAGGCAAGGGCACTTTATCCGATAGTGAACGGCCAGTTAACGCAGTCCGAACCTCTCAGGGCGGGGAAGCTTTAGGGCGGGGAAGCTCCCCCAGGACGTTGAAGCGCCGCGGAACACCAACCGAACGAGTGGGAACTTCACGCAGAACGAAGGTCATCGAGCAGCCGCTGCACATGCTCCGGCTGCTCGATGTTGGCGAAGTGGCCGCAGCGCGCGATGGTCTCCAGCCGGACGTGCGGGACGACGCCGGCCAGCCGGAAAAGGTCCGACGGCGGCGTGAACACATCGCTGTCCCCGCGCGTGGCCAGCACCGGACAGCGGATGGCGCGCCACTGGCCAAAGTCGTAGTGAGCGATAGCCCGGACGGCTGCGGCGAAGCTGGCCGGCCGGGCATCGGACGCAAGCCCGCGGACCACGTGGCGGGGGACGCCTGGCGGGTCGGCGAATAGCGGTGACGTCAGCAGCCCCAGCACCGGTGTGGCGCCGGCAGCCCGTATCAATGCCGGACCTGACGGGCCGAGCGCTGCCATGGAGCGCATGGCCAGCAGCATGCCAGCAAACGCTGGGAACCCGGGCAGTCCGCGCAAGGGACCCAGGGCCGCCGCGGACACGGCGAATGTGGTGGCCGAAATGGCTGCAACGCTGGCAGCCCGCTGCGGCCATTTCGCGGCAATGTGCAGTGCCAGGAAGCCTCCCATGGAATGGCCCACCAGGTGCCAGCGCCGGTAGCCGAGCGAATCCAGTATTTCGACGACGGCGCGCCCCATGGATTCAACGCTGAGGTGGTCCAGCCGGGCGCCAGCCGTGGAATCACCCCATCCGGGCAGGTCAATGAGCACGCGGTCAATGACCGGCGTCCGGACCACCAGGGGCCGGAACGTGGTCCAGGATCCTGCGGCGCCGTGCAGGTAGACCTCCGCTGCCGCGGTAGCCGGATTACCGGGCCCGCTTCCCGTGCCCTGCTGAACACGGACAGTGGCGGGACCCAACTCCGTGGCAATGACGCACCGCCGCAGCGGAGGCACTCCGGTCCGGGCGGTGTCCTGCTGAATGCTGATGGTCATCTGCTGCTCCTGGGACTCTGAAAAGTATTCGGACCCCGGGGAGGAGCGGATGGGAAGCCCTATCCACCCTTAACCACGCGGCGTTAGGATGCCGTGTGACTTTCACCCATGGATACGCGGCCAACGGCGACCTGCGCATGTACTACGAGGTCCACGGCAGCGCGACAACCGGCACAAGGCCGCTGCTCCTCATCCCCGGCGGCGGCTCAACCATCCAGACGAACTTCGCCAGCATCATCCCGCTGCTGTCCGCCCAGCGGCAGGTAATCGCCGTCGACGAGGAAGGCCACGGCCGCACCCTGCCGACAGACCGGCCGCTCACTGCCGAAAACTCGGCCGGGGACGTCGTTGCGGTCCTCGACCAGCTGCAGCTGGACTCGGTGGACGTGCTTGGCTTCAGCGCCGGCGGCCACACCGCCCTCGCGCTGGCAATGCAGCGCCCCGCGCGGGTACGCCGCCTCATCGCCGCCTCCACGTTCTTCAGCCGGGACGCGGTGCCCGACGAATTCTGGGAGGGCATGAAGACTGCCACCCTGGACAACATGCCGGCCGCCTACAAGGACGCGGACCGCAGCATCAATCCCGAACCCGGGCACCTCGAGCGGCTGTTCGAGCTGGACCGGCAGCGCATTGTCGGCTTCCCGGGTTGGTCCGAGCAGGACCTCGGCCGGGTCACCGCGCCAACCCTGGTGCTCTGCGCCGACCGGGACGTAATGAGCCCCGACCACGCCATGCGGATGTCCCGCGCCATCCCCGGTGCCCGCCTGCTGGTCGTGCCCGGCGGCCACGGCGACTACCTCGGCGAACTCGCCGCCAGCAACGGCGACCTGCAGGCCATGCACGCGACGCTCCCGCACCTGCTGCGCTTCCTGGACGCGTAGGGACTGATTATTTCCGGACAGTGTGTCCGAGCTCGGTCAGAAGTCTGGCCACGGCGTCCTCAGCAGTTGGCGGCGGACCGAAGACTTCCTGCTGGCGGGTGGTATCGGCGACGTAGCGGCCCGTCTGGAACCAGTCGATCATGGCGCTCATGTCCCGGGCCAGGGGAACGGCAGTTCCGAGGACGTTGCCGGCAGCGCGCAGGACGCCTGCCGGGACGGAACGGACCCTGACCCGCCCGCCCAGAAGCCGGCCGCTGATATCCGCAATTTGGTGCATGGACACCGGGCGGTCCCAGCCGATATCGATTCGCGATCCGGGGGCGACGTCCGCATCGACGGCAGCTGCGAGGTAGGCGGCCAGATCGGACGTCAGCACGAAGGTCATCGGAACCTCGCTGGAACCGAACCAGGTCAGCCGGCGCTTCGTGTACGGGTCGCCGCCAAACCGCGTGACCTGGTCCAGGAAGGCGCCGGGACGGAGCGCCACGAATGGCACCTGCTGTTCCTCGAGCCGGTCCTCGGCGAGCCTCTTGTGCCAGAAATGGGGGACTCCGGGCGTCTGGTCGCACGTCAGGATGCTGGTGAGCACGAACCTGCGAACACCGGCATGGGCTGCCGCATCGGCGAGGTTGGCGTTGCCGGTGATGTCAATGTCGGCAGTGTCGCCCTTGCTGTGGCGTGTGTATCCGGCTGCGGTGGTGATTACGGCATCGGCCCCTCCATGCTTCGGACTAGGGAATCTGGGTCCATCATGTCCCCCCGGACAACCTCCACGCCGCCCTGAAGGCGCGACGCATCGGAGCCCGGCCGTACCAGGGCGCGCACCTGCTTGCCGCCGGCCAGCAGCGCGGAGACCACCTTGCCGCCAAGCAAGCCGGTGCCGCCCACGACGAGTACAGGACCTTCGTTGCTCATTTTGTTTTCCTCACTGCTTGGTGGACTGGTGCAATGTCAGTTGCGCCCCTGCCAGGTGCAAATGTCCACCACATTCCCTTCGGGGTCGATGAGAGACACCCACGCGGGCGCGTAGCGGTCGCCCAGGACACGGCCGCCGGCGGCCACGATCGCGTCAATGCGCGCCTGTGCCTGGTCGTGCGGGACCGAGACGTCCATGTGGATGCGGTTGCGCGGCGGAACGAACTCCTTGTCCTGGAACCACGCGGGTGGACCTATGAGGTTGGGTTCGATGAGGTCCTCGTCCCCGACGGCGACGTAGCCCAGCGCCGCCCGCCAGAACTCCATCACAGCCGGCCGGTCTGCGGCGTCGAACGCGAGCTGCACGTGCTGCACGGCCGAGGGATCCGACTTCAGCCGCAGCCGGGCGGCAATGCCGGAGATGCTGCGGGCAAGCTCGAGGTCGCGGTCGCTCAGGCCCACACCCGGCGTGATGACCTGGACTGTCACGGTGTCCGGCCTGAGGTCCACGAGCGGGGCGTGGCCCAAGGCCTGGGTGGCCTCTGCGATCGCGGCAACAAACTTTGCCCCAGTGGCAAAGTCGCCTGTCTCGTACAGGGTTTTCGCACCCCAGAACAGCACCCGCCACTCCGCGACGCCGTCGGCGGAAGAGAACTCTGCATCGGAAATCGCTGTTGCCATGCCCCCAACTATTGGGACTCCGGAGGCAGCGGTCAATGGGGCCGTCCCGGCAGCTAGTACGCTTCTTTGGGTTGGCTTCAGGCCGAAGCATTATTGGGGAATCTGTTGGGGGAAATTTCATGAAGTACCGCTGGGCCACGTTCACTGCCGTTTTCGGAGCAATCTTGTGCCTGGGGACGGCGCCGGCAGTGGCAGCGCCAGCTGAGGATCTCGAAGTCGGCGGCACGCCCGTGCGGGTGGCCATTGCGGCAGACGGCACGGCCTACCTCGGCAATTACGGCCAGGGCGGCGGCATCTTCGTGGTTCCCTCCGGGGCCACCAAGCCGACCCGCACCATCAGCACCGGAGGACACATCACCACCGGGCTCGCGCTCGGCCCGGACGGCACCCTCTACGTAGCGACGACGGACGGGGACCAGAGCGCCGTTGGCGTCATTCCGGCCGGAGACGCCACGATGGCACGAACGATGCCGGTGTCCGCCGGGCTTCACCCGCTCGCCGCCGGACCCGACGGAACGGTGTACGTCGCCAACCCCGCGGGAAACACCGTCGCCGTCATTGCGCCGAAGGGGACGGCCGTGGATCGGATCATCAAAGTCGGGGCGGGACCGGCGGAAATCGCGGTGGCCAAGGACGGAACCGCGTTCGTGACCAACCAGACCGCGGGCACGGTCTCCGTGATCCCGGCAGGGGCGGACGCCGTCTCAAAGACCATCGAGCTGGTCTCCAGCACCGGAACGTCCGAGGAACCGCACGGGATCGCGGCCGGCCCCGACGGAACCGTCTTCGTGGCCAACATCAAGTCCAATGACATCGCCGTCATCAAGCCGGGCGCCGGCACCGTGGCTGAGCGGATCTCCGTCGAGGGCGGGCCGCAGGACGTAGCCGTCGCACCGGACGGCTCGCTGTACGTGACGAGCCTGGTGACAGAGAAGCTCTCCGTCATCCGTCCCCAAGCCAAAGAAGTGGGAGGCTCCATCCCCACCGACGGCGGCCCCGGTCACCTGGCGGTGGCCCCCGACGGCTCCGTCATCGTGATCAGCCCGGGAACGTCGCCGGGCGGCGGCGCGGTGGTCCGGTACTCCGCGGAAGCACTGGCAGCAACGCCGCCTGCGTCCGGGGCGCCGACGGCGGAAGCGGCGTCACAATCATCCGCCGGTTCCTGGAACGCCCTGCCCGCCGTGGCCGGCGGGGTGGCGGCGGTCGTCGTCGGCGTCGCCGTTTGGATTCTGGTGAATGGCCGACGCCGGAAAGCCGGGCTGGCTGGCGGCGCCAGCCAGGCGGGGTAGCGGGCTGTAACATCGTTCACATCCGTCTTTGAAAGGGGAGCAGTGCGCGCAACGGTCAAGGACGTCGCGCGCCGTGCCGGGGTTTCACCCAAGACTGTCTCGAATGTGATGAACGGCGTGGTGCCGGTCAGCGGAACCACCAGGCTCAAGGTCGAACAGGCCATCCTCGAACTCGACTATGTGCCCAACCTCTCCGCCCGCGGCCTGCGAAACGGCAGGTCGGGAGTTATTGCTCTCGCCTTGCCGGACCTGGCCACGCCGTACTCTGCCGAGATCGCGCACCACGTGGTGGAGGTCGCCCACGAACAGGGCTGGCACGTCCAGATCGAGGAAACAGGGTCCGATCCCCGCCGCGAATACGAACTGATGTCCCGGGCGCGGTCCAACCTGATCGACGGCCTGATCCTCAACCCCGTGGTGCTGGACGAGAGCGCCGTCAAGATGGGCGTCTCCCTTCCCCCGGTGGTCCTGCTGGGGGAGGTGTCCCAGCAGTTGGCCGACAGGGTGTGGGTGGACAGTGTTGCCGCCGCCCGCGACATGACCCTCGCGCTGGCCCGGACTGGCCGGAGCCGCATCGCCGTGCTGGGGACTGCTGAAGGACGGCACTCGGCAGCGGCAGTTCTGCGCACCCGCGGCTACCAGGCCGCGCTTGAGGAACTCGGCATTGACCAGGACGAATCGCTGCTGATCCCTTGCGAGAAGTGGACGCCCCAGACGGCGGCGGGTGCGCTCGCCTCCTATCTGGATTCGCACCCGCTCCCCGACGCGCTGTTCTGCTTCACCGATTCCATGGCCATCGGCGCGCTCAGCGTGCTGTGGAGGCGCGGAATCAAGGTTCCGGACGACGTGGCGGTGGCCGGCTTTGACGACATCGCCGATGGGCAATATGCCGTCCCATCGCTCACCACCGTGTCCTTCGACAAGCGCCGCGTGGCCAGCGAGGCCCTGCGCCTGCTCACCGAGCGGATGACCGACCGGGCCGGCGAACAGCGCGTGGTCACCGTCGGTTACAGGATCATCGAGCGGGACAGCACCCCCAGCTAAGCGAGACCGTCACATCATATTGTTGGCGCTAACAATTTTTCCTTGTGCCACGTTTTACAACGATGTAATGTGAGGTCTGCGTCACACGCCAGCCCTCCCCGGATCCCGAATGCAGCGGACCGGAACGGCTGGCGCGGTGCCACAAGGATTACTTTCAGCGGACCCATCCAAAGGAGTGACGGGTGAAGCAGTTTGAATTTTTCGCCGGGAATCAGTTGTCCGGCAAACAGGTGTCACGGCGGCAGCTGCTGGCGGGAACCGCGGCCCTGGGCGCTGTGTTTGCCGCGGCCGGCCTCACCGGCTGCGGCGGAACCGCCTCGGCGGCGGCCGTTCGGGACATTGCGTTCTGGCATCTGCTGTCCGGCGGCGACGGCATCAAGATGCAGGCCATGATCAGCGCGGCGAACGGGGCCAACCCCGGCTTCAAGGTCCATCCGACCGTCCTCGCGTGGGGCCCGCCGTACTACACCAAGCTGGCCATGGCGTCAGCCGGCGGCCGGCCCCCGGAGCTTGCCATTATGCACGCCAGCCGCGTCCCCGGCTATGCGCCGGGCGGACTCATCGATCCGTGGGACATGTCCCTGCTGGCCGAACACGGCGTGACGGCGGAGAGCTTCGCCCCGCGGATCTGGGACAAGAGCCAGCACGACGGCAAGGTGTTCTCCATCGCGCTGGACTCCCATCCCTTCGTCATGTTCTACAACACCGACGTCGCCGGCAAAGCGGGGGTACTGGCCGCTAACGGGCAATTGCAGGAGGTGACTTCTCCGCAGGACTTCCTTGCCATGGCCCGCGAGATGCAGAAGGTGACGCAGGCGCACGGCCTGTCCTTCGGTTACCTCGGCAGCGGATCGCAGATGTGGCGCCTGTTCTACACGCTCTACAAGCAGCACGGGGTGGACATGGAACTCACACCTGGCCAGCCGATGAAGGCCGACCGGGATGCCGCCGTCGAGTCCCTGGAATTCATGGCCTCGCTGTTCGACGACACGGTCGCGGCGAAGAGCGGTGACATCGGCACGGGCATCGCGGAATTTGCCCGCGGCGGTTCGGGGATGCTGTTCAGCGGCGTCTGGGAACTCCCCACCTTCAAGAAGGCGGACCTGCCCGTCGATGCCGCCACCATCCCCACGCTCTACGGCACCCCGGCCTCCTACGCGGACTCGCATTCCTTCGTCCTGCCAAGGCAGCTGAACGTCGACGACGAGAAGCGGCGCGACGTGTACAAGTTCGTCAGCGACATGCTCAAGGGGTCGCTGTCCTGGGCGGAGGCAGGCCACATTCCGGCTTACCAGCCCATTGTGCAGTCACAGGCCTACCGGGAACTCACGCCCCAGATCCATTACGCCAACGCCGCGGACATCATCGCCTACGATCCCGAGGCCTGGTTTAGCGGCTCGGGTTCGGACTGGCAGACGTACTTCGCGGAAAACGTGCAGAACGTACTCCTCGGCCGCGACAAGGCAGCCGATGGCTGGGACGCCTTCGTGCGGCGCACCAACACCCTTCTTTCCCGGCCCAACCCGGTCTGAGGCCACTGAGCTTCCGAAAGCACTGAGCGACAAAGGAGTCCCCGATGAGTTCCTTAGCAACATCCCAAGGCGCCGAGCAGAAGGCGTCGTCCCTGCCCGGACAGTCACGCAGAAACCCGTCCCGCAACGCGTCCGATTCAGCAACCTCCAGTCCCCGCCGGACCCGGGACAACCTCAACGGCTGGGGCTTTGCCGCCCCGTTCCTGGCGTTCTTCGTGGTCTTCCTGGTGTGGCCCCTGCTGTACGGCCTGTATATGAGCCTCACCGGCAAGTCCCTCACCGGGGCCAACGACAGCCTGATCGGCCTGGCCAACTACGCCGAAGCCCTGGCCGACGCCGACATGTGGCATTCCCTCGGCAACACGCTCTACTTCACGGTGATCAGCACGGTTCCGCTGGTGCTCGTGGCCCTCGTCATGGCCGCACTGGTCAACGTCGGGCTCCCGGCACAGTGGCTGTGGCGGCTCTCCTACTTCGCCCCGTACCTGCTCGCGTCCACCGTGGTCTCGCTCTTCTTCTCCTGGATGTACAACCCGCAACTGGGCCTCATCAACGACTCCCTGGCGAAAATCGGGCTGCCCAAGGTGGCCTGGCTGAACGACCCGAACGTGGCGATGTGGGCCATCGTCATCGCCACCCTTTGGTGGACGGTGGGCTTCAACTTCCTGCTGTACCTGGCCGCCATGCAGAACATTCCCGCGCAGCACTACGAGGCGGCATCGCTGGACGGCGCCGGAGCCTGGCGGCAGTTCTTCTCCATCACCCTGCCGCAGCTGACGCCCACCACGGTGATGATAGTGCTCCTGCAGATCCTGGCCTCACTGAAGATCTTCGATCAGGTCTACCAGATGACTGCCGGCGGCCCGGCAGGTTCCACCCGGCCGGTGGTGCAGTACATCTTCGAAAGCGGGTTCACCGGCTACCGGCTCGGCTACTCCGCAGCCATCTCCTACATCTTCTTCGGGCTGATCGTGGCCGTCTCGGTCATGCAGTTCTTCATTACTCGCCGCAGGAGTGCATAACCATGGCAACCCAGACCCTCACCCGACCCGCCCCCCGCAGCGCGTCCGCCACACAACTCCGCCAGCCCCGGAAGAAGATGACGGCGGGCAGGGCCGCCGTCCTGGCGGTCGCCGCGGTCCTCGCCGTTCTCTGGCTGATTCCCTTCGCCTGGGCAACCGCCACCGCCTTCAAGAGCGAGACGGACGCCGCGGCGCCGAAAGTAAGCTGGATCCCGCCGTCGGGCTTTACCGCCGACGCGTTCGTCAAAGTGTTCCAGGACGGCAACATCCCGCTGTGGACGTGGAACTCGCTCTACACCTCCGCGGCCATCACCGTGATCACGCTGGCCATTTCCGCGCTGGTGGCCTACGCCCTGTCCCGCATCGACTTCCGCGGCAAAAAGGTGCTGATGACGGTGATCATCGCCTCCATCATCATCCCGCCGCCGGTCCTGATCATCCCGCTGTTCTACCAAATGGTGGCACTGCACATGATCGACACGTCGTGGGCCATCATCCTGCCGCAGGTCATCCACCCGGCCATGGTGTTCGTGCTCAAGAAGTTCTTCGACCAGATCCCGCGTGAACTCGAGGAGGCCGCGGTGATGGACGGCGCCAGCCGGATGCGGATCTTCACCCAGATCATCCTGCCCCTCTCACGGCCCATCCTGGCCGCCGTCGCAATCTTCGTTTTCATCAGCGCCTGGAACAACTTCCTCTGGCCCTTCATCTCCACCAATGACGGCTCCATCCTGACCCTGCCGGTGGGGCTGCAGACCATCAAGAGCGCCTACGGCATCCAGTATGCGCAGAACATGGCCTCCGCGCTGCTCGCGGCGTTGCCGCTCATCCTCGTCTTCCTGTTCTTCCAGCGCCAGATCATCAAAGGCGTTGCGACGACGGGACTCGCCGGTACCTGACCAGGCACCTTCGCTTTCCCCTGACTATCAAGAATCTGAAACACAACCAAGGAGATACCCCACATGTCCCGCGCAAGGATCACCCTCGACCGCGACTTCACCATCGGGGAAGTACCCCGCCGCCTCTTCGGCTCCTTCGTTGAGCACATGGGCCGCTGCGTGTACACCGGTATTTACGAGCCCGGCCACCCGGAGGCCGACGAGAACGGCTTCCGCCAGGACGTGCTCAAGCTCGTTAAGGAGCTCGGCGCCACCGTCATCCGCTACCCCGGCGGCAACTTCGTCTCCGGCTACAACTGGGAGGACGGCATCGGCCCCCGGGAAAACCGCCCCCGCCGGCTCGACGGCGCCTGGCACACCCTTGAGACCAACGCCTTCGGCCTGCACGAGTTCGTGGACTGGTCCCGGCAGGCGGGCACCGAAATCATGGAAGCCATCAACCTGGGCACCCGGGGAGTGGAGGCGGCCCGCGAGATCGTGGAGTACGCCAACCACCCGGGCGGCACCTACCTGTCCGACCTGCGCGCCAAGAACGGCCACAAGGACCCGTTCAACATCAAGCTGTGGTGCCTCGGCAACGAGATGGACGGGCCCTGGCAGATCGGGCACAAGACCGCCGAGGAATACGGCCGGCTGGCCCAGGAGGCCGCCAAGGCCATGCGCTTCGTGGACCCGGACATCGAACTGGTGGCCTGCGGCAGCTCCAACTCCGCAATGCCGACCTTCGGCGCCTGGGAGCAGACCGTGCTGACCCACGCCTACGACGAAGTGGATTACGTCTCGCTGCACGCCTACTACCAGGAGCACGACGGCGACGTCGGCAGCTTCCTCGCCAGCGCCGTGGACACCGACTACTTCATCGAGTCGGTGATCGCCACGGCGGACGCCGTCCGAGCGAAGGGCAAGCACAAGAAGCACATCCACCTGTCCTTCGACGAGTGGAACGTCTGGTACCAGCGCGGCCTCGACACCGAGGACCAGCCGCACAACGTCTCCAAGGCGGGCTGGCGCGAGCACCCCAGGGTCATCGAGGACAAGTACAACGTGACGGACGCGGTGGTCGTCGGCACCCTGCTCAACTCGCTGCTCCGCCACGGTGACCGGGTCAAGATCGCCAACCAGGCGCAGCTGGTCAACGTGATCGCGCCGATCTTCAGCGAGGAAAACGGCCCGGCCTGGCGCCAGACCATCTTCCACCCGTTCGCCCGGATGGCCGAACTGGCGAAGGGCCAGATCCTGCGCCTGTCCGTCGACTCGGACAAGTACGGCAACGCCCGCTTCGGCGACACCGACCTCGTGGACGTCAGCGCGACGTGGAATGAGGAATCCGGCCGGGTGGCGCTGTTCTTCGCGAACCGCGGCCTGGAGGAAGCGGCCGACGTCGAGGTAACCCTGCGCGGCTTTGACGCCCGCCAGGTGCTCCGCGCCGAGGTCCTGGAAATCCCGGAGGGCGGGGACCGCTTCACGATCAATACCCAGGGAAGCCCGGACCGCGTGGACCTGAAGCCGCTCGAAGGGGCGAAGGCAAGCGGCTCCGAGCTGCGGCTGAGCCTGCCGGCGCTGTCCTGGGCCGTCGTCGAGCTGGACGTGGTCAAGAACTAGCCGTCAGGAACTAGAGGCAAGACGTACGACGGCGGGAACGTCCCGCCGTCGTACGTTTGTGTCCCTACGCGGGATAGACGGCGATGGCCGTGGCCTTGATGACGAAGTAGACGGTCATCCCGGGGGTGAGTCCTAGGTCTGCCGAGGCTGCCGGGGTGATGTCCGCGGACAGCCCGCCGGCGTGGACACGGATCTGGTCGCCGTGGGGCTCCAGGTCCGTGATGGTGACGGCGAACGAGTTCCGCGGGCTGCCGTGTTCAGCGCTCAGGAAGACCGAGACCGCCGTCGGCGAAAAGACGGCGACGCCGTTCTGGCCGGGAACGGCACCGTCCTCGGTGTGCGCGGTGATGTCCAGTCCGCCGTCGGACGTGAGCCCGTGGCCTGTGATGGTTCCGGGGAGGAGGTTCAGGCCCGCCAAGCCGGCGGCGAACTTGCTCCGCGGTTTTTCCAGGACGCCGCGGGTAGGTCCTTCCTCGGTGATCCGCCCTCCTTCGACGACGATGGCCCGGTCAGCGAGCATGAGGGCGTCCAAGGCGTCGTGCGTGATGATGATGGCCCGGCGGTTGGCGAGGACGCGTTTAAGGAGCCTGCGCAGCATGGGGGCGGCATGGATGTCGAGCGCGGCCATGGGTTCGTCGAGGAGCAGCAGCTCGGGGTCCGTGGCCAGGGCGCGGGCGATGGCGACGCGCTGTGCCTGTCCGCCGGAGAGCTGGCCGGGCCGCCGGTCCGCGAACTCCGCGGCCTCCACCTCGGCCAGCCAGTGCCGTGCCGTCTGCATCGCACTGGCCCGGTTCGCGCCGGCCGCCCGCGGTCCGAAGGCGACATTCTCCAGCACAGTCATGTGCGGAAACAGCAGTGGCTCCTGTGCGAGCAATGCTGTTCCCCGGGAGTGCGGCGGCAGAAAGTGACTGTTCCCGCCGTCGAGGTTGAACAGCGTTTTCCCTCCGAGCACGGCGTGCCCGCTGTCCGGGCGGAGAAGCCCGGCGATGATCCCCAGCAACGTCGACTTGCCGGCTCCGTTCGGCCCCAGCACGGCGACGGTTTCGGCGGGCCCGAGCGTGAGCCCGACGTCGAAGTTGCGAGCGTGCAGGGCGGCGTTGAGTGTGAAGGTCATGCTGTTGGTCCTGCCTCTGCCGGCAGCGCCCGGGGGCGCCGGTAGGAAAGTCCGACGACGGCGACGGCCACCGCGACCAGCACCAGTGAGAGCGCGACGGCGGCGTCTGCGTCGGTCTCCCGCTGCAGGTAGATCTCCAGCGGCAGGGTGCGCGTGACCCCCTGCAGGCTGCCGGCGAACGTCAGGGTGGCACCGAACTCCCCAAGGCAGCGCGCGAAGGACAGCACGGCGCCGGAAGCCAGCCCCGGCAGCACCAGCGGGATGCTGACGCGGCGCAGCACGGTGGTGGGGCGGGCGCCGAGGGTCGCCGCGACGGCCTCGTACTTCGTGCCGGCGGTGCGCAGGGCGCCCTCGAGGCTGACCACCAGGAACGGCAGCGCGACGAACGTCTGGGCGAGAACGACGGCGGTGGTGGAGAAGGCGATCTGGATCCCCGCCAGCTCCAGGCTCCGGCCGAGCAGGCCCTGCCGGCCGAATGTGTAGAGCAGGGCGATGCCGCCGACGACAGGCGGCAAGACCAGGGGGAGCAGCACGAAGGCCCGCAGCAGCCGCTGGCCCGGGAAGCTGGCTCGGGCCAGCACGAGGGCCAGCGGGACGCCGAGCACGATGCACAGCATGGTGCTGGCGGCCGAGGTCCGCAGGCTCAGGCCAAGCGCGGTGAGGGAGGATTCCGAGGTGATGAGCGGGATGAACTGCCCCCAGTTCACCTTGGCCACCATGGCAGCCAGCGGCAGCAGGACAAACAGGGCTCCTGCTGCCGCGAGGGCGAACACCCACGGCGGGACGCCGGTGTATCCGGTGTCCCGCCTGTTTGTTTTGCGGGCCGTCCAAGCCTTGCTACGGGGTGCCGAAACCGGCGTCACTGAGGACCTTCCTGCCTTCGCTGCCGGTGACCGTGGCGATGAAGGCCCTGGCCGGTTCCTTGTTCCTGCTGCTGCCCACGGTGGCGATCGGGTAGGTGTTCACGGCCTGGTCCGACTCACCGAACGTGATGCCCTTGACCTTGCCGCCTGCGGTCCTGACGTCGGTGACGTAGACCAGGCCGGCGTCGGCTTCACCGGAGGTGACCTTGCCCAGGACGTCTGAGACGGACGATTCCTCACTGACAGGTTTCAGGGTGGTTCCGGTGGCCTTTTCCACCGTTTCTGTGGCGGAGCCGCACGGCACCTGCGGTGCACACACCACCACCTTGACGCCCGGCTTTGCCAGGTCGGCGAAGGAACTGATCGACGCCGGGTTGGCCGGCGGAACCGCGATTTCCAGGACGTTGGTGGCGAAGTTGCTGGCCGCTCCGTCGATGAGCTTCGCGTCGGACAGCTTGGCCATGTTCTTGGTGTCGGCGGAGGCGAACACGTCCGCCGGGGCTCCCTGGCTGATCTGCGTGACCAGGTCCGAGGACCCGGCAAAGTTGAGCGTGACCTTGGTGCCGGGGTTCGCGGCTTCGAATTCGGAGGCGATCCTGGTGAAGGTCGCCTTCAGCGACGCGGCGGCAAACACGGTCACGGTGCCGCTGGTGCCGGCCGTCGAACTGCCGTTCGGGGCCGTGCTGTTGGCGGCATTGCCGCCCGCGGTACTGGAAGCGCAGCCGGACAGCCCCGCGGCAAGGACGCCGGCGGCCAGCAGGGCGGTGATGCGCGCGCGGGTGGTGCTCATATGATGCTCTTTCCCTGGGGTGTTTCGATGATGACGGTGGTGGCCTTGACCACGGCGGTGGCCACGGAGCCGAGTTCCAGGCCGAGCTCCCGAACGGCTTCGCTGCTCATCAGGGAGACGACGCGGAACCGGCCGCACTGCAGCTCCACCTGGGCCATGACCTTGTCCGCGGTGATGCCGGTGACGAGGCCAACGAACCGGTTGCGCGCCGAGCTGCCCACGCGGGTGGGGTCCTCGGGCAGCTGCGCCTGGTCGCGGGCGAGGTGCGCGAGTTCAAGTCCTTCAACAGCCAGCCTGCCGGAGGCGTCCTTGACGGGGGTGAGCGTTCCATTCTCGGTCCAGCGCCGGACGGTGTCGTCGCTGACGCCCAGGAACCGCGCTGCTTCGGAGATGCGGATTTTCGGCATAACACCATAATCCACTATTTGCGGATAACTGTGGCTTTTTCTTCCGCAAATTCGGAACTATGACCGGTTGAAGCGGCGGCAGAAGGCCGCCGAGCTATTGGCCGGTTGGGTCTCCGTCGGGATTTCGCTTGGACGTGATGGCGGGATTCGAACCCGCGTCAACGGTTTTGCAGACCGCTCCCTGGCCTCTCGGGCACACCACGTACCGGTAGCCTAGGCAAGCCCCGGCCCCATGTCGCCTGTGTGTAGAACTCGGTCTTTGCATGGCGGCTGACTACGCCATGACGGACTGCGCCGCCTGGTATCCGGCCAGGTCCAGCGTGTACACCACCAGCAAGGGCAACAGGCTCGCGGTACTCACCAGGCCGCCGTCGGCCGCGTCCTCAGCACCAGAATTCGTCACCCAAGGCACGCATTTGGCCCGGTTTTGTTACGCCCCGCTTCGGCCGGTGAAGCTGCGTTTCCATGCGCGTCAATTCGTTGCAGCCGAGGTTTGGAAGCAGGCGGCGAGGTGCTTGATTGGGTGTACACGCTTCGAAAGGACTCGCCATGACGGAACTCTCAGACCTCAGCCCGCGCCGGATCCGCAACGTGTTGGGCCACTTCGCAACGGGCCTGACCGTGATCACCGCGGCGACGGAGAACGGCCCTGCCGGGTTCACCTGCCAGTCCTTTGCATCCCTCTCGCTGGAACCGGCGCTGGTGACCTTCAGCCCGGCGCGGACCTCCAGCACCTGGCCGCTGCTGCGCCAGGCGGGCCGCTTCACCATCAACATCCTTCCCGCCGACCACCAGCACCTCGCGGCCCAGTTCGCGCGGTCCGGTGCGGACAAGTTCGCCGGCGTTGACCACTCGCCGTCGCCCCTCGGCAACCCTGTGCTCGACGGCGCCCTGGCCTGGGTGGACTGCGAGCTGCACCAGGAGTACGACGGCGGCGACCACACCATTGTGGTGGCCGCAGTCCACGCACTGAGCGCCCGTTCCGACGTCGACCCCCTGCTCTTCTTCAAGGGCGACTACGTCTCCGTGCAGCCACGGGCCAAGATCCTGGAGGGCGTCGCATGACACAGGACGGCGTATCATGACCAGGGCCAGAGCCGCGTCGACTCCAAGACGCGGGACTCCGGCTTGGTGTGGATCATCAGTTCCGCGGGGCAGGGCGGCCAGATGTACGGCAACCGCGACGGAGTTCGGCTCCGGTATCGGGATTGACTAGTGGTTCCGGAGTCCTACGGTCCCGCTTCGCGCCGCGCTTCCGCTCGGCGTTGATGGGCCTGCTCGACCAGTTCGATCATCCACGGACGGTGTCCCCGGAGGAACGTCATCCCGTCGGGCAGCCCCTGGACCGAGGGGATGGAACTGGCAATGTCGATGGTGATGCGGCCACCGCCCAGAGGTGCGTTGGTGATGTGCAGATCCCCAAAGGACTCCGGAAGAACGGGATCCATCCATACCCCGCCGGCGGAAACCACCGGGTCGTAGCGCATCAGGCTCGTCACCAGCTGGATCGGCGCGGTCGCCGCCCAGGCCTGCGGAGAGCACGCCGTCGGATACGGGACGGGGGCGGCGAGCTGTTCCCGGCTGAAACCGCAGAACAGCTCCGGGAGCCGGCCATCGGAGTACTCGGCGGCATCCATCATGCCGGTGGCGATCCGCTGCGCCTCGGCCACGAAGCCATAGCGGAGGAGTCCGGCCGCGACGATGGCGTTGTCGTGCGGCCACACCGATCCGTTGTGGTAGCTGGCAGGATTGTACGCGCCCATGTCGCTGGCCAGGGTGCGCACGCCCCAGCCGCTGAACATTTCGGGGGACATCAGACGTTCGGCCACTTGAGGCGCCTTGTCCTCGTCAATGAGGCCCTGCAACATGCAGTGCCCCATGTTCGACGCGCACGCGTCGACCTGCCGCTTCTGGCCGTCCAGGGCAATGGCGTAGTACCCGCGTTCAGGGATCCAGAACTGCTCGTTGAACTGTTTCTTCAGCCGGGCCGCGCGGTCGGCGAGCTCATTCCCAAAAGCCGTGTCCCCGGCGTCGTACGCCAGCCAGGCGCGCGAAAGGTAAGCGACGTACACGTAGGCCTGGACCTCGCAGAGTGCGATCGGCGGCTCGGCGAGTTTGCCGTTGGCGAAGTTGATTCCATCCCAAGAGTCCTTCCAGCCCTGGTTGATCAGCCCCTGGTCGTTGAGGCGCTCGTACTCGACGAAGCCGTCGCCGTCCCTGTCCCCGTAGTTCATGATCCACTCCAGCGCGCGGTCCGCATGCGGCAGCAGGGCGGCGATGGTATCCCCGGCGAAGCCCCAGCGGCTGACCGCCCCGAGCACCATCAGGAACAAGGGTGTCGCATCGACGCTGCCGTAATAGTTGGACTTGCCGCCCAGGGACAGCCCGCTGGAAACGTCGAGCCGGACCTCGTGGAGGATCTTGCCCGGCTCCTCCTCGGTCATCGGGTCCACCACGGTGCCCTGGCGGTCCGCGAGGGTCTGCAGGGTGCCGAGGGCCAGGGACGGGTCCACGGGCATCGCCATTACTGAGGCCCACAGCGAGTCCCTGCCGAACAGGGTCATGAACCAGGGCGCCCCGGCGGCCACGACGACCCGTTCCGGGTGGTCGGGGTCCTCGATCCGAAGGGCGCCCAGATCGTCGTAGCTGCGGCGAAGGGTCCGTTCAACCGACCGGTTGCCCATTTGCAGGACCGGAATCTTCGCCACCCACTCCCGCCGGCGGCGGTCCCGGGGGGACAGGCCATCCCCGTCAGGATGGACAAATGCGGTCGCGGAGGCGGTTCCCCCGGTGCTGGGCAGCACGGTCAGGACCGTGCTCCAGTGTCCGTGCGCCGGAATTGAAGCCCGGTACGTCACCGCACCCGTCGAAATGTCCGCACCGGGGGCCTGGACAACCATTCCCTTCCGGACGTCCTGCCATGCGGCCCGAATGGTGAGCGCACCGCCGTCGGCCTGACGGCTTTCGTCCCAGCGGCGCCGGATGCGTGCCTCTTTCACCTCAAAGAGGTCAGCGAAGTCCGCCTCGATCCTCAGTGCGATGACGCATTCGACCGGCTCGAGGGAGTAGTTCCGGACGGTGACCTGCTCCTGGATGCCGGCCCCGACCTCCCGCAGTCGCTCCACGATCAGCGGGCTGTCGGCGTAGCCGTCAGAGCGGGGAACCCGCCCGACAAACAGCGCCCGGTACGGCTCCTTGGTCTCGGCCGCCAGCGGCTCCAGCGCCAGGCCATCAACCGTCAGGCTCCAGCCCGAAAGAATGCGGGCGTCCTGCACGAAGAGGCCATGCGGATGCTCGGCACTGATGTCCCCGTTCGGCAAGGAAATACAGAAGGATGATCCCTCCACCAAAGTGACTGTCCCGGCCCCCAAAGGACCCGCCGCCGTATCAGCATTCCATCCAGCCATCGGGGCCACCTCCGAGAAACCAGCAACAGCGTGCAGTTCGACGCTACGCTTGCATGCTCTGGCTAGCTAGGGCTTGCCGCGTACGACGGCGCCGTGCCGGATTACGCAGGGATCGCTCCGGATTCCGGCTGGACGCCCCAGGTCATTTTCCGGATCGTTTCGCGCTGCAAACCGCTGAGGGCGGCGAGCTCATAGTCATCCAGAACCCCCCGCCGTCGTGCTCCTGCCAGGAGGTTCAGGCGGCGGTCTTCCAGGGCCGTCTTGGCCTCTTCAAGTTCAGCCAGCTCAGACTTGAGCTGGCTGATCACCGCAAGATGCTGCTCGGCCGGCAGCCCGGACGGGATCAGGTCCTCGGCCGACAGGCCCACTGTGCGGACCGCCCAGCGGGAGAGCTCCGCGGCGTCGGCGAGGCGGGTGATTTTCAGGCCGTCGCAAAGCGCCTGCGCAATCCGCTGGTTCAACCGGACGGAGAGGGCGCGCATGCTGGTGGCATTGAAGGAAATCCGCTGCCGGCTGTCCCTGAGCAGCTTGCGCGTCTTTTCCGCCTGGACAGCGGTCTTGTCGGGTTTCGCCGTCCCCCGGTAGCGGTAGTAGCCCTCCCGGCGGTCGTCGCGGTGCAGAACAGCCAAGAGCACTCCTCGGTTCGGATTTACGTCGGACGGTGCCGGCTTGGGCTGGCCAGATGGCGGCCGCCAAGCGGGCCCGGTTTATGTAGAAGGCTAGGCAGGCCGGACGTTGGGGCGGAAATACCTATAGTGCGTGGAGCCATAACCAAAAAGTTTGACTTGCGTCCTTTTGCAGGAGGCCGACGGCGGTCCATAAGAGACGCTTATCCGTCCACGCAGATTAGGTCTTATCCATACGGGCGGGGATTCCCTAGTGTCGAAGGAACGAGTATCGCTCCGTCCTGACTCCCTAGGAAGAGACCATGTCTGAATTTGAACCTGCATCGCGAGTGTCCCGCATCAAGTCTTCTGCCAGCGTGGCCGCAGCGGCCCGCGTGCGTGAGTTGAAGGCGGAAGGGCGCCGGATCCTGGACCTGACTGTCGGTGAGCCGGACTTCGATACGCCTGGACACATCAAGGCTGCAGCGGTTGAGGCGATCAGCAAGGGCGAGACGAAGTACACCTCGGTCACCGGTACGCCGGCACTGCAGAAGGCGATCCTCCAGACGATCGAGCTGCGCAGCGGCCTCCACTACACACCGGCTGAGATCACCATCGGCGGTGGCGCCAAGCAGGTGATCTTCACGGCGTTCATGGCTTCGCTGGATGCCGGCGACGAGGTTGTGGTGCCCGCGCCGTACTGGGTTTCCTACCCGGACATGGTGCTTGCGAACGAGGGCACCCCGGTGGTTGTCACTTGCGGCGAGGAGTCGGGCTTCAAACTGACCCCCGAAGCCTTGGCCGGGGCGCTGAACGAGCGGACCAAGTGGGTCATCCTGAACACCCCGTCAAACCCGACGGGCGCCGTGTACTCCCGGGCGGAACTACGGGCCCTGGCGGATGTCCTGGCGGACTTCCCGAACGTCTACGTCCTGACGGACGAGATCTATGACCAGATCTACTTCGGTTCCGGCCGGATTTCGAGCCTGGTGGAGGTTGTCCCGGAGCTGAAGGACCGCGTTCTCGCCGTCAACGGCGTTTCGAAGGCCTACGCCATGACCGGCTGGCGGCTGGGTTACGCCGCCGGGCCGGCGCCGCTGATCGCGGCGATCAACAAGCTCCAGTCGCAGATCTCCTCCTGCCCGTCCTCGGTGAGCCAGGCCGCCGGCGCCGCCGCGCTCACCGGCGACCAGACATTCGTGCGGGAGAGCGTAGAGGTCTACCGCAGCCGACGCGATGCGGCGGTAGCCGCGCTGAACGCCGTCGACGGCCTTTCATGCGCGACGCCGGAAGGCGCCTTTTACGCGTACGTCAACTGCGGCGGTGCCATCGGCAAAACCACCCCGGAAGGGAAGGTCATTGCCAACGATGAGGACTTCACGCTCTACCTTCTTGAGGCAGCCTCGGTCGCTGTCATCCAGGGCTCGGCCTACGGCCTGGGCCCGTACTTCCGCATCTCCTACGCCACCAGCCTCGACGTCATTGAAGAGTCCATCGCAGCCATCGACAAGGCCGTGCGGGCACTCAGCTAACCCCACTAATCGGGCACTCAGCTAACCCCATCAAATGAAGGAAAATCCCGTGATCCACGTCAAGACCAACATCGAACGACCCGACGCCGACGCCGTCCGTCGCCTGGCGCAGTTCTCCTCGGCCACGATCCACGAGGCACAGGGCCGCAAGGGAGCGCTCAGCTCCAAGATCAAGCCAATCGACCGCAGCATGTCCTTCTGCGGGCCTGCCACCACCGTCCGTTGCGCGCCGCGGGACAACCTCATGCTGCAGGTGGCCATCCACTACGCCGAGGCCGGGGACGTTGTCCTGGCCGCGGCTGGCGAGTACGAGGAAGCCGGCACGTTCGGCGACGTCCTCGGCAACGCCATGAAGGCCAAGGGCCTCGCGGGCCTGGTGACGGACTCCGGCGTCCGCGACACCCAGGACCTCATCGAACTGGGCCTGCCCGTGTTCTCCGGCAGTGTCTCCATCAAGGGCACTGTTAAGGAGACCATCGGCCCCATCAACCACCCTGTGGTTTTCGGTGACGAGATCATCTACCCCGGCGACGTCCTGCGCGGCGACGCGGACGGCGTTGTTGTGGTCCGGAAGGACGAGATCGAGGAAGTCATACGCCTCTCGCAGGAACGTGACGACGCCGAGCGCGAGCTGATCGGCCTCTACAAGGCAGGCGGAACGACCATCGAACTGTGCAAGCTCACCGAAGTTCTGAAGGCCAAGGGCCTGCTCGTCGAACAGGCGTAATCGCGTTTTCGTGAAGCGGCGACCCGAGGATCTGAAGGCCAGGGGCCTGGCCGTCGAGCCCGCGTAGTTGCGTAGGTGGCTGGATCCGACAGCCTGGACGCGACCGCGCCGCGATCGTAAGCGCCGGCACCGCCTCAGGCGGGACAGTCTTCTGTCCCGCCTGAGGCGTAACTATGCCGCCGCTCTTTTGCCTCCTGCGCTTTGCTTCCCGCTTGCTCCCCCCGGCTGCGCCTGTCCGCCGCAACCCCGCCCGCTAGGGCGATGGGCCAGGCTTTTCGGATTGGTGCGTTTCGCACACCCCGCTTCCGGACCGGCTGGTTTGAATCAGCCCGGATCCGGGCGGTGGAGGCGCAGTGGATCGGTAGGTGTGGCCTGTTGGGGTGGTGAGTTCGATGGTGTGCCGGGGTCCGGGTCTGGGCCTTGCTTTCCAGCCGGGAAGTTCCTTGGCGTGGTTGCACGCTTCGCAGAGCCCGGCACCGTTGGCCAGGCTGGTTGGGCCGTCGTCGTGCCAGGGGGTGATGTGGTCGTGGTGGCGGATGGGGGCGTCGCAGTAGGGGGTGCGGCAGGTGTCGTCGCGGATTTGGATGAAGCGGCGCAGTGGTGCGGGGAAGAGGCGCCGTCGGGAGTCCATGGCGACGAGGTCGCCGGTTCCGGGGGCGGTGTAGAGCCGGCGGAGCCAGATTTTGAGCCCCTGGCCTCCTTCTACCTGCCCCTGCGTTAGCAGGTTCCGGGCATAGTCTGCGGGGACGGTGCCGTAGCCGGGGATCCGGGCGGGTTCGGTGTCGCCTTGGAGGAGGGTGTGGTCGGTCATGACGAGGTTGATCTCGATGCCGGTGATGCCGCCGGGTGTGCCGGTGGTGCGTTCGACGAGGGTGTCGGCTTTGATCTGGTCGCGGGAGCGCGGGTCTCCGGCGCCGTGGAGGGTATCGGCCTGCCGGGTCAGGGCCGCGTAAACGGCAACGCCCTGTTGGACGGGCAGCAGCGCCGTCAGGTAGGTCATGCAGTCCGGGGCCGGGCGCAGGCTGACGGTCCGTTCGGACGCGGCGTGGCTCGCCCGTTGGGTGACCGAGCGTGGGTCCCTGCGGGTTGCGGCGGCCCGGGTTGCGGCGATGACGGTGCGGGTTCCGGCGCCGGTGAAGGTTCCGGTGTCGGCGGCGAGTTCCTCGTCGACGGCGGTCCGGTCGGCCACACTCAGGCAGGCGGTCTCTTTCACGACGTACATGGCGTGCTCTTCATTGAGCTGGCCGGTGTCCAGGGCGGCCAGGGTGTGGGGCATCTCCTTGACCAGGGCCTTCGACATGCCGAGCAGCCGGCCGCCGCGGTGCGGGGACTCGCCCCGGGCCAGCGCAATCTGCTCAGCGGCGCCCGGGCTCTGTTCTTTGGGACGTTTCTTGTCGAGGTCCTCAGCCAACAGCGTCTCAGGGCTGCCCTGCTCCGCGAGTTCGGTTTGTTCCTCGCGGTGCAGGATCTCGAAGGCGACGGCAAGCCGTGCCTGTTGACCGGCCGCCCAGCACTTGAAGTCCTCGTAGCCGCGTATCTGGTCGATCAGCCCGGCACCGTCGGTGAGGTCTGCTGCCGGGAGAAGCCAACCCGTCGCTGTTGTACGGTCCAACAAGGCCTCGGGAAACGGGTCCTCCGGGAACGAGGCCGGATACGCGGCGTCAGGGTCGTCGTCATACGGCAACCCGCCGTCCGCCAACCCCTCAAACGGAACGGAACGGTTCGCGAACGCACCCTCGGGGAACGCGGCAAGGGGGAAAACGGCCTCTGGAAGAAGAGTGTCAGGAACCGCGGCAGCCTGCAGAACTCCGCCGTGCGGCGCTCCTGCTGTCAGTGCAGAATTCCAGCTGCCTTCCATGTACTCAGTCTGCCAAGGGGGACTGACAATAAAGGGTCGATCGGGCGCCACATGGGGCGGGATTCAAAAAGTTTCCTGAACCCACCGGAGAACGAAAACTGGGTAGCAGCAGGGGGCGTTCCCAGCGCTGGGAACGCCCTGAAGTGCTACCCAGTTGGGTGCGGGGCCGGGAAACAGCCGAGCAGAAGGACCAAATCGCGGCAGCACCGCCGTCGTACGCGTTTTCATCCCGCGGGGAAGTGGAAACTCGGTAGCAGCTCGCGGCCTTCCCAGCCCTGGGAACGCCCTGAAGTGCTACCCAGTTGGGTGCCGGAGTGGTGAGCGCGGTTAGACGCGCTGGTGGCCCGGGTAAGCCGGGGCGCCGAAGACGGCGTCTTCCAGGTGCCAGACCGTCGAGCCGCCGCCGCTGACCGGCATGATGCTCCCCTCGAAAACGAAGACTGGAGCGGACCGGTCCTCCGGCCGCCAGAAACCGTTGGTGGGGCAGTGGGACCCGGTTTTCGCCATAAGTCCGAGACTCGGGTCGGTAGTTCTCCTGATGGTGCTGAGCTTTTTCATGGCTGGCTCCCCGTTGATTCTGTTTGTGGAAAGTGCTTTTCCACAATTTCTTGGCTTGCTGCCAATATTAGAATCCCGGGGAGCCGGTTACTAAGACAAATGATGAGTGCCCTAATAAGCGGAACCTATGAAACCCTACCCGCCATACTTATTGCTGAGCATTTCCTGCAGCATTTCCTTCAGCACCAGGAGTACAGCGGACGCCGCCTCCGAGAGGGGATCGTGGTCGGGCGTGCACAGCGCGATCTTGCACTGCAGCGCGGGGTCCACAATCCGCAGAACGCGGAAGTCCTCCTCGTGGAACAGTGCGTCCGCAGCCGACTTGGGCATGATCGTAGCCCCCAGATCCGCCCGCAGGAGGCGGGCAATGGACGGCACCGACTCCACTTCGCCCACCAGTTGGAGTTTGAGTCCCTTGCTGTCAAAGCCCTTCTCCACGGCTTGGCGGAGGGTGTGGATCTTCTCGGGAAGGAAGAGCCCCAGGCGGGCCACCTCCTCCAGCGTGATCTCGCCGTCCTGCGCGTTAACATCCGGTCTGGCGGCGTTGACCACCAGGTGCAGGTCCTCGACGATCATCGTGGTGAAGAGGACGCCGCGGATGGGGCCCGGCTCGTAGATGAGGGCCATGTCCAGCCGGCCATTCTTGATGGCTTCACTCAGGACGCCGCCATAGATTTCCGTGACGTGCAGGACGATATCCGGGTACCGGCGGGCCACTTCGCTGATGATCTGAGGCGTCAGGCTCGAGGCCATGCTGTAGGGCGCAATGGCGATGGACACCCTGCCTGACGGCGCGGCCCCGGACTTGGCAACGTCCTGCCGGGCCTGTGCGACGAGCCGCAGGATGGACTGGGCGTGGCGGTACAGCGTGTGCCCGGCGGCCGTGGGCTGCACGCCCTGCTTGCTGCGGATCAGCAGCCGCTGCTTCAGTTCAGTCTCCAGCGCCGAAACCTGCTGGCTCAGGGCCGGCTGTGCCACGTGAAGTGCGGCCGCCGCCTTGGTGATGCTCCCCGAGTCCACGATCTGTACAAAGTACGCAAGTTTCCTGGTGTCCACGGCCGCCCTCTCTCTTCGCGGCGCCCTGAACCCAGAGAAGGTCATAACGGGTTGCTATGGAGGGACACGCAATAAGTCTTTGTGTGATCCACATCGCTGACACTAGGTTGAACCCAGAACGCTATTTCACTAAGCCTACATTCTATCCCCTCCGGTGACATGCGAATTCCTGATGGGGTCAGATGCATTTTGCATAGAAATAGACTTCATCGAAATAGGCGCCCTGTTTTACATTCCCGAAATAAATGCTCCATATCTTCAATTCAACGAGGGCGGGCCGCCAAGAGCCGAACCCTCCTTAGTGGGAAGGAGACGATCATGGACTCCACTGCGGAGGAGGTCATAACCGGCACCTATCCCGTGACACCGATTACGTCTTTGTGTGAGCCAAATCCCGGTGTCAGACTTTTTTGCAGAAGCCGGTAGCCCGGCAGCGCCGAACCAGGAAGCCTCCGCAGAGCCTGTTCGGACACACTCCATCACCAGCGCAGCTGATCCCTTGGCCCCGGCGGGCAAGGCCGCTGCTAATCACCCCAGGAAGGCAGATAATGGGACCCACAGTTGATCTCGTCGCAGATCTTGGAGAAGGCTTCGGCGCCTTCTCGATGGGCGACGACGCGGCCTTGCTCGAGGTGGTTTCCAGTGCCAACATCGCCTGCGGCTTCCACGCCGGTGACCCGGACATCATGCACGCCACAGTCGCTGAATGTGTCCGCCGCGGCGTCAGCATCGGGGCACACCCGAGCTTCCCGGACCTGCGTGGCTTTGGCCGGCGCGCCATGGACCTGACGGCCGACGAGGTCCGCAACGACGTCCTGTACCAGTTCGGTGCCCTGAGCGCCTTCGCCGCGTACCACGGCACCAGCGTCGCCCACATTGCACCGCACGGACGCCTGGGCAACCTCGTTGCCACCCGCCCCGACTACGCAGCGGCCGTAGCCGACGCCGCCGCCCGCCTGAACCCCGGCCTCATCGTCCTGGCACAGGACGGCGAACTGGCCTCCGCCGCTGCCGAACGGCAGCTCCCAGTGGGCATCGTCGGCATCGCCGACCGCGCCTACGAAGCCGACGGCACCCTGGTGCCCCGCGGCCGGTCCGGCGCCGTGATCCACGATCCTGCCGCCATCGTGAAGCGCACCGTGCGGATGGTCTGTGAGGGGCTCATTGAGACCGTCACCGGCACAGATCTGCCGATTGTTGCCGACACCGTCCTCCTGCACGGTGACACGCCCGGCGCCGTGCAGCTGGCCCGCCAGGTCCGCGCCGAACTGGAGAACGCCGGAGTGACCATCGCCCCGCTCGCCCAGGTTCTTGCCGCCAAAGAGGCCAAAGAGAAGGTCGCCTGACATGGCTGCCACCCCAAATCCAACTCCCGTGGAGATCTTCGAGTCCGGCGATTCGGCCCTGCGGGTCGTCGCCTCCTCCGCTGACACGGAGGCCAACTGGAACACCGTCCACTCCCTGGCCCAGTGGCTTGAGACTGCAGGGGCCGACGGCGTACACGGCGCAGTGCCGACGTACGACTCGCTGCTCGTGGAATTTGACCCCGGGGTCACCTCGGCGCGCCAGGTCCGCGCATTCGTCCTCCTTGGCATGCGCCAGCTTGAGCACGTCGGTGCCCCCGCCCGCACGCCCCGGGCGTTCAGCGTTCCGGTGGTTTACGGCGGCGAGTACGGCCCGGACCTGGAGCGCGTTGCCGAGCACGAGCAGCTCTCCGTGGAGGAGATCATCGCCCTGCATACGGCCAAGTCCTACGTCATCCGTTGTCTCGGCGCCCCTGCGGGTTCACCCATGATGGACGGCCCCGATTTTCCGCTCCCCGTTCCGCGGCTGAAGGACCCCCGGTTGTCCGTTCCGGCAGGCGCCGTGGCCGTCGCCGGCCGCCAGGCCGTCATCGCCCCGGCGGTGGCTCCCGGCGGATGGTGCGTCATCGGCCAGACCCCGCTGACCGTCCTTGATGCAGCCAGCGAGCCGTTGGTTCCCTACCTGCCCGGCGACCTCCTGACGTTCCGCCAGATCCAGCCGGAAGAGTTCGCTGACTATGCGGGGCGGAAACTGGAGGCGGCACGATGAGCGGATCTCTGGTCATCCAGCAGCCCGGAAACTCCGTGGTCACGGACCTGGGCCGTTTCCGCGGTCCCCGGTTCGGCCTTCCCGTCAACGGGGCGCTCGACCAGTTCTCCGCGCGGGCGGCGAACATCCTCGCCGCCAACGCCGACAACGCCCCGCTGCTGGAAATAACCGCCCTGGACTTCCGCATGCAGGCCACCACGGACCTCCTCATCGCCGTCACCGGCGCACCGCTGACCCTCACGGTCGGCGGGCGCGAATGCCCGCAGTGGGAACCGGTATCGGTGCGTGCGGGGGAGACCGTGGCGGTGCGCCGCATCACCGGCGGCCTCCGCGCCTACATTGCCGTCCACGGTTCGGTCGAGGCACCGGCGCTGCTGGGAAGCTGTGCCCCCGATACGGTCATCGGCTTCGGCCTTCGGCTCTCCGAAGGATCCGAGCTGAAGACCTCCAGGAGCGTCGGACCAATCCGGCAGCCATACTTTGACCTTCCGCTGTTCCGGCTTGGGCTGACCCGGCCCGTGTTCAGCAGCCGGGCGGTCATTGACGTCACGGACGGTCCGGACGTTGAAGAATTCGGCGCCACAGCAGAGCTGCTGTTCAACACCGAATACACCGTCAGCGCCCGGAGCAACCACATCGGGCTGCGCCTCGGCGGGGCGCTTCCCGAACGACAATCGTCGGCCGAAGTGCTGTCGCGCGGCGTTCCGGTGGGAGCCATCGAGGTTCCCTCCAGGGAAGAGCTGCTGGTGCTGCACCGGGGACGCGGAGTCACCGCTGGCTATCCCGTCCTGGCAGTGGTCACCAGCCGCTCGCTCGACACCCTCGCCCAGGCCCGGCCGGGGCACACCATCACCTTCCGCAAGACCACCGTCCCCGAGGCCACAGCAAAACATCGGGCGGCACTAAGGGAACTGGAAAACCTCCGTTCCCGAGTCAGCACTGTCTTCGCCCTCCTGGGCATCGGCAAGGATCCCGGATGGCCGGAACTCGTACCGGCCGCCGGCGGCTAAGGATCCCCGATGACCTCCCCTCGAACCAAGTCCAAGTTAGGAATGAAAATGTCTACATCAACGCGTGCGGGTGCCCCCCAGCATGACCGCCTCGATGCGAGGCAGACCCGGAAAGTCGTCACCGCCGGGTGCGTCGGAATCTTTGTGGAGCTTTACGACAACGGCATTTTCGCCTTCATGGCCGGAACGCTTGCGCTCGTGTTCCTGGCACCTGGCAACCCGGACAACGCCCTGCTGTTCGTCTTCGCCGGTTACGCCGTGTCCTTCTTCGTCCGCCCCCTCGGCGCTGTCGTCTGCGGCATCCTGGGAGACAAGATCGGACGCCAAAAGCTCCTGGTCTTCGTCATCCTGCTGATTAGCATCGCCACCGCCGGCATCGGGCTCCTGCCCGCTTACTCGGCGATCGGCATCGCGGCCCCCGTGCTGCTGGTGTTGCTTCGTCTGCTCCAGGGCTTCTCCGTTGGCGGTGAGGCTGCCGGCGCCATGACCTTCCTCGCCGAGCACGCCCCCGAAGGCAAGCGCGGCATCATCACCTCGTACGCCCAGATCGCTTCCTTCGCCGCCCTGCTCACCGGCACCCTGGTTGCCTTCTCCATGTCCCCGTGGCTTACCGCAGCAGCGATCGACGGCGGTGGCTTCGGCGCGTTCGCATGGCGCATCCCGTTCCTGGTCGCCATCCCCATGGGCGTCATCGGCTGGTACATCCGCAAGGCCATCGCGGACACCCCCAACTTCGTGAAGCTGAAGGAAGAGGGCGGCTTGTCCAAGAACCCCCTCAAGGAAGCCTTCGCCTCCGCCGAACACCGCCGCGCGATGCTGCTGGCCCTGTTCATCCCGCTCATGAACGGCTCCGGCTACTACGTTCTCTTCTCCTACATGCCCACCTTCCTCAAGGGCAAGCAGCTCAACTTCACTATCGGTGAGGCCCTCCTCGTCACCGCCTGCAGCCTGGTGGTCATCTGCATCGCCATCCCGTTCATGGGCGCCCTCTCCGACCGCATTGGCCGCAAGAAGGTCATCGCCGGCTCGGCCATCGCCATGGCTGTCCTGGGCATCCCCTCGTACGCACTCATCGCCACCGGCAACATGGCGCTGGCCATCCTGGGCGCCTGCCTCATGGCCGTCGTCTTCGCCGGGCACACCGCGGTGATCCACATCCTGATCGTGGAACTGTTCCCCACCCGCGTCCGCTACTCGGCCTACGGCCTGGGCTACAACATCTCCTCGGCGCTCTTCGGCGGAACCGCCCCGCTGCTGATGACCTGGCTGATCTCGTCCACCGGCAACGTCTACATGCCCGCCTTCTACGCCGTCATCACGGCCCTGGGCACCCTCGCCGCCGTCAGCACCGTCAAGGACCGCGCGCACCTTCCGCTGCGCGACGCCTAACACTTACTACTGCACAACCAGGAGACTTACATGCCGTTTTCAGACTACTCAACCGCCCTCGTCACCGGCGCCTCAACCGGGATGGGTGCCGCGATCGCCGAGCGCCTCACCAAGCGCGGACTCACCGTCCACGCCGTGGCCCGCAACGAGGAGCGCCTGAAGGAGCTGGCCGACAAGACCGGCGCCATTCCCCACGTCGTCGACCTGACTGACACCGCGGCCCTGACTGCCGCCGTCGGAAATCTCGAAATCGACGTCCTGGTGAACTGCGCCGGAGTGTCCCGGCCCGGCAACATCCTGGACTCCTCGGAGGACGACATCGACGAGCTCATTGACGTCAATCTCCGCGGCCTGCTCCAGCTCACCCGCCTGGTCCTGCCGGGCATGGTGGAACGCGACCGCGGCCACGTCATCAACATCAGCTCCATCGCCGGCCTGTACAACTTCTACGGCCACACGGTCTACCACGCCACCAAGGCAGCCGTGCACCAGATCTCGCGCCAGCTGCGCAACGACACCGTGGGCAAGCGCATCCGTGTCACCGAGATCTGCCCCGGACGCGTCGAGACGGAGATCTTCGGCCGCAACATGGGCGGCACGCCCGAGGCCATGGAAGAGGCCTGGAAGACGTACTACGAGGGCTACGAATCCCTGACTACTGACGACATCGTCAACGCCATGGATTACGCCATCGAAACGCCGCGCCACGTGAACGTTGGCATGCTGGAACTCATGCCCACCTTCCAGGTCCCCGGCGGGCTCACGTTCGACCGGCGCTAACCGCCACGGACCCGCAAGAGTCCGCCCGCCCAATCCGTCCAGCTCCACAGAAACAGGTTTCCGATGCAACCAGTACGCACCGTCAGCTTCCCCGACCGGCAACTGCTCGCCGATCTCGCACCCCTTCCGGAGGGGCTGAGAGGTGTCGTCTGGGACATGACGTCGGACCCCGAAGACGCGACGCTGGGAGAGATCGACGGCGTCATCCTCCCGTACATCAACGCCGGCGCGGTTCTGGGATCGCTCGCCCGGGTGGACGAACTGAAGTTCGTCCAGACGCAGTCCACCGGATACGACGGCGTCATTGAGGCCGCCGGTCCGGCGGCCGGCGTCGCCAACGCCTCCGGCGTCCATGCGGCGGCGACGGCGGAACTGGCGGTCGGTTTGATCCTCGCCAAACTGCGCGGCATCGACCAGGCCGTCCGCGACCAGCAGTACGGCCTCTGGCGGCCGGAACGGCGCCAGTCCCTCGCGGACCGCCGCGTGCTGCTGGTGGGCGTCGGCGGGATCGGCCACGAGATCGCCCGCCGGCTCGAGCCCTTCGAGGTCACGGTCACCCGCGTCGGAAGCACGGCGCGGACCGACGAGCACGGCGAGGTCCACGGCTCCGCGGACCTGGCCGCGCTCGCCGCCGCGCACGACATCCTGGTCACGGTTCTGCCGCTGAACGACCACACCTACCACCTGATCGGCGAGCAAGTCCTCGCCGCCCTGCCCGACGGCGCCCTCGTGGTGAACGTGGGGCGCGGCCCGGTGGTGGACACGGCAGCGCTGACCAAGGAAGTCCTGTCCGGCCGCCTGCAGTGCGCCCTCGACGTCGTCGATCCCGAACCGCTGCCGCAGGACCACCCGCTGTGGTCCACGCCCAACGCCCTGATCACACCCCACGTTGGCGGCAACGCGTCCGCGTTCCAGCCGCGGATCCTGAAGCTCCTGCGGCGGCAGCTCGAAGCACTGGCCGCAGGACATACCCCCGCCAACCTGGTTCAGAAGGGCCCCTTCGCATGACGTCGCTTTTTGATTTGACTGGGCGGGTTGCGTTGGTGACGGGTTCGAGCCGGGGGATTGGTCATGCGTTGGCGCGGGCGTTGGCTGATGCGGGTGCGACGGTGGTGCTCAACGGTGTGAATGCTGAGCGGCTGAAGGCTGCCGAGGCGGTGATGGCGGCCGAGTACGCGCCGGGGCGGGTGCATGGTGTGGCGTTTGATGTCACGGATGACGCTGCGGCCGCGGCGGGTGTGGCGTGGGTGGAGGAGCATGTGGGCCCGTTGGAGGTCCTGGTGAACAATGCCGGGATCCAGCACCGGGTGCCGATGCTGGATTTGGATGTGGCGGATTGGGAGCGGGTGATTTCCACGGATTTGACCAGCGCGTTCCTGGTGGGGCGGGCGGCGGCCCGGCACATGATCGGGCGGGGGCACGGGAAGATCATTAACATCTGTTCGGTGCAGACGGACCTGGCCCGGCCCACGATCGCGCCGTATGTCGCGGCGAAGGGCGGGTTGCGGAACCTGACCCGGGCGATGACCGCTGAGTGGGCGGGCGCTGGGCTGCAGATCAACGGGATCGCGCCGGGGTATATCCATACGGAGATGACGCAGAACCTGGTCGATGATGAGCAGTTCAACGCCTGGATCCTGGGCCGGACCCCGGCGGCCAGGTGGGGCACGGTGCAGGATTTGGCCGGGCCGGCGGTGTGGCTGGCCTCGTCCGGGTCTGATTTTGTGAACGGGCAGACGATCTTTATCGACGGCGGAATGACGGTGGTGGTCTGATGACACACACGGCAGCTTCAACAACAGCAGAGGGCACGCTCAAACTCCCGGTATCGGGCCCGGCGGTGGTCGCGCACGCGAAGGGGGACCTGCGGGTCGAGGACGTCCCGCTGACGGCTCCGGCGCCGGATGAGGCGGTGGTGGAGGTGCTGTACGGGGGGATTTGCGGGTCGGACCTGCATTACTGGCTGCACGGCGCGGCGGGCGAGTCGATCCTGAGGGCCCCGCTGGTCCTCGGGCACGAGATTTCCGGACGGGTGGTCCGGGCCGCGGGGGACGGAACCGGCCCGGTTGCGGGGACGCCGGTGGCGGTGCACCCGGCCACCCCGGGCCCCGGTGAGGGTCCTGACGCGCCGCGGTATCCGGCGGAGCGGCCGAACCTGTCCCCGGGCTGCACGTACCTGGGTTCGGCGGCGAGGTTCCCGCACACGGACGGGGCGTTCAGCCGGTACGTGAACCTGCCGGTGCGGATGCTCCGCGCCCTGCCCGAGACCCTGGATCTGCGGACCGCGGCGCTGGTCGAGCCCGCGTCCGTTGCCTGGCACGCGGTGGCCCGGGCCGGGGACGTGGCCGGCAAAACGGCCCTGGTCATCGGGTCCGGCCCGATCGGGGCGTTGGCGGTCGCTGTCCTCAAACGCGCCGGCGCGGCCCGGATCGTCGCGGTGGACATGCACGCCAAACCGTTGGAGATCGCCGCGGCGGTCGGCGCGGACGAGGTCCTGAACGCCGCTGACACGGAGGCGATCAGCGCGGTCCAGGCCGACGTCGTGATCGAGTCCTCCGGGAACCACCACGGCCTGGCCTCCGCGGTCCAGGGCGCGGCCCGGGGCGGGACCGTGGTCATGGTCGGGCTGCTGCCCACCGGAGCCCAGCCGGTCCTGATCTCCCTGGCCATCACCCGGGAACTGGACCTCAAAGGCTCGTTCCGGTTCAACGACGAAATCGACGAAGTCATCACCGCCCTCGCCGACGGCACCCTGGACATCGGCCCGGTCATCACCCACGACTACCCCGTCACCGAGGCCCTCAAAGCCTTCGACATCGCCCGCAACTCCGCCCAATCCGGCAAAGTCCTCCTCAACTTCACCGGCTAAGCCGGGGCCACCTATGGAAAGAACAACAATGATCACGAACCTGCCGCCCCTGGTTGTCATGGGTGTCTCCGGCTGCGGAAAGTCGACCGTCGGTGCGCTGCTGGGCGAGCGCCTGGGCGTGCCCTTCTTCGACGGGGACGACTTTCATCCGGCCGCCAACAAGGCGAAGATGGCAAGCGGCACGCCGCTGAACGATGAGGACAGGGCGCCTTGGCTCGCCGAAATCGGTGCCGCGCTGGCAACATCCGGCGACGGAGCAAGCACGCGCATCATCGCCTGCTCGGCGCTCAAGCGGAGCTACCGGGACCTGCTGCGCAGCTTCGCACCTGACCTGGTCTTCATTTACCTTTCCGGCGAGGCCGCCACCATTTCGGGCCGGATCAGCGGCAGGGCGCACGAATACATGCCCGGCAGCCTCCTGGCTTCACAGCTTGCGACGCTGGAGCCGCTGGGGCCCGACGAGGTGCATATTCCCGTGGATATCCTCGGCGATCCAACATCGCTGGTGGAGCGCATCGTCCGCGAGCTGGAACTTTCGTAGCCCTACCTCTGGGGCAGGATCCCGGTTCCCGCGCCCTTGGCGAGTTTCAGTTCGGTGTTGATGATTTCCGCGGAGCACTGGAACTGCGCGTTGCAGCTTTGCAGAACGACCGTAGCCGCGGCCGTGCCCTCGTTGAACGCCATCACGTTGGGAACCACCCGGATGGTGACGGTCTGGGCCTTCCTGGTGCAGCTGAGCTGTTCATTTCCGATACCGCCGGCGATCCGTCCGTCGCTGACCCTCTGGGTGAGCTGGATGACGGGCACGGCGATGAGCAGGGTGGGGTCGGTATCGCAGACAAAGGTCACTGGAATATCGACGGCGGCGCCGTCGGCGACGAGGATTCCGGGTCCTGCGCTGACGAGTGCCGCGGGGGCCGCGTGGGCGGGGGCGGCGATGCCCATGAGGCCGGCGGCGAGTGCGACGGCGGCGAGGCGGCTGCTGGTGCCTAACATCAGGTTTTCCTTGGATAAAGGGTGCTGTGAATGGAAGCGTGGCGTCCTGCGTCGCCGTGGCCATGCCATTGCTGCGACCGGGAGCCGGATGTACGGGGCCAGGCGTGTAAAGGCCATGTGCCCCTGACGGCGGCACCATTTGGGGTGCCGCGCTGTACTGCCAAACATCCGGCGCGGCCGAAAGTCCGGCTGGCCGCACCATCTCACGGACCGATAGCGCTGACAAGAGCCAAATGAAAAGGAAGCGGACGACGGCGGGAGGTCCCGCCGTCGTCCGCTTCCCATTTGCGCGTTCGTGGTTAGTGCCAAAGGCTTAGTGCCGAAGGCTTAATGCCACAGGCTTAATGCCAAAGCCCGAGGGCGAACTCCGCAATCACGGTGGACAGCAGGAACGATGCGGTGACTGCCACCAGACCCACCGGGATGATCTTCCAGCCGATGTTTTTCAGCAGCGGAATGTCCTTGCCCAGGGACAGGCCGGCGAGCGTCAGCATGACCGTGGCGATCGAGAGGAAGTCCACCGACTTGATGGGGCCGTTCAGCGCCGCGGCGCCGAAGAACCAGGGGCTCGAGATGTAGGCGCCGATGGTCGTGATGTAGACGATGGCCGAGATCTTCTTGGTGAGCCTGGCCAGGGCAATGCTGACCAGAACGAGGGCCAGCATGATCGCGTACCCGGCGACGATGGTCAGGCTGAATCCCTTGGCCGCGATCGAGGCCGTGCCGATGCCGAGGACGGTCAGCACCGAGAGGGACAGCCACAGCGGAAGGTGCATGGCCGCCGACGATTCGGCAACCCGTTCGCGGAAGCGGCGGTTTTCCTCCGCCTGGGCTGCTTCCGTGGCCGAGTCCGCACCGCCGGAGTCCGCGCCGCCGGTGCTGCGCTGGGTGTCCGCATGCTGTGCCGGGGCGCCGGCCGTGACTGCAGCCTCTTCCCGGCTCTGCCTGCGGGTGAGGACCCGGTAGAAACGGTCCGCCAGCGGCAGGGCGAGGTAGATGCCGACGTAGACACCCAGGATGGTGGTGATCAGGTTGGAGATGGCCGCCATGCCCAGGACGGCCTCCTGATCGCCGGGGTAGGCGGCGATGATGCTGGCGGAGGACGCCGCCATCATGGACCCGGACCCCACGCCTGCACCCATGGCCAGGGCCAGGGGATCGAAGATCTTCCAGTTGGACACGAGCGAGGTCAGCAGCGTGATGTAGACGGCGCCGAACAGGGTGCCGAAAACGTACATGGCCAGGACGCCGCGGTATTGGTCGGAGTCGGGGCCGTATTTTTCGGAGACCATTGCGAAGGACGGTTCGCGGTCAAGGGAGAACGTGGCTCCGACCGTCGCCTTGCCCATGCGGAGCAACACGGCCAGCGGGAGCGCCAGCGCGATGGTGCCCAGCAGGTGGCCGACCTCCTGCAGCAGCAGCGCCGGGCCCGCCTTGAGCAGGGTGGGAAGGCTGGGCCCGATGTTGAACGCCAGCCTGGCCACGAGGAGGAGCACGGCAACACCGACCAGGGCGGCCGCGACCCGCTGCAGGTCCAGGCCCAGCGGCTTGAATTTCTGGACCGAGACCAGCAGGCCGAGGATCAGGCCCCAGACCATGGGGAAGATAACGATCGCGCCGATGCCCACGTCGATCTTCGCCTGGCCGATCAGCTGGACTGCCAGCGCAATGACGAAGGCCAGCGCGGCAATGGGAAGCGTGAGCCGGATACCGGCCTTGTCTGTCCGCGCGGGTGTTGTGCTGGTGCTCATGGTGTGCCTTCCTGTGTGTCCGTCCGACGGCTAAAGGCCGCTCTGATCAGGCGTGCCCTTTCGGTGGGGGTGGTGGCCGCGGCGGCGACTGTCCAGGACAGCGCGGTGGCTGCCTCGAACATCACGGCGTAGGCCTCCGGGGAGTCTGCCAGTGCGGCAAAGGCGTGGGAGTGGATGGGGACGTCCGCGCCGGGAATGCTCAGCCAGGGATGCAGGCTCGGGATGACCTGGGAGATGTTGCCCATGTCCGTGGAGCCGCCGCTGATGCCGGCCGAGGGCGAGGTGTCCTTGCCAAACACGTCCATGGCTTCGGTCCAGTGCGCGGCCAGGGCATCGTCCTGGATCAGCGGTTCGTAGAGCGGTTCCGTGTCCTCGATGGCCAGCGTGGCGCCGGTGGCCAGCGCGGCCCCTTCAAAGCAGCGGCGGACGCGCTCCAGCAGCGCTTCGTATTCCTTCAGCGTGAAGGCGCGGCATTCAAACTCCACCACCGCCCGTTCCGGAATGATGTTGGTGACGTGCCCGGCCTCTGCAACATACATTGCGATGCGGTGGTCACCGGGGATCTGCTGGCGCAGGAGCCCGACGGCCACCTGGCTCAGCACGGCGGCGTCTGCGGCGTTCACGCCCTGGTGCGGGGCGGCCGCCGCATGGGCGGCTTTTCCCGTGAACGTCGCCCGGTACCGGCCCACAGCCTGGGCGCTGGTGCCTGCGGGGTTATACGTCACCCCGTCCTGGACGGGATGGACCATCAGGGCCAGGCTGACGCCGTCGAACGCGCCGCGTTCGAGCATGAGCGCCTTGCCGCCGCCATGTTCCTCGGCGGGCGTTCCGATGGTCTTCAGGGTGATGCCCAGCTCGTCGACGAAGGGCCGCAGCGCCAGGGCAGCGGCGACGGAGGCGCCCGCGATCAGGTTGTGGCCACAGGCGTGCCCAATGTCGGGCAGCGCGTCGTATTCCACGCACAGGGCCACCGTCAGTTCGCCGCTGCCGGCGCTGGCGGTGAAGGCCGTGGGGAGGCCGCAGGTGCCGAGTTCCACCTCGAAGCCGCCCGCGGCCAGCAGGTCTGCTGCCGCGCCGGCCGAGTGGACCTCCTCGAAGGACACCTCCTTGAGGGCGTGGATTTGCTGCGCCATTGCCAGGGCCCGCGGTTTCCATTTGCTAACGCCCTCGGCAAGAGCCGTGCGGAGGGCTGGTGTATCTGTCGGTTCCATGAACATGCCTGCCCTAGTAGGAGAGGGACGGGAAGGGGGCACCCGCTGCACGGGTCGGCACCCAGATGGCCTTGGTCTGCGTGTACTCGTCCAGGACGCCGGGACCGGAGGAGCGCCCGTGGCCGGAGTCCCCGAAACCGCCGAACGGAACGGCCACGTGGATGGTCTTGTAGGAGTTGATCCAGAATGTGCCGGCGTTCACTTGGCGCGCCACATGATGGGCGCGGGAAACGTCCGAGGTCCACACCGCGCCCGCCAGGCCGAAGTTGGTGTTGTTGGCCCGGGCAATCGCCTCGGCTTCCGAGTCGAAGGCGTCGGCCCCGACGACGGGCCCGAAGACTTCCGTGGTCTCCAGGCGGTTCTGCGGCGTCACACCGTCGAGCAGGGTGGGCATCACCCAGTGGCCCCCGGCCAGAGGCGACCCGGCCAGAGCGTCGGGAAGCGTTCCGCCCGTGACCCGGCGTCCGCCGTCGTTCATTCCGGCCTCGATAAGCGTGGTGACGGTGGCGAACTGCTGCGCCGTGATGATGGGGCCCACCTCGGTGTCCGCGCTCAGCGGGTCGCCGACGCGCAGCCGTGCGGCTTTTTGTGCGACCAGTTCGACGAACTGGGCGTGCACGCTGCGCTCCACGAGGAGCCGCGACCCCGCCACACAGGACTGCCCGGCGCCGGAGAAGATCGCCGCGATGGCGCCGTCGGCGGCGCGTTCCAGGTCCGCATCAGCGAACACGATGTTGGCGCTCTTGCCGCCGAGTTCCAGCAGCGCGGGTATGCCGGCCTGCGCGGCCGCGACGGCAACCCGGCGGCCGGTGGGAACGGAGCCGATGAAGCTGACTTTGCCGACGCGCCGGTCGCTCGTGAGTGCCGCGCCCACGGTCTGGCCCAGCCCCGTGGCCACGTTGAACACGCCTGCAGGCAGACCGGCCCCGTGCGCCAGCTGCGCCAGCCGGATGCTGGAGGCTGGCGTGAATTCGCTGGGTTTGATGATCACGGCGTTGCCCGCGGCCAGCGGAGCCGCGGAGTTCCAGCCGGCGGTGAACAGGGGCGCGTTCCAGGGGGTGATGGCGACGACGACGCCCCAGGGGACCCGTTCGGTGTACGTGTGCCAGGGGCCTGGTACGGGGATGGTCTGGCCGGTCAGTTTGTCCGCCCAGCCCGCGTAGTAGCCGAACATCTCGGCCACCTTGGCGGCCTCCGCGCGGGCGTCGCGGATGGGCTTCCCGGTGGTGGCTGACTCGAGAATGGCCAGTTCCTCCGCGTGCACTTCAATGGTGCGGCTGACGTTGCGCAGGATGGCGGCCCGTTCGAACCCGTTCATTTCGCCCCAGGTTGCTGCCCCGGCGACTGAGCTTTCAAGGATGGCGTTGGCGCCCTCGGTGCCGGGGTCGGCGTAGGTGGCGAACGGTTCTCCCGTTGCGGCGGCGGTGAGCGTGATGGTCTCGCCGCTGCCGGGGACTGTCCTGCCGTCAAGGAATGCTCCGAGCCCGGCCGGGAACGCGGCGTCCAGGACCGACCGGGCGGTGGCCGCTGACGAGGAAGTGGGTGCTGTGGTGGTGCTCAATGTGGCGATCCTCTTTGTTGTCTGAGTCTTTTGCTTCGGGCGCAGTCAGGCGACGGCGGTGGTGTGGCTTGTTTTACCGGGGGCTGTGTTGCCGGGGGCTGTGTTGCCCGGGGCGCCCGCAGGGGTGACGGCCGGGGCGACGGTCCGCGCGATCTCGGTGAAATCCGCGCCCGGTCCGAGGGCGGCCAGCGCGTCCTGCCATTGGCCGGCGACGGCGGCCAGCAGCGCCGGGTTTTCGCCGATCCGCGCGGCGACGTCGACCGCGAGGGCCGCGTCGCGTGCCATGAGCCCCAGGGAAAAACCGGAATCGTGCGTACCGGAGAGCACCCAGTTGGGGTACATGTTCGCGGAGACTTTGCTGCCGCCGGAGGCTTCGCTGATGCTTGCTGCCGCCTTGGCCGGATCGATGCCGTAGGCCTTGGCGACTCCCAGGGCCTCCCCGACCGAGACAAGGTTGGCCGCGGCCAGGACGTTGTTGAGGAGCTTGACGACGTTGCCGCTGCCGGGTCCGCCGATGTGGTTGTACTTGCCGCCGGTGAGTGCCAGCAGGACGGGTTCGGCGGCGGCAAGGGCCGCATCGGTTGCCCCGACGAAGGCGCTCAGCGTTCCGGTTGCCGCGCCGTCGCGGCCGCCCGAGACCGGGGCATCGACGAACGCCGCGCCCTGCGCTTCGGCGAGTTCGGCCATCTGCTTGCTCGTTGCCGGTTCGGAGGTGGTGGTGTCGATGATCGCGACAGTTCCCGGTGACGCCAGGAGTTGTGGAACGGTGGACTCGACGACGCTGGCCGCGGGCAGCGAGAGCACCGCGTAGGGCGTGCCGGCGAGATCTCCGACGCTGGCGGTGGTGGCGATGCCGGCCTCGGACGCGGCGGTCCGTGCGGCTTCGGAGGGGTCGAAGCCGGTGACCTCCCAGCCGGCGTTGTGAAGCGCGGCTGCCATCGCTCCGCCCATGGAGCCGAGGCCGATGACGGCGATCCGGCGTTCTGTGCTGGTGTTCATGAATGTGCTCCTGGAAGAAGGCAGGGGTGTGGGCTGCAGGTCAGTCGAGGTAGATGTCGAGGTCTTTCCACAGCTGCTGGGTGCGGCGGATGGCTGCACGGCTGCGCTCGGGGTGCGCGGCCTCCATGCCCGCGAGCAGGCCGTAGACCAGAGAGTTTGCGGCGGTGACGGACTGGAAGAAGGAGATGCCCTCCGATGCCACCACCAGGAGGTGGTCGGCGACGGCCGCCAGACGGCCGCGGCGCATGTCGCTGATGGCGACGACCTTGGCGCCCGCCTGTTTCGCGGCTTCGGCGGTGACGATGATCTGCCGCATCGAGCGCCACATGTTGATGACCACCAGGACATCACCGGGCCCCAAGGCGTTGGCGCTGGAAGCGAGGTGGACCGCGCCGCGGTTCTCGAGGGTGATGGGGTATCCCATGGTCGAGCCCAGATGGGCCATCACGCTGGCGGGACCGGCGAACGATCCTAGCCCCAGAACGATGATGGATTTGGCCGCCGCCATGGTGGCGATGGCCGCTTCGGCGTCGTCGGCCGTATTGGAGTCCAGGGTCAGGCGCAGGTTCTCGATGTCGTGGTTGAGCGCGTCATGCAGGGGACTGCGGTGTTCCCCGTGCTCGGTCAGGGTGTCCTCGGTGGAGATCATCACCAGGTAGCGGGACCGCAGTTCCCGCTGAAGGTCCGGCCAGCCCCGGTAGCCCAGGTGCTGGGCCGCCCGGACCACTGTCGAATTGTTGACGTCGGCTCGCTGGGCGATCTCCGCGATGTCCGCGTACGAGGAAAGCTGCGGGTTGCGCGCAATCACGTCCACCACGCGGCTCTGGGCCTTGGACAGCGGAACGTCCGGAAGCGCGTCGCCGAGCCACGCATGGGAGGTGGGGCCCGCGCCGGTTCCGGGGCTGGCTTCCAGGCCGGCGGTGTTGGGGTTCAAGTCAGACCTCTTTCTCTGGACAGGATCTGTGGCGGGCGCGGGATCTGTGGCCCAGATCGCTCTGCAAGATTGATTGCATCCAATGTACTCTGCAATTTCGTTTGCGGAAAGTGGTTTTTGGTTTCCGGCGTGAAATCCGCTCCGGTCCTGCATTGCAGCGGTGGCTGGAGCGGTGGACCATGAGGGTATGAGCACCGAAACGCCGGGCGCCGGCGAGCTGAACCTGCCGCAGGCGTTCCTTCTTCTGGCAACGAATGACAAGGACGGCGAGCCGGAGGTGCCGCAGAGCGTGCTCAGGGCGGCCCTGTCCGGCGCAATCCTGGCCGAGCTGGACCTGCTGGGCGCAATCCAGCTGCAGGGAAAATACGTCAGGGCCACCGGAGCCCCTCCGCAATCTGACTTGCGGCACCAGTGGGAGCTGATCCACGACAAATCCCGGCCGCACGGCCCGCGGCGGTGGGTCGCCATGCTGGAAAGCCGCGCCGTACTGCACAGCGTCTATGAGGGCATGGCGGCTCTCGGCGTCGTGACCCATGTGGGCGAAAAGCATCTTGGCGTCTTCAGGACCACGCGCTACCCGGAGAAGGACCATGCTCCGGAGGCGGCACTTCTGGCGAGGATCGAAAGCATACTCAACGGATCGCCGTCGGACGCCAGGACCGCCGCGCTGATTGGCCTGCTGCACGCGGCGGGGCTTATGGACAAGCTTTTCCCGGGGGCCGGTCCCGCCCGGCTCAGGGAATTGGCCGGTGACCACTGGCCTTCCCGTGCGGTGCGGGATGAGCTTCGCATGATCCGGCTCGCCGAGGCGGAGGCCGCCACGTAGCCAAAACCCTTGCAGGAAACCCGGCCTGCTGATTTACTGCCAGCACGGTTCCCTAAGCAAACGGGTCCGAGTGCATAGCGCGCTGCCATTGGGGGAGCACCTGTCGGAGAGGTTATGGCTGGGGAACATCGCGACGATTTAGTGATGCAGTCGCTGCTGCTGGACGAGATCGGCCAATCGGTCATCGGCATGGACGGCGACTGGCGCATCACGTATTGGAACCGCGCGTCGGAGCGGCTGTACGGGCTGGGCTCGGACAGGGTTCTGGGGCTGAAGATCACGGACCTGGGCATCATCGGCGGCGCTGAGATCCGTGGCGGCGGCGCAACCGACCGCGAAATCGCCAACAGGGTGGCCCGCGGCGGGGACTGGGCGGGCGAACTGTGGGCCCGCCACAGCACGGGCCGGGAGTTTCCGGTGCACGCGACAGTCAGCCGGATCAGGGGCCGGCACACCGTCCCCGTGGCGGTCGTGGCGATTTCAAAGGACATCACGGACCGCAAGCACACCGAGGCGATCCTGCGCAGGCTCTCGGCCATGGTCGAATCCTCCGGCGATGCCATCATCGGCGCTGACCTCACCGGGAAGATCACCAGCTGGAATGCGGGGGCGGCGCGGATGCTCGGCTGGAGCTCCTGGGAGGCTGTGGGACAGAGCCACGGGCTGGTGACCGCCGACGACGGAGCCTACTTCGGCGCGGAGGTCACCTCCCGTTCGGGGAGCGGGGCGTTCGTCACCGGTGTGGAGGCCCGGTGGCGCTGCAAGGACGGGTCGGTGATCGACGTCGAACTGACCGTTTCCCCCGTCTACGACCAGGACGGCATCCGGGTGGGGGCATCGGCCATTGCCAGGGACATCACGGAGATCCAGAGGTTGAAGGCCGCGGCCGATGCCGAACGTGAGCGGCTGCTGGCCGCCCAGGAGATGGCCCACGTTGGAAGCGTCGAGCACACCGTTGCCACCGGGGAGACGTGGCATTCGGAGGAATTCGACCGGATCCTGGGAATGTCCGCCAGCGACCGGAAAGACCGGGTAGCCATCCTGGCGCGGACGCACCCCGATGACCGGGACCGTGTCCGCGAAGTGTGGGAGAGCCTGGATCACGGGCTCGGCTTCGCCGATTTCGAATACCGGATCATCCGGCCCACCGGGGAACAGCGGTGGCTGCACTCGCGGATCCGCAGCATGAACAGCGCGGACGGCAAGCCGATCCGGTTCCTGGACACCGTCCTGGACATCACCGACCGGAAGAACGCTGAACAGATCCTGGAATGGCAGGCGCGCCATGACGCCCTGACCGGCCTGCCGAACCGGTACATGGTCACCGAGGTACTGCAGGGTTTCCTGGACCGGGCCGCCCGGCCGGTGGTGATGTTCGTCGACGTCGACCGGTTCAAACTGATCAACGACGGCATCGGCCACAGCGCCGGCGACACCATTCTGGTGCTGCTGGGTGAGCGGCTGAAGGCCGCCGTCCGGGACGGTGACACGGTGGGCCGGTTCGGCGGCGACGAATTCGTGGTGATCTGCCAGAACCTGCAGATGGGCGGGGCCCAGACCCTGGCCGAAAGGATCCGGGATGCGACCCGGCAGCCGTTCGACGTGGATGGCCGGCAGATTTACCTCAACGTCAGCGTGGGCATCGCATTGGCGGAGGAGGAGGACACCGCAGAATCGATGCTGCAGGGGGCTGACGCCGCCATGTACCGGGCCAAATCCGCCGGCGGGGATTCGTCGGCGATTTACGACGTGCACATGGCCGGACGGGCCACCGGGCGCCTGGACCTGGAGTCCGATCTCCGGCTTGCCCTGGAACGGAATGAGCTGTCTTTGAACTACCAGCCGGTCATCGACGTTTCCACCGAGGGCGCCGTCGGCTTTGAGGCACTGCTGCGCTGGCACCACCACGAGCACGGCCCGATCATGCCCGATGCCTTTATTCCGATTGCCGAGGAGACGGGCCTGATCCTGCCGATCGGCACATGGGTGCTCCGCGAGGCGCTGCGCCAGGTGCAGCAGTGGCGCTCGCAGGTCCCGGGGGCGGAGAACTTCACGGCGGCAGTGAACATTTCCGGCCGCCAGCTCGTGGCCGGCGACTTTCCCGACGTTGTGGAGGCGGCCATCCGCGACACCGGCATCGACGCAGCGGCCGTCCACCTGGAAATCACCGAAACCGTGCTCATGGACCAGCCGGACCTGCCCAAGGAGACGCTGCAGCGGCTGGCCCGCCTGGGGGTAGGGCTGTCCATCGACGACTTCGGCACCGGCTACTCCTCGCTCAGCTACCTCAAGTGGCTCTCGGCCCGGACCCTCAAGATCGACCGCACCTTTGTGGAGGAGCTGGGGACCGATCCGCACGGGGCCACGATCATCGAACTGGTCCTTGGCATGGCCGAGAGCCTGCGGCTTGACGTCGTGGCCGAAGGCGTGGAGACCGCCGTCCAGCTGGGCGAACTCCGCCGGTTGGGTGTGCGCCTCGCCCAGGGGTACCTGTGGAGCAAGCCGCTGCCGGCCGAACGGATCCCGGCCTGGCTGCAGTCCCACCCGGGCAAACTCCCTGCCGCGATTTCCGCGCCGATTGCCGCAGGCATGTCAGCCGGTATCCCAGCAGGGGAGCCCCTGCCGCAGGTGGGCTAGCTGCCGGGAGTTTTTGTACAGATATTGGCCCCAAAACACCCCTCAAGTCGCGACAAGTGGACAAAAACTCGCCTGCGGGACCGGGTGTAGATTTGCAGCATGCAGGCCCGCAAACGCAAGCGCCGCTGGGTGATCGCCGCCGCTGTGGGTGCCGCCGTGCTGGCGCTGGGACTCGCGTTGTTCAAACCGTGGCTGTTGTTTGTCGACGTGCGGGTGGATGAGCAGCTGCCCACAGTCGCGGCCTCCGCGGCGCCAACGCCGCCCGCCCCCTCCGCCACCCCGCCTGCCTCGAAGCCGCCCTCCTTGAAGCCGCCCGCCGGTCCGGTTCAACTGGCCGTGGGCTCCCTCATCAGCCACGAGCACGCCACCACAGGAACCGTCAGAATCATCCGGCAGCCTGACGGGAAACGCGTTCTGACTCTGGAGAACCTGGACACTTCCAACGGCCCGGATGTGCATGTCTGGCTCAGTGCCGCGGACGTGGTGGAGGGAACGGCCGGGTGGTTCACGGCCGGTTCCGCGGAACACCATGACCTCGGGGTGATCAAGGGGAACCAGGGCAACCAGGTGTATGCGATCCCCGAGGACGTTGACTTGGCCCGGTACAGGTCTGTGGACCTGTGGTGCGTCCAGTTCAGTGTTTCCTTCGGAGCGGCCCAGTTCGCCCGGTGAGAGTGGAGTTTTTGTACAGATAATGGGCGCTAAACACCCCGGAAGTCGCGACAAGTGGACAAAAACTCCAACCGGTCTCTTGAAGTAGCACGGTGCTAGCGGGAGACCGGCTCCTTCGCTTCCAGGAGCGCGAGTTCGTGGCGGCGGGGAAAACCTTCCCAGTCCCCGGGGACCTGGCAGGCGAAGGCGCCGGTGGCGGCGGCCGTGCGGAGGCGTTCAGCGGGGCTGCGGCCTTCCATGAGTTCGGCCAGGTATCCGGCCACGAAGGCGTCGCCGGCGCCGACCGTGTCCACCACTGAAACGGGAACGGCGGCCTGCCGGAACAACGTGCCGTCAACCAGGGCTAGGGCACCGTCGGCACCAAGTTTGATCACGGCCTGGCCCGGACCCAGGTCGGCGATTCTCCGGGCCAGGTCCTCGGGTTCACCCGGGCCGACGGCGATCGCTGCCTCGTCCTCGCCGGCGAACACGATGTCGGCCAACGGGATGATGCCGCGGTAGACGCTGCCGGCACCCTCGGCGGACCAGAGGTTGCCGCGGAAGTTCAGGTCGAAGGACACGCGAACGCCAGCAGCCCTGGCCACACCGATGGCATGCCGAAGCGTGGCCTCCGCCTGGGGTGACAGGGCGGGCGTGATGCCGCTGACGTGCAGTAGCCCGGCTCCGGAGATGAGTTCGTCGTCGATGTCGGCCGGTGCAATCCGGGACCCGGCGCTTCCGGCGCGGTAGTAGCTGACGCGCTGTGCGTCAGGAGTGCGGCGTTCCTTGATCATCAGCCCGGTGGGGGCGGAAGGGTCGACGGCGATGCGGACGTCCACGCCTTCGGCCCGGATCTCGCGCTCCACGAGCTGGCCCAGGGAGTCCGCCCCGATCCGACCGCACCATACAGCCTGCACGCCGAGGCGGCGGAGACCGATGGCAACGTTGGACTCGGAACCGCCGATGCCCAGGCTCATGGTGGAGGCGTGCGCGAGCGGGCCGACCTGGTCGGCGCGCATCAGCGCCATGGTCTCGCCGAACGTGAGGACGTACGGTGCCGGGTTCACCTGGTTGCCCGCGCTCACTTGGCCGCCCCCGGCTGCTCGGCCGTCTGGTCGATCAGCTCGCGCACACGCCGTGCCCGGGCCGTGAGGTCCCGCAGGTCGCCGCCCTTGAAGGCGTCACCGAGGAGCGGCCCGCCGAGGCTGACGGCAAGCGCGCCGGCCCTGATCCAGGCCGGCACGTCCTCGATGTTGACGCCGCCGGACGGGATCACTTCGATGTCCGGGAACGGGCCGCGCAGCTGTGAAACGTAGCCGGCACCGACCGTGGAGGCCGGAAAGATCTTGACCGCGGTGGCGCCCAGTTTCCAGCCGGTGTGCAGTTCCGTGGGCGTCAGGCCGCCGGGGTAGACCGGAACGCCGCGGCCGATGCACGCCTCAATGACGCCCGGATGCATGACCGGTGTGACGATGTAGGCCGCGCCCAGGTCGAGGGCCGTCTCGGCTTCCGCTGCGTCGGTGACCGTCCCGACGCCGATCTCGAGGGAGTCACCGAACCGCTCGCGGAGGAGGGGTAGCTCTTCCCAGACGCCGGGCGTGCTGAGGGTGAGCTCGATGCTGAGCACGCCGCCGCGCTGCAGGGCCTCGATGACCGGCGCGTAGTCCGAGGCATGCCCGGCCCGGAGGACAGCCACGGCACGGGTCTCGCGGAGGACTGCGGAGGGTGCCGGCCGGGACGCCGTGCCGGGGTTTTCGAGGCGGAGCATGGGATTCCTTTGCGGTGGAAGTGCTGTAAAGCGGAACTGACAGTGCACGACGGCGGCGCGTGCCGCCGTCGTGCACTGTCCTTGGTTGCCTGAAGGGGTGCGTTACTTGGCGGTGCGGGCGGCGGCCAGTTCAGCCGCCACTGTAGGGGTGGCGACCACGCCGCCGGTACGGCGGGCGTCCTCGGGGTCGGTCAGGTCGCGGTTGACGGTCTCCGGCGAGAGCCGCGTGGCGACGAAGCTGACGAGCATGGTGAGCGACATGTAGATGGCCACCGGGATCCAGGAGTTGCTGAAGAGGCCCAGCAGTCCGGCGCAGACCATCGGCGCGATGCCGCCGCCGATGATGGAGGAGAACTCGCGGCCCAGGGTGACGCCGGCGTAGCGGTAGCGGCTGCCGAAGATCTCCGGGAAGTAGCTCATGTGCACACCCACCACGCCCTGGCAGGCCAGCATGAAGCCAACGATGATCACCAGCACGATGGCCACGGGGGAGCCGGTGGTCAGGAGCATGAAGGCCGGTGCCGGGAAGAGGATCAGCGCCCCGGTGATGAGCGAGACGACCCGCCGGCGGCCGATCTTGTCGGACAGGATGCCGAAGGACACGGCCGCGACGCCGCCGCAGAGCGCACCGATGAGCAGCACCGGCGGGATGAACTTGGGGTCCGTGCCGACGACGGTGATCAGGTACGAGGCCATGAAGACCTGGATGGTGTAGGACTGGGTGCTGACGCCGAAGTTCATGAGGATGACACGCAGGACGTTGGCCTTGCCATGCTTGGCGACCTCCTTGAGCGGTGCGGGCGGTTCGGTGCGGGCCTGCTTGATCTCTTCGAACACGGGGGATTCGTCGAGCTTGCGGCGGATGATGAGGGCGGCGATGGTGACGAAGATGCTGGAGAGGAAGACCAGCCGCCAGCCCCAGGTGAGCATGTCGTTCGGAGCCAGGGACTGGGCGGCGATCCACACCAGTGCCCCGAGGGCGGTGCCGGCAGCCGCGCCGACCATGATCAGCGAGGCCAGCTTGCCGCGGGTGCCAGGGGCAGCCGATTCGGTGAGCAGCGTTGCGCCGCCGGACTGTTCGGCGCCGGCGCCGAAGCCCTGGGCCGCGCGGCACACGCACAGCAGGACCGGGGCGAACAGGCCGATCTGGTCGAAGGTGGGAAGCAGGCCGATGGCCAGCGTAGCGCCGCCCATCAGGAGCAGGGTGACCACGAGGATCCATTTGCGGCCGAGGCGGTCGCCGAAGTGGGAGAAGAAGATGCCGCCGAGGGGACGGAACAGGAAGCCGACGGCGAAGGTGGTGAAGCTGGCGATCAGCGCAGCTGCGGGGGAGACGTTGGGGAAGAACAGTTTGCTGAAGACGAGCGCCGAGGCGGTGCCGTAGATGACGAAGTCATACAGTTCCAGGGTGGTGCCGATGAGGCCGGCGACGGCGGCCTTCCGGACTTTGCTCTGATCGACTTCCCCCGGGGGGAGGTGTGCTGCTGTGGTCATTTCCAAACTCCTTTGAATGGATGTCCTGCGGTTTCGACAAGCTCAACCAGCGGACCCTGACGGGCCTGCATTTTGGTCAATAGGTGATGAGTACTTTGAGGTTGGTGGGGTCGGTCACCGGGGCGGTGAGGGCGGCCGCGGCGTCTTCGAGCGGGAACGTGCTGGTGATGATGGACGGCAGGTCCACGACGCCGGAGGAGGCGAGGTCGATCGCCGTCCGGAAGGCGTCGGCGTAGCGGAAGGCGGTGACGAGGTCGATTTCGTAGCGCTGAAGGAACCCCAGCGGGATGCCGTCCACCGTGGGTTTGGCCTGGCCAACGACGGTGGCGCGGGTTGCCGGTGCGAGGGTCTGGATGCCGTCCGCGAGGGCCCGGGTGTTGCCGGAGCATTCGATCAGCCGGTCCACGCCCGCCAGGTCCAGGGCCGTGGTTGCGGTGTTGATGGTGCGGGTGGCGCCGAACTTCGCTGCGACAGCGAGGCGGGCGTCGTTCACGTCCGTCACCACGATCTCGGCGGCGCCTTGGGCTGCCGTGACCTGGGCGACCAGCAGGCCGATGGGCCCGGCGCCGGTGATCAGGACGCGGTGCCCCTTCCGGACCTGCGCCCGTTCCACGGCCCAGACGGCGACGGCGAGCGGTTCGATCGCTGCCCCGATTTCGGCCGGGATGGTGTCCGGCAGCAGGTGGACGGCGGCTTCGGGCACCACCACGTGGCGGGCGAACAGCCCGTCGGTGGGCGGGGAACCGAAGCAGGTTCCGGCGGGGCAGAGGTTATAGCCCCCGGAGCGGCAGGTGGGGCATTCCCGGCAGGGCAGGGCCGGTTCGATGACGACGGCGGTGCCCGCGGCGACGGTGGCCTGCGGTCCGGCGGCGACGACGACGCCGGCGCCTTCGTGGCCCAGGACGGTGGGCTGGCGCAGCACGTTGGTGCCGTTGCGGCCGTCGGCGAAGTAGTGCATGTCCGAGCCGCAGATCCCACCGGAGCGCATTTCGACCAGCAGGTCCTGCGGGCCGAGGGCGGGCAGCGGCCTGTGTTCGATGCGCAGGTCGCGGGCGCCGTGCAGCACGGCGGCCCGGGTGCCGGTGGGAAGCCCGGCTGTGTTGATTGACGGTATGGCTTGGGTGGTCATGGCGTGCTCCGAACGGTTTGGAGGGACGGGGCTGGAGTGAGGGACGCGGCAGTGCTGGCTTCGGCAATGGCGGCCAGCGGTCCTGCCGAGTGGATGATGTCGATGAACTCGCCGGTGCGGGCGGTGAATTCGTCGCGTTCGGCCAGTTCCTCGCCGAGGAGGTGGTGGTCGCCGAGGACCTTGCGGGCGAGGTCCTGGCCTGAGCGGGATTCGGCCGCCAGCCCGGCGAGTAGTCCGCGTGCGGGGTCCTCCATGGCGTGGGCCTGGGGTCCGGGATCGAACCCGGGCAGCGGGGCGATGCAGGCGAGATACGCGGCGGCGGTGAGGGCCAGCAGCTGCGGCATCCGGCCGTCTTCGAGCATCTGCAGTGCCGGCAGCGGGATCCGCTGGCGGAGTTTGACGGACCCGTCGGAGCCCACCTGGCTGGTGCGGTGGCCCAGTGCCGTGTTGCGCCAGCGGGAGAAGAGCTGTTCCTCGTAGGCGTCCACGTCCACCCCGGCCGGGACAGAGACGCTGGGCAGGTACTCGTTGCGCAGGACGGAGCGGGCGGCGAGTTCGATGGCCGGGTGGGAGACGGACTCGGGGATGGTGGCGGCGCCGGTGAGGGCTCCGAGGTAGGCGATGAGGGAGTGCGTGCCGTTGAGCATGCGGACCTTCAGCTGCTCGTAGCCGGCAACCTCGTCGGAGAACACCGCGCCGCCGTCTTCCCACGTGGGGCGTCCGGCGATGAAGTTGTCCTCGATGATCCACATGGTGAACGGTTCGGCCGGGACCGGGATCCGGTCGCTGTAGCCTCGCTGGGATGAGACCAGGCTGCGGTAGTGGTCGGTGGTGGCCGGCACGATCCGGTCCACCATGGAGGACGGGAAGCTGGTGCGGGTGTCGATGAAGGCCAGGGCCTCGGCGGCTTCGGTGGGCGGGAGCAGCGCGGCGAATTCGCGGACCAGCCGCTGCGTGTGGTGGCCGTTGTCGGCCAGGTTGTCGCAGCTGAGGATGGTGACGGGTTCGGCGTGGGTCCGGGACCGGTGCTGCAGGCCGCGGACGATCTGCCCGATCGGGGTCTGGGGTGAGCCGGGGTGGGCGAGGTCGTGCCGGATGGCCGGGTCCTGCAGGTTCAGGGCGCCGGTGGCGGGGGTGTAGTTGTAGCCGTTTTCGGTGACTGTCAGCGACACGATGCGGGTGCCGGCATCCCCGATGGCCCTGACCACCCGGTCCGGGCTGGCGGCGGCCGTGAAGGCATCCGTGTGGACCCGGGGAACGGAGAACGTCGAGCCTTCGGGTGAAATTTCCACCACGGTATACAGCATGTCCTGGGCGCGCAGGGCGTCCGGGATGGCGGCGGAGCGGCTGGCGACGCCGATGATGCCCCAGTCGCCGCCGTGGGCGGTGACGGCGGCGTCGGTGTAGACGGCCTGGTGGGCGCGGTGGAAGTTGCCGAGGCCCAGGTGCACGATCCCTGCGGCCGGTGCTGCCGGTCGCCGCAGGATCCCGGGGATGGCGGCGGACAGCGGGGAAGCGGAAGTCATGGTCACCAGTCCTTCATGGAGCCGTCGAGCTCGCGGGCGATGGGCAGGTAGGCCTGCTTGTAGGGGAAGCGGGCGGCGGCGTCCTCGTCCACGTGCACGCCGAGGCCCGGCTCGTCGCCGGGGTGGAGGTAGCCGTCCTCGAAGCGGAAGCTGGACTGGAACACCTCGGACACCAGGGGGTCGTAGCCCATGTATTCCTGGATGGCGAAGTTGGACGTGGCCAGGCCCAGGTGGAGCGAAGCCGAGAGGTTGATCGGCGAGACGTCGGAGGGCCCGTGTGGCGCGCCCTTGATCTGGTAAACCTCCGCCAGGGCCAGGATCTTGCGGACGTGGGAGATGCCTCCGGCATGCACGACGGCGGTACGGATGAAGTCGATGAGCCGTTCGGTGATGAGCTGCTCGCAGTCCCAGACGGTGTTGAAGACCTCACCGATGGCCAGCGGAACGGTGGTCTGCTGGCGCAGCGTGCGCAGCAGCCGCTGGTTTTCCGCCGGCGTGACATCCTCGAGCCAGAACAGGTCCACGTCCTCAAGGGACCGGGCCAGCCGGGCAGCCTCGGTGGGGTTGAGCCGGTGGTGGACGTCGTGCAGAAGCTTGAGCTCCGGGCCCACGTGCTCGCGGACCGCGGCCAGGACCTTCGGGGCGTGGCGCAGGTAGGCGGAGGTGTCCCAGTCCTCTTCGACGGGTCCGGCGCCGCGTCCGGCCGGCTCGTAGCTTGCCGCTCCGCGGGTGACGCCGTAGACCTTGTCCAGGCCCGGCACCCCGGACTGGGCGCGGACGGCGCGGAAGCCCTGTTCGCGGCGGCGGTCCACGGAGTCGAGGAGCTCGGGCAGGTCCCAGCCCGTGGCGTGCGTGTAGGTGAGGATCTTGTCCCGGGCGGCGCCGCCAAGTAGCTGGTAGACGGGGACGTCCAGGGCCTTGCCCTTGATGTCCCACAGGGCCAGGTCGATGGCGCCGATCGCGGCCATGGTCACCGGCCCGCGGCGCCAGTAGGCGCCACGGTAGAAGTACTGCCAGGTGTCTTCGATCCGGTCCGCGTCCCTGCCCAGCAGGGCGGGGGCGAGGTGGTCGCGGAGGTAGCTGACGACGGAGAGTTCGCGGCCGTTGAGGGTGGCGTCGCCCCAGCCGATCAGCCCATCGTCGGTGGTGACCTTCAGGGTGACGAAGTTGCGGCTGGGACTGGTGACGAGGACGTCGACGTCGACGATTTTTCGGGTCATCGGGAAATCACTACATTCTTGAGGGGCTGGTTCGCGGACAGGCGGATGATGTTTTCGGCGATCTCACGGGCGCGGCCGCGGAAGGTTTCGGCGGTGACGCCGGAGGAATGCGGGGTCATGATGACGTTGTCGAGCCGGCCGAACGGCAGGGCAGAGGGTTCGCCGCGGCCGTCGGTCCCCGGGTACTGGTACCAGACGTCGATGGCGGCGCCCGCGATCCGGCGGTCCTTCAGGGCCTCGTAAAGTGCCGCTTCATCGACGACGGGGCCGCGGGCGACGTTGACGATCTGCCCGTCGGGGCCGAGGTTGTCCAGTTCCGCCGAACCGATCAGGGAGGCGGTTCCGGCGTCGAGCGGGATGCTGACCACCAGCACGTCGGATTCGCTGAGGGCCTCGCCCAGGCGGTCCGTGGTGCCGGTCCAGCGCAGGGAGTGTTCTTCGGCGTTGACGGAGCCGCTGCGGGTAATGGCGATGCCTTCGGCGCCGAAGGCCTGCAGCAGTTTCCAGGCGGCGCTGCCGATGTGGCCGAAGCCGAGGAAGGTCACCACTGCGCCGCGCAGCGTTTCCGGCTGGCGGATCTCGGGGGAGTAGACCGAGGAGGACCAGACGCCGGTGCGCAGGGCTGCATCCTGGCCCAGCAGGTTGCGGCGCAGCGCCACGAGCACGGTGGCAATGTGCTCGGCGATGGAGCCCTCATGGTGGAAGGTGTTGGCGCAGACGGCCCCGGCGGGCAGGGCGTCCGCGTCGATGCCGTCGTAGCCGGCACCCGCGACGTGCACGAGGCGAAGGTTCCGTGCCTCGGCGCCCATGGCCGCGGTGAATTTGGGGCCAACGAAGACGTCGGCGTCCTTGAGGTCGGTCAGGACGGAGTGTTCGTTCCAGCTGTCGTGCCAGGACGTGACGGTGCCTTCCGGCAGCGCCGCCTCGAAGGTGGCACGCTGGGGCATCAGGTTGGAGTCTGCAATGACGATTCTCATGGTTACTTTCCCTGGAGGGTGTGGTCTGCGTTGCGTGCGGCGAAGGTGGAGCCGCGCACGATGAGCTGCGAGTTCAGGTGGACCGCCTCGGTGGCGGTGGGCTTGCCGGCAATCTGTTCGAGGAGGAGCTCGAGGGCGAGGGAGCCGCTGCGGCTGATGGGAACGCGGACGGACGTGAGCCCGGGTTCGGCGGCCGCGGCGATGTCGAGGTCGTCGATGCCCACCACGCTGATGTCCTCGGGGCAGTGGTAGCCGAGCGTCCGGGCGCCGGCGAGCATGCCGATGGCGACGAGGTCGTTGTAGGCGATGACGGCGGTGGCGCCGCTGGCGACCACCGAAGCGGCGGCGGCCAGGCCGCCGTCGACCGTGGCGTTCTGGTTGCCCACGGTGACCAGTTCGATGCCCCACTCGTCGCAGAGACGGGTGATGGCCGCGAGCCGCTGGCCGTTGGCCCAGGAGGAGGCCGGGCCGGGGATGTAGGCGAGCTTGCGGTGGCCGAGGGCATGCAGGTGCTCGACGGCCTGCCGGATCCCTTCGCCGGCTTCCATCAGCACACGGGCCGCGTGGTCTGCCTCGCCGTTGATCACCACGAGCGGCGCGTTGCCGGCCAGGTTGTGGATCTGCTCCGACGGAAGCCGCGGCGAGCAGAGGATGATGCCGTCCACCCCGGTGGCGAAGGACGCCAGGTGGTCGCGTTCGCGGGTGGAGGATTCGGCGGTGTCGGCCAGCACCATCCGGTGCCGGCCGTGCCAGGCCCGGTCCTGGATGGCCTTGATGAGGGCGGCGAACACTGCGTTGGAGATGTCCGGGACCACGACGCCGAAGGTCCGGCTGCCGCTGAGTCCCGGGACGTCGTAGCCAAGCTGGGTGGCAGCGTCCATGACCTTTTGCCGGGTTTCGGCGGCGAGCCTGCCGGGGTCGCCGAACGCCCGTGACGCGGTGGCGAGTGAGACGCCCGCGAGCTTTGCGACGTCCGTGAGTTTGGCCGGCATCGGTCCTCCAGTTGCTTCGTTGAAACCCTTCCCTCCAAGTATGGAAAAACTTGTACAAGCTTGTCAATGGTTTTCCATGAGTTGCGTCACAGGGGTGAGTGGATGGGCCTGCGGTTTGCCGGGGACGGCGCTAACGCAAGAAGGACGACGGCGGGTGGTCCCGCCGTCGTCCTTCGTTTGCCTGGAGTTTTTGTACAGATAATGGGCGCTAAACGCCCCGGAAGTCGCGACAAGTGGACAAAAACTCCAAGGTGCGCGGCCTAGAGGTTTGCGGCGAGGTGCTCTCCGACTGCGAAGGCCCGGGTGATGGCCGAGCCGAGGGTTGCGCCGCCGCCGGGGTAGTTGTTGCGGAAAACTCCCGCGGAGACGTTGCCCGCTGCGTAGAGTCCCGGGATGGGCTGCCGGTGCCGGTCCAGGACCCGGCCGTTGAAGTCGGTGTCCAGGCCGCCGGAGGTTCCCAGCACGCCGGCGGAAATCCGGACGGCGTAGAACGGAGCCGTCGCGAGCGGGGCCAGGCACGGGTTGGGGGTGTTGGCGGCGTCGCCGAGGAAGCGGTCCTGCGCCGTGGCGCCCCGGTGGAACTCCGTGTCCACCCCCTCCGAGGCGTCGGCGTTGAACCGGGCCACCGCGGCGGCCAGCCCGGCCGGATCGATCCCCACCTTGCCGGCCAGCTCCTCCAGCGAATCCGCGGCCGTCATCCAAACGGCCGGAGAACCCGCGGCCGAGCCGGCCACCGGGTACTTCGCCAGATACGCAGCGTCGAACACGAGCCACGCCGGGTTGTTCTGCTGGCGGCCGGTCAGCGGGTCAACGGACGCGAACACGCGGCAGGCGTCGTGGTAGTTCAGCGCCTCATTCACGAAGCGCTTCCCGGCCGCATTCACGGTGATCGAGCCGGGGAGGGTCATCTCCACATTGCCCATCCGGCCGGACCGAACGCCGTCGTATTCGTGCGCGGCCTCGGAAATTACCGGCACTCCCCAGATGGCGGTCATGTCGGCCACCGCGGCGCCGGCCTTCAGCCCCAGCTCCAGGCCGTCGCCCTCGTTGGACGGCGCGCTGATGGGCGTCACCGGAAACGGCAGGAACGCCTGGCGGAGCCGCGGGTTCCACTCGAAACCGCCGGAAGCGAGCACGACGGCGGCCGCTGAGATAGTTTTGCCGGCTGCTGCGCCGCCGAGGGTCACCGTCCACTTGTCACCATCGCGGCCCAGCTCCTCGACCGGCGCGGAGACTGCGATCTCCACGCCGCGGTCCAGCGCACTCGCCAGCAGCGACCCCACCAGGGCGCCGCCCATGGTCCGCACGCCCGTGGCGGCCCGCCGGGCCAGCAGCTCCGGATCCGCGGCCCGGCCGTTGAGCTGGTCGCGCTCCGTCATGGTCAGGAGCGGAAAATACGACGACGGCCGGATCGCCTCAGCGAGGCCCGGGTACCCCGACGGGTCGAAGGCACCGTTGTCCAGGCCGCGTCCGCCGTCGGCCGCGCCGGACCACTCCATGTGGTAGTCCGGGCGGGCTATCGGCGTCAGCGAAAGCCGGGTTTCGGCGTCGAGATACGCGACGGCGCGTGGAACAGTGCTGACGTACCACTCCACCTCCTCGCGGCTCAGCACATGCCCGGCGGCCTCGGCGAGGTACGCGACGCCGTCCCCGTGGCTGTCCCGGTAACCGGCCTGCCGGGCCAGGTGGTTGTTCGGTGCCCACATCACACCGCCCCCGGCCGCCGTGGTGCCGCCGAGCAGCGGTGCCTTCTCGGCCACCAGCACCCTCAGCCCGGCGTCGGCCGCCCGGATCGCGGCGACCAGGCCGGCAGCACCGCTGCCCGCGACCACCACGTCGTAGGTGCCCGAGATGTTCCCGGCGGGGGTGAGCAGCGGGCTTGGCGCCGTGCTGCCCACGGCTTCGATCCCGCTCACGCCCGCACTCCCGTGAGCGCGTCGGTTCCCGCCGGGTGGGCGGACTGCGAGGCCGGCATGGCCACCACGATCTTGCCCACCGGTTCGGTGCGGCTGCGCATCAGTTCGAAGGCCTGCTGCAGGTCCCCGAAGCCGAAGCGGTGCGTCACCAGCGCGCGGGCCTGGTCCCGGTGCCGGGCCAGCAGCTCCAGCCCGGCCGGGATGAGATTCAGGCTGTTCCGGCTGCCCAGCAGGTCGATCTCCTTGAACGGGACGGCATTCATGGGGACGGACGCGGTCCGCGCCGAAATCCCCACCTGCACGATCCGTCCGGCGCTCGCCACCAGGCGGACGGCGGTCTCCAGCGAGGACGGAACGCCGGTGGCCTCAATGACCAGCTCCGGCCCGGACGAGTCCGTCAGCGCATCAAGCCGGACGGCCTGGTCCGCGCCAGGGAAGTCCGCACGGGGATCCACCAGCAGCGTCTCGACGGCCCCGAACACGGAGGCCAGCGCCAGCCGGTCCGGCTCGGTGTCGGCGCAAACGACGTTCACGCCCAGATCCGTCAGGTACAGCGTGGCGAGCAGACCGATCGGACCGCTGCCCAGCACCAGGGCCGTTTCCCCTGACACAGGCCGGCCCCGGTTCACCGCCTGCATGGCGATCGACGCGGGCTCGGCCATTGCTGCGAGATCCAGTTCCAGGCCGCCCGGCACGGGGCACAGCTTCTCCACCGGAACGCTGAGCAGTTCCACCAGCGCGCCGTCCGAATAGCAGCCGATGCAGCCGATGTTCTCGCAGACGTTGAACCGGCCCAGGCGGCACGGCCGGCACTGTCCGCAGTAAACCATCGGGCTGACGGCAACGCGGTCACCGGTGCGGATGCCGGCGTCGTTGTTTCCGACGGCTTCGACGACGCCGGCGAACTCATGGCCCTGGATGACGGGCAGCCCGGCCGGATAGTCGTCCTCCCAGATGTGCAGGTCGGTGCCGCACAGGGTGACGTTGTGGACGCGGACCAGGGCATGGCCGGGCTCGAGGACCGGCTCCGGAACTTCCTCGTACCGGATGGTCTCCCTGGCGACGGTGCGCGCGATCAGCATGGCGCGCACCTAGTTCCGCTTGGCGCCGGCGTCGGCACCAAAGAAGACGTTCCACTGCCGGATGCTGCGCTGCTCCACGAGCCCGTTGAGATAGAACGGGTCCCGGTCCATCAGGGCCTCGACGTCGGCTTTCGAGTCAGCCTCGATGATCAGCAGCGCGCCCGGTTCCTCCTCCGGCCCGAACGGACCGCTCTTCACCAGCGTGCCGCCGTCGAACTGCTCCTGCAGGAATTCCACGTGGCGGGGGCGGTGTTCGTCCCGGCCGGCGGTCGAGTTGGCGGCGTAGGCGTAGGTGACGGCGAATGTTCCCATGGGTGTGTCCTCATCGTTGAGCTGGTGGATGTTCCCTCCATCGTGGCCATCGGGATTGTGCCGCGTCCAACACTTATTTGGTCAATGAGTATGTGCGGAAAGCACATAATGTGCGACGGCGGAGGCGGGTTGGGTGCCTCAGCCGGCCTGGGTGCCAGCGAGTGGAGACCGGGTCAGCCCGCCGGCGTCGGGAGGACTTCATCGGCGACGGCCAGGGCGAGTGCCAGGGCGGGGGAGATGCCGGCCGGGTTCCAGGCAAGACCCGATTCCAGCAGCGGAGCAGTGCCGGTCAGCGGGATGAACACGGTGCCGCCCGGCATGATGCTCGCGACGGAGGAGGGCATGAGGCTCACTCCGACGCCGCCGGCCACCAGTGACAGCGCGGTGTACGGATCCGTGACTTCCTGTGCCACCCTCGGCCGGAACCCGGCGGCCGCGCAGGCGGAGAAGATGGCCTCGCGGAGCGTGGATCCCTGCGCGGTGCGCATGGTGACAAAACCGTCGTCGGACAGTTCGGCGAGCCCGACCGCCGGCCGTTCGGCCAACGGGTGGTCCACCGGCAGGGTGGCGCCCAGCTGTTCGAGGGCGACGGTGCGGGTGGACAGCGTGCCAGCGTCCAGGGGCAGCCCGACGAAGGCCAGGTCCAGGGAACCGTTGCGGAGCTGCTGCAGGGCGTCCTGGGTCAGCAGGCCACCGGTGAGCGTCAGGTCCAGGGACGGGTAGCGGTGGCGGAGCGCCCGCGTCAGCGGGGGAAGGGTCCGGTGGTTCAGCGCCCCGGAAAAGCCGATGCTGAGCCGGCCGTAGAACGTGCCCGGTTCGGTGACGGCGGAACGGCGGGCGAGATCAAGTTCGTCGATGATCCGGCGGGCGTGGGGCAGAAAAGCGACACCCGCCGTCGTTAGCGCCACCGAACGGGTGTTGCGCTCAAACAGATCCGAGCCGAGCTCCTTCTCGAGCTTCCTGATGGTCTGGCTCAGCGGTGACTGGGCCATGCGGAGGCGGTGCGCTGCCCGGCCGAAGTGCAGTTCCTCGGCCACGGCAAGGAACGCCTCGATCTGCCGAAGCTCCATCCAGTTCCTCCTGTGCCCTCGGACGGCAGAACTATCCCACGAAAAGGCAGATAATGCCCTCAAATCGGTAACTTGAGGGCATTATCTGCCAGTTCGCGCTACGGATTTGTGCTAGCGGACCGGGTTGCCCAGCTGCCGCAGCGGTGTCTTGTGGGTTTCGCGGGCCCAGTATGCACCTGCCACAGCCAGCAGGGACGATGCCGCGACGATCCAGGCGGCGGGGCCCCAGTTGGCCTTGTCGGCGCCGACCAGCGCGGTACCCAGCAGCGGCGTGAAGCCGGCGCAGAGGATGCCGACCTGAAGGCCGATGGCCATGCCCGAGTAGCGGACCTTGACGTTGAACAGCTCGGAGAACCAGGCCGGGTAGATCGCGTTGGACATCGAGTACGTGCCGGCGGTGATCACGGTGCTGGCGAGGAAGATCATCGGGATGTTGCCCGTGGAGATGACGGAGAAGTACACGAAGATCATCAGCCCGGATCCCAGGACGCCGGCGATGAACACCGGGCGCCGGCCGAACTTGTCCGAGAGCCGTGCCAGCAGCGGCTGGCTGAACATGGCGATGACGTTGCCTACGATACTCACCCACAGCATGGTCGATGCCGGGACTCCGACGGACACGGCGTAGGCCAGGCCGAAGGACTGCATGAACGTGTTGGTGACGGTTTCGAAGGACATCAGGGCAACCTGGAAGAACTGCGCCGGGTGCGTCTTGAACATCTTTGCGAAGGGGAGCTTCACCAGTTCGCCGTGGTCGTGCTTTTCCTCGAAGACCTCGGGCTCCTCGAGGGAGCGCCGGACCAGGTACGCGACCACCAGCACCAGGAGGGACAGCCAGAACGGGATGCGCCAGCCCCAGGCGAGGCGGTCCGCCTCGCTCATGGCGGCCACGGGGAGGAAGGCCAGGGAGGCCAGGACGATGCCGGCGGAGATGCCGCTCATGGCGAAGCTGGCGAAGAAGCCGCGGCGGCCTTCCGGAGCCTCCTCGGTGGACAGGGCGGAGGCTCCGGCGGTTTCCGCGCCGGCGGAGAGACCCTGCATGAGCCGCAGGACCACCAGCAGGGCGGGCGCCCAGTAGCCGGCGGCGCTGAAGTCCGGGAGGGCACCGATTAGGAACGTGGCCGATCCCATGAGCACCAGGGTCAGGACGAGGGTGTTCTTGCGGCCGATCTTGTCCCCCAGGTGGCCGAAGACGACGGCGCCGAAGGGGCGCGCCACGTAGGCCACGCCGAAGGTGGCAAACGAGGCGATGAGGGCGACGGTGGGATCGCCCGAGGGGAAGAAGATCTTGGAGAAGACCAGCGACGCCGCGGTGGCGTAGATGAAGAAGTCGTAGTACTCCAGCGCGCCGCCGAGGAAGGCGGCGAGGGCGGCCTTCTTGGCGCGCTTCAACTGGTACTGCTTCGCCTCAGCGGTCTGAGTGGGGGCGAGATCGGTCATTGCAGGGGGTCCTTCCGCACTGAAAGACGGGGTCCGGATCGTTGATTTGTGCGTATCGCGAACAGGCGTGCGATATGCGACTAGAAAAAGGATAGCGCAGAGTGAAGTGACTCACAATCCGTTTTTGTTGCCCTGCGCCCTGCCGGGCGGCGGACCGTATTCTTGGTACGTCAGGAACAGTGCGGCTTCCACACGTCTGAGCGGTCATCGCTGGAGGTTGCCGGGAGATGCAGGGAGCTCATGGACGAACAGCCGGCCTACTTCGTGAAATCGGTCGAAAAAGCGTTCGACGTGCTCCGGGCCTTCACCCCGAACACTCCCCGGTTGACGGTGTCCCAGGTGGCCGCGGCGGCGGATACCACCAGGGCTTCCGCCCGGCGGTTCCTCCTCACCCTTGCCGACCTCGGGTACCTGCGTGCGGACGGGGCGCACTTCGAGCTGACCGCGCGCTCGCTGGACATCGGACGGTCCTTCCTGGCCAACCTCGAGCTTCCGGCCATCGCGGACCGGCACCTGAAGACGCTTGCCGCCGAGCTGAACGAGACCACCTCCCTCTGCATTCTGGACGGCGCAGACGTCGTGTATGTCGCCTGCGTGCCCTCGCCCCGGCTGCTCAGCGTGACCATCACCGTGGGCACCAGGTTCCCGGCCTGGGCCACCTCCATGGGGCGCGTGCTGCTGGGGGCCCTGACCGACACGGATCTGCAGGCCTACTTTGAAACCGTCCGGCTGCAGAAGCTGACCGAACACTCGATCGCAAGCCTCGACCAGCTGCGGACGGAAATTGACCGTGCCAGGTCAAGGGGGTGGGCCATCGTGTCACAGGAACTCGAGGAGGGGCTGCGCGGCGTGGCTGTACCGGTGTGCCGCGGCCATGACGTGGTGGCGGCCGTCAACGTCTCCCTGCAGACCCACCGCTCGCCCGCCGAGGACATTGAAAAGTCCGTGGTGCCGCGCCTGCAGGAGGCTGCCCGGCAGATCGGCCTGGACTATGGCGGGGATGCGTCCGGGCTGCGGCGGGCCTGATGGCCAACTCGCCCTCCGGCGAATCCGTCATCCAGCGCGTGGTGAAGATCCTGGATGCCTTTTCGAAGGGCCGGCCGCGGATGTCGCTGAGCGAACTGGTGCGCGCCACGGGCATGTCCAGCAGCACCGCCCACCGGCTGGCCAACGACCTGGTGGACAGTGGGCTGCTGAACCGCAGCGAGGCGGGCGACTACGGCGTCGGCATGAAGATGTGGGAACTGGCATCCCGCAGCAATCCGCTTGAGGAATTCCGACGCCGGGGCCTGCCGTTCCTGGAAGGTGTCCACGCCGCCGTCCGGGAACAGGTTTCGCTCTCCATTCCCGACGTCGGTTCCGGCACCGTGCTCTACCTGGAACAGCTGGACCGGCATGGCACCGCCACCAATCTTGCCGCGGTGGCCGGCCGGCTCCTGATCCACAACACGTCGTCCGGCATGGCCATGATGGCGCACATGCCGCGCGACGTGCAGGAACGGTTCCTGGCCGGGCCGCTGGAGAAAACCACGGCTGCCACGGAGACCGACCCGGTGCGCCTGCGCGCCCAGCTCGCCCTGATCCGGGAACGCGGCTACGTCCGCATGGCGGGCGTGCTGGTGGAGGAAAACACCGCCTACTCCGTCCCCGTCTTTGGCGAGGGCAACAGCGTGATCGGGGCGATCGCCGTCGTAATTCCGACGGCGGATGAGGACCCCAAGGTGGTTCTTCCCGTCCTGGTGGCCGCGGGCCGCGGTTTGTCCCGGATGATGGGCGCAGAGCGCCGTCCGTACGGCACGCGGCCCTGGCTTCAGGGAACCTGACCTGACGCTTTTCCCCCCCCGGGCCCCGGGACAGTCAACGTCCCGTTGAATGGGAAGTTTCGCCGCGGCGCTTTTCCCTGCTCCTAGTGTTTTCCTCCAGAGCGACAGCCACCGGACACGGTGCACGCTCACCACTTTGGCCCCACCAACTTCGGTGGCGGCCGCCCTGGAAACTCAATGAGGAGAACCTATGGGACACGTCCAGCCCCCAACACCCGCAGCACAGACCGCCGTCCTGGAAGACGCGGCCAGCCTCCCGGCGAAGACCCCGCGGAAGGCCGCACTGGCTTCCTTCCTTGGATCCACGCTGGAGTACTACGACTTCTTCATCTACGGCACGGCAGCAGCGCTGGTGTTCCCGAGGATCTTCTTCCCCGGCGGAGACCCCGTGGTTGCCCTGCTCGGCGCGATGGCCACGTTCGGCGTCGGCTATCTGGCACGGCCCCTCGGCGGCGTCATCATGAGCCACTTCGGGGACAGGATCGGCCGCAAGCAGGCGCTGATGATCACGCTGGTGATCATGGGTGTGGCCTCCATCGGCATCGGCTTCCTGCCCACCTATAACCAGGTCGGCTACTGGGCCACGGCGCTCCTGCTGGTGGGCCGGCTGGCGCAGGGATTCTCCGCCGGCGCCGAGGCCGCGGGTGCGTCCACCCTGACCATGGAACACTCCCCGGAAGGACGCCGCGGCTTCTTCACCAGCTTCGTGATGACCGGCTACGCGTCCGGCATGGTGCTCTCCACAGTGGTGTTCATCCCGCTCGCTGCCCTCCCCGAGGAGCAGTTGCTCGGCTGGGGCTGGCGCGTCCCGTTCTGGCTGTCCGCCGTGGTGCTGCTGGTCGCCTACTGGATCCGCACCCGGCTCGAGGAGCCGCCCGTGTTCGAGGAGACCGTGGAAGCGAAGAAGCCCAAGGGCATCCCGGCGGCCGAGGTGCTGAAAACCCAGTGGCGCGACGTCCTACGCGTGGCCCTGGTGATGCTGTTTTCCGTCATGCAGACCACCTTCACTGTGTACGCGCTGGCCTACGCCACCGGCAAGGGCATTGGACTGGACCGGACCCTGATGCTCACGGTCAACGCACTCACCATCGGCCTGTCCATGTTCACCATCCCGCTGGCCGGCATCATCTCGGACCGGATCGGCCGCAAGAAGGTGCTCCTGGTGGGCTCCCTCGGCTGCGCCGTCACCTCGTTCGGATACTTCTGGGCCATCAGCGAGCACAACATCGCCCTGATCTTCGTCTTCGGATTCCTGAACATGTCCGTCTTCTACTCCTGCTGGAACGGCGTGTGGACCGTCTTCTTCCCTGAGATGTTCCCGGCGCTGGTCCGCTACTCCGGGATGGCCATCGGCAGCCAGGTGGGCCTGATCCTCACCGGGTTCGCCCCCGCCATCGCCACCGTCCTGGCCCAGCCGGGACCCGGCGGCTGGGTCCCGGTGGCGGTCTTCACCGTGGCCTGCCTGGCAGTCTCCGCGATCGCCATCGCCACGGCCCGCGAAACCCATAAGACCCCGCTCGAGGAGCTCGGCCTGCCGCGCCAGCGGCGCACTTCCCACTGAAACCCGGCCCCGCCCCGCTGAAACCCGGCCACCGCCCCACCCAGAATGAAAGTTGGAACCATGACCCCGTCAGCAACCGCCCCCCGCACGTACCGAGCCGGAATCGTGGGCTGCGGCGCCATCTCCCGCAACCACCTCGAGGCCTTCGGGGCTTTGGACAACGTCCAGGTGGTTGGCGTGTGCGACATCGACCTTGACCGGGCACGCGCCACCGCCCGGGACTGGGACGTGCCGCATGCGGTGAACACCGTGGACGAGATCCTGGCGCTGGGCGTGGACATCGTGTCCGTCTGCACACCCCATCCGACCCATGAAGAGGTGGTGGTCAAGGCCGCGGCCGCCGGGGTCCATGTGCTGTGCGAAAAGCCGATTGCCACCCGGCTCGCATCGGCGGAGCGCATGGTGGAGGCGTGCGAGGAGGCCCGCGTGCAGTTCGGGGCGCTGTTCCAGCGCCGCTTCTGGCCGGCCGCGCAGCGGATACGCTCCGCCATCGACGACGGAACACTGGGCCGGCCGCTCATGGCCCAGTGTTCCGTGATGCTGCACCGCGCGCCGGAGTACTACAACCGGGACGCCTGGCGCGGCACCTGGGAGAACGACGGCGGCGGCGTGCTCATGACGCAGGCCATCCACCAGATCGACCTGCTGCAGTGGTACCTCGGCGACGTGGCGGAGGTCTACGGGAAGGTGAATACCTACCGCCACGGCGACTACATCGAGGTGGAGGACTCCGCCACGGCGGTCATCACCTTCACCTCCGGCGCCATGGCAACGCTGGAGGCCTCGACGGTGGTGTCGCCCAACCTCGGCATCCAGCTGAGGATCACCGGCGAAACGGGAGCCTCGGCGTCGCTGACGGAATTCCCGGAGGGCAGCGACGGCAGGCTGGACCTGTGGGCCGTGGGGGAGAGGATCACCGTGGAGCCCGTCCATCCCGAGGGCGTGGAGCCGAACGTTGACCTCTCCACCATCAACGGCCAGCTGATTCCGCACCACACCAGCCAGGTCCGCGACTTCGTGCAGGCCTTGGACGCCGGCACCGAGCCCGCCATCACCGGCAGGGACGCGCTGAAATCCCTCCGCATCCTGCTGGCCGTTTACGAATCCTCGCGCACCGGCCGGCCCGTCCGGTTCGCCGACGCCGAGGTTCCACGCACTGTGGAAATACCGGCCGACGTCGTTACCCGGGTCCCGGCGGAAGCGGCAGGCTAGGCCATGACGGAGCACAACACCCGCCACGCCGCCCGCCCGCTCACCCTGGGCCGGAACGGCCGCACGCCGCGCACCCTCCGCAACCGGCTCGCCTCAGCCCCGATGGAACGGAACTACGGGACGACCGATGGGCACATCACCGAGCAGTACATCGACTACCTCGTCACCCGGGCCAGGGCCGGCCTCGGACTGGTGACCACCGAAGCCACGTACGTGCGGGCCGACGGCAAAGGCCGCACGCACCAGCTGGGCCTGCACACCGACGCGATGATTCCCGGGCTGCGCAGGCTCACCGAGGCGCTGCACGCCGAAGGTGCCCTGGCCGCCGTCGAGCTTAACCACGGCGGCCGGACCGCCCAGGCGGCGGTGACCGGGCACAAGAACGTGGCGCCGTCGCCGGTGCCGTGCGCGGTGGCCGGCGGGGAGGTGCCGCGGGAACTGACCGCCGGGGAATGCCACGATCTCGTGGCGTCCTACGCCGCGGCGGCCCGCCGAGCGGTGGAGGCCGGCTTTGACGTGATCAACATCCACGGCGCGCACGGCTACCTGATCCACCAGTTCATGTCCCCTATCTCCAACCACCGCACGGACGAGTTCGCCGCCCCGGAGCACTTCCTGAACCTGGTCATCGACGCCGTCCGGGAGGCCGCGCCGGACGCCATCGTCGGGGTGCGGGTGTCCGTCGTCGAGGGCCCGGCGGACGGCATCAGCGCCGAAGACCAGGTGGCGATCATGGCCAAGGCACACCTGGAGCAGCTGGACTTCCTGGATTTGTCCGCCGGCAGCTACGACGCCGGCGAATGGATTGTGCAGCCCGGCGAATGGAAGCCCGGCCTGCTCCGGGACTACGCCGCGGCGTACCGCCGGTTCGGGCTGCCGCTGGGCATGGCCGGGCGGCTTAACTCGCCGGCCGTCATCGAGGAGGTCCTCGGCGACGGCGTCTGCGATTTCGTCAGTTTGGCACGGGCCATCCACGCGGACCCGGCCTTTGTGGGCGGCCTGCTGCGGGGCGAGGCGTACCGTCCCTGCATCGCGTGCAACGTCTGCATCGATACCCTTGGCCAGGGGCAGGTCACGTGCACCGTCAACCCCGCGGTCGGGCGCTCGCGGGTCCCGCTTCCGACGCCGGGGGTGCGGCCGGGCGCCCGGGTGACAGTGGTGGGTGCCGGCCCCGCGGGCCTCACGGCCGCCCGGGAACTTGCCCTGGCAGGTGCGCAGGTGACCGTCCTCGACGACGGCGCCCGGCTCGGCGGGCAGTTCGCCCTCGCCGAACGGATGAAGTCGACGCCGGATTTCCACCGGTTCACCGACTGGTCCGCTGCCGAGAACGACCGGTTGGGTGTTGATGTCCGGTTGGGCAGCCAGGTGGATCCGCGCGACGTCGGTGCGCTGGTCCGGGAAACCGGGGCCGACGCCGTCGTGCTCGCCACCGGCGGGAACCGGCCCCGGGCAGGCTTCCCCGGCGCAGGCCTGCCCGGCGTGGCAGACGTGCGCGACTGGCTCGCCGCCCACCCCAAGGTGCTGCACCTCGATGGGCCGGCCTTCGGCGACGTCCCGGAAGCCGTGACCATCTGGGGCGCGGACTCCGTGGCCATGAGCCTGGCCGACACCCTCGCGGTCCGCGGCACCGCCGTGCTGCTGGTGGGGCCGCAGGAGGTCCTCGCTCCCGAATCCGGGCGGCGGGCAAAGATCCTTGCCGTGCCCCGGCTGGAACAGAATCCCCGTGTCCGGATCCGGCTGGGTGCCACGATCGAGGAATACGACGGCGGCCGGATCCGGATCGCTGTCCCGTCCCCTGCCGGAACGGGACGGGACGGAACCGTCTCGGAGTGGCTGGACGCGCCGGGGAACCTGCTGGTGTCCCGTTCGGTGCTGCCGCTGGACGGTTCCGTCCCCGCGGAGGACCGCGAGGCGGACCTGGCCCGTGAAGCCGGCGTGCCGGTCGCGTTGGCCGGAACGGTGGTGGACCACACCCCGGCCATCGCCTCACATGCGGTGAAGAGCGGCTATGACGCAGCGCAGCGCATCGCCGCAGCGCTTGCCGCCGAGCCCGCAATGCTTGAGGCCGAGCCCTCGGCCTCCGCCGGACCCACCCGACCCGTCGAACTCAGTATGAACGGAGCAACATCATGAGCGCACCGCGCCGCCCACTGGGCCTGGCCCAGCTCTCCCTCCTCAACACCGCCCCGCCACAGCTGGTGTCGGTCGCCGCTGAGGCCGGCTTCGACTTTATCGGTGCCCGCGTCCGCCCCGTCACTCCCGCCGAGCGGCCCTATGACCTGCAGCCGGGGTCGCTGATGCTGAAGGAGACCCTGGCCCGGATGGACGACACCGGGGTCACGGTCCGCGACATCGAGTTCCTGCTGCTGGACGGAACCGACCAGCGCGACGCGTGGCTTGCCATGATGGAGGCCGGGCAGGCCCTCGGCGCGGCATCCCTGACGGTGGCCGCGTCCGACCCCGACACCGCACGCCTCGCCGACACGCTGGCGCGCATGACGGAGGACGGCCGCAACCACGGCATCACCCCCACGCTCGAGCCCATCTCCTACCAGGCGGTGCACTCCATCCCGGATGCGGTGGCCCTGGCGCGCACCGCGGGCTGCAACATTATGGTGGACGCTCTCCACCTGAACCGCTTCGGGGCCCTCCCGGGGTCCGCGCAATGGCGGGACCTCGAGGCGAACCTTGACCTGGTGCCGCTGCTGCAGCTGTGCGACGGGCCCGTGGCGCGTCCGGCCGGCCATGCGGCGCTGGTGACGGAGTCCCGCTCGGAACGCGGTGTTCCGGGCGAGGGCGGCTTCGACCTGGCCGCCCTGGTCAACACCTTCCCGGCGGATGTTCCGGCCAGCGTCGAGGTTCCGTCGGACAGCACGGTCGCCCGGCTGGGAGAGCTGGGCTGGGCAGGGAAGCTCAAAGCCGCAGCCGACACCGTGCTGCAGGCGGCGGACAACCTCCAGAAAGCAGGCAGCAAATGAGCAGGGAAGTACAGGAAAGCCAGGCAGTACAGGAGAGCACGACGGCGGAACTGGCGCCCGGCGTCGTCATTCCCCTGATCGGCCTGGGCACCTGGCCGATGACCGGCGCGGCGGCCGCCGACGCCGTGGCCCGCGCCATCGCCAACGGGTACCGGCACATCGATACCGCCGAAAACTACGGCAACGAAGAAGCCGTGGGGGAGGGGATCCGCCGCAGCGGCATCGCCCGCGGGGACCTGTTCCTCACCACCAAATTCAACAGGCAGTGGCACGGCAGAGCCGGTGTGCGCGAGGCCTTCGGTGCGGCAACCCGCCGGCTTGGCACCGGGTATCTGGACCTCTTCCTGATCCACTGGCCGAATCCTGCCCAGGGCCGGTTTGTCGAGGCAGCGGAGGGGCTCACCCGGCTGGCCGAGGAGGGGCTGATCAGGTGCTGGGGTGTTTCCAACTTCAAGCCGGCCCACCTGCGGGAGCTGCAGGCGGCAGGCCTGGAAATTCCCATCAACCAGGTGCAGATCGATCCCGAACACCAGCAGCCGGACCAGCTGGCCTTCCACCGTGGGCACGGCATTGCCACCGCTGCCTACAGCCCGCTGGGTCGCAATGGCAGCTTCCTCTCCGCCGCTGCCGTCACCGGTCCCGCCGAGGAATACGGCAAGACACCGGCGCAGGTGGTGCTCCGCTGGCAGGTCCAGTCCGGCAGGGTGGCCATCCCCAAATCCGCCGACGACCGGCGGCAGCGCGAAAACCTCGACGTCTTCGGCTTTGCCCTTACCGAGGCGGAAATGGCCGGCATCGATGCCCTGGAAACAGGCGCACCGCCGCGGCTGGACTCTGACGAATTCGGACACTGAAAGAAGCACTGGAGCAAGAAATGACTTTTCCGACTGATGCAACAACCCCTTCCCCGGCCGGAGACGGTGTGCCGCCCGCAAGCCCCGACACCCCGAACCCCGACACCCCGAACCCCGACACCCCGAACCCCGACATTTTAAACTGCGACGTCCTGGTGGTGGGCTCCGGCGCGGGCGGCCTGGCCGCCGCCGTGACGGCCGCCTACCACGGGCTGAAGGTTGTGGTGGTGGAAAAGGCGGACGTGTGCGGGGGCGCCACGGCATGGTCGGGTGGCTGGGCCTGGGCGCCGGGCAATCCGCTGGCCAGGGCAGCCGGCGTCAGTGAGGACAAGGAGACCTTCCGCACTTACCTGCGCGGTGTCCTGGGGGCCGACTACCAGGCCGACAGGGTGGACGCGTTCCTGGAGGCGGTGCCGCACATGGTGGGCTTCTTCCACGAGAAGACGGCGCTGCAGTTCGTGCCGGGTGCCAGGATCAACGACATCTATGGCTGGCTTGCCGGCGCCGGGACCGGGCACCGCTCCGTGGGGCCCAAGCCGATGAACGCCCGGCGGATCCGTCCGGAGGTGCGCGCCAGGCTCCGGCACCAGCTGTATGAAACCTCGTTCCTGGGAATGGGCATCATGGCCGGACCGGACCTGGCCAAATTCCTTTCCGCGTCCCGGGGCAATCCCCGTGGACTCATCCATGCAGGCTGGCGCTTTGGCCTGCACATCCTGGACCTGCTGACGCACCGGCGCAACATGCAGCTGGTCAACGGCACGGCCCTGACCGGCCGGCTGCTGCAGTCGGCAGATCGCTTTGGCGTGGACATCCGCGTCTCCACACCGGCCCGCCGCCTGCTGACCGACGGGGCAGGCAAGGTGACGGGCGCCGTCGTCGGAACCCCGGAAGGGGAGCTGCGGATCAACGCCGCACGCGGGGTGGTCCTGGCCGCCGGCGGGTTCCCGCAGGACGTGGAGCGCCGGAAGGAGTTGTTCCCGCACACGCCCACCGGGCGCGAACACTGGACGCTGGCGCCTGCGGAGGCCAGCGGCGACGGCATCAGCCTGGGCCAGCAGGTGGGTGCCCGCTTCCGGACCGACGTGAAATCCGGGGCCGCGTGGTGCCCGGTGTCGCTGGTGCCGTACCGCAGCGGCCGCACCGGCACGTTCCCGCACATCATGGACCGCGCCAAGCCCGGCAGCATCGGCGTCCTGCGCAGCGGGAAGCGGTTCGTCAACGAGGCCAACGGGTACTACGACTACGTGGCGGCGATGCTGGAGGCGACGCCGGCGGGGGAGCAGGCGGAGGCCTGGCAGATCGCCGATTCCCGCTTTGTGCGCCGCTTCCCGCTGGGCATGGCCAAGCCGCTGCCCGTGCCGCTCTTCCCCTACCTGCGCTCCGGCTACCTGAAGAAGGGCCGCACAATCGAAGAACTCGCGAGGCGGTGCGGCATCGACCCCGCCGGGCTGAAGGACACCGTGGAGCGGTTCAACCGCAACGCCGCCGCAGGCGCGGACCCGGACTTCGGCCGCGGCTCCACGCCCTTCAACCGCTACGGCGGCGACTCGTCTGTGGAGCCGAACCCGTCGCTGGGCCCCATCGAGAAAGGCCCGTTCTATGCCGTGCGGGTGGTGCCGGGCAGTTTTGGCACGTTCGCCGGGCTTGACGTGGACGGGCGCTCGCGGGCCCTGGACGACGGCGGCCGGCCCATCCCGGGGCTGTACGTCGCCGGCAATGACCAGGCCAGCGTGATGGGCGGCCATTATCCGGCCGGCGGCATCAACCTCGGCCCGGCTCTGGCGTTCGGATACGTTGCCGGCCGCGACCTGGCCGGCGCCGCGGAGTACGAGGACGACGGGACCATGCCCGCGGACTCTGGGGTGGGGGCACTGTGAGCGGCAGCCTGCCGGGCCAAGGCCATTGACACCCTTCCCCCGGCGGCCATATCCTACAACCAAATGGTTGTAGATCAGCTTAGCGATGCCGAACTCGACCGCCTCTTCCAGGCGTTCGCGGACACCACCCGGCGGGACATCATGCGCCGAGTGACGGTGGGCGAGTACTCGGTGACCGGCCTGGCGGCCCTCTACGCCATGAGTTTTGCCGCCGTTCAAAAGCACGTGGCGGTGTTGGAGCGCGCCTCCCTGGTCACCAAGGAGAAGCGCGGAAGGGAGCAGATCGTGCGGGGCAACCACGAAGGCCTGGAGAAAGCCCGCCGGCTGCTTGACGAGTACGAGGCGATCTGGCGGCAGCGCGTCGCCCGGATGGCAGACATCCTCGCTGAAGAATAGGAAGGGTCCGGCAATGACGGTTATCAGTTCCACCAAGAATCCAGAGGCGCTCAGCTTCATCCTCGTGGCAGAGTTCGACGCTGACGTGAAGCGCGTCTGGCAGATCTGGGAAGACCCGCGGCAGCTCGAGCGCTGGTGGGGTCCGCCCACCTGGCCGGCAACGTTCAGCCAGTACGAATTCACCCCCGGCGGAGAGGCTTCCTATTACATGACCGGCCCGGAGGGCGAGAAGGCCGGCGGCTGGTGGCGCATCACCGACATCCAGGCACCGAACCGCCTCGAGTTCGACGACGGATTCGCCGACGACAACGGCGCCCCGGTGGAGGCGATGGGCACCACGCACGCCACCGTCACGCTCGAGGACATCGGCGGCCGCACCCGGATGACCGTCCAGTCCGTCTTCGAATCCGAAGAACAGATGAACAAGATGATCGAGATGGGCATGGAGGACGGCATGAAGGAGGCCGCAGGGCAGATCGACGCCCTCCTGGCCGAGCACTCCCGCGCCTGACGCGCTGCTCTGCTATTCAGATCAAAAACGTAAGAGGACGACGGCGGGAATGTCCCGCCGTCGTCCTCTTACGTTTTGTCCGGGGTACTGACTAGAGTGCAGCGCCTGCGGTGTTCAGGCTGAGCGTGAAGGTGTTCGGGCCGCTGAGGGTGACGGCGACGTCACTCTTCTGTGCGTTGGCCCGGCGGGAAAAATCGTGCACCAGCGTCTCCAGCGTGTGGTTCACTGCAGAACGGTCCCAGATTTTGATCGTCATTGATTCGGCGGTTTCAAAGGTCATTTCTCAGTGCTTTCGTGTCTGGGCATAGCGCCAATGCGATGCCGCGGAACAGGTCGGCCCAGAAAACGCTCGGAGGCCTAAGGCAGCTCGACGAGCTCACCGGTTTGGCCTCATTGCGTCCACCAGGATTTTGTTGTGTTTGAACTTCTAAACCGTCGTAGGAAAGCGTATTCCTCTGTGGTTCCATTCCATGATGCACAGGCGCGGGAAGGCTTTTCAACCGATTTGACCCGAATCGGAGGGTGAGGTTTGACACACAACCCACGGCGCGGTGCATGGCACGCGTGAGCCTCCCCACATTCAGCGCGAACGTACACTTGAGGCCCTCAGGAAACGCTTCCCAAGGGCCCCAAGTGTACGTTCGCGCAGGGTGGCGGAGCCGGTCAGCGGCTTAGCCGATAAGCGCGAGGACCGAGCCTGAGGTGATCACGTCGCCCGGGCTGGCGGCGACGCCGGAAAGGACGCCGCCCCGGTGGGCGGGAACACTGGTTTCCATTTTCATCGCTTCCAGGACCACCACGGGATCGCCGGCGGTCACATCGGTGCCCGGTTCCACGAGCCACTTCACCACGGTGCCGCTCATGGCGGCGCGGAGTTCCGCCGGGTCAGAGGCGCCGTCCGGGGAGCCGCTGCCGGACGGGCCGGCGGCGGAAACCCCCAGGCCGGCGGGAAGCGCCTGGCCTGAACGCGCCCAGCCATCCAGCAGGTCGGCGGGCAGCCCGACGGCGAGCCGGCGGCCGTCGACGTCCACGGTGATGGTGCGCCGGCGGCCCTCGGGACTGGTGGGGCTGAAGTCAGGATCGGCGAGGATGCTGTCCGCGAAGTCCGTCTCGATCCAGCGGGTGTGGACGTCCAGCCCGGCCTCGGAAACGAAGTCCGGAGCCTCCACCACCGCGCGGTGGAACGGCAGGACGGTGGCCACGCCGGTGATGCTGATCTCGGCCAGGGCCCGGCGCGCCCGCCGCAGCGCCTGCTGGCGGTCGGCGCCGGTGACGATCAGCTTCGCCAGGAGCGAGTCGAACTGCGGTGCCACGAAGGAGCCGGACCGGACTCCGGTGTCCAGCCGGATGCCGGGACCGGTGGGGGCGGTGAAGTCGCCGATGGTCCCGGGGGAGGGCAGGAAGCCGCGCCCCACGTCCTCGGCGTTGATCCTGAATTCAAAGGCATGGCCGCGCGGGGCGGGATCCTCGGTAACGCGGAGCCGTTCCCCGGCGGCGATCCGGAACTGCTCCTGGACCAGGTCGATCCCCGTGGTCTCCTCGGTAATGGGGTGTTCCACCTGCAGCCGCGTGTTCACCTCGAGGAAGGCGACGGTGCCGTCGGCGGCGACCAAAAACTCCACCGTCCCCGCGCCCGAGTAGCCGGCTTCCCGGCAAACTGCCTTGGCGGCGTCGTAAATCTGGGTCCGCTGCCCCTCGCTGAGGAACGGCGCCGGGGCCTCCTCCACCAGCTTCTGGTGCCGGCGCTGGAGGGAGCAGTCGCGGGTTCCGACGACGACGACGTTGCCGTGCGTGTCAGCCAGGACCTGGGCTTCGACATGGCGCGGGCGGTCCAGGTAGCGCTCCACGAAGCATTCGCCGCGGCCGAACGCGGCCACGGCCTCACGGACGGCTGAGTCGAAGGCTTCCTCAATCTCCTCCAAGTTCCGGACCACCTTCAGGCCGCGGCCGCCGCCGCCGAAGGCCGCCTTGATGGCGATCGGCAGGCCGTGCTCTTCGGCGAAGGCGCGGGCCTCCGCGGCGGATTCCACCGGTCCGTCGCTGCCCGCCACGAGCGGTGCTCCGGCGCGGACGGCGATCTCGCGGGCGGTGATTTTGTTGCCGAGCTGGCGGATGGCCTCCGGCGACGGCCCGATCCAGGCGAGTCCGGCATCCAGCACGGCCTGGGCGAAATCCGCGTTCTCGGACAGGAAGCCGTAGCCGGGGTGGACGGCGTCCGCTCCCGCCCTGGCTGCCACATCGAGCAGCTTGGGGATGTTCAGGTAGGTGTCCGCCGGGGAGTTGCCGCCGAGGCTGAAGGCCTCGTCCGCGGCGGCGACGTGCATGGCGTCCGCGTCGATGTCCGCGTACACGGCCACGGAGGCCAGCCGGGCGTCGTCGCAGGCCCGGGCGATGCGGACGGCGATTTCGCCGCGGTTGGCAATGAGGACCTTGTGCATCAGTTACTCGCTTTTCTTTCTGGAGCTTCTTCGGAGGGGCCGGCCGGGGCTGCGGCAGATTCGGGGGCGATGCGGAAGCGGATGCTCCCGCCGATCGGGACCTGGGCGGCCAGGTCGAGCTGGTGGTCCACCACCACGCCGATCACCGGGTAGCCGCCCGTGATGGGATGGTCGGCGAGGAAAAGGACGGGCAGGCCCTCCGGGGGCATCTGGATGGCACCGGCCACCGTTCCTTCGCTGGGCAGTTCGCCCTGCCGGCTGCGCTGCAGCGGTGTTCCCTGCAGCCTCATGCCCACGCGGTTGGACTCCGGCTTGACCGTCCAGTCCTGGCCGCACAGGGAGTCGATCGCGGCTTGGTCGAACCAGTCCGCGCGCGGGCCCGGGACGATGTCCAGCACCGTGACCCCGCCGTGCGGATAGTCGGGCTGGATTTCCGGACTGCCCACGACCCCGGACTCGGCCGCGCCGCCGGAGGGCAGCAGCTGGCCGGCCGCCAGAGGCTTCGGGCCGATGCCGGACATGGTGTCCGTGGAGCGGCTGCCCAGCACCGGCGGCGCGTCGACGCCGCCACGGACAGCCACGTAGCTGCGGAAGCCGGCGTCGGGAATCCCGATGGTGAGGATTTCGCCGTCCAGGAGGGCGAACGGTGCGGCCACCGGAACGGTGCGCTGCCGGTCCTGTGCATCACCGTTCTGTGCATCGCCGGTTTCCGGCGCGTCGGGGGAGGCCGACGGCGTCGAAACGGTGAGTGCCGACGGTGCCCCCGCAACGGCCAGGACCTGGTCCCCGACGGCCTGGACCCTGAGCCCGCCGGAGACGGTCTCGATGGCGGCGGCCGACGACGCGTTCCCGACCAGGCGGTTTGCCCTGCGGAGCGACGCCCGGTCCAGCGCCCCGGCCGCGGAGACACCGAGGGCTGAATGCCCCTGCCGGCCCAGATCCTGGATGAGGCTGTGGATTCCGGGCGCAAGGACGCGGAGCCCGGAGGTGGTTGCCGGGGCTTGCTGCTGGCTGTCGGTTTGGTCGCTGTCCTGGCCTGCCAGCCGGACCACGTCGCGGACGGCGCGGAACTGCACGCGGTGCCCCGGGCTGGCAAGCGCGGGTTCGGGGCGGTCGAGGTCCCACATCTTCGCTCCGGTGCGGCCGATCAGCTGCCAGCCTCCCGGAGACTTTCGCGGGTAGACGGCCGAGTAGTTCCCTGCCAGCGCGACCGATCCTGCCGGGACAGCGGTGCGCGGGGAACTCCGGCGCGGAACCTCCAGCGCCTGGTTCTCGCCCACCATGTACCCGAAGCCGGGCGCGAAGCCCGCGAAGGCAACGGTCCAGACCTGGCCCGTGTGGGCTGCGATGACGCCGTCGGCACCGAGGCCGGTCAGCTGCCCCACTTCGGCGAGATCCTCGCCGTCGTACACGGTGTCAATGACCACCAGGCCGCCGCTCTGCTCAGCCGGTGCCGTGAGGTCCAGCGCCAGGAGGGCCTGCCCGATCCGACGGGCGGCGGCCGGCGATTCGGCCCTGACCATGACGGTTTCGGCGGCAGCCAGGACATCCTGCTGGCCCGGCAGTGGGTCCTCGAGGAGCACGGCCTGCAGGGCGAGCACGTCCTGCGTTCCGGATAGCTCGGCGAGGACCGTGCGCGTTCCCACCGGCCGCACCGCGCGCACCCTGCCGGGGCGCGTAAGGTCCGGGCGGGCGGTGCCTGGGGGCGTGGTGTTTGCACGCGCGGTGCTTGGGGGCGCGGTGTTGGGGCGGACGTCCGGCGCGGGCTGGCCGGATGATGCAAAGGGCGTGTCTGCGTTGATGTTTGCCATCGGGTCCTGAATCCGTCGCTTCATGCTAGACGAAGGCTTTGATGTTGATGCCAGCGGTGTCGAGCGCGCGCTTCACAGCCACGGCCATGGCCACAGCTCCCGGAGAATCCCCGTGGACGCACACCGATTCCGCGCTGATCTTGAGGTCCGAACCGTCGACCGCGCTGATGGCCTGCCCGGTGGTCATCTGCAGGACGCGGGCGGCAACCGTCTCCGGGTCCTCCAGCACAGAACCGGGCTGGGAGCGCGAGGTCAGCGTGCCGTCCGGGTTGTAGGCGCGGTCCGCGAAGGCCTCGGAGACGGCCCGGAGCCCGGCTGCCTCCGCGAGCCGCAGCACTTCCGAGCCGGGCAGGCCAAGGATGGGCAGGCCGGGATCCACCGACTTCACCGCGTCCACCACGGCGCGTGCCTGCGCGGTGTTGCGGACGATGGCGTTGTAGAGGCCGCCATGCGGCTTCACGTAGCGGACGCTGGTGCCGGCCGTTGCGGCCAGCGCCTGCAGCGCGCCGATCTGGTAGACGACGTCGTCGGCCAGTTCGCGGGGGTCGACGTCCATGTACCGGCGGCCGAATCCGGCCAGATCGCGGTAGCCAACGTGGGCCCCGACCACCACGCCGGCCTTGGCGGCTGCCTCGCAGGTTGCCCGGATGACGCTGGGATCACCCGCATGGAAACCGCAGGCGACGTTGGCGCTCGACACGGAGGCCATCATTGCTGCGTCGTCTCCCAGGCTCCATCGCCCGAAGGATTCACCGACGTCGCTGTTCAAATCTATTGCGTGCATTGTGACCCTCATCTCAACTCGTCCTTACACAAGGATGCACCCTCCAGCGGAAATGTTCAACAATTCAACAATCCGATTGTGGTTGGCTCGTGTAAATTCGGTGTATGGCCACAGTGAACCCGCAGGAATCAACGGAGCGAGCAGCATCCGGCGCGGCGCGGCTGCGCGTGGCTGTGCCGTCGGTGGCCACCCGGGTTGCGAGCGAGTTGCGGCTCCAGATCGCTGAAGGGGGGCTTCCTCCCGGGACAAAGCTGAAGGAAGAAGCGCTTTCCGAGGAGCTCGGGGTCTCCCGCAACACTGTGCGCGAGGCATTCGCCGAACTCGCCAGCGAGCGGCTGGTGGTCCGCCAGCCCAACCGCGGCGTCTTTGTCGCCAGCCTCGAGGTCAGCGACATCCACGACGTCTACGCCGTACGGCGTGCCATCGAAGTCAGCGCCGTGCGGGGTGGCGGCAGTGCCGAAAGCGTTGCGGCCGTGCGCGCGGCCGTGGAAGAAGGAAAGCGCGCGGCCGAGGCTGGCGACAGCGAAGGGCTTGGTAGCGCCAACCAGCACTTTCACGGTGCCCTCGTGGCCATGGCCGGCAGCGAGCGCCTCAACACCATCATGTCCCAGGTGCTGGCCGAGATGCGGCTGTTCTTCCACAAGGCCTCCATTGACGGCGGGTTCTACCAGGACTACCTGGCCGAGAACGAACACATCTGCACGGCCCTGGAGGCCGGGGAGTATGAGCGGGCGGCTGAACGGCTCCTGGCCTACCTCGACAGGTCCGAGGAGCATCAGACGGCTGTCCACTCGTCCTAGCCGGCGCCTTTTTTCACCACCTCAATAGCGCGAACGGACACTTGCGGCCCACTTCAGAGGGCCACAAGTGTCCGTACGCGCTTAACTGGCGCGCTCAGCCCTGCCCTTGGCGGTGCGACCCTCTTGACGGTGTGATCCAGGTCGCGTACATTGTTCAACAAGTTTGGATTGTTCTACATTTCCACAATCCAACAGAATGCTCCGCTTTCGGTGGCTGTCCAGGGGAAAGCCGCCAATCAGCCTCAGTGCCCGCGCCCCTGTCAACGTCGCAGGCCGGGCAGGCTGGCGCTCCAGCGCATCCGTAGCAACGCGGATGACTTAACACTCTTCATGGAGGAACAAATGGCCAATCAATCCGCAATGGCCTCCGCAGGCACCCGGCCCGCCGTCGGGCGCAAGGACATGTACAAGGCGTTCGCGGCCAGCCTCACCGGGACCGCGCTGGAGTTCTACGACTTCGCTGTCTACTCCGCGGCGGCCGCCATCGTTTTCCCGCTGATCTTCTTCCCGGCGTCGGACCCGGTGACGGGGACCCTGCTGGCGTTCTCGACGTACGCGGTGGGCTACATTTCCCGGCCGGTCGGCGGCATCATCTTTGGCCGGCTGGGCGATGAGATCGGCCGCAAGAAGATCCTGGTCTTCACCCTGATGCTGATTGGCGTGGCCACCTTCCTCATCGGCCTGCTGCCCACCTACGGCAACATCGGGATCATCGCCCCGGCGATCCTCGTCTTCCTGAGGTTCGCGCAGGGTGTTGGTGTCGGCGGTGAATGGGGCGGCGCCGTCCTGCTGTCCAGCGAATTCGGCGAACCCAGCCGGCGCGGCTTCTGGGCCTCCGCGGCGCAGATCGGCCCGCCCGCCGGAAACCTCCTGGCCAACGGCGCGCTCGCCGTCCTCACCCTGGCCCTGTCCGAGCAGGCGTTCCTGGACTACGGCTGGCGGATCGCCTTCCTGATCTCGGCGCTGCTGGTTGCGTTCGGGCTGTGGATCCGGCTGAAGCTTGAAGACACCCCCGTCTTCAAGGCCATGGAAGCCCGGGGCGAGCAGCCCAAAGCCCCCATCCGCGAACTCCTCGCCACCCAGCGCCGCCCCCTCCTGGCCGCCATGCTCAGCCGCATCGGGCCGGACGTCACGTACGCGCTCTGCACCGTCTTCACCCTGACCTACGGCATCCAGGAACTCGGCTTCGACCGCGGGCAGGTCCTCCTTGCCGTGCTCATCGGCTCGGGCCTGCAGCTCTTCACGATGCCGCTCGCGGGTGCCCTCTCCGACCGGATTAACCGGCGCCTCCTCTACGGCATCGCGGCAGTTGCTGCGGCCGTCTGGGGCTTCCTGTTCTTCATCGTGCTGGAGGGCCGCTCCCCGGTGATGCTCGTGGTGGGCACTGTGCTGGGCCTGCTTTGCCACTCCTTCATGTACGGACCGCAGGCCGCGTTCGTCGTCGAGCAGTTCTCCCCGCGGCTCCGCTCCACAGGCAGCTCCCTGGCCTACACCTTCGCCGGCATCATCGGCGGAGCCATTGCACCGTTCATGTTCACCCTGCTGCAGAGCACCTTCCACAGCTGGGTCCCCGTGGCCATCTACCTCAGCGTTGCATGCCTTCTGACGGTGGTGGGTCTTGCCCTCGGCCGTGACTCGAATGTGGCCGAGGACGAGGAATACCTGCGGGCGTCAGCAGACGAGGCCGAAAGCACAGCCCGATGACGCCGGCGAACGCCCTCCTGACCCCGGCCGAGGCCCGCCGGCAGTTCCGCGACGGCCTGGTCACGCCCACCTCCGGCTGGAGCGATGGCTATACCCAGGCCAACCTGATCGCCGTGACCGCGGATTACGCAGACGAGTTTCTCGAGTTCTGCAGGCTCAATCCGAAACCCTGTCCCGTCATCGACGTCATTCCCGCGGGAACGTACGAAAGTTCCCTCGCCGCGGGCTCAGACATCCGCACCGACATCCCCGCCTACCGGGTGTGGAAGGACGGCGTCCTGGCCGCCGAGGTCCCCGATGTCCGCTCGCTCTGGCGCGACGACATGGTGGGGGTGCTCATCGGCTGCAGCTTCACCTTCGAGGCTGCGCTTGCCGCCGAGGGCATCCCGCTCCGCCACACCGAGACGGGGCGCAACGTCCCCATGTACCGCACGAACGTCGAGTGCACCCCGGTAGGGCGGATTCACGGTCCGATGGTCGTCTCGATGCGGCCCATGCCGGCTGAACTGGTGGACACGGCTGTCAGGGTGACCGCGGAGGTGCCGAAGGTCCACGGTGCGCCAGTCCACGTCGGATCACCCGGCGAGCTCGGCATTGCCGACCTTGCGCGCCCCGACTTCGGCGACGCCGTGGACATCCGGCCTGGAGAAGTCCCGGTGTTCTGGGCCTGCGGGGTAACGCCGCAGAGCGCGGTGATGGCATCCGGGCCGGCCTTTGCGATCAGCCACGCCCCCGGACACATGTTCATCACCGACGTTCCGGAGAGCACGTACCGGGTTCCGGCAGGCACATAAGGGCAGAACATAGGCGGGGCAGGGCCACTGAGTGTGGCCCTGCCCCGCCTTTGTACAAGCCTGCTTAGAAGCTCCTGGCGTTCGCAAGCACGGGCAGCTTTCCGCGGACGTCCGGGATGATGGACGGGTCGACGTCGACCACGGCCAGTTCCGGTTCGCCGCCCAGCGCCATCAGCGGGGAACCCATCGGCGACACCACCGCACTGTGGCCGATCCCGGTGGGCGCCGCGCCGGCGGACGGCAGCCCGAGGGTTGCCGGATCGCCTTGGCCGCAGGCCACCACAAAGGTGGTGCTGTCCACCGCCCGGGCGCGGACCAGCAGGTCCCACTGCTCCGCCTTGCCAACGCCGGCACCCCAGGAGGCGCAGACGATGTTGATGGCGGCACCGGCCCTGGCGTTGGCCGTGAAGAGCGCAGGGAAGCGCACGTCGTAGCAGGTGGCCAGTCCGATGGTGGTGCCGTTGAGCTCGAAGGTCACCGGCGATGTTCCCGCATCCACCGAATCGGATTCGGCAAATCCGAAGGCGTCAAAGAGGTGGATCTTGTCATAGGACGTGTTGAGCCCCGGGCCAGTGACCAGAAGCGTGTTGCGCACCCGCCCGCCTTCCCCGGGTGTGAACATGCCAGCCACGACGGCGATGTCCAGTTCCCGGGCAATGTCCCGGACCGCGGTGGCCCACGGCCCGTCCAGCGGTTCGGCGATCTCTGCCAGCGGATTGCCGAAGGCGCGCATGGCCGCCTCAGGGAACACCACCAGCTCTGCGCCGGCCGCCTTTGCCCGGGTGGCGTATTCTCGGATCAGCTCGAGATTGGCCGCCAGGTCGGCGCCTGTGACGATTTGGGCAACTGCTAAACGCATGGATCTTCTCTCTCTGTTGTATACCTGATGTATGCGAAAAAGTTCGGGGACAGCAGCGTCCGGCCGGGAGAAGGCGTACGCCTATCTGCGTGAAAACATCCTGACCGACCCGGAAATGCAGGGACGCTTCCTCAACGAGCAGGAGCTGGCCGCCGAAATCGGTGTCTCCCGCACCCCGGTCCGCGAGGCCCTGCTGCTGCTGGTCTCGGACGGGCTGGTGGAACTGATCCCGCAGCGCGGGGCCTACGTCCCCCCGGTGACCGGCCGCGAAATCTCGGAGCTGATGGAGCTGCGCGGGGTGCTGGAAAGCCATGCCGCCCGTCTCGTCATCGAGCACCGGAGCGTCCCGGCGGACAAGATGCAGGACACCCTCGACCAGCAGTCCGGGCTGCCCAAGAACGAAGGCGCGGAAGCCGCCCAGGAGTTTATCCGTCTGGACACCCTCTTCCACCAGCAGCTCATCGACGCTGCCGGCAACGAGCTCATCTCCCGGACCTACAGCAAACTGCACGTCCGGCAGATCGTCGTCGGGGTTTCCGCCCTGTTCCGGACGGGAGGCAGGCGCCAGCAGGTGTGCTCCGAACACCAGGACATCCTCGATGCCCTGGTGTCCGGGGACGCGGCGAAGGCGCAGGAGGCCATCGACCATCACCTGGCCGTCACCCGCGACATCCTGCTCCGCACCTGATGGAGTTTTTGTACAGATAATGGGACTTCGGAGGCCTTTAGCGCCCAATATCTGTACAAAAACTCGGTAGGAGGACTAGACAGTGCCTGACTGCTGGCGGGCCGAGGCGGAGCCTTCCAGGAGCAGCCGGTAGTCCATATCTTCAATAGTGTCGTTGTCCCGGCCGAGCGCCAGCCCCACCAACGTCACCGCTGCGGCCACGGCCACGTAAATGGCTACCGGAATCCAGGTGCCGAACTCGGCGAGCAGCACCGTGAACAGCAGGGGCGCTATGGCGCCGCCGATCACGCCGGCAAACGTGTACGCCAGCGAGCTGCCGGTGGACCGGAGCCGCGGGGAGAACTGCTCCACGATGAAGGCCGCCTGCGGACCGTACATGAAGGAGTGGGCCATCAGGCCGAGCACAATTCCCACGATGAGCATCGGCTGGTTGTTGCCGCCCAGGACGCCGAAGAAGACGAACGTCCACACTGCCCCCACCACGGCGCCGACGCCGTAGACCAGGCGGCGGTTGAAGCGGTCGGAGACGGCGCCGGCCAGCGGAATCATGAACAGCTGGAAGGCGGAGCCGATCAGGACGGCGGTCAGCACCTGGTTCCGTTCGTAGCCCAGGACCTGGATGCCGTAGGTGAGCGTAAAGACCGTGAACAGGGCGTACAGCACGTCCGGTCCCACGCGGCACAGGATGGCGGCGATCAGCGGACGGAGTTCCTTGCTGAAGACCTCGCGGACGGGGGCATGCGGCTGTTCGCCGTGGGCCTCGATGGCCTTGAAGATGGGGGTGTCCTCCAGCTTGAGCCGGATCCAGAGGCCGAAACCGACCAGCACGGCCGAGACCAGGAACGCGATGCGCCAGCCGAAGCTCAGGAACTGCTCCTCCGTGAGCGCGACGGTCAGGACGGCGAGTGCGCCGTTGGCCAGCAGGTTGCCGGCGGGCGGACCCACCTGGGCCGCGGAAGCCCAGAAGCCGCGGCGGTGCGGATCGCCGTATTCGCTGGAGAGCAGGACGGCGCCGCCCCATTCGCCGCCCACACCCACGCCCTGCGCGAACCGCAGCAGAACCAGGAGGATTCCTGCCGTAGCGCCGATGTTTGCGTAGCCGGGCAGCACGCCGATGAGCACTGTGGCCACGCCGATGATCATTAGCGTGGTCACCAGGACCTTCTTGCGGCCGATGCGGTCCCCGAGCCGGCCGAAGATGATGCCGCCGACCGGGCGGGAAACGTAGCCGACGGCGTAGGTGGAGAAGGCGAGGACCGTCCCGGTCAGGGGGTCGGTCGCCGGGAAGAAGACGACGGGAAATACGACGGCGGCCGCCGCCGAGTAGACGGCGAAGTCGTACCACTCGAGCGCGGTGCCGGTAAGGCTGGCGGCAAAGGCCTTGTACAGGCCCTTGGGGTGGATCGTCTTGTGCGGATGCGGCGCTGTGCCGGGACCCGGAACTGGAGCGTTGGCCATGGTGTTGTCCTCCACGAGGTTTTCAAGTGACGCCTGTCACGCTGGCGTTAAATGTATACATTACGCATACTGGATGTACATTGGCGACCGTTTCCGGTTTCCGGTTAGTAAAAATTTCTGTAGCAGCACATGCAAAGGATGGATCCACGATGACGACTCTGAGCTTCGAACTACCGGACGGCCGCACGCAGGATGTGGAGGTCAGGCACCTCCTGAATGCCGGCTACGCGGGGCGTGAGCAGGATGAAGTCCAGGCCCATATCGCTGAGCTCGCTGAACTTGGCGTTCCGGGCCCGGCTACTACTCCCGCCCTGTATCCAGTGTCCCCCTATCTGGCCCAACAGGTATCGGAAGTCCGGGTGCAGCATGAGCGCACCTCCGGGGAGGCGGAGTGGGCCCTTATCGTCACTGAGGATGGCGTGCTGCTCACGGTCGCCTGTGACCATACGGACCGCGCGCTCGAGGTGCACGGTGTGGCCTGGAGCAAGAACGCGGGCCCGGACGTGCTGGGCCGCAAGGCCTGGCGGCTGGATGACGTCCGGGACCACCTGGACCAGATCACCCTCAGGGCCTGGGTGGGGGAGGGCGACACCCCCGACACCCTCATCCAGGACAGCTCGCTGGAAGCCTTGTTGACACCGGACTACTGGCTGGACGTCCTCACTGAGCGCGGCCTCAACGCCCCCGGCACGGTGCTCATCTCCGGCACGGTGGCCATGACCGGCGGTGTGAACCAGTTTGCCCGCAGCTGGAAGGTGGAGATGGCCGATCCGGTGACGGGCACCTCCGTGGACGTCCAGTATGTGGTGGAACAGATGGCCGAGCCGATCGGCTGACGATTCCTGCTGCTAAGGCAGGACGACGACGGCGGGAACCTCCCGCCGTCGTCCGCGCCTTAGGCGCGTCCCGCCTTAAGCTCGTCCCGCTCCGGGTGCCGTTCCGGCTGGGACCTCCCCGCGGGCCCGCCGTTTCCGCACTGTCAGGTAAAGCCGGTGGGCGGTGATCACGAGTGCCAGCCAGGCCGCCCCGAGCGCCCACGCGGCGAGAACGTCGGTGAGCCAGTGATGGCCCAGGTATACCCTGCTCAGGCCCATGGCCGCGGCGAAAACCGCGGCAGCCGCACCGGTGAGGACGCGGCTCCGGGCCGTCTTTAGCCGCAGGATGATCAGGTAGGCAACGATCCCCGCGATCACCACCGCATTCAGGGAATGGCCGCTGGGAAACGAGGCCGAGTGTTCGTAGGGCGGAACGGCGTCGCTCAGGTCGGGGCGGGTACGGCCGATAAGCCGCTTCCCCGCGATGGTCATCAGCAGGGAGCCCAAGCCCGCCGTGACAATCAGAATGACGGGCGTCCAGGATCGCCGCCGGTAGGCCAGGGAGCCCATGACGGTCAGGGCCAGGATTGGCATGCCGATGGTGCCGCCCACGTCGGTGAAGGCAGTAATCGCCATGTCAAGGCCGGGGGAGCGCAGGCTCTTGCCGGCGGCGAGCACCGGATGGTCCAGGCCGGCCACCCCGTCGGCGCGGACCACCGACTCGTACACCTCAGCAAAGGCAGCGGTCAGGACGGCGGCGATGACGGCCCCCAGCGTCAGAGTCAGGATCAGGGCGCCGTGCGGCCCCAGGATCTGGCTGATCCGCTGGACGGCTCCGACCAGAAGGCGGCCGAACCGGCTCTGCCAGCGGGTGAGGTCCTTGCCTCCGACGGATGTGTCCTGGCGGAGTTCGCCGCGCACGCCAGTTTGCGGTGTTCCCTGCTTGTCGGTCAGGGGTCCGTAGGGCAACGGTTTGTCGGTCAACGGTTCGTCAGGCAATGCGGGGTCCTGTCTCTCGTCATTCGCGGCGAACTCGGCAGCATGCGTTTAGTAAGCAACCTTACTTGTTGTCTCCCGGGCGGTCCACGGGAACAAGCGCCCACGGGAACAGAAAAGCGGACGACGGCGGGTACCGCCCGCCGTCGTCCGCTTTCCTCAGCCGCTGCAGCGGCAGTGCTTAGGCGCTCAGTTCGTCCGGGCCGTGGTGGGCGTTTCCGGACATGGCGCGGGCACGGCCGGCCTTGGCCCGGTACGAGGCCAGGAAAGTGGCGATGCGGCGCACGGCCTCGCGGATGTCGTCCACGGCGGGCAGGATGACGAACCTGAAGTGGTCCGTGGCGTGCCAGTGGAACGCCGTACCGTGCGAGACCAGGATTTTCTGGTCCTGCAGCAGGTCAAGGACAAACTGCTCATCGTCCACGAACGGGTACATCTCGGGATCCAGCTTCGGGAACAGGTACATCGCGCCGGCCGCCGGCACGCAGCTCACGCCGGGAATCTCGTTGAGCAGCCGGCAGGCAAGGTCGCGCTGCTCCCGCAGCCGCCCGCCGGGCCGGATCAGGTCCGTGATGCTCTGGTAGCCGCCCAGTGACGTCTGGATCGCGTGCTGCGCGGGAACATTGGGGCAGAGCCGGAGCGAGGCCAGCAGTTCGAGGGACTCCCGGTAGGCGGCGGTGGCCCAGCGCGGACCGGAAACGGCCACCCAGCCGGCACGGTAGCCCGGCATCCGGTACGCCTTGGACAGGCCGGAGAAGGTCAGCACCGGAATGTCCCGGGCCACGGACGCCGTGTGGATGTGGACGTTGTCATCGAACGTGATCTTCTCGTAGATCTCGTCGGAGAACAGCACCAGGTCATGGCGCCGGGCCAGATCGGCGAACCCCTCCAGGATGTGCCGGGGGTACACGGCCCCGGTCGGGTTGTTGGGGTTGATGAGCACGACGGCCCGCGTGCGCTCGGTGATCTTCGCCTCGACGTCGGCCATGTCCGGCCACCAGTTGTTCTCCTCATCGCACGTGTAGTGCACGGCGCTGCCGCCGCAGAGCACCGTGGCCGCAGTCCACAGCGGATAGTCCGGTGACGGGATGAGGACCTCGTCACCGACCTCAAGGAAGGCCTGCAGCGTCATGGAGATGAGCTCGCTGACCCCGTTGCCGATGAAGATGTCCTCGACGCCGATCTCCATCAGGCCCTTGGTCTCGTAGTACTGCGAGATGGCGGTCCGGGCGGAAAAGATGCCCTTCGAGTCGCTGTAGCCCTGTGCCTCGCGCAGGTGATGGATCATGTCCACCACGATGGACTCCGGCGCATGCAGGCCGAACGGCGCGGGATCCCCCAGGTTCATGCGCAGAATGCTGTGGCCTTCCGCCTCCATCTTCTTCGCCGCATGCTGTACCGGACCCCTGAGGTCGTACCGGACATCTTGCAATCGGCTGGAATTCTGCATGGCGCGCATGAGGCATGTTTTCACAGCTGCGCCGCTCCGAACAACGTGGACCGTGCGGCCCGGCGCGGCTTTGGGGGCGGGCAGCGCCCGGACCCTCGCCGGGTCTTCCTGAATCGGCTATGGTGCGGGCATGGCCGGTGACCCGATTGCTAGTTATGCCCTGCTCTCCGACTGCCGTTCCGCCGCGCTGGTGGGCGCCGGGGGATCCGTGGACTGGCTCTGTTTTCCGCGGTTTGACAGTCCCTCTGTCTTTGGCCGGATTCTGGGCGACGAGGCCGGGTTCTGGGCGATCAGTCCGGTGGACGCGATCCGTGCAACCCGCCGCTACGTGGGGCCGAGCATGGTCCTCGAAACGACGCACACCACCGGGTCCGGAACAGTGACCGTGACCGATGCCCTGCTGCTGGGCGACGGGAACCGCGGCCATGAGCTCGGTGCCGGCTCGCCCGGGGCGCTGCTGCGGAGCGTCACCTGCACCCGCGGCGAGGCCGAGGTGGACGTGACTTTCGATCCCCGCCCGGAGTACGGGCTGGTCCGGCCTCTGCTGCGGCAGATCGACGGCGGTCTGCTCGCCAGGGGCGGAGCCGACGTGCTGGCACTCTCCAGCCCGGTCACCTTCGACCTGGACGGCGGCCCTGCCCGGGCGCGGCTGTCACTGCGGGCCGGCGATGTGGTGCACTTCGTCCTTCACCACAGGCACAGCTGGGAGGGCATGCCGCCCCTGTGGAACCAGCAGGAGGCATCGCGCCGGCTCGATGACACCCTGCACGGCTGGAGCAGCTGGTCGGAACTCCACCAGAGCTACCGCGGGCCCTGGAAGGACCTAGTCAGCGCCAGCGGGCGGTTCCTGCAGGCGCTGACGTACTTTCCCACGGGGGCCATAGTCGCCGCCGCCACAACATCCCTGCCCGAGGTTGCCGGCGGCACCCGCAACTGGGATTACCGGTACACCTGGATCCGGGACGCGAGCATGACGCTGCAGGCCTTGTGGGTGGCCGCGTGCCCGGACGAGGCGGGGAAGTTCTTCCAGTTCCTGACCACTGCGGTCGCGTCGCAGCAGGACGGCGAGGACCTGCAAATCATGTACGGCATCGGCGGGGAACGCGATCTGTCCGAACGGGAGCTGGCACACCTTCCGGGCTGGCGATCCAGCAGGCCGGTGCGGGTGGGCAACGGTGCCTGGCAGCAGCGCCAGCTCGACATTTACGGGGAGCTTCTGGACGCTGCGGCCCGGCTGCCGGAATTCCTCGCCGACCTGGAACCGGAAGCGAAACGTTTCCTGGCCGGCGCCGCAGACCGCGCCGCCGTCCGGTGGCGGACGCCGGACCACGGTATTTGGGAGGTCCGCGGCGAGCCCAGCCACTTCCTGCACTCGAAGCTCATGTGCTGGGTCGCCCTGGACCGCGCTGTCGGGCTGGCCGACGCCCTGGACGCCCGGGACCGCGTCCCCGCCTGGGAGCAGGCACGGGATGAGATCGCTCTTGCGATCCGCGACGAGGGCTGGAGCGACACGGCGAACGCCTACACCCAGACGTTCGGCTCCGCTGAACTCGACGCGTCAAGCCTGCTGCTCTGCATCGTGGGTTTCCTGCCTGCGGACGACCCGCGCATGCTTGCCACCATCGACGCCGTCGACCGGCAGCTGACCGATGACCGCGGGCTGGTTTACCGCTACCGTGCTGCCGACGGTCTGCCGGGGGAGGAGGGGACGTTCCTGCTCTGCACCTTCTGGCTGGCGCAGGCCCTCGCGCTCGCCGGGCAGACCGAGCGGGCCCGCACAGTCTTCAACCGTGCCGCCGGCTTCGCCACGGACCTGGGGCTGCTGGCAGAGGAAGTGGCGGCCGACAGCAGCGAGCTGCTGGGAAATTTCCCGCAGGCCTTCAGCCATATCGGCCTGGTCAACGCCGCCTGGGCCATCGCCTCCGCAGAAAAGTCCGCGGAAAAGAACATCCAGGAATAGGCAGCAGGCAAGCTGACGACGGCGGGACCTCCCGCCGTCGTCAGCTGCCCGTCGCCCGGGTCAGAGTTCCGGGACGCATTCCCCGCCGCCCAGAACGGCCAGGCCGGCGAGGTCGCCTGCGGCGAACTCCGTAACGTCCGCGCCTTCCGGGTTCATCAGCTGGGTGGGGTCGTTCACGTGGTCCAGCCCCACGACGTGGGCGAGCTCGTGCATGATGACGGCCCGGGCGTACCGGCGTCCGTCCGGCCACTGCAGGATGTCGGCGAAATCGGGGGCGTCGAGTGCCACCTGGCCCGCCACCAGGACGTACGGCTGGCCCTCCATATAGGCGTACCCGCTGCCACCCAGGCCGTCGACGTCCCCGGCCAGGTCAGGACTCTCCGCAGGGTTGGACCAGGCAATGAGCACGGGAGCCCACCTCTTGCCGTACAGATCCGGCTGGAACATTTCGCGCTCCTCGGCGGGCGCCTCTGACGTGAGGCCGTCATAGACAAAGCGCAGGCCGGTGGCGGCCGAAACTTTGGCGACCGCCTCCTGGATCATCTGGTCAGCACCGGGCGGGGCGTTGTCGGGGCGGACCACTTAATGCACGGGCCGGCAGGGATCGTAGGCGGCGAAGGGCTGGCCGGCGTCGGGGGATTCCTGCAGCACGTATGCCTGTGATCCTGTGCTGGCAGGCGGCTGCCCGAGCGGGGATGACGCAGCCTCGAATCCCGGCGGCGGCACCGGCGCTCCGGGAAGGTACGGCAGGACTGCCGGCAGGACATAGCGCTCGAACACCATCGGCACAGAGGAGAGGCCCACGAGCAGGGCGACGCCTGCGCCGATGGCCCATTTCCTGCCGGGGCCCGGCCCGCCGAGTCGTCCGCGCCGGCCGTAGGCCGGACCCGGGGGTGGCAGGTGAGCGGACGGCCCCGAACGCCATGGGGCGGGATCCTGCGGCGGCCCGAAGGCCTCGTCGATGGCCCACTGCGGGATTCGGCCGCTCGCGGACCTTCGGACGCCCGGCGGCAACCCCTCGTTGGGCACGCCGAAACCTGGTGGTGGCGGGTTCTCCCGCCAGTTGGAATCCGGACGCAACAGTGTCCCCCTGGTTGTTGCATGTCGCCATCACGAGAAAATGGATCACCCAAAGCATAAGGGCCCAGGGTGACAAAATCGGCCATCTTTCTCTGACGGCAGCCGCCGCCGTTGCCGCGGTCAGGGGACCTGACGTAGCTTCGGGGAAGAGCAAGACTTCGGGGAAGAGCAAGACTTCGGGGAAGAGCAAGCTCGGCGGATGGCCAGAAGGAGAGTTGAGGATGTCCCTGTTCAAAGGACTTGTGAACGGAGCGCTCGCGGGCGCCGCGGGAACCACCGCGCTGAATGCCGTCAGCTACCTGGATATGGTGTGGCGGGGCCGGGCGGCGAGCACCACTCCCAGCGACTCCGTGGAGAGGCTGGCGGACCGGGCGGGGGTGACGATCCCGGGAACCGAAGCCCAGCGCGGGAACAGGGTGGAGGCCCTTGGCCCGCTGCTCGGGATCGCCACTGGCATGGGTCTCGGCGCTGTGCTGGGGGCGGCCGGGTCACTGGGGGTCCGCACCGGGCCCGTCCGGTCAGTGGCGGTGGCGTCGCTGGCTGCCCTGCTCGTCTCCAACGTCCCCATGACCGCCCTGGGCGTGACTGATCCGCGGACCTGGAGTGCCGCGGACTGGGTCAGCGACATCGTGCCGCACGTCGCGTACGGCGCGGTCACGGGGCACCTGCTGGAGCACCTGCCCAAGTAGGTGGCTGTTTCCAAAGACGCCGAAAGGGGTGCAGTGACCGACCCGGACGCCCCGCAGAAGCACGGGCGGGCGGAACCCGCGCTCCCGCATCGTGCCGGGGGCCAGACGCCGCAGGAGCCCGAGCACTCCCGGCCGGATAGCCGGAAGGCGCGCTGGGGCACCCGCTGGGCCACCGTCGTCGCCGTCCTCCAGCGGCTGCTGTACGTGGCCATCACCGCCGCCGTGGGCTGGGCCGTCTATTTCTTCCTGCTCGCCCGGCTGGCCAGGGGACCTGAGCAGGTGTGGGTATTCCTCCCCGTGTGGCTGATCGCTGCCTATGCCTTCCTGCCCCGCGTCCACAAGATCCTCAGCAGTCTGTACCTGCCGAACTACTTCATCGGGCGTGCCCGCACCGGCGACGGCGTGCTCGGCGATCCGGTCAATCTCGCCGTCATCGGCCCCGCGGACGAACTGCGCACCGCGATGCTCACGGCAGGGTGGATTGAGTCCGACCCCGTCACCCCGTCCACTGCCTGGCGCACCCTCACCGCGACGCTTCTGGGCCGGAGCTATCCGCAGTCGCCGGTCAGTGCCCTGTACGTCTTCGGCAACAAGCAGGACATGGCGTTCCAGCGGGAAATCGACGGCAACCCGCGCAAGCGGCACCATGTGCGGTTCTGGAAATGCCCGGACGGCTGGATGCTTCCTGGCGGGTTCGCGGTGGACTGGGTGGGTGCCGGAACCTACGACAAAAGCGTGGGACTCTCGCTCTTCACGTTCCAGATCACACACAAGATCGCCGACGGGACCGACGAGGAGCGCGACTTCATTGTCGGCACGCTGCAAACTGCCAACGCCGTGGAATCCGTGCACGTCATCCGGCACTTCTCCTCCGGGTACCACCACCGCAACGGCGGCGGAGACAGCATCCGCACGGACGGGCACCTGCCCATCATCGATCTCCGGCCGCCGAGCCAGCGCGGCCCAGGGCTGTCTTGAACTACCCGGGCGGGAGGACGACGCCGGGACGCACCCGCCGTCTCCCGCCCGGAAGCGGTTCGGCTCTGTTCGGACTACACGGTCGAACGCTTCGGGGATTCCACCGGGTCGCCCGAGCTCGCGGACCCGGCCTAAGTCCAGTGGACCCGGCCTGGATCCGCCGAGGCCACTGGTAACGGGCAGGTCTCAGATGGTCCGCGGAGCTTTTGCCAGGTTCTCCGTGAGCTCTGCCGCGTTCTGCCGGACGACGTAGGCAGGGCGGTCACGCTCGGCGCGCCAGCTCTCGGACAGGGGACCGATGTTGACGGTGTCGAAGCCGAACTCGTCGTAAAGCTTCGTCACCAGCTCACTTGCCTCGGGATAGTCACTGGCCGTGGCCAGCGCGCGGCGGTTCTCCGTGCCCGGCGGGGTACCGTCCGAGGTGATCTGCTTGGCCATGATGTGGTTGAAGCCCTTGGCCACCTTGGACAGCGGAAGGTGCTCCTGCAGCAGGCCGGACGTGGTGGCTTCCCCGTTGTCCAGCGCCGGAAAGCGGCCGTCCCGCTCCCAGTAGTAGTTGTTGGTGTCGATCACGATCTTGCCGGCCAGCGGCTCCACGGGGATATCCCGGTAGCTCCTGAGCGGAACGGTGACGACGGCGAAGTCGCCCGCGGCTGCAGCCTCGGCAGCGGTGGCCGCCTTCGCCCGCGGCCCCAGCTCCGCAACGAGCGCGGCCAGGGTTTCCGGCCCCCGCGAATTGCTGATGACCACGTCGTAGCCGAGCTCCACCGCCTTCCGTGCGACCTGGCTGCCAATGTGTCCTGCACCGATGATTCCGATTGTTGTCATGTCCCGCGCAACAGCGGGCAGCCTGCAGGTATTTCGCACATTACGCCAGACGACCTGCGCCAGACGCATGCGGGGGTGCCGGAGACCCGCGAGTGCCCAAGTAGCGGCCGCTGCGAAAATTCGAGTACCTGCTACGGATGCCGGTCCACGCTGTGGCACATAGGGTTGAAGTATTGGTGGTGGAAAGTGTGCCGGTGCCACCAATTGCCGGCACACACCGGGCTGGGAAGGCCGCCACAGTTGTTGCCGGACCTGCCGGTCCTCCCCGGCTGATTCGGCACGTCGGTGATCGCCGGATCAGTTGGACTCAGGCTCGGAAAGCCACGTCGGACGGTCGGCAATCACGGTTAAGTACCCGGTCCGGCCTTTAGTTGCCGCCCCACCTGCGAGGGCCCCATGAAGATCCCGAGGTCTGAACTTCCCGTCATCACGGCGACTGTGAACACTGCACCTGTGAGGGCGGTCCCCGACCAGCCTCCCGGTCCGTCCGCATCGGCCGGTCCACGCTCCACCGCGACGGTTCCTGCCGGACCAATACAGGGCACGGTTCAAGGACCGGCCGCAGCCGCCCCGGGGGGCGCCGGCCCGCGGCCGCAAGGCGACGAGATCGCCGCCGTTCCGGCGCGTGCAGATATCGGCAACTGGCCCGACCCCATGTAAGCCGGATCCACCCAAGCATGCACCGCCTAAGGCGGACGACGGCGGGAGGTCCCGCCGTCGTCGTTCTGTCCGGTTCCTGCCTGGTTCCGCCCAACGCTCCGTTGAAGAGTCCGGCACGCGCCGGAATACTGGAGACGGGACAATCTCCGGCGGCAGGGGCGGTGACAGGATGACGACTTCAGCAGGCGGCAACTTCAGGCGGAAGGTGGAGCGCGCAGCCGAACTCCGTGCCCTCCGCTCCTCCGGCGGGACAGCGGAGGACGACGCGGAGCTGTCCGCCGCGGAGACCGAACTGCGGGAAAAGCGCCGGAAGGTCAGCGACGCGGCCCGGGCCGACTACCTGATCCGGGACGCGATGGCGCAGGGAAAATTCGACAACCTGAAATACTCCGGCAAACCGATTCCCGGACTCGGGGAAGGATATGACCCCGACTGGTGGGTCAAGGGCCTCATCCAGCGCGAGCACCTAAGCGGCCTCGGACCAAAAGCGATCCTGCTGCGCACCGAGGACGCGGAGCTGGACGCCAAACTGGATGCCCAGTACACGGAAAAGCGGGTGCGCGACATGGTCGAGGACTTCAATGCCAGCGTCATCGACGCCCGCCGCCAGCTGCAGGGCGGCCCGCCGGTGGTCACGAAAACCCGTGACGCCGACGCCGAGGTGCAGCGGTGGCGCCAACGGCGTGCTGCGGCGGCCGCGGCGGCGCCGGAACCTGTCGCGGAAGCCAAACCCCCGTGGTGGCGGCGCCTGCGCAACCGCTCCTCCTGAAGTGCCCGAAGGTGGCACGATAAAGGGATGGTGGCTGTTCTGCTGGGCTGGAACCCGGGCGTAGGCGATACCTGGCCGGGCTATTCGCGGGTCGTGGATGAGCTGGGCGCTGCCGGCGTGTTCCGGCGCGCGTGGCCCACCGGAAACGGCACCCAGCCGGGGCCGGGAGCGGATGCCTGGCTCCTGCTGCATGGAAAGGCAGGAAGCGGGCTGATAGGCCATGGCGTGGTCGCCTCCGCGCCATATCTGGTTGCCGGGCCGGAACACGCGACACGGACCTGTATTGACGTGGATTTTGACGTGCTGCTGCCGCTCGGCGACCAGGTTCCGATGGACATCCTGGCAGCCCGCGCGCCGCTGACGGACTGGACTGCTGCCGCGGCCACAGGCGCGTGCCAGCCGGTCCCGGAGGACCAGGCACGGGCCATCCGGGAGCTTTGGGCCGAGTGCCTGCCAGCCGACGAGAATGATCCGGTCCTTCCCGTGCCCGGCACCCTGCCGCCGGACGCCCTGACCAGGGTGGGCGTAAACAGGTACGAGCGCAATCCGCACGCCCGGCGCGTCTGCCTGGCGCACCACGGCACCTCATGCGCCGCCTGCGGGTTTTCCTTCGAGGCCGCCTACGGCCCGGAAGGCGAAGGCTTCATCCATGTCCATCACCTGGTGCCGGCTGCCCAGCTGGGGCCCGGCTACGTGCTGGATCCCGTGGGGGACCTGGTTCCGCTGTGCCCCAACTGCCACGCCATGGCGCACCGCCGACGGATTCCGTACACCGTGGCTGAACTCCGGGCCATGAGGTCCGGCGCGGGGTACATCAGCGGCTCCGTAGTGTCACAGCAGGAACTGGATGCCCAGGCCGACGCCCGCCGCATCCTGGGCAGCAAGTGAGCCGCGCCCCCGGCAGAGGGAGCTACGTGGACCAGAGCCAGTCCCGGTTGAAGTCGGGATGGTCACTGTAGGGGACCGCCAGCGCATTGAGCGACAGGGTGGTCCATTCCAGCGCCTGCGGAATCCACTCGGTCTCGTCACCGAAGGGATCGCTCACGAGCGTCGCCAGCGCTGTCTGCCGGGCCGCCTCGACGATCCCGATCAGGCGCCGCTTGGCTTCGCACTCCAGCAGCAGGCGGCGTTCGTACCACTTGCCCGATTCCGACGTCGTGCGGTCGTTGAGCAGCTTGCGCGCCACTGCCTCGTCTTCGGCGATGCGCGCGGAGAGGAACTCCACGATGTCCACTGTCTGAGCGTACGCCCGCCGCAACGCGGGCACACGGTGCTAGACGGCGGCGCGAAGATCCACTGCGGGGCTCAGGTCCGCCGGGGACAGCGGCAGGTAGTAGGCGGAGTGGTAGCGCGTGCGGTCTCCGGTCACCACCCAGGCTGACCCCTTGCGGACGCGAAAGCGCTTGGTCAGGACCGTCCGGTCGTGCTGGATCAGGTGGGCCAGGACATCAGCCATGATGCCCTCGTGCGTGCACAGGACCGTACCCGTCCCGCGGGTCCCGGCCACAAGGTCCAGTGTGGCCGCCACGCTGCCGCCGGCCAGGTGCTCCGAGCGCTCGACTTCGAGGGATTCCCGACGTGCCAGTTCGGCGACCGTTTCGACGCAGCGGATCGATGGTGCGGAGACGATGCGTTCGATTTCAAACAAGGCTCCGAGCGTGGCGAGCGACCTGGCAGCCTGCTCGCCGCCCGGCGCCAGCGGCCGGCTGCCTGCTGCCGGGTCCCACTCGTCCCGTTTCGTCATATCGGCCCCGCGTACCAGCAGCAGCATTTTCTCCCGCCTAGGCGCCGGACTGATGCCCAGCTCCAGCTGGAGCCGGCTGCCCAAGGCGATGATGGCGGGCCTGTCCCGCGGTTCTGTCACCGTGCGCAAGGCCGCCGGCAGCGGCAGCCACCGGACGGCGTCGACCTCGTCATTGGGAGTGAAGCGGCCTGACCCCGCCGCGGCAGCCCAATAGCGGATGGTCTTGGTTCTGTGCCTGCTGTCCTCGTAGCGGATGCTGGGCAGTTCCGCGCCCACACGGCAGTGCAGGCCCGTTTCCTCCCGCACCTCGCGTTCCGCGCACTCCCGGCCGGTTTCCCCCGGGTCCGCCTTGCCCTTGGGGATGGACCAGTCGCCGTGGGCCGGACGGTGGATCAGGAGCACTTCAAGGGCGCCCTTCTTTCCGATCCGCCAGGGCAGCGCACCGTACGTCGGGGGCTTCGTCCTGCTCATGCGCTCGTCTCCGTCTGAAGGCTGCCGATTTCCGCAGGAACCAGGGTGAGCGCCGGGGTGTCCTTGGCTTGCTGCAGACTGTCCAGCCGGCTGTAGAGGCCGCCGGCCGCGGCGAGTTCGCCGTGCCTGCCGCTTTCCACGATCCGCCCCTTGTCCAGCACGTAGATCCGGTCGGCCCGTTTCAGCGTCGAGAGCCGGTGCGCGATGACGATCACGGTGCGCCCTGCCATGAGCCGGTCGAGGCCGCGCATGACGTACTGCTCAGAGATGGCGTCCAGGCCGGATGTTGGCTCATCGAGGATGACGATGGGTGTGTCGCGGACCAGCGCGCGGGCGATGGCGATGCGCTGACGCTGGCCGCCGGAGAGGGTGACGCCCCGCTCGGCCACCGGGGTGTCGTACCCCAGGGGCAGGTTGCGGACGAACTCGTCCACGTGGGCTGCCTCAGCCGCGGCCAGGACCTGTTCCCGGCTGACGCCCTCCGAGCCGTAGGCGATGTTGTCGTAGATGGTCCCGCGGAACAGGATGGATTCCTGCAGCACGATGGATATCTGCCGGCGCACCGTGGCCACCTGCAGGTCCCGCACATCGATGCCGTCAAGCAGTACTTCCCCCTCGGCCGCATCGTAGAGCCGCGGTATCAGGCTGACGAGGGATGACTTGCCGGCGCCGGTCGGGCCAGTGATCGCCAGCACGCTGCCAGGCTCCGCCTTGAGGTCGATTCCGTGCAGCACATGCCGGTCGCCCTGGTAGCCGAAGCTCACCGAGCGCAGTTCCACGGCGCCGGCCAGCCGCGGGGCCGGCCGGGCACCGGGCAGGTCCGAGATGGCCGGCGCGGTGTCCAGGATTTCCTGGATGCGCTCTGCGCTGGCCTGGCCGCGGCTGATGACGGTGGTCAGCTTGGCCAGCGACTTCATGGGGGAGTACAGGGCCTTGAGATAGGCGAGGAAAACGAGCAGCAGGCCCAGCGTCAGGGTCCCGTCCAGCACCCGCTGGGCGCCGATCCACAGGACCAGCACCGTGCCCAGGGTCGCGATGATGTCAACGAGCGGCGAGAACATGGACTGCAGCCGGATAACCCGCAGGCCGGCGTCACGCCGACCGTCATTGCGGGTGCGGAAGTCCTCCTCGTGGCGGGCCTCGCTCGTGTAGGTCTGCATCACCCGGACCGAGGCGAACGTCTCCGACATCGCCGCCGCGATGTCGCTGTCCCGGCTGCGGGCCTCCTTTGACGCGCCCTTGATACGGCGCCGGTAGAACAGCACGGTGACGAACAGCAGCGGCGACACCGCGAGGCCGATCAGTGCAAAGGTCGGGTCGATCAGTACGCAGATCGTGATCACAAAACCCAGGATGAAAACATTGGGCAGCAGCACGGACAGGATCGACACCATGAGGGCACGCACGTAGTCGACGTCTGTGGTGGTGCGGGTCACGAGGTCGCCCAGCCGCTGCTTGTCGTGGAAGGCCAAAGACAGCCGCTGCAGATGGGTGAAGACGTCCGCCCGGATCGTGGCCATGGCCCTCTCACCGACGCCGTTGAGCAGGCGGGTGCCAAGATAGTCCGCCCCCGCGTTCAGCACTGTCATGGCGAGCAAGGCCGACGCGGCGAGCAGAAGCAGCTGGAGCTGGCTCATGCCGGCCAGGCCCAGGAAGGGGGGCATCTCATGAAGCTGGGACTTGCCCGTCGGCTGCAGCACGTCGTCGACGATGACTTTCATGGGCCACGGGAGGGCAACTTCCACGGCGGCAACGAACACCACCAGGAGCGCGCCGCCTGCCAGCGCCCAGGCATGTGGGGCTATTGCCCCGCGGAACCGCCAAAAGGTCTGAAACATCTTTCCCCCTAAGAACCCGGCGGTCGCGGGCATCGCCCGAACGCTGTGCGTTGGGCGGTGCTCTGAGACCGTCCAGGGATAATCCCTGGTCAGGCTCACTATTTCCTACAGAGCTTTGGGAAAGCCCTCCCGGAGCTTGGGGAAAACCTGTGGCATTTTGGATTACGACGGCGGTTGCAGCGTTTGGGGGGCTTACATCCGGGCTGTCTCGGACTACCGTTTGCATGTAGAGGCAGTTTCAGCCCGCACGGCAGCAAAGGAGTCGCCATGGGTGAGGTGTGGATCCGGACGATCAGCCACAGCCTGGTGCGGGCCGACAGGGTCACGGAGATTGCCTCATCCCGCGGATCGGTGCATGAGGAGCGCGGATATTCGATCAGGGCGGTGGCCGAGGGCAGGGCCTATATTCTCGTCGACAACAGCGACCTCGAGGGCACGGCGAAAGCCAGATTCGGGCATGCCCGGCGCATGCAGGCGGCATTGCTGCTCGCCTTGGACGCGGCAAGCAGTGCCGCCGCGTCCGTGGTGATCAGTTATGAACAGGACGGGGAACGCTGGGTCCTCACCCCGGCGTCGGACATTGCGGGTGAACCGATGCCGGCAGTACCGATGGCGAAGAGCACCTAACGCGCCGTCACTCGCCCGTGCGAGCCACCCCGTTGGCATCCTCCGGGCCCACGAAGTCGCAGGATCCCTGGTGGCGTTCGGGCAGGATGCAGGTCCGGCCGGTGGCCAGGTGCACATTGCCGCAGCGGCCTGCCATGGCGACGTCTTCGCGGACATGGAAGCTTCTGAGATCGGGCCGTTCCCCGCCGCTGACCGGGAGAACGGAGGGTACTGGCCTGCTGTCGTCGTCGGAACTATTCATGCCTACAGAACTCCTCGTCGAGTGGCTGTCCCCGAGACGCAAGGCCAGTCGTGCGGATCCAAGGGCTCCAGTCTCCCGCCGCGGGATTAACGGCGGGTTACGGGGCTGTTAGATCCGTTTGGCTATCTTGCCTCCGCCCCGGGCTGCCCGGGTCCATTACCCGAGGAGATCGTCCACGTAGCACCACCGCCAGTCCTCGCCCGGTTCGATGCTGCGCATGACAGGGTGTCCGGTGGCCTTGAAATGCCGGGACGCGTGGGTGGCGGGAGAGGAGTCACAGCAGGCCACATTCCCGCACTCCAGGCACATCCGCAGGTGGACCGTGGCTGTTCCTTCGCGGACACAGGCCTCGCAGCGTGCGTCGCCGGGAACCTCGGGATCGCGGGCGGCCTCGAGATGCTCGCAGTCGCCGCCCGGCCGGGCGAGGGCGCGGGAACCGGAAACGTCGGCCTCCTCGATGACGGCGTCCAGCATCGACTCTTCGACGTCGAGCCGCTCCAGGACATTGCTGAGCACTTCGTGGGCGTAGTTCCCGCCGCTTCTGAGTTCGAGGACCTTCGCCCGCTCGGCCTCGAGCATGGCGAGCCGCAGCTGGGCATAGCGCTGGCTGGGAGTGGCGGCTTCCGCCGTCGGCCGTCCCAGGCGTTCCCACGCTGCCAGGCCGCGCTCCAGTGTCCTCCGCTTGAGCATGGCCACCACCTCCGGAGGATCGTCGTCGGTCCGGAGTTCGTGCAGCCGCTCCACTCCAGCCGCCGTGGCCTGCTGCGTCAGCGAGGCCTGGGCCAGCGCGTCCTCGCCCGGATCGGGACCCTGCACACGGAGCAGCCGCACCAGGGCGGGCAGCGTGAACCCTTGCAGCACCAGGGTGCCGCCCACCACCACCATCGCCGCCAGGATCAGGACGGTGCGGTGCTCCAGGTCCTCGGGCAGCGTGAGGGCTGCGGCGAGCGTCACCACGCCGCGCATGCCGGCCCACGAGATGATGGCCGGGTACTGCCAGGGTGGTGCTGGGTCCTTCCGGGCGACGGCCGGGATAAGCCTGGGCAGGTAGGTCGCCGGAAAGACCCAGACCGGCCGCAGCAGCAGCACGGCCAGCAGGATCACCGCACACCCACCCCAGATTCTGGCGGTGCCCAGCGAATCGTCCTGGACGCCCTCGATGACGGTCCGCACCTGCAGGCCGATAAGGAGGAACACCGAATTTTCCAGCAGGAACTGCACCGTCTCCCAGTTGCTCCGCTGGCTCTGCCGGGCGGCCCCGCTGGGCATGGAGGGTGCTTTTGTGCCCATGATCAGGCCGGTCACCACTACGGCCAGGACACCGGACGCGTGGATCGCCTCCGCCGGCAGGTACGCCACGAAGGGTGCCATCAGCGACGTCGAGGTATTGATGGCAACGTTGCGGATCCGCCGGCGCAGCTGGGTGAGGACGTAGGCTGCCGCCAGGCCCACCACAAGCCCGCCGCCGGCGGCCAGCAGGAAGTCGGCGCCGATCTCCAGCACGGAAACGGCTCCTGCCAGGGCGGCGACCGCTGCACGCAGGCACACCAGGGCGGTTGCGTCGTTGACCAACGATTCGCCCTCCAGGATGCTGACGATCCTGCGCGGCATCCCCACCTTGCGTGCAATGGCCGTGGCGGCCACCGCATCCGGCGGAGCCACCACGGCAGCGAGCGCGATGGCCGCGGCGAGCGGTATCTCCGGGAACAGCCACCAGACCACGAGGCCCACCACGATGGTGCCGAAGATGACGTAGCCCACCGAGAGCAGCCCGATGGCCCGCCGGTTGGAGCGGAAGTCATACAGCGACGTCTGCAGGGCGGCGGCATACAGGAGCGGTGGCAGCAGCCCCACGAGCACCAGTTCAGGGTTGAGGTCGACGCGGGGCACGAACGGGAGGAAGGACCCGGCCACCCCGGCGAGCACCAGGAGCAGCGGGACCGGCACATCAAGCTTGCGGCCCAGCGCGCTGACCGCGCACACCACGGCGGTGAGCGCCAGCAACCCCAGGGCGACGTCCATGCGGCTATTCTCTCAGCCGCCGCGGACTGCCCGACGGCGGGCGGGGACGTCCGTCAGGATGTCTCCGTCCGCTTGGGCGCAGGTTCGACGACGTCGTCGGCACCTTCGGCCGGATCCTGCGAATGCATGCGGATGTCGGTGGGGTCTGCCGTTTCATCCCCTTCGGCGGGGGCTTCGCTGTGGATGCGCTGCAGCGCCTCCGGGTTCTCGCTCATGACTGCCGCTCCTCTGTTGCGGTTGTGTGCTGTGGGCCATCGCTTAACGTTCATCTAGCTACCGCACCAGTCAGCCTGTCAAGGACTGCCCCTGTGCTCTGGCCGGGGATGCTGTTCTGTGTTGAACTGTTGGGGTTGCACCCGAAATGCCCCCGCGGCTGCCAGCCGCAGCACCGCCCTTAGCACCGTCTACCCAGCCGGTCCGCGCCGGCTGTTGGGAAGGAACACCACTATGGCAACGCACAAGATCGGCTATTTCGTAGGGAGCCTGGCCAGCGGCTCCATCAACCGGACCCTCTCCAAGGCCCTCATCAAGCTCGCCCCCGGGGACCTCGAGTTCACCGAGATCCCCATCAAGGACCTGCCCCTGTACAGCTACGACTACGACGCCGACTTCCCGCCCGAAGGCCGGGCGCTCAAGGAAGCCATCGAAGGCTCCGACGGCATCCTCTTTGTCTCGCCGGAATACAACCGGTCCATCCCCGGTGCCCTGAAGAACGCCATCGACTGGGGTTCCCGCCCCTGGGGCACCAACTCGTTCGCCCGCAAGCCCACCGGCATCATCGGCGCCTCGCCCGGGAGCATCGGCACGGCGGTGATGCAGTCCTCCATGCGCGCCGTGCTGAGCTTCCTCGACGCCCCGCAGCTGAACGCCCCGGAGGCCTACCTGAAGTTCAACCCCGACGTATTCGGCAGCGACGGCGAGGTCAAGGACGAATCCACCGCGGCCTTCCTGCGCCACTACATGGAGGAGTATGGCGCCTTCGTCCAGCGGGTCCTGGCGGCAAACGCACCGGGCCACATCGGTGACCCGGTACCCGACACCCAGAAGCTCTCCCGCTAGGCCAGCCCACTCATCCAAGCCCTCCTCTTCCCGAGTTTTTGTACAGATAATGGCCGCTCGAGGGCCCCGAAGCCCCATTATCTGTACAAAAACTCCTAGAAGGAGGGGTCCTAGAGGGGGAGGGGGACGAGGCCGCCGAGGTTGCGGTACTTTTCGAGCCGCTGCGGGAGGAGCTCGGCCACCCCGGCGGCCGAGAGCGCGGCCAGCTCGTACTCGATCGCCTGCCCCAGTCGCTGGCAGAACGCCCTGCCTTCGAGGGCGGCGTCGCCGCGTTCGTCCACGATGTGCTCCACCATGCCGTGGGCATAGAGAGAGGCGACGTTGACGCCCTGCGCCTCGGACATGGCAGGGGCGAACTCGGTGCTGCGGTGCACGATGGCGCTGGCCCCTTCGGGCGGAAGCGGTGACAGCCAGGCGTGCTGTGCAGCGATGGTGCGGTCGGCCGGAAACAGTGCCAGGGCACCGCCGCCGGTGCCCTGGCCCATCAGCACGGAAACCGTGGGGGAGTTGAGTCCGATGAGGTCATGGAGTGACCGTGCGATTTCGCCGGCCAGGCCGCCCTCCTCCGCCTCCTTGGACAGCGCCGCGCCGCCGGTGTCGATCACCGTCACCAAGGGAAGCCCGAGCTCCTCGGCCAGCCGCATGCCGCGCCGGGCTTCACGCAGGGACGCCGGGCCCATCGCGGTCTGCTGCGAGGGCCGGGGCCGGGTGTGCCCGATTACCACGCAGGACTTTTGCCCGAAGCGGGCCAGCGCCAGCAGCAGCCCCGGGTCCTTTTCGCCCTGGCCGGTGCCGTTGAGCGGAAGCACGTCACGGGCCCCATAGGCCAGCAGCTGCCGCAGGTCCGGCCGGCGCGGGTTCCGGGAGATTTCGATCGACGCCCAGGCCCCGGCGTCGGACGGTTTCACGGACAACGTCCGCGGCGGCCGGACCCGCGCAGGCGGGCCGGCGACCAGGATACTCAGGGCGCGGTCGACGACGTCGGACAGCTGCCAGGGCGGGACCACCGCGTCCACGAGTCCCTTGTCGAAGAGGTTCTCGGCCACCTGGACGTTCTCCGGAAAAGGGGAACCGTACAGCGCCTCGTAGACCCGCGGCCCCAGGAAACCGAGGAGGGCGCCCGGCTCGGCCACGGTGATGTGCCCGAGGGAGCCCCAGGAGGCCATGACGCCGCCGGTGGTGGGATGCCGGAGGTAGACGAGGTAAGGCAGGCCGGCCTGCCGGTGCGCCCGTACGGCGGCGCTGATCTTCACCATGGACAGGAACGCGATGGTGCCCTCCTGCATGCGCGTGCCGCCCGACGCCGGTCCGGCCAGGAGGGGAAGCCCCTCCCGGGTGGCACGTTCGACGGCGTTCACGATCCGTTCCGCTGCGGCGAGGCCGATGGAGCCGGCCAGGAAACGGAACTCGCTGACAATGACGGCCACCCGCCGGCCGCGGATAAGGCCTTCACCGGTGAGGACGGACTCGTCCACGCCGGTCTTCTCCCGGGCCGCAGCCAGTTCCTTCCTGTACTCGGGGCTGGGGTCGGGATCTTCCACAGGGGAGTCCCAGGAGCGGTACGAGCCGGGGTCGAGGACGGCAGCGATGAGTTCGGTGGCGTCCAGGTGCCGGACCTTCTGGGCTGCACTCATGCTCAGCGGCCCTCCCCGGCGGCGCCGGCGACGCTGGCGGCGCCGACGCCAGCAGCGGCGTCGGCCGGGACAAGTCCGAGCCATTGCCTGATCTGCTCGCCGTCCTGGTCCAGCAGCGGCGGAGCAGTGTGGGCCTTGAGCGTGGTTTCCCCGGTGTCCGCGGCGCTGAAGAAGCGCAGCGGCGGCCCCGGCAGGGTGACGTTCCCGAGGATCTTGTGGTCGACGTCGATCACCAGGCCTTGCGAATGGACCTGTTCCCATTCGTAGACCTCGTCCAGGGTGCGGACCCTGCCTGCCGGGATTCCGGCGTCGTTCAGCATGGCGAGCAGCGGCTCCGCCTCGTACCCGGCGAACGCGCGTTCGACCTCCTCGATGACCTTTTCCCGGTTCCGGACGCGTTCGGCGTTGGATGCGAACTCCGGACGGTCAGCGTCAATGCCGAACGCCGAGGCAAACGTGCGCCACAGTTTCTCGCTGCCCACGCTGATCTGCACGCGGCCCTGCCGGCAGTGGAACAGGCCGTAGGGTGCGATGGACGGGTGGTGGTTGCCTTGGGCCTGGGGCACCTCGCCGGCTACGGTGGCGCGCGTGCCCTGGAACGCGTGCACACCGATCAAGGCGGCAAGCAGGGAGGTCCGCACGATCTGCCCCTGTCCCGTCCGTTCGCGTTGCAGCAGCGCCGCGAGCGTGCCGAACGCCCCGTACATGCCGGAGAGGAGGTCCGCGATGGGCACACCAACACGCTGGGGGTCGTCCGGGCCGGAGCCGGTCAGGGACATCAGCCCGGCCTCACCCTGCAGGATCTGGTCGTAGCCGCTGCGGCGCGACTCCGGTCCGTCATGCCCGAAACCGGTGATGGACAGGACCACCAGCGAAGGGTTCAGCGCGTGCATCTCCGCGGCGGAGAACCCGAGCCGGTCCAGCACGCCGGGGCGGAAGTTTTCAATAACGACGTCGGCGCGTTCCAGCAGTTCGCGCAGAACCGTCCGCCCGTCGTCGCTCTTCAGGTCCAGGGCGATGGACTCCTTGTTGCGGTTGCAGGAGAGGAAGTACGTGGCCTGGGGATCGTCCTCGGGGCCGACGAACGGCGGCCCCCAGCCGCGCGTATCGTCTCCGGTGCCGGGATTCTCAACCTTGATGACCCGGGCGCCGAGGTCCGCGAGCATCATGCCGGCATGCGGTCCGGCCAGGGCCCGGCTCAGGTCCACCACAAGGTAACCGGCGAGGGGGCCTTCGGGCTGGGGCGTGGATTCATGGCTCATGCTGGGTGTTCCTTCTCTTGCTTGGAGGGGCTGCTCGTGGTGTTCCGGCCGGCTACATCCAGCCGGGGAGCACCATGACCAGCCAGGCGATGGCAGGGCCGGCGATGACGACGATGCCGCTGTAGGCGAGGATCTGCTTGTAGAACTTGTCCTTGTCCACGTCCTCCGGGGCGTTGGCCAGAACCAGCGCTCCGTTGGTGGAGAACGGCGAGACGTCCACGATCGTGGCGGCGACGGCCAGGGCGGCGATCACGCCGACGGCACCGATTTCGCCGGTGGACAGGAACGGGACGGCCAGCGGGATGAGCGCGGCCAGGATGGCGGTGGAGGAGGCGAAGGCCGAGACCACGGCGCCGATGTAGCAGATCAGCAGGGCTGCGAGCAGCGGCATCCCGAGGTGGGCGACGCCATCGGACACGAACTTGATGGTGCCGGCTTCCTCGAGGACGCCCACGAAGGTGAGCATGCCGCAGATGAGCAGGACGGTGGACCAGCTGATCTTGTTCACGGCGCCCTTCTGGGCGGCGGGCGAGACGAGGGCCAGGACCATGGCGATGGTGATGGAGACGAACCCGACGTCCACCTTGAAACCGAGCGAGATGACGGCGAGCGCGATCAGGCCGGCAATGGTGACCAGCTGCGGAATGGTGCCGCGGGCACCGGCGGCCTCGGCCGTTGCTGACGGGGAGGCTGAAGAGGAGCCGGAGGTTCCCTTGCGGGCTACACCGGAGGGCGAGATGTCGGAACCGGAGCCCTGCAGGGTGACACCGGCGGCGCGGGCGCCGACGCTGACGGCCATCCTGGACTCGGCGGCCTGTTCCACGAGCCGGCCGGTCTTGGTGAACAGCAGTTTGCTGCCGCCCAGGACGATGAAGAGCACTACGGCGATGGCGAGGTTGAAGATAAAGCTGGCGAGGAAGATCGCCATGGGGCTGGCTTCGAGGTCCGTCTTGGCGATAATGCCGTTGACGGTGACGCCGTAGACGGCGATCGGGGAGAAGCCGCCCGCCTGCGCCCCGTGGATCACCATCATGCCCATCATGAGGGGGTTGATCTTGTGCTTCGCGGCGAAGCTCAGTGCGATCGGCGCGATGATTGCGACGGCGGCGGGGGACAGGGCGCCGACGGCGGTAATGACCGCCGTGATGGCGAACATGACCCAAGGGATGAGCGCCACCTTGCTGCCCACCAGCCGGACTGCGCCGCGGACCAGCAGGTCGATGGTTCCGTTGTTCTGGGCGATCGCGAAGAGGTAGGTGACACCGACGATCGTCAGGAACAGGCCGCCGGGAAAGTTGGCAAGAATGTCGCTGGTGGACATGCCGAGGACCACGGAGCCCAGCAGGAACGCCCCTACGAAAGCCAGGGCGCCCATGTTGAGAGGCAGCACCGTGGCCAGCAGGAACATCACCGCCAGGATGATGATGGACAGGACAGGAGCGGACATCGTTGTTCCTCCGGGATGAGAGTTGATGTGATGTGGCTTACAAAAGCTCACTGGCCTAGCCTCCTAGACACTAGGTGACTTTGTCAATATTCCTCCGCTAAGCTGATTCAAGAACGCCGGAAGGATGGGAATGCCCAGGAAGACCGCAACGCAACAGATTTCCCGCGTCGCCCGCCCCCGCCTCTACGAGCAGCTCGTAGAGCAGTTGATGGACTTCATCGAGTCCGCGCAGCTGGGGCCCGGCGACACCCTGCCGGCAGAGCGGGACCTGGCCGAACGGCTGGGCGTCTCGCGGGCCACGCTGGCCCAGGCACTGGTGGCCCTGGAGGTCCTCGGCGTCATTGACGTCCAGCACGGCACCGGCGCGGTCCTTGTCTACCGTCCCAACGTTCCCTCCGTGCTCAAGGGACTTCGGGAACACCGGAGCCGTCTTCCCGAAATTGTCGAAGCCCGCAGCACGCTCGAGGTCAAGCTGGCCGAGCTTGCTGCGGAGCGGCGCACCGACGAGGACATGCAGGCGATCGACAAGGCGCTTGACGTCATGGCGGAGGAGGTGGCCTCTGGCGCGAAGGGGGCCCACGGCGACGAACTGTTCCACCAGTCCATCACCGCCGCGGCGCACTCCGGCGTGCTGGCCCAGCTCATGTCCTTCATTGCCGAGATGATCCTCGAAACGCGGCTCGAGTCGCTGGGGCAGCCCGGCCGGCCGGAGCAGTCGCTGGCGTCCCACCGCAAGATCGCGGACGCCATCAGGGCCCAGGATTCGGAGGCCGCCGCGGCGGCGATGCTGGACCACATCACCCTCGTATCCGACGTCGCCCTGCTGAAGTAAGCCGTGAAGCCGTTTCTGCTGCTCGCCTCGCGGGCCGAGGACGTCGCCGCGGAGGACGAATACGAGGCATACCTGCGCTTTGGCGGACTGGAGCCGGACCAGCTGAAGCGGATCCGGCTGGAGCGCGCGCCGCTGCCGGAGCTGGACCTCGATGACTATTCCGGCATCATCGTGGGCGGCAGCCCGTTCACCTCGAGCGACCCTCCCGAAAAGAAGAGCGAGGCCCAGCACCGCGTCGAGCGCGAACTGTCGGGGCTGCTGGATTTGATCGTGGCGGAGGATTTCCCGTTCCTGGGCGCCTGCTACGGGGTTGGCACCCTCGGCCTGCACCAGGGCGCCGTGATCGACCGGACCTACGGCGAGCAGCTGGGCGGGGTGACCATCAGCCTGAGCCCGGAGGGCCTGCAGGATCCGCTGCTGGCCGGACTTCCCGCGCAGTTCACCGCCTTCACCGGCCATAAGGAAGGGTGCACGGTGCTTCCCGCGCACGCAGTGCTGCTGGCGAGTTCCGCGGCCTGCCCCGTGCACATGTTCCGGATCAAGCAGAACCTGTACGCCACGCAGTTCCACCCCGAGCTCGACGCCGAGGGCCTCGTGACCAGGATCGACATCTACCGCCACGCCGGATACTTTCCGCCGGAATCCGCCGAGGAGCTGATGGCGGAGGCGCGGACCTTCACCGCCACCGAACCGATGAAGATCCTGCGGAACTTTGTGAAGATCTACGGCAGGTAAGTGCAGCGGTACGGAAACGGTTGCCCATTGACTTCGGCCTGCGGAGGTCTACGGTTGAACTACGTCAACATTGACCTGTTGCGTGCGTGTGCGGCGAAGGGGTAGCCACACCAAGAATATGCGGCTGCAGCACGGTCACGCCTCGGCGGCAGCCAGCTTTTCGCCAGCGTGGCGCTTCTCCCGAAGCCGCCTTCTTGATTTCAGGTCTCAACCAAATCCGCAGGTACCGTCCATGACCGCTAATTTCATTACAGCCCTTGCCGTCAAGTCCTTCGATGAACCGGATAAGAAGAGGTGCCCGGACAAGGCCGAGGTGGACCTGGTCAGCGTCAACGACTTCTCCGTTGCCCGCCTGATCCTCGCCCCCGGCTGGCGCTGGTCCGAATGCACCAAGCCCACGGAACAGACTCCCTTCTGCCTGCACAACCACCTCGGGTTCTGCCTGTCCGGTGTCATGGAGGTGGAATCGCCCGAGGGTGCCCGCTCCGTCATCCGCGCCAACGACACCTACGCGATTCCGCCGGGGCACGATGAATGGGTGGTGGGTTCCGAGCCTTTCGTGGCCGTCGAATTCCTCGGCGCGGCCTCCTTCGGGCGTCCGGTCAGCCGCGGCCTGCACGCCAGGATCTGAGCGGATCAAATCTGAACCGCAGCATCGAAGGCGCCGGCATTTGGGCCGGCGTGCCCTTGCCGCGCGGCCCCTTGTTGGACGGGGATGGCATATTGGCACGGCGTTCCGGAAGGGCTAACGTCACTCCCATGTGATGCCGGTCCAGCTGAGGAGTCGCCACCATGGCCATCATTGATAACGCCGTGTACGTGGCCGGACGCCGGACGGCTGATCCGGAAGGGCTGGAGGAGACTTACTTCCTGCTGCGGCAGCGGGAGGGAATGGCCTGGATCGGGCTCTACCGCCCGGATCCCCACGAGCTGCGGTCGGTGGCCGACGAGTTCGACCTCAGCCCCCTGGCGGTCGAGGACGCGCTCACTGGGCACCAGCGCGCCAAGCTTGAGCACTACGGCGAAACGCTCTTTCTTGTCCTGCGCCCGGCACGGTATCTCGACGACGTCGAAAAGGTGGAGTTCGGCGAAATCCATGTCTTTGCCGGCCCGGATTTCGTGGTCACCGTCCGCCGCGCGGAGTCACCGGACCTCGCGCGGGTGCGCCGCCGCATGGAATCCCAGCCGGAGTTCCTGGCCCTGGGCCCCGACGCCGTGCTGTACGCCATCCTGGACCAGGTGGTTGACGAGTATGAGCCTGTTGCGGCCGGACTGGAAAACGACATCGACGAGATCGAGGACGAACTGTTCGGCGCGGACCCGGAGGTGTCCCGCCGCATCTACGAGCTGTCCCGCCAGGTCATCACCGTGCAGCGAGCCACCGGGCCGCTGGCGGGAATCCTGCAGGCCTTGATCACCGGAACACCGGACCACCACCCCGGTCCGGAGCTCCAGGACCACCTCCGCGATGTGCTGGACCACGTCCTGCGGCTCAACGACCGGATCGCGTCCTTCCGGGCGCTGCTGCAGAATGCGCTCGCAGTCAATGCAGCCCTGGTGGCCCAGCGCCAGAATGACGAGATGCGGCGCCTCACCGAGTCCAGCTTCGCGCAGAGCGAGCAGGTCAAGAGAATCTCGTCCTGGGCGGCCATTCTCTTTGCGCCCACGCTCATCGGCACCATCTACGGGATGAACTTCCATACGATGCCTGAGCTCGACTGGATCTTCGGCTACCCCATGGCGCTGGGGCTGATGATCGGCATGGGGCTGATCCTGTACGCCACCTTCAAGCGCAACAACTGGATCTAGGCCTGTCCCGTCGGCCTGCCCTGCCAGCCGGCCAAGAAGGGAGGAAAGCTCAGGATTACGCCGGTTTTTCCGCAGGAGCCGAAGCTTCATCGAAGCTTCGGTGCAGCTGCGGCCCGGCACAGGGGCGCGGAAAATACACTGGATACAGCCTTCCACCGGCTCTCCCCGCTGGCCCTCAGCTTTCGAAGGAACCCCAAAATTCGCGCTTCGTCTGTTCTCCGTCCTGTTCTGGCCTCGCTGCTGCTGACAAGCCTTGCGGCAGCATTCGCCGGAGTCTCGCCGGGCACTGCCGCCGCAGGCACTGCCGCCACGGAAACCACGGCGGCAGCGCCAGCAGCTCCCGCCCGCTACATTGTGCGCTACTCCGCGGGGACCGACGTATCCTCGGCCGTTCGGAACCTGCGCTCGAGGAACATCGCCGTCGGACGCACCTTCGCCAAGGCCATCCGTGGCGCAGTGGTAACGGCCACGCCGGGACAGGCCGCGGAACTGAAGCGTTCGGCGGGCGTTGCCGCCGTCGAACCCGATGCCCCGGTGACGGCCGCCGATACCCAGCAGTCCGCACCGTGGGGTCTGGACCGCATTGACCAGCGCGCCCTGCCGCTTTCCGGGACCTACACATCGGCGGCGTCAGACGCCGGAGTGAGCGCCTATGTCATTGACTCCGGCGTGCTGTCTGCGCACGCGGAGTTTGGCGGCCGCGTCGCGCAGGGATGGACCGCGATTTCCGACGGGCTGGGCACCGGGGACTGCAACGGCCACGGCACGCACGTTGCCGGCACCATCGCGGGGAAGACCTACGGCGTGGCCAAGGCGGCCACAGTGGTCCCCGTCCGTGTGCTGGACTGCAGCGGTTCGGGCTTCAACTCGGACGTCATCGCCGGGCTGGAGTGGGTGGCTGCCAACCACCAGGCCGGAACCCCGGCAGTGGCCAACCTGAGCCTCGGCAGCACCGCAAGCGCCATGGTGGACGCCGCGGTGCAGGGCATCATCAACGACGGCGTCACCGCAGTAGTTGCCGCCGGGAACTCCACCGCCGACGCCTGCAACAGCTCCCCGGCCCGCGTTTCCGGCGCGCTGACCGTCGCCGCGAGCGACTCCGCGGACAAGCAGGCGGCGTTCTCCAACTACGGCAGCTGCGTTGACCTGTACGCGCCGGGCGTGGGCATCAAGTCCGCCTCTCCCAGCTCAACCACGGCCACAGCCCTGATGAGCGGCACCTCGATGGCATCACCGCACGTGGCAGGCGCCGCAGCCGTGATGCTGTCCCGGTCGCCGGGCCTGCTCCCGGCGGACGTGGCGGCGAAGATGCTTTCCGCGGCCACCCCGGGTGCTATTTCCGCCGCCACCGCGGGGACACCAAACCGCCTGCTGTTCACCGACCCCGCCGTCGCGGCCCTCACCGCGCCGGCCGTGACGGCGCTCAGTCCGGCAGCCAACTCCTCCGGCGCCGCCGTGGGAGCCAACGTCACCGCCACCTTCAACGCCGCCGTCCAGGGCCTGAGCAATTCCACCTTCGTCCTCCGGAACGCCGCAGGAGCAACAGTGCCGGCTACCGTCAGCTACGACGCCGCCACGCACACGGCAACACTGAACCCTGAGGGCCTGCTGGGTGCCTCGCAGAAGTACGCGGCGACGCTGACCGGCGGGGCCTCGGCCATCCGGGACTCCGCAGGGACCCCCTTCGTGACGGGCAGCTGGTCCTTCACCACCGCCGCGGCCCCCACCGTCACGGCACGCACGCCCGGGGTGAGCGGCACCGCTGTTGCCGCCGGCAGCAACGTCACGGCCACTTTTAGCACCGCGGTGCAGGGCATCAGCGGAAGCAGCTTCGTGCTGCGCGGCCCGGGCGGCACCGCGGTCCCGGCGGCCGTCACCTACAGTGCAACCACCCGGACCGCCACACTGGACCCCTCGGCCAACCTCGCCAACGACGCCACCTACACGGCGACGCTGACCGGCGGACCAGCCGCCATCCGCGACGCCGCGGGCACGCCATTGGCCACCACCAGCTGGACATTCACCACCGGCCCGGCCCCGGTCATCACGGCCATGACGCCGCGTCCGGGCGCCACGCTGGTGCGGCGCGCCAACAACATCGCGGTGACCTTCAGCGAGGCCATCCAGGGAGCAAGCACCGGAACCGTCACGATGAAGAACACCACTACCGGCCTCAAGATGGCGGCAACTGTTTCCCGCAACGGCACCACGAACCAGTGGATCCTGAACCCGTCGGCAACGCTGGCCGCGCGGACCAGTTACACGGTCAGCGTGACCGGCGGAACCGCGGCGGTGCGCGACCTGGCCGGCAACCCGCTGAAGTCCGCCGGCTGGACGTTCACCACCGGTTCCCTCTGAGCTCCAGTAACTCCTGGCCAAAACAGAGGCCGACGACGGCACCCGGGTGCCGCCGTCGGCCTCCTGTTCAGCTAGTGAATCGGATACTCAGGAAAGCAGCGAACTGCTAGTAGCGTCCGTTGGGGACGTAGATGGTTGCGACCGGGCTCTTGTCAAAGTCTGACCACTTTGCCCACTTGCCGTACCTGTCCTTCTTCTCCACCCGGATCTTGACGTAGTGGAAGACCTTCTCGTACTTGTCGTGGCGGTCCTTGTCGTAGACCTTCACGACGTTGACGACGGACTCATGCTTGTGGACCCACACGTTTCCGTAATCCTTGCCGATCTGGTCAGCCTTCCACTTGCCGTCCTTTTGGAACATCTTTTGTTCGAAGTGGACCTTGGCATCTTTGTCGCAGCGGATCTTGAACTCGAATTCGACCTTGACGAACTTGCGCTCGCCCTTCTTGTAGCCGCCCTTGTCCTTATCGTGGACCTTTGGCTTCAGCGCCTTGACGGTACAGTCAGCACTCTTGGAGTCTGCCGCAGCCGGAGTGGCCATGGCGATGGGGCCTGCAAGCAGACCAAGCGAAACGGTGGAAACCAACGCGATCCGGGCCGAGCGGCGGGACGGTGTTGGCGGCGTCATACTCATTGTTACTCCCGCGAGGTGTGTTCGGGCATCGCTGGCCGATCACGTGACGCGTGGAGACCCATCAACCACTTCTGTCCGCTTTACGATCGTCCACCCGGACTTGCCGGGTGGGCCTGGAGCCGGATTCATTTTCAAGGAATGTCCTTGGATCCGGTGTTTCAAATTGTACGCCCGGAAGTGCGTGTCAACACTTACTTTCAGATATTGTCAACCCGAGGTGGTTGTTTACGGGCGGCCAGGGAGCCTCGTCCGAGGGCGTCCGACGGCGGTAGGCACCGCCGTCGGACGTCTTCTTTTTGCGCCGGGCTACTTGTCCAGGAAGCTGAGCAGGGCCTCGTTGACTTCTGCCCCGTGGGTCCAGAGCAGGCCGTGCGGGGCACCGTCGATCTCCACGTAGTCAGCCTCTGGAAGGGCCTTGGTGAACTCCCGGCCGGTGGCGTCAATCGGCAGGATGTTGTCCGCCGTGCCGTGCACGATCAGTGAAGGGACGTCGATCTTCGGGATGTCGCCGCGGAAGTCGGTGATCCACGTGGGCTGGGCGGCCACCGAGGCGAACGCGCCGGAGCCGGCGGCGAGGTTCCAGCTGGCCCTGACCGACTCCTCGCTGAGCCGGGGCGTGCCCAGGAAGGTGTCGCTGTTGTAGAAGTTCTTGAAGAACTCGGTGAAGAAGGCGTAGCGGTCCGCTTTGACTGCCTCGGCGAGGCCGTCGAAGACGGACTGCGGCACTCCGGTGGGGTTGTCGTCGGTCTGCAGGAGGTAGGGCTCCAGGGATCCCAGGAAGGCGGCCTTGGCCACGCGTGCTGACCCGAACGTGGAGAGGTACCGCGCCACCTCGCCGGTTCCCATCGAGAAGCCCACCAGCACCGCGTCGTTGAGGTCCAGGGTTGTGAGGACGGTGTTGAGGTCGCCTGCGAAGGTGTCGTAGTCATAGCCGGTGGTGGGTTTGCTGGACTTGCCGAAGCCGCGGCGGTCGTATGTGATGACGCGGTAGCCGGCATCGAGCAGGGCGGCCGTCTGCTTCTCCCAGGACGAACCGTCCAGGGGATAGCCGTGGATGAGGACAACAGCCTGTCCGGTTCCGTGGTCTTCGTAGTAGAGCTCGATGTCGGTGCTGTTTTCCTGTCCAACGGTGATGTAAGCCATGTCAGCATTCCCTTCGGTCTCGTGAGAACGGACGTCCTCAAGCGGTGGTACCAACCTATCGGGATCGCGGGCCGGTGCGCGCGGCCTGTCACAGGGCGTAGCCTGCAGGAATGGCAGCGGAGACGGGGATGTTGTGCAGGGCATGAAACGAATTGGCTTCCTGTCCTTCGGCCACTGGGGCCCGGTGCAGGGTTCCCGCACCCGGACGGCGCGCGATGCGCTCCTGCAGGGGATAGAGCTGGCCGTGGCCGCGGAGGAGCTGGGCATCGACGGTGCGTTTTTCCGCGTACACCATTTCGCGCGCCAGCAGGCGTCGCCGTTTCCGCTGCTCGCGGCCGCCGCGGCCCGCACCAGCCGCATTGAGCTCGGCACCGGCGTCATCGACATGCGCTACGAGAATCCGCTCTACATGGCGGAGGAGGCGGCGGCCACGGACCTTATCAGCGGCGGCCGGCTCCAGCTTGGCATCAGCCGCGGCTCACCTGAGTCCGCACGGAACGGCGCGGCGGCGTTCGGGTATGTGCCGCGGGAGGGCGAGACGGATGCCGACATGGCGCGCAGGCACGCCGAGGAGTTCCGGCGGGCCATCGCCGGAGCCGGCGTCGTGGAGGCCGACCCGCGGTACGCCGGAGGGGCCACCGGGCTGCTGGCCGTCCAGCCCCGCTCCGAGGGTCTGCCCGAGCGGATCTGGTGGGGCGCCGGGACCCGGAAGACGGCGGTCTGGGCGGCCGAGCGCGGTATGAACCTGATGAGTTCCACGCTGCTAACCGAGGACACCGGGGTGCCGTTCCACGAGCTCCAGGCTGAGCAGATCGCCCTGTTCCGTGCGGCATGGGCGGCGGCCGGGCACGGCCGCGAGCCGCGGGTTTCGGTCAGCCGCAGCGTCCTTCCGCTGGCCGACGACGAGGACCGGCGGTACTTCGGACTGAGTGCCCTTCGCGAGGGCCGGGACCAGGTGGGCGCCCTCGACGGCACCCTGGCACGCTTCGGCAAGAGCTACATCGGTGAGCCGGACGTCATCGCCGGGGAGCTCGCCGCCGACGCCGCGGTGCAGGCGGCGGACACGCTCCTGCTCACCGTCCCCAACCAGCTCGGCGTGGAGTACAACGCCAAGCTGCTGGCAGCCATCGCCCGGCACGTTGCGCCGTCCCTGGGATGGGCGCCGCGGGATGTGCCGGAGCGGGCTTAGGCTACTGGCATCGGAGGGTTCCTCCCGGAAGGGCGGTTGCCATGGACAGGAATCACGTTCCCACTGGCCAGAATCACGACGGCGGCCGGGGTCACGAGGGCGGCCGGGGCGCCCGGCGCTTGGCTGCGGTCCTGCTGGTGTCCGGCGTCGTGGTGTCCTTCGCCGCCGGCGCCCTGCATCCCGAGGGGGCGACTGCGAACGACCATGCTGCCGCGTTCGCCGAGTACGCCCGAAGCGAGGTGTGGATCGGTGTGCACCTGGGGCAGTTCGCGGGCATGTCAGCCCTCATCACCGGGCTGCTGGTGCTTGCATCCGTGGCCGGCCGCCTGCCCGGACGCACCGCCTGGGCGGCGCGGCTTGGCAGCTGGGCGGCCGTCGCCGCGCTGGCGCTCTACGGCGCACTGCAGGCGGTCGACGGGGTGGCGCTGAAGCATTCCGTGGATGCCTGGGCTGGCGCTGAAGGGGCGCAGAAGGCCGCTCGTTTTGCGGCTGCGGAGGACATGCGCTGGCTGGAGTGGGGGATGCGCAGCTACCAAAGCTTCGTACTGGGTGCGGCCCTCATCCTGGTTGCCGTCGCGGTGGGCAGCTCGCCCGGGTTCCCCCGGCCCGTGGGTTATCTCATGGGACTGTCCGGGGCCGCGTATCTGGCCCAGGGCTGGATCATCGGAACCGAAGGCTTCTCGGGCAGCAACACGGTGCCCACGCTGGCCGGCATCGCGCTCATCCTGGTCTGGACCCTCTGGCTTCTGGCAAGCTCGCTGCGGCGAACCTAGGTGTGCCTAGACTGGGACGCGACCGGCATTTCCCAGTGAGAGGCAGTGGCATGACCGACAGCAAGCGCAATGCGGAAGAGCCCAGCGGCCTTAGGGGCCCAGGCGACCCGGACGCCGTCGAACACGAGCAGCCCCATCCCGAGGCTGGCACGGCGCACAACATCCGTGAGGAACAGATGACACAGGCGGGCGGAACAGTGCCCGCCAGCTACGTCGGCAGTGGAGCGCCGGAGGGCGGGCACAAGCCGGAAGAGGCCGCGGACGAATCCGGGCTGTGGGATGCCGAGGACAGGTAGCTAGAACCAGCTGATGATCCTGTCGGCGCGGGAGCGCGTGGCCTCGATCAGGCGGGCATTGGCCGCGTCCGGCCCGTTGGCCCAGGCCTCGGCCGCAGCGCGGTCCATGCCGTAGAACATGTGCCGTTGAACCAGGCGGGCAAGGCGCAGACTGTGCGGTGTGTCGATGAACCACACTTCGTCAAGTTGTGCCCGCACCTGCTGCCAGCGCGGACCGTCGCTGAGCAGGTAGTTGCCCTCGGTGATGATGACGGGGACGGCGGCCGGTATGGCGAGTGACGCGGCCACGGGCTCATCGATCGTCCGCCGGAACTCCGGCGCGTACACAATGTCCTCGTCCCGGCGCGCAAGGCGCTGCAGGAGCGAAAGGTAACCGCCGACGTCGAACGTGTCCGGTGCGCCCTTGCGCTGGCGCAGGGGAGTGCCGTCAATGATGGCGTTGCCCAGGTGGAAGCCGTCCATAGGCACCACGAGGGCGGAATCAGGGCCCAAGGCGTCGGCGAGGCAGGACGAGAAGGTGGACTTGCCCGAGCCCGGGGAACCAGCCACCCCGAGCAGAATCCGGTGGCCGGCGGTCAGCCGGCTGCGCAGTTCGGCGACGGACTGCTGGATCTCCGCGGATTCGAAAGCCCGGACGGCCCCGCGCTCGCCGTCTTGCGGCTCAACGTCTTGCGGCTCAACGTTCGGAAGGGTCATGCACAGCATCCTAGGCCAGGCCCGGGAGCGCAGGCGCGTGCTGTGACGTGCGCAGTTCAGTCCAGCGGAATGGTAATGGTGATGGCCGTGCCAGTGCCGGGGGCCGAGTTGATGCTTACAGTCCCGCCTGCTTCCTCGACCGCCTGTGAAATGGTCTTGAGCCCCGCTCGATCGCTCTCGTCTGTCCCTGCTGCCGGTGGAGCTGCTTCGAAGCCGGTGCCGTTGTCGGTGACCATCAGGCGGATGCCGTGGAAAACGGCGGCAAGGCGGACAGTGACATCCGTGGCGTGGGCATGTTTGAACGTGTTGCTCAGCGCCTCCTGCGCAGACTGATACAGCAGTGAGGCGCAGCCGGACGAGATCTCGACGCCGTGATGGGGCGTCTCCCAATGGACGCAGGTGCCCTGGCGGCGCAGCGGGACCGTGAGCCGGTCAATGCAGCCGGCGAGCCCCAGCCGGTGAAAGTCCACGGGCTGCCGATCGGTGATGACGCCGCCGACTGCGACGACTTCCTCGAGAGCTACTGACTGGTTCATGGCGCCCCCCGCTTCCTTGCGGTCCTAGTTGCATGCTTTTCCTGGAAGGATCGCTCCTCCAGGGGCTGATGCTTAAGGGTGGCGCGGGCCGATCAGGCTTGCCGCAGGTTTAACTCGGAATCCAATCAAGTTTTCGTAAGGTCTTGCGCGCACCTACGTGGCCAAGATCCAAGGCTGAAGCGCCCGTTGCGGATACGTGGCGGCGTCGGCTGCGTCGAGGACCTCCAACGCTGTCATGTGCGCCGCCTCGGCTACTTCGCGGATCGGCTTGCCGTGGGTAACGGCCGCGGCGACTGCATGCTGCAGGGTTGCAGCTGCCGGGTCGTGCTCTGCTTTTGCGGATTCCAGCGTCGCCACGGCTTCTTCCACCGCGCGGATATCGTCGTCCATCGGTACCCTCCCATTCTGCTCCATTGCAGTGACGCCAGCGCCGAGAACCCGTGTTCCCGATGACGAGGTGTCATGTTCCTAAAACAATAAGACAGACAGGTCTGTCTCTGCCAGTCCCAAGGTACACTGATTCTCTAATGAGTGCTCCTGATGCAACCGGGGATGCCTTGCTGCCTGAAGAGGTGCGGACCGGCCATAGTGAACCCGTGGACCGGATCCTCGGCACTGCCTACGAGCTTTTCTCCCACCGCGGCGTGCGGGACGTCGGCATCAATGAGCTGATCGAACGGTCCGGCGTAGCTAAATCCACTTTTTACCGCCACTTCCCGTCCAAGGATGCACTGGTTCTGGCTTTCCTCGCACTCCGCGACCAAGTTTGGACGGTGGACCTGATTGTCTCCGAGGCGAGGCGCAGGGGGACCACCCCCGAAGGCCGGCTGCTGGCCATTTTCGACGTGTTCGGTGACTGGTTCCAGCGGGACGATTTCGAAGCGTGCACGTTCATCAATGTCCTCCTTGAGATGGGACCGGGGCATCCGCTTGGCGAGGCCAGCATCGGCTACCTCGCCAGAATCCGGGGCCACATCCAGGCACTTGCCGAGGAGGCGGGGCTGGAACGCCCTGACGAATTCGCACGCTCCTGGCACATCCTGATGAAGGGCTCCATCATTTCCGCGACGGAAGGCGATTTCCTCGCTTCCAAGCGGGCGCAGCAGATGGCAGGTTGGCTCATCGAGCACCACCGGAGCTGACGCCGCCGGCCGGGAGATAGCCACCCGCCTCGAGGCTGCTGGAGCCCGTCGCCGGCGGGAGGCAGGCGTTCTCGCTCAGGTGGCACAGCAGTGCTTGTTCGGGGGACCCCGGGTGGGAAGCCAGATGCCGCAACAGCCGCTGCCGGGCCTCGGACTGGACATCCGTGGTGGCGAGGATGTCCAGGATAAGTTCGATCACCTGGGCGCGCATCACGGTCTTGTCAATGGACCTCAGCGAGTCCCTGCAGAAAACTTCCAGCGCATCCGGTGCCTCCTGGGTGCACCGCTCCGGTTCAGCAGCCATCTTCAGCCATTCGGGCTCAGCAGGGGGTGGGACACTAGCGTCCATCGGGACCTCCGTGAATGTTCGCGGTTGGCGGCATGATCCTTTGCATGGCGCCAATGTGCGGTATTCCTCCTGTGAAAACCTCGGTGCCGGCACCCCTCGACAGGCACGCTGCATGCGGCATTGGGGGGCCTGTTTGGTGAAATTGCAGCCTCCGGCCCCGGCGTGTTGGCATATGCCAGAAACTTCCCGGATTTTCATAGGGAAACTCTCAGGAATCCCGGTCACTGAGCGGCCGACCGCGGGGAGGTTCGCCGTTTCGCAAGCCCCCGGACGGCCGCCTGACAAGCGTCCGGCAAGGGCGTAGCTTTGTTGGTGTTGGGACCCATTCCGGTCCTCCGCATCCTGCAATGGGGCCGGAAGCTGACAGGAGGTAACAGCGATGACCAACATATTCAGGCGTGCCGGCGTCGACATCCCGGAACCCTTCCGCCGCTTGCTGGAGGGGGATTTGGATGCCTGGCTGCGGGTTGAGGAATACCGTGAGGCCGGCTCATTGGTGGTGAAGGCCGAAGCGCCGGGTATTGATCCTGACAATGACGTAGACATCACCTTGGCCGGCAGCCAGTTGCAGATCACCGTCCGCCGTGAAGAAAAATCGGAGCACAAGGACAAGGAAGGGTACCGCTCGGAATTCCGCTTTGGCACATTTTCGCGGACCGTAAGCCTTCCCGCCCCGGTGAACCAGGAGGATATCCGCGCCTCCTACACTGACGGCGTTCTGGAAGTGCGCGTTCCGTTGACCGACGAGTCCGCGGCGGGCGGCCAGAAGATCCGCGTCTCCCGCAGCGCCGGAACTGCCGGTGCAGGATCCGGCGGATCCTCACGCACTATGGGGCAGGAACCGGAAGGCCAGACTTTCGGTGGCCCCTAGCAGTACACACAGCCGCCCGGCAGCTCAGCCCTCGTAGTGGGTCTTTGCCGGGCCCTGTCCAAGCGAGTCAACGATCGACGTCGCAACGCTGCGTAGCTTGATGTTGCGCGTACTCGAGGCAGCCTTGAGCAGCTCGAAGGCTTCCTCCTGGCTGCACCTGTTCTGCGCCATGATCACGCCGACGGCGACGTCGATCACTGTGCGGGTTTCCAGAGTGGCTTTGAGGTTGGCCGCCGCGTCACTGTAGTGGGCGAAGCGCACGGCCAAACGCAGCGCCATCGACGTCTGGCTGACGAAGTCCTGCGCCAGTTCAAGGACCCGCCCCTCGAAACGGCCCGGCCGGTGTGAGTAGAGGTTCAGGGCGGCCCGCGTCTCGCCCTCGAGTACGAACGGAATGGCGAGGATCGAGCGGACGCCGTACCCGAGCACCTTCTCGGCGTAGCTGTTCCAGCGGTCGTGGTTTTCGAGGTCCGTGATGTGGATGGTGACCTGCTCGCGCGATGCCGTCATGCAGGGCCCGTCGCCGAAGTCGTACTGGATCTCGTCCATGGCCTGCGCCTCGGGGCTGCTGCTCGCCACGGTTGCCGCCTTGCGGTGCCGCAACAGGGTCACGCCGCAGAGGACTTCGTCCCCGGGTTCGGAGAGGCTGCGTGCAGAGATCCGGGCGAGCTCGTGGAGGAATTCACCCACGTCGGAGCTGGTGAGCACAAGCTCGTTCAGGTGCTCCGTGATTGAGGTTTCAGGTTTTGCGGTCGACTCGCTGGCCACGATCTTTCGGTACCGTTTCGCTCAGGTCAAGACGACCCGGCGGGCGCAGCGCAGGGACCCCATGGCCGGGGCGGATAGCAGCGAGCAAGGTGCCGGATCGAACAACAATCCAACGGCCTTCTGCTAAACCGTACCGAGAAAATATACACCAGTTCCGCACGCGCCATGGCCGCGGTTACAGCCGTGGGCCCTAGGCTGGGGGAAGGTGCCGGGCGGCGAGAGCCGCTGCGGCCGACGGAGCACGGCCGCCCGGGCGAGGGGCCGGCCCAAAACAGAAGGAGGCCGCGGTGAGAATTGCCGTAACGGGAGGCAGTGGAAAGCTCGGACGGAACGTGGTCCGCAGGCTTGTGGCGGACGGGCATTCGGTCCTTAACCTGGACCGGACGGGCAACCGGAGTCCGCACTTCGTTGCCGTGGATCTGCGCAACTACGGGCAGGTTGTCGACGTCATCCTGGGCCTGGACGACCGCCACCAGGGCTTCGACGCGATCGTCCATCTGGGTGCAATCCCCGCTCCAGGGCTGGTGCCCGATGCCGCCACATTCGAAAACAACATGCTGTCCACCTACAACGTGTTCCAGTCGGCCCGCAGGGCCGGCATCAAGAAAATCGTGTACGCGTCCAGTGAGACGGTGCTGGGACTGCCGTTCGACGTCGACCCTCCCTACATCCCGGTGGACGAGGAGTATCCGGCCCGCCCGGAGAGCACCTACTCGCTGGTGAAGCATTTGGAGGAGCAGATGGCCATCCAGATGACGCGCTGGGACCCGGAGCTGAGCATCGTGGGGCTCCGCTTCTCCAACGTCATGGATCCGGAGGACTACGACGAGTTTCCGTCCTTTGACTCGGATGCCGCCCGTCGCAAGTGGAACCTCTGGGGATACATCGACGCGCGCGACGGCGCCCAGGCGGTGGCACGCGCGCTGGAATACCGCACGCCGGGGTTTGAGTCGTTCATAGTTGCCAACGAGGACACCGTCATGAGCCGCTCCAGTGCCAGCCTGGCGGAGGAAGTGTTTCCGCGGGTGAAAGTCACGAAGGAACTGGGCGAGCACGAGACTCTGCTCTCCATCGACAAGGCCAGGCGGCTCCTTGGCTACGCGCCCGAGCACAGCTGGCGGAACTACCACTCGAACCGCACGACGCCCACCGAGGACTGAGGGCCAGCAGACGACGGGGCGCGAACGGACACTGGAGCCCCGCACGGGTGGGGCACAGGTGCCCGTTCGCGCTGTGGCCGGTGGCCGGTGGGCGCCGGCGGGCGGCGCCGGCTAGGCGCGGGGTTGCAGGCCCGGCACGCCGTCGTCGATCCGGAAGGAGGCCTTGGTACTGACCGCCGAACCCGGAGTGTTGACGTAGTCCAGGACGCGGAAGTCAGCCGTCAGGGAATCCTTCGTGATGGTGGTCCGGACGTAGCCGCGCTGGTCATTGTAGAACTTCAGGTGCTCGTTCCAGGCCATGGTGGGGTCCGTGACGGAGCCTGTCCCGTTGCCGGTGGAGGTGACGGAGGTGCATACGAGCTCCGATCCGACCACCGGTGCGTCCGGGTTCTTGTAGTCAACCTTGACGTTGTTGGCCCAGTTGCGGTGCACGTCGCCGGTGAGGACGACGGCGTTGCGCACCTTCGCGTCCACCCACCCCTGGGTGATCCGTCGGCGGGAGGACGCGTACCCGTCCCAGCCGTCCATGGACATGTCGTCGATGTCGGCGGCCTGGTTGCGGTCACGCTCGGCGAAAAACACCTGCTGGCCCAGCAGGTCCCAGCGCGCCTTGGACTTCCGGAACCCGTCCAGCAGCCACTGCTCCTGGTCGGCTCCGGTGATGGTCCGGTTCTCCGCCAGGCGCTCCTGGACGTTCTTCCGCCAGCCGTCCCCGGCCAGCTGGTCGTCCCGGTACTGGCGGGTGTCCATCATGTGGAAGTTGGCGAGCTGTCCCCACTGAACGGTCCGGTAAATCTTCATGTCCGCACCGGCGGGCATGGACGGCGCACGAAGCGGCATGTTCTCGTAGTACGCCTGGAACGCGGCGGCCCGGCGTTTCCTGAAGTTGGCCGCAGTGTCGTTCAGCTGGGCCGGGTCCGCGTTTTCCGGCACCTCGTCAGCCCAGTTGTTGTCCACCTCGTGGTCATCCCAGACCACCAGCCACGGCGCCGCGGCGTGCGCAGCCTGGAGGTCGGCGTCGGCTTTGTACTGGGCATGGCGCTGGCGGTAGTTCTCCAGAGTCACCGTCTCCGGACCCTCGTGGTCGCGGACGTTTCCGCCGCCGGTCACATAGGAGCCCTTCTTGTACTCGTACTGGTAGTCGCCGAGGTGGAGGACGAGGTCCGGCTGGTCCTCCGCGAGCCGGCGGTAGGCCGTGAAGTAGCCGTGCTCGTACTGGGCGCAGCTGGCGAAGGACATGGACAGGGCCGCGGGCGTTTCGTCCCGGGCCGGGCTGGTCAGTGTGCGGCCGACGGGGCTGATGTGGCGGCCGGCGCGGAACCGGTAGAAGTATTCGCGCCCCGGCTTCAGGCCGCGCAGCTCCGCATGGACGGAGTGGGCGCTTTCCGGCCGGGCCTGTTCCACGCCGCGCTGGACTACATTCCGCATCGCGGCGTCCTCGGCGACCTCCCAGGCCACGGTGACCACGCGGGACGGCATGCCGCCCAGCCCGTCTTCCGCGAGCGGGTTGAGTGCGAGCCGGGTCCAGAGCACGAAGCCGTCGGGCCAGGGGTCGCCGGACGCGACGCCGAGGGTGAAGGGATCCGTGGAGAGGCTCGCTTCTGCATTCCGGGGATCGGCGACGGCGGTGCCGGGCAGGGCGATAACGAGGCCGGCTCCGAGGCTGCTGGTGATGAGTGTTCTGCGCGTGATGTCCATGGCCCCGAAACTAACGAGGCAGCTTGGACAGGCGAGGACGCGCGAATGAATCGCACGTGAACGGTAGGGGGCGGCCTTCCGGGTCTGCGCCGTCCGGAGAAGGGCCGCGCTTACTTGGAAGGTTGGGGCACTTCGCAGGTCAGCTTGGGGTTGGCGCCCATGTAGTTCAGCGGTCCGGCGGCGATGGTGATCGCCACGGTTCCGGCCTCCGTGCAGGAGTCAGGGGAGCCGCCGAAGTAGCCCCGCTGAAATGCGGCGAAAACCCCGACGATGAGCCAGATGACCACAAGCGTTCCGATGATCCTCACGGCAGCCTCCGTAGCCCCGTTGCCACTTCAATGTGTGACTAATTATCCACCGCACCTGTCATTCCGGACAGGGCTACCGGAACGGGTCTATCGGTTCTGCCAGGTCAGCTGGGTTCGGTGGTGTCCACCGGTGTCTCCTCGACGTCCGGGGTGTCCTCCGCCGTGGCGATCTGGTCGTCGCTTGGCGTTCCGGTCCGCGTGCTGTCCGTGCCTTCTTCCGGTTCGAAAGTGTTCGGCTCGCCCGCTCCCACCGCGACGCCGGCGCCGGAGTCCGGGACGCCGTCCCCTTGGGTATGCGGTGGCGTTCCGCTGTTCTGGTCTTCCTGGCCGGTTCCTTCAGTGCTCATGTCGTCTCCTGAGACCTCGTGGGCTGGAAGCTTTACCGTAACAGCGGGGGAAGGCATCCGTAAGGGGGCTTACGATTTCTGCCGCCCCGGCGCGGAACAGGGATAACCTTCACTTCTAGGCAGTTTTCCCCAGCGCACAGGCGGTCTTTAAGGTGGCAGAAGAATCAGCGGGCAAGCAGGGCCGGTGGCAGGTCTTCCATGACAAGTTCGTGGTCGAAGAGCGGTATATGGAACCCGGCGCGAGGAAAGCGCTCTACGCGACGGCGATCATCCTTGCCCTCGTGGGGGCAACGGTCTTCTTCTTCACACTCGCCGGTGTCCTGCAGAAAGACGGGCTGGCCAGCGCTGACGATGAAGCACAGAGGTGGCTGCTGACCACGCGATCGGGTGCGCTGACCGTGGTGATGATCATCCTTGCCATCATCTTCGGACCCGTGGGGCTGCCCATCATCGTGCTGATAGTCACCGTGGCGTGGGGCATCCTGGCGAAGCATGCCTGGCGGCCGATCCTGCTGGCGGCGGCCATGCTCACCGGCGTGGGACTGGCGCAGCTCATCGGCAGGTCCGTCGAACGGGAACGCCCGCCCGTGGACCAGATGCTGTTCGGCGCCGACCAAACATTTTCCTTTCCGTCCGGCCACGTCCTGGGCGCGTCCGACTTCCTGCTGGTGACCACGTTCCTGGTCTTTTCCCGGCACCGGAACCCGAAGGCCGCCGTCGTCAGTTTTGTTGTCGCCATCATCGGCGTTTTCCTGGCCTCCGTCAGCAGGCTCTATCTGGGCTACCACTGGGTGAGCGACGCCGTGGCGTCGGTGTCGCTGTCGCTGGTGGTGCTCGGCGCGGTGATTGCCGTGGACACCTGGCGCACCGCCCGGGTGCCGGGCGAAGAGGTCACCGGCGAACTCTCCAAAGCCGACGCCCCGGACTGAAGGCATGGCCACCGAAGCCGATGTCCGCCGGATCTGCCTCGCACTGCCGGGCGTGACCGAACGCGCCAGTTGGAACCAGCCGGCCTGGTTCGCCAAAACCCTGATGGCCCGCATCTGGGAAACGGGCGTGCTCACGGTCAAGACCGCGGAGCGCGAGGCTCTCGCCGGAACGGATCCGGAGACGTACTTTTGGACGCCGCACCATGAGCGGTCGCCCCAGTTGGTCCTTGTCCGGCTTTCAAGGGTCGACGGCGACCAGCTCGCCGAACTGCTCGAGGACTCCTTCCTGCTCGCCGGAGGCCGGATGTAGTCCTCAGGTGCCGGCAGTCCTCAGGTGCCGTCCTCGGGATCGGTGTTGTCCACTGCGCGGGCGCTGTCCACTGCGCCGGCACTGTCCTCCGGGCGGTCCGCTGTGCGGCCGCTGCGTGCGCGGGCCCGCTGCAGCTGAAGCCGGAGCCGGGCGTTGTCCATTTCCAGTTCCAGCACCTTGGCCACACCGGCCAGGTTGAGCCCTTCGTCCAGGAGTTCAGCGATGCGGCGCAGGACCGCGAGGTCAGATTCGCTGTACTGGCGGGTGCCGCCGTCGGTCCTTTCGGGGGTCAGCAGGCCGCGGCGCTCATAGAGCCGGATGTTTTGCTGGCCCGTTCCCACGAGCTCGGCCACTACAGAAATGGCGTACAGCCCGCGCCCGGCGCCGTCCCGGTTGGCCATGCGATTCCCCGTCCGGATTTTCTTGATCTTCCTCTTGCACCAGTTTGTCACCGGTGCTATAAAAAATCTATATCCACCACCATAGATAAAGAGGTGGCGGATAGCCATAAAGCCTACATGCTGAAGGGAGTGGGAAATGATGCTTATCCGTACTGACCCGTTCCGTGAGCTGGACCGGCTCACCCAGCAGGTCTTCGGGACAGCAGCCCGTCCGGCGGCCATGCCGATGGATGCGTGGCAGGAAGACGGGGAGTTTGTAGTGGCGTTTGACCTGCCCGGGATTTCGCCCGATGCCGTGGACCTGAACGTCGAGAGGAACGTCCTCACTGTCCGGGCGGAGCGCCGGGAGGCCACCCAGCCCAACGTTGAACTGGTGGTCTCCGAGCGGCCACGCGGCGTCTTCAGCCGCCAGCTCATTCTCGGCGACACCTTGGACGCGGAGAACATCAAGGCCAGCTACGACCTTGGCGTCCTGACACTGCGGATCCCGGTTGCCGAGCAGGCAAAGCCGCGGAAGATCGAGATTGAAAGCAAGGGCCAGCTGCACCAGATCGAGACGTAGCCGGCCGCCGCGCTGGCGGGGGCGGCCTGCGGCTTCCAGCCGGATTCAAAGGCCCGCCCCTGCCAGCGGCCACCAACCACAACCAGGACAACGGCAACAGGCTTCAGCCATGACCAGCCCCTCACCGGATTACTATGCGGTGCTGCAGATTCCGCACGGAGCGTCGCAGCAGGAAATAGCCCGCGCCTACCGCGCGCAGATGCGGCGCCACCATCCGGATGTTGCCAGCGGTGAAGCCGTGCCGGCCGAACTGCAACTCGTCATGCAGGCCTTCGCCGTGCTTCGGGACCCCAAGCGCCGCGCCGCCTACGACCGCGCGATTGATCGGTCCGGGGATGCTGAGGCACCGCCCAGGCAACCACAAAGCATTCCCGTCCACGTGACCCGGCACCGGGAACCGCCGCTGCGCGTCACACCCGTCCGGTGGGAGAGCGGTCCGTGGACCTGAAACCAACCTGAACGCCAGAGGAGAACCCTAGCCATGAGCGATTGGCGCCGCTACGACTCCCACCTGATCCCGGCCTTCCACGAGCGCTTCGAACAGCGCTGGGGCAAGGGCACAGCACCGTTCCTGGACCCCGAGGCCCATGAGGAGCCGCTGCCCCGCGCACAGTGGATCAACCCCGCAACCGGTGCCGCCCTGGCCGTGGTGCCCATCTGGTCCGACGACGACCACCAGCACCGTACGTTCGGGGTGTTCTACCTGCCCCCCGCCGGGGACATTTGGGTGCTTCGCCCGGGCCTGACCCAGTTCCTTGAGCCCGGCGCCGACAGCTCTGCGAACCTGGTCGCCTTGCGGAACGATGCTTTCCGCAAGGCCGTGTCCCACGCCAACGAATTCCTCTTCGGCCCGCCGCCGCTGGTTGACTAGCCTGCCGGTTGACTAACCCGGCCCGGAGAAGCCGACGCTGCCAAAGTCGGGCCCGGGGAACCCCGGACCGGGGAAACCTGGACCGCTGAAGCCGGGCCCGCCAAATCCATGCTCCGGGTAACCGGGACCTCCGAAGCTGCCCTGTCCGTCCCCGCCGCCGGCGGGGCCGCTGCCCAGCAGGCTCCTGGTGAGGGTCTCGCCGTCGGCCATCAGTTCTTCCACCGCTTCGAGCAGGTGGCTGTCCGACACGGGGGCGCCGTCGAGTGCGGCATGCACGACGGCCCGACGGACCAGTTCGCGCGCGAACGAGGCGGTGGTTCCCTCAGTGCGGGCGGCGGCATCGCGGACGGCGTCCGGGCTGAACGGAATGCCGCGCGCATACATCGTCACCAGTCCGATGCGCTCGTCCAGGGCCGGCAGCGGAACGTCCACGGCCAGGTCAACGCGGCCCGGGCGCTGTGCGAGGGCCCGCTCGAGCATGTCCACCCGGTTTGTGGTGAGGACGAAGGCGACGTCGGCGTCGTGGTCCAGGCCGTCCATGGCATCCAGCACCTCGAACAGCAGCGGCTGCGGCCCGTGCCCGAAGCTCCGGTCCTCGGCGATCAGGTCGCAGTCCTCCAGCACAACGATCGAAGGCTGCAGGGCCCGGGCCATGGCTGCCGCCTCGGAAATCCTTGCCAGGGATCCTCCGGACAGCAGGACCGCGGTGATGCCGGCGCTCTGGCTCAGCAGGTACCGCACCGTGTGGGTCTTGCCCGTCCCCGGTTTGCCGTATAGCAGGATGCCCCGCTTGAGGTGCTGGCCGTACTCGTGCAGCGACTCCCGGTGTGCGGCGATGCCCAGGGCATGATCAGCCACCTTCTGGAGCAGCCCCTCGGGAAGGATGACGTCGGAGGCGGTGAGCTCCGGCCGGGCGTGGAACGTCACGCCGCCGCTACTGGGCCCGTACTCGCCCATGACCAGGGAAATGACCTGGCCTTTCAGGATGCTGCCGCGCTGCATTCGCCTGCCGAACTCGGCCAGGAAGTCTGCCGCATTTTTCGCATCGGCGGCCAGGACCTCGAGGCACGCCGTCTGCCGCCCGTACCGCGGCGCCGCGTCCCGCTGCAGGACCGCAACAGGGCTGCCAGCGTGCCGGAACAGCCACAGGCCCAGGGCCACGGCCTGCCGCTGTTCATCCGGTCCCACGGCAAGGTTGATGTAGTCGGGCTGGGACAACGGAAACTGCGGAAAGAACTGCGACTGCTGCAGCATGTCGCTCAGGGACTGGTGGTGGCGCTGGTCGCCGCCGCCGATGCCCACCAGCCGGAATTGCTCGTCCTCGGCGGCCAGTTCGGCCATCAGGATGTCTGCGTCCACGAACCGGTGCGCGGGCACCTCCTCCACCACCACCGCGAGTGATTCGGCGGGCACGGCCAGGTGCTCGGTAATTGTTGTTAGCAGCTGGGTTCCGGCCTGCACACGGTGCTGCCCGGACTGGGCGATCTGAACCAGCTGTGCGAAATCGTCGATGAACTTCCCCAATTTTTCATCCATGTCGCAGACCCTACCAGCGGCGGTCAAGACCACGCCGCGGACCTCTCGTCAGAGGCCCGGGCCTGTGCCATTCTGGGGAGGTACCGCAGTCTGGAGATACCGCAGTCCTCCTGAGCTGCCGAAGGACTGGAGCCGTCGAAGGAGAAGGCCATGTTTGCGCCCAAGGGTTCGTTTTCCAGCTTCGCATGGTTCAAGGACCCGGCCGGTAACGTGATTTCCGTGATTAACCCGGCCAGTGCGGCGCCCTGAGGGGTAGAATCCGGCAATCTGAAGTTTTAGCCTACCGGCCGTTTACAACGTCACAGAGGTCCAGCGATGCATCCTTCCGCCAAAGAATTGGCCGCCATGGTTCCGACGGGATTCACCCTTGGGGTGGCTACAGCAGCGTTCCAGATTGAAGGGGCGCTCGACGAGGACGGCCGCGGACCCGCCGGCTGGGACGTCTTCGCAGCCAAGCCCGGGACGATCGTGGACGGCCACAGCCCGGCTGTGGCGTGCGACCACTACCACCGCATGCCGCAGGACGTCGCCCTCATGAAGGAACTGGGCATCGATTCCTACCGGTTCTCACTGGCCTGGCCGCGGATCCAGCCGGATGGCCGTGGAGCGGTGAACCGTGCAGGGCTCGACTTCTATGACCGGCTGCTGGACGAGCTGCTGGCAAACGAAATATCACCGATGGTCACGCTTTACCACTGGGACACACCGCTGGCCCTCGACGAGGACGGCGGCTGGCTCAACCGCGATACCGCATACCGGCTGGGGGAGTTCGCCGCCATCGCCGCTGCCGCCTACGGAGACCGCGTGGCGCGCTGGGTAACCATCAACGAACCCGCCACCGTGACCACCAACGGCTACGCCCTGGGCCTGCACTCCCCGGGGAAGGCGGACTTCGCCAACGGCCTGCCCACCGTGCACCACCAGTTGCTGGGCCACGGCCTGGCGCTGCAGGCGCTGCGGGCCGCGAAGGTGCCCGGCGAAATCGGGATGACCAACGTGTACTCACCCGTTGTCCCCAACTCCGGCAACCCTCTCGACTGGATCAGCGCCGGAGCCATGGATGTGGCGCAGAACCGGCTCTACGCGGACCCCGTGCTCACCGGAAAGTATCCGGACCTGATCCGCGCGGCGAAGTTCTTCTCGTCCTTCGACCATCCGGATGAGGACATGGCCGTCATCTCCCAGCCGCTGGATTTCTACGGCATGAACTATTACATGCCCACCCGGGTGGCGGCCGGCGGCGGCGACAGCCCCGTGCCGGCGGCGATGGCTGAGGCGATGGGGGATGACCTTAAGGACGCCACGCCCGGCGCCCCGCTGCACATCGAACCGTGGCCGGACACGGAAACCACTGCCTATGGCTGGCCCGTGAAGCCCGAGTACATGGCCGTGGCGCTCAAGGAAATGGCCGAACGCTATCCGAACCTTCCGCCGGTGATCATCACGGAGGGCGGCGCGAGCTTCGTGGACGTCAAGGTCCGCGACAAGTCCACCAACCGGACCTTCATCCCCGACGAGCGGCGGCTCCGCTACCTCTCCGACCACCTCGGCACCGCCCTCCGCGCCACCGCCCCCGGCGGCGAAGCCGAACGGATCGACCTGCGCGGCTACTACGTCTGGTCGTTCATGGACAACTTCGAATGGTCGGGGGGCTACAAGCAGCCGTTCGGCTTGGTGCACGTGGATTTTGAGACGCAGGTGCGCACGCCGAAGGCCTCGTTCTACTGGTTCCAGGAACTCCAGGAGGAACGGAAGCTGGCAGCCTCGGCGGATGCCGCCGTCGCCGCTGCGGCAGCAGGGCCGGACAGCGCTGTGACGGGCGGAATGCTGACAGACGCTGGGATTTCCGACGGCGGCACCTCCGACGGCGGGCCGGTCACCTGAGAAGTCCGGTCACCTGAGAAGTCCGGTCACCAGTTCGGGCAGCTAGAGCAGTTCGAGCTCCCGGAGCTGGCGGGCTATGCCCGCCCCGTCGGGGGAGTAGATCCACGGCACCGTCGAGGCGCTGTGGTCCCCGTCCTCGGAGTGGCCGCCGGCGAAGACGGCCTCGCTCACGGACAGCTGCCGGATGGCGATGGCCGCCACCTTGTCCGCGTTGTGCTGCGTGAACTGCGAGTAGATCTGCTCGTCGTGCTGGCCGTTGTCGCCTATCAGGAGCCAGCGCATGTGCGGGAACTCGGCCGCCAGCCGCTCAAGGTTGCGGCGCTTGTGCTCCTGGCCGCTCCGGAACCAGCGGTCCTGCGTTAGTCCCCAGTCCGTCAGGAGCAGCGGGCCGGCCGGATACATGTTCCGGGTCAGGAACCGCGCGAGGGTGGGCGCCGCGTTCCAGGGACCCGTCGAAAGATAGATGACCGGCGCGTCGGGATGCTCAACGCTGAGCCGGTCCAGCAGCACCGCCATCCCGGGGGTGGCCATCCTGGCCCGCTCGCTCAGCACAAAAGTGTTCCAGAGCGCCAGGAACGGCCGGGGCAAGGCCGTCACCATGACGGTGTCGTCAATGTCGGAGACAATGCCGAACTTTGTATCCGGGGCAATGACAAGAATGCTTGCTTCCGCCGGTTCGGCGTCCACGGAACGGAGTATGGCGGTGTGCCACCCGGGGGCGAGGACCACCGGTATGTCGATGTCCACCAGCCCGCCGCGGTCGGCCTTGACCTTCGTGACCGTTCCGCCGATCTCAATCTCCACCTCGGAACGGGGGATGGGAACGCTGGTGAAGGCGCGCCAGCCGCGCACATTCTCGGTGCCGTTCCGGGCGGCATGGTCGGCGCGGCTGCCGGGCACGGGCTTGCTGGCCAGCACCACCCTGCCCAGGACCCGGACCCATTCTGTGGAGCCGTAGCCCTGATACGCGATCGTCTTGGGCTCAAACTTCCAGCGGCGTGCCAGTTTCAGGCGCGCCGTATTGATCGAGTCGGATAGCCAGTGGGCCAGACGGAAGACGCGCGTCCCTGACAAGCTCGTCCCTGACAACGGTGATTCCTGTGACGCCATGTCCATGCCTTCACTCTGCCACAGGGCAGCCGCCCATGGGCTGCCCGCCTGCGCTCTGTTACTCGCCGCCGTCTCCCAGCATGCCCCGCAGAGTGGCCGCGTTACGCACGGCGTTGCCGCCGCCGTCGTTGTTGAAATACGCGAAGACTTCTCTTCCGGAGCTGCGCCACTCCCGGATCCTGTCCGCCCACCAGCCCAGTTCCTCGTCCGAGTAGGAACCGCCGTACAGGTGCTGGTGGTCGGGCCCGTGCAGCCTGACGTAGACGAACGGTGCGGTCGCCCGGAGGTTGCAGGGCAGGTTGGCGCCGCTCATGATGGTGTACGCCGCCTGGTGCCGTTCCAGCAGCCCGTACACCTCCGGCTGCTCCCAGCTCGGATGCCGGAACTCCACCGCCACCCGGATCCAGTCCGGGATGGCGCCGAGGAAGTAGTCCAGCCGGGCGTCATCCCTCGCCATGTCCGGAGGCAGCTGGACCAGCAGTACCGCGCGCTTGTCACCGAGTTCGTGCCAGCACCGCGAGATGCGTTCGATCCAGACTTCCGGGGCGAACAGCTTCTTGCCGTGTGTGAGCCCGCGGGGGGCTTTGACGGACAGGGCGAAACCGGGCGGCAGCCGAGTCCGCCAGCCGGCGAACGTGGTGTCCCGCGGCCAGCGGTAGAAGCTGGCATTCAGTTCCACCGTGCTGAACCTTGCCACGTAGTGCTGCAGCCTGTCCCGTGTGGGAAGTCGGGGCGGGTACAGCACATTCTCCCAGTGGTCGTAGCTCCAGCCGGACGTGCCGATGTGGATGTTCATCGGCTGGACGTCACTCGAAGTGGGTAGTCACGGGGCCGCCGCCGGCAGACTCCACGATGGCCGCAGCGACATCGCGCAGCTTCAGGTTGCGCGTGCTTGACGCCGACTTGATCAGGTTGATGGCGTCCTCCTGGCTGCAGCGGTTCTGCGCAATGATGATCCCCACAGCGGTGTCGATGATGGTCCGTGACTCCATCGCCCGCCTCAGGTTGGCGGCGTTGTCGTTGCGCTGGGCGAGCATGACCGCGAGCCGGAGACCCTTGGAGGCCTGGCTGACATGGCTGATGGCGCTCTCCACGGCGGCGGCGTCAAAGACGTTCGGCTTCTCGGAGTACAGGTTGAGTCCGGCCCGTGCGTCGGCGCCCGGCAGTTCGAAGGGGACAGCAAGAACCGAACGGATGCCGTTTTTCAGCACGGTGCCGTTGTAGTCCGGGAATTCGGTGTCGAGCTCGAAGTCCGGAACGTGGACCAGGACACCCTCCCGGCAGGAGCGAAGGCAGGGGCCGTCGTCAAACTGGTACTGGATTTCGTCCAGTGCCCGGGCGTGCTCACCGCTGCTGGCCACGGTGGCCGCCGAACGGTGCCGCAGGAGGGTAATGCCGCAATAGATCTGGCCGCGCGGCCCCGACATGCGCTCGGCCGAGAACCGTGCCAGCTCCTCGAGGAAATCCTGGACGTCCTGGGTGTCCAGCAGCATGTCCTGGACGTGCCCCACCACGTCGGTTTCGTTCAAGCGACTCTCCACGCAAGGCTCCACTTCCGCGCTTCACACCGGCACTGCCGGGGATAATTGGGCAAGGCTCCGGCGGCCGCTCCGCCTCACTTCAGGCTACACCCGGCACCCCCTCGTGCCGCGGGGCCTGCTGTGGCACTGTAAGGGCATGGTAGGCATCGAGGATTATGCTGTGGTCGGGGATCTGCACACGGCGGCCCTGGTCAGCACTGAAGGGTCGATTGACTGGCTGTGCCTGCCGCGGTTCGATTCGCCGGCCTGCTTCAATGCGCTCCTGGACACCCCCGAAGCCGGCCGCTGGCTCCTCGCCCCGGCAGCCGGGGGCGGCTGCACGCGGCGCCGCTACCGCCGGCACACCCTCATCCTGGAAACCGAGTGGGAAACTGACGACGGCGCCGTCCGGGTCATCGACTTCATGCCGCCCCGCGACGAGGTGGCGGACATCGTCCGGATCGTGGTGGGGCTGCACGGCCACGTCCGGATGAGAAGCGAGCTGGCCCTGCGCTTCGACTACGGCCACATCATGCCCTGGGTGCGCCGGGACAGCCACGGCCTCCACGCGATCGCGGGCCCGGATTCTGCCTACTTGGTCACCACCGCACCGCTGCGCGGCGAACGCATGCACACCGTCAGCGACTTCATCGTGAAGACGGGTGAACGGGTGCCCTTCGTGCTGACGTGGGCGCCGAGCCACGTCCGCCGGCCCCGGTCTGTGGACGCCGAGGAAGTCCTGGACTCCACCGAACGGTTCTGGCGGGAATGGACGGACAAATGCAAGGTATCCGGACCGTACAAGGACGCCGTGCAGCGCTCGCTGATCACGCTCAAGGCCCTTACCTACGCACCCACCGGAGGCATCGTTGCGGCCGTGACCACGTCGCTGCCCGAGCAGTTGGGCGGGCCGCGGAACTGGGATTACCGCTACTGCTGGCTCCGTGATGCCACCCTGACGCTGCAGGCGCTGCTCGCCGCCGGCTACACGTCCGAGGCGGCGGCCTGGCGGGACTGGCTGCTGCGGGCCGTGGCAGGGGACCCTGCCGACCTGCAGATCATGTACGGAATCCACGGCGAGCGCAGGCTGCCGGAACTGGAACTGCCCTGGCTGGCCGGCTATGAGAACTCGGCGCCGGTGAGGGTGGGCAACGCGGCCGCGGGCCAGCTTCAGCTGGATGTGTGGGGTGAGGTGCTGGACTGCCTGGCCCTGACCCGCAACTCGCTGCTGAAGCACACGGACGAGGCGTGGGACGTCCAGGTGGCGCTGATGGAATACCTGGAAGGCGCCTGGGATCAGCCGGACAACGGGCTGTGGGAGATGCGGGGGCCGCGGCGGCATTTCACCCACTCCAAGGTGATGGCATGGGTGGCGGCGGACCGGATGGTCAAAGGGGTCCGGGATTCAAGGCTTCCCGGTCCCGCGGACCGCTGGGAGGCGCTCCGCGACACCATCCACGCCGAAGTCATGGCTAAGGGCTTTGACGCCGACCGGAACACCTTCACGCAGAGCTATGGCCAGCCGGAACTGGATGCCAGCCTGCTCCTCATTCCCAGGGTGGGCTTCCTCCCGCCCGACGACCCCAGGGTGATTGGCACCATCGACGCCATCCAGCGTGAACTGACTGAGGATGGGTTCGTGCTCCGTTACCGGCCCGAGGCGAGCGACGACGGACTGCCGGGGAACGAAGGGGTGTTCCTGGCCTGCTCCTTCTGGCTTGTGGAGGCGCTGCTTGGGGCCGGCCGGCACCGGGAGGCCACGGAACTGTTTGAACGGCTGCTGTCCCTGCGCAACGACGTCGGCCTGCTGAGTGAGGAATGGGGCGTCCAAAGTGGGCGGCACCTCGGGAACACCCCGCAGGCGTTCAGCCATTTCGCGCTGGTGACCAGTGCCCTGGAACTGAGCCAACGGCGGCCCCGCCGGAGCGACAAGCCGCTCCCGTCAAAGGCAGGCACCGCCTGAGCGACCGGCACCGCCAGCCTTTTCCGAACCGAAATTTGGGTGACACCTCTCACCTTCGGTGCGTAAGTAAGTATACTTACTAAACACCTCACCGAAGGGTGAAGAAGGAGGAAGCCAAAAATGGCTGGATATTTCGAGCTGGTGGACGCTCCCGACGGCGGATACAGGATCCGGCTGCTGGACGGAACGGGGGCGCTGATGGCGGTGTCCGTCACCTTCCCGACAAAGCGCGCAGCGGTAGCAGGAGTCGCCCAGGCCAGGGAGATTGCCGGTACCGGCCTGATCCGTGACCGCTGCAAGGATGCAGTGAAGCGGCCCGCGCAAAAGCGCCATGCCAAGCCCGCCCGTCAGGCGGTGAAGTCCACGGTTGGCACCGGGTACGGCTCCCCGAAGAGCGCGCGGCAGCGGGTTCCTGCGCCGCAACGGGCCGAGGCCGGCGCGGGTGTCGGTGGATAGCGCGTCGGAGGGTCGGTGGCCGGCAGGGCTGCGCCGGGAGAAGGGGGTCCTGTTCGATGTTGACGGAACGCTGATCGACTCCGCCTATATCCACACCCTGGCCTGGTGGCAGGCGTTCCGCCAGTCCGGTTTCGACGTGCCCATGGCCCGGATCCACCGCTGTGTGGGAATGGGCGGGGCGCGCCTGGTGGACAGCCTGCTGCCGGACTCCCGGGACAAGGAAGTGGACGAGACTATCCTGTCCGCCCATTCCGGGGTTTTCGGCACGTACTGGCCGTCGCTCCGAGCCTTCGACGGTGCCCGGGACCTGCTGGCCAAGTGTAGCCAGGGCGGCTTGGCGGTGGCCCTGGCCTCGTCCGCGAGGGAACAGGATCTAAAGGCGTTGCGGCAGGCCCTGTCGGCGGATGACTTCATTGATGCCGCCACGAGCTCCAATGATGCGGAGAACAGCAAGCCCGAGCCGGACATCCTGGTGGCAGCGCTGGAGGCTGTGGGGGTTCAGGCCCCCGGCGCGGTCTATGTGGGGGACGCGGTGTGGGATGTCATGGCGGCCAGCAGGCTCGGTATCCCCACCATCGCCCTGACCTGTGGCGGCACCAGTGAGGCGGAATTGCGCGACGTGGGAGCCGCCGAGGTCTACGAGGGGCCGCGGGAGCTGCTGGACAACCTGGGCCGCAGCGCGATCGGAAAGCTGCTCGCCGACTAGGTGTCCTGCGGGGTCAGGCCCCGGCCGTGTCCACCCTGGATTCGGCGTTCGTGAACCCGCCGCCCTCGGGTTCGTCCGCGTAGGACCCTTTGTTCCACGACACTGCAACCGCGACGGAGCCGTCGTCGTTCCTCACCACCTCGGTGACCACCTCCGAAACCGCCGCCCCCATGGCAAGGATCTTTGCGCGGTAGGTGGTCACCAGTTCCTCGAGGCTGGCCTCCGTCCATTCGCCTGGGCGCATGCGCGTGGAGATTTCCACAGGTTCGGGCTGGTACAGCGACATGATGGGCGCCTTTCCGTAGAGGGCAAGAACAGTTCCTACGCTAGGAGCGTTCTCCGGCCGAAACAAGAGAACAAGCAAGGTTGCTTACTTTTCCATTCCAGCTCTCAAAAAATTGGTAAGCATACTGACCTTCACATCCGGGCCCGGGCACGTTACGGTCGAAAGGACGCGACGCGCAGCTACAGGAAGGTACTCCAGTGAAGGCACTGACGTGGCAAGGCAAGCGCTCGGTGAGCGTGAAGGAAGTACCGGATCCTGTCATCCGGGAGCCCACGGATGCGATCGTGAGGATCACGTCGTCCGCGATTTGCGGTTCGGACCTCCACCTGTACGAGGTGCTTGGTCCGTATATGCACAAGGACGACGTGCTGGGCCACGAACCGATGGGCATCGTGGAAGAGGTGGGGAGCGCGGTCACCAACCTGGCCAAGGGCGACCGCGTGGTCATTCCCTTCAACATTTCCTGCGGCCAGTGTTACATGTGCTCACAGGGCCTCCAGTCGCAGTGCGAAACCAGCCAGGTCCGGGAAAAGAACTCCGGCGCCGCGCTCTACGGCTACTCGGAGCTCTACGGTTCGATTCCCGGCGGCCAGGCTGAGTACCTGCGGGTGCCGTTCGCGGATTACGGCCCCGTCAAGGTGGGGCAGGAGCTTCCGGACGAGCGGTACCTGTTCCTTTCGGACATTCTTCCCACCGCCTGGCAGGCCGTGAAATACGCCGACTCCCCGGCCGGCGGAACGCTGGCAGTCTTCGGGCTGGGGCCGGTGGGGCAGTTCGCCTCCCGCGTGGGCGCGTACTTCGGCCAGCGGGTCATCGGTGTTGATCCGGTCCCGGAGCGGCGCGAGATGGCGGCGCGCCACGGCGTCGAGGTCCTGGACTATGCCAAGGGCATAGCAGACGAACTGCGCGAGATGACAGGCGGCCGGGGCCCGGATGCCGTGGTGGACGCCGTCGGGATGGAAGCCCACGGATCACCGGTGGCGGGATTCGCCCACCAGGCCCTCGGCCTCCTCCCGGACAAGGTGGCGCAGAAGGCCATGGAAACCGCCGGCGTGGACAGGCTCGCCGTGGTCCACACGGCCATCGACTCGGTCCGGCGCGGGGGCACGGTTTCCCTGAGCGGTGTCTACGGTGGCACGGCCAGCCCCATGCCGCTGCTGACCATGTTCGACAAGCAGATCCAGCTGCGGATGGGCCAGTGCAATGTCCGCCGGTGGACGGATGAGCTGCTTCCGCTGGTGGAGGACGACGCCGATCCGCTGGGTGTGATGGATCTTGTCACCCACACCGCGGGGCTGGCCGAGGCGCCGGAGCTCTATGAAAAGTTCCAGAAGAAAGAGGACGGCTGCATCAAAGTGGTCCTCAAGCCCTGACGGGCCAGCGGGCACTGAGCCATAGGCGGCACCGGGCTTTAGCAGCGAGGCCCGGGACGGCGGCCGGCGGGGGACTTACCCGCCGGCCGCTCGCCGTTCGGGGTCTTGCCCAAAGGCTCGGCTACGGACCCGCTCAGCCCTCGCGCCATTCATGGCCGGTGATGTGGGAGCCGGCCTGCGGCCCCATCTGGAGCATGCCGCCGTCGACCGCCCACGACGCCCCGGTGACATAGCTGGAAGCCGGAGACGCGAGAAATGCGACGACCGCGGCCACTTCCCGGGCATCGCCGGGCCTGCCAAGGGGAACGCCGGGACGGTCCTTAGTGCGGGGGTCCTCGTCGGTTTGGCCGGTCATCGGCGTCGCGATCTCGCCGGGCGCCACGGAGTTGGCCGTGATGCCGTGGGTGGCCAGCTCCAGCGCGATGGTCTTGATGAGCCCGCCCAACCCGTGTTTGGAAGCATCGTAGGCAGACGAGCCCACCCGCGGCTGCGTCTCGTGGACGCTGGTGACGGCGATGATGCGCCCGCCACGCCGGGCGTCGACCATCCGCCGGGCCGCCGCCTGGATGCAGAGGAAGGCGCCGTTGAGGTTGGTGTCCAGTGTTTTCGCCCAGGTCTCATAGTTCAGTTCGAGGAACTTGGTACCGTCGCCCGTGCCGGAGTTGTTGACGAACACATCAACGCCGCCCAGGTCCTCGGCGAGGCCGTCGATAACACCGGCGCAGGTCAGGAGGTCGGTGGTGTCGAGCTGCCGGACCACCGCGTTCCGGCCCGCTGACCGGACCTCGTCAGCCGTCCGCTCGGCACCTTCGCTGTCCGAATGCCACGTGATGCCGACGTCCAGCCCGGCCCGGGCCAGGGCCACCGCAGTGGCGCGGCCGATGCCGGAATCGCTGCCGGTGACAATGGCGGTGCGGGGCGAGAAATCGGGCGAGAATTCCATGGTGCGTCCTTTCAGTGTCAGGCCGCCGCGTCCACAACGCAGAAGCGGTTTCCGTCCGGGTCTTCGAGCACAATGAAGTCCGGGTCATCCGGATAAGAGTCCCAGTCCACCCTTGCTGCGCCGAGCTCGACGAGGCGCTCCACCTCGGCGGCCTGGTCATCGGCATAGAGATCAAGGTGGAGGCGCGGATGGGGCTGCACGGGGGTCTCACTGAGCATGAGGGCGAGGCGGGCGCCATCGCCTTTGTGCGGGACGAGCACCACCCACGTTTCGTCGCCGTCTTCCCGCGGGACGTAGCCGAGGGCGTCGCACCAGAAAGCGGTGGCGCGGGCGACGTCGTTGACACCGAGGACAGTCGTTCCGATCGTCAGCATGCCCCCATGCTTCCCTGCGCCCAGTTGTGATGCAAGGGGTTGGAGTGCGCTGGCCGGGTTGTGGCTGCAATGCGGAATCGCCGGAAGCCAGGTGGCTTCCGGCGATTCCGGCGGCAGTGGGTCCGCGGTGAGCCCCGCTGCGGGACTACGTCAGGCGGATCTGGCGGTTCATGTCCTTGTACAGCAAGTAACGGAACTGGCCCGGGCCGCCGGCGTAGCAGGCCTGCGGGCAGAAGGCGCGCAGCCACATGAAGTCGCCGGCCTCCACCTCAACCCAGTCGTTGTTGAGCAGGTACATGGCCTTGCCCTCCAGGACGTACAGGCCGTGCTCCATGACGTGGGTCTCCGGGAACGGGATGACCCCGCCCGGCTGGAACGTCACGATGTTCACCTGCATGTCGTGGGCCAGGTCGCTGGAATCCGTGAAGCGAGTGGTCTTCCAGGCGCCGTCGGTATCCGGCATCGCGGTGGGTTCCACCTCGGCATCACTGGTGACGAAGGACTTTGCCTCGTAACCCTCAAGCCGCTCGTAGGCCTTGCGGATCCATTGGAAGGAGACAATGTCATCCGAGACGTTCTCCAGACCCCAGGCAGCACCGGCGGCCAGGTAGGCGTAGCCGCCTTCCTCCAGCTGGTGAAGTTCGCCGTCGAGGGTCAGGTTGACCTTGCCCTTGGTGACGAAGACAACGCCTTCGACGCCGGGCTCAAACTCGGCTTTGGGAGCACCGCCGCCCGGGCCGATCTCCACGATCAGCTGCGAAAACGTGGTGGCAAAGCCGGAGATCGGGCGGGCCAGGATCCAGGAGCGGGTGTTGGAGAAACCCGGCAGGGAGCTGGTCACGATGTCGGTCATGACGCCCCTGGGGATGACTGTGTAGGCCTCGGTGACGATGGCCCGTTCCGTGGTGAGGTGGGTCTGCGGCGGCAGGCCGCCCTGGGGGTAGTAATACTTGCCCATCTGTGGATCCTTACTTCGAAGTGGTGTGGGCCAGCCTTGGGTGGGCCAGGCCGGTGAGTTGGGGGATTCCGACGCCGGCAAGCGCCAGTACCTCGTCGGCACCTACCGCGCCGCACTGGACGCCGCGCAGTACGAACGCCGCAAGCGCGCGGGCCGTGGCCGGCTCATCCATGACGCCGCCTTCCGTCTGCTCCACGTAGTTCCGCAGCCGGGCCGCCGCGGCCGGAAGGCCCTGGCGGTAGAAGGCGTACGTCGCCGCGAAACGGCTGGGCAGCTGCGCCGGGTGCAGGTCCCAGCCCTGGTAGAAGCCGCGCTCCAGGGAACGACGCACCAGGCGGCCGTGCAGCTGCCAGGCGTTTTCCACATTGTCGCCCACGGGAATGATGTTGGTGGAGCCGTCGGACAGCCGGATGCCGGTACCTGCCACGGCCAGCTGCATGACCTCCTTGGCGAAGTCGGCCACCGGGTGCTCCATCGACTGGTACTCCGCGGAGATCTGCAGGGAAGCGGAGTAGTCGTACGTGCCGTAATGCAGGCCGCTGATCCGGCCCGGGACGGCGTGCGGCAGCTGTGCCACCGGGGAGTTCCCTTCCGGCCCGAGAATAAGCTGCGGCGTCTCCACCTGCACCTCGAACCGGAGCCGGCCGGCCGGGAGTGAGTGGATCTCCTCAAGGCGGGAGACCGCGTAGTCCATCGCCTGCACCTGCGCCACGGTAGTGACCTTGGGAAGGGTCAGAACCAGGCCCTGGGGGAGTTCGCCCGCCGCGGCAAGGCCGGAGACGAACAGGTCGAGGGTGCGCAGCCCGCGGGCCCGGGTGGGGGCCTCGAAGCACTTGAAGCGGATCCCGATGAACGGCGGCGCGGAGCCGGCCGAAACTGCGGCGGCCACGGCGGACGCCGCAGCAGCCGCAGCGGCGTCCTCGGCGTCGTCGCCCCTGTCCCCGAACCCATCCTCGAAGTCGAGCCGGAGGTCCTCGATCGGCTCGCTGCCCAGTTTCGTCTCCACCCGGGCGGCGACTGCCTCGGCGAGGTCGGCGTCCTGTCCCAGCAGCGAACCGAGCCGGGCCAGCCCGCCGTGGGCAGACGCCGTCGCCAGCGCCTGGGTTCCCCAGTCGGCGGCAAGCGACGGCGTGAAACGGTCAGCCGGAACGTACACGGTGTGGACGGGCTGGCGGGAACCGTCGTCGCCCGGGTAGTTCTGCTCGAGCAGCCTGTCGGTGTCCGCCAGCTGCCCGTCGATCCGGGCCAGGTCCGCCGCGGTCAGCGATGTTTCGGGTACCGCCATGACCTAGCCCACCAGTTCGTAGGCGGGCGTGGTGAGGAAGTCCGTGTAGTCCTCGGAGAGGCAGATCTCGCCGATCAGGGCGCTGGCGGGCTGGTAGTAGCGGGCAAACGCTTCCTCGCCCACCTCGCCGCGCAGCTTTTCGGTTTCCTCGGCCAGGATCCGGGTGACCAGTTCGCGGGTGACCTTGTTGCCTGTGTCCGCGAGGACCACCTCGTTGCGGATCTGCTGCCAGACCTGCGAACGGGAGATTTCCGCCGTGGCGGCGTCCTCCATCAGGTTGTGGATGGCCACCGCGCCGTTGCCGGAGATCCAGACGGCGGTGTAGGCCACCGCAACATAGAGGTTCAGGCGCAGGCCGGCTTCCGTGACCTGGCCTTCCGCCGAGGCGATGTCCAGTAGCTGGCCGGCCGTGACCGAGACCTCGGGGCGCTGCTTGTCCAGCTGGTTGGGCCGGTCGCCGAGCACGGAATCGAAGACCTCCTGGCACACGGGCACGAGGTCCGGGTGGGCCACCCACGAGCCGTCAAAGCCGTCGTTCGCCTCGCGGGTCTTGTCAGCGCGGACCTTCTCGAAGGCCTGCGCGGTGACCTCGGGCTCGCGCCGATTGGGGATGACCGCAGCCATGCCGCCCATCGCGAAGGCGCCCCGGTGGTGGCAGGTCTTCACCAGCAGTTCCGTGTAGGCCCGCATGAACGGTGCCGTCATGGCCACGGTGGCGCGGTCCGGCAGCACGAAGCTGGCACCGGCGTCGCGGAAGTACTTGATGATGCTGAACAGGTAGTCCCAGCGGCCGGCGTTCAGGCCCGAGGCGTGGTCCCGCAGCTCGTAGAGGATCTCGTCCATCTCGAATGCGGCCGGGATGGTCTCGATCAGGACGGTGGCGCGGATGGTGCCCTGGCCGAGGCCGAGGAAGTCCTGGGCGAAGACAAAGACGTCGTTCCACAGCCGTGCCTCGAGGTGGCTCTCCATCTTCGGCAGGTAGTAGTACGGCCCATGGCCGTTGAGCACCAGCTGCTTGGCGATGTGGAAGAAGTGCAGGCCGAAGTCCACCAGCGCGCCGACGGCGGGTTCGCCGTCGAGCAGCAGGTGCCGCTCCTCCATGTGCCAGCCGCGCGGGCGGGCCACCACGACGGCCAGTGGGGCGTCGGTGCGGAGCCGGTATTCCTTGCCCTCGGGGGAGGTGTAGCTCAGCGTTCCCGTGGCGGCATCGCGGAGGTTGAGGATGGCGTCGATGACGTTGCCCCACGTGGGCGTGCTGGCGTCCTCAAGGTCGGCGAGCCACACCTTGGCGCCGGAGTTCAGGGCGTTGATGGCCATCTTGGCCGGCGAAGCCGGCCCGGTCATCTCAACCCGGCGGTCCTGCAGCGCCGCCGGTGCCGGCGCAACCTTCCAGTCGCCGTCGCGCACGTTCTTGGTCTCCGGCAGGAAATCCAGGTTGCCGGTCCGGGCCACCTGCTCGCGCTTGGCCTTGCGGGCCGCGAGCAGCTCGCCGCGCCGGCCGGCGAAGCGCTTGTGGAGCTCCTCCACGAACGCGAGGGCCTTCGGGGTGAGAATCTCCTCCGCACGCTCGATCGGCCGGGGGTCTGTGACTGTGATAGCCATTGGGGGTCCTTTCCAGGGCTGATTCAGGCGTTGGCGAGGGCTGCTGTGTCTGCCGCAGCAGAAGCCGCTTCTTCTGTTGAGTCTTCCGCTGTTGCCGTCGCGATGCCAGTACCCGCTGCGGCGTGGGCCGCAGCGGCGACTGCTGCCGCGACGTCGGCGGCCACGTGGGGGTCGAAGACGCTGGGGATGATGTAGCTGGCGTTGAGTTCGTCGTCAGCAACCCGGTTGGCGATCGCCTCTGCGGCGGCCACCAGCATCTCTGGCGTAATGTCCGATGCCCCGGCGTCCAGCAGCCCGCGGAAGAAGCCCGGGAAGGCCAGGACGTTGTTGATCTGGTTCGGGAAGTCGCTGCGGCCAGTAGCGACGACAGCCGCATGCTTCGATGCCACTGTCGGGTCGATTTCCGGCGTCGGGTTGGCCATGGCAAAGACGATGGCGTCCTTGGCCATCGAGGCGACATGTTCCTCGCCGATGACGTGCGGCGCGCTGACACCGATGAAGACGTCGGCACCCTTGAGGGCCTCATGCAGCGTGCCGGAGAAGCCCTCTTCGTTGGTGTTGGCGGCAATCCAGCTGCGGTGTTCGTCGCCGTACTGCTCACCCGAGTGGATGGCGCCGGAGCGGCCGGCGGCGATGATGTGCTGCGCGCCCTGGGCCTTGAGGAGCTGGATGATCGCCGAGCCGGCGGCGCCGACGCCGGAGACCACGATCCGGACCTCTTCGAGCTTCTTGCCCACGACGCGGAGCGCGTTGACCAGGGCTGCCAAGGTGACGATTGCGGTGCCGTGCTGGTCATCGTGGAAGACCGGGATGTCCAGTTCCTCGCGGAGCCGGTTCTCGATCTCGAAGCAGCGCGGCGCGGCGATGTCCTCGAGGTTGACGCCGCCATAGACCGGGGCGAGGGCCTTGACGATTTTGATGATTTCCTCGGTGTCCTGGGTGTCCAGGCAGACCGGCCAGGCATCAACGTTGGCGAACTGCTTGAACAGCGCGGCCTTGCCCTCCATGACAGGAAGCGCGGCTGCGGGGCCGATGTTGCCGAGGCCCAGGACAGCGGAACCGTCGGTGACCACGGCGATCGTGTTCCGCTTGACCGTCAGGTTGCGGGCGGCGTCGGGGTTTTCGGCGATGGCAAGGCAGACGCGGGCGACGCCGGGGGTGTAGGCGCGGGAGAGGTCGTCGCGGTTGCGCAGGGCCACCTTCGGGACGACTTCCAGCTTGCCGCCGAGATGCATCAGGAAGGTGCGGTCCGAGACGTTCCGGACTGTGACGCCGTCGAGCGCGTTGAGGGCGTCTTTTACGCGGTCCGCGTGGTCCTGGTCGGTGGTGTTGCAGGTGACGTCCACAACCAGGGTCTCGTGGTGGGATTCGGTGACGTCCAGTGCGGTGATGGCCGCTCCGGCGGCGCCTACGGCTGCCGCGAGCTCGCTGGTGGCCGTGAAGCTCGACGGCGCCTCCACGCGCAGGGTGATTGAGTTTCCGGGGCTCGGGTTCGCCATTGAATATCCTCCTGGTCGGGCCCACCGCTGGGGCGGACTCCTCTGCTGAATGTTTTCGTATTATGGATATTATTATCTACTTTATGGAAACACAAGCCCTTCATGCTTCCGTCGACGCGGCCCCGGGCCGTGCTGTATCTTTGGCTGTCTAAGCAACTTTTTTCACGATGCGGATAAGAGTTGTCGTATTCGAGGCAACAGGAGAGTGCTACATGGCTGAGAAGCCCACCGGAGGCGTGCAGTCCGTTGAGCGCGTCTTTGAACTTTTGGAACTGATCACCGACGCCGGCGGCGACGTGACGCTCAGCGAGCTCTCCTCCTCCACGGACCTGCCCCTGCCGACGATCCACCGGCTGCTGCGCACGCTCGTGGCGCTGGGATACATCCGGCAGCTGCCCAACCGCCGCTACGCCCTCGGCCCGCGGCTGATCCGGCTCGGGGAAGGCGCCAATAAGCAGCTCGGTGCACTGGCACGGCCGCAGCTGAAGTCCCTGGTGGACCGGCTGGGGGAGACGTCCAACATGGCCGTGCTGGACTCGGACATGGTGATTTACGTGGCCCAGGTGCCGTCGCTGCACTCCATGCGCATGTTCACCGAGGTGGGCCGCCGCGCCCACACCCACGACACCGGCGTGGGCAAGGCGATCCTGGCGCAACTGGACGACGAGGTGGTGCGCGGCATCGTGACCCGCACCGGCATGCCCACGCCCACGGCCAAGAGCATCGGCGACTTCGATTCCCTGATCGCGGACCTGAACCGGATCCGGGAGCGCGGCTACTCGATCGACGAGGAGGAGCAGGAGCTCGGGGTTCGCTGCTTTGCCATGGCCGTGCCCAACGCGCCCACTCCCACCGCCATCTCCGTCTCCGGGCCGGTCTCCCGCGTGGACCAGGCCTTCGCTGACCGCGCCGTGCCGCTCCTGCGCGAAGCAGCCCAGGCGATCTCGGACGAACTCAACCAAAACTGACCTCCCGCCGTCGTACTTCCATAGCGCGAACTGGCAGCTAATGCCCCCAAATCCCGGATTTGGGGGCATTAGCTGCTTATTCGCGCTTGGTGGAGTGGGTTAGTGCTCCGACGTGGTGGAGGACTGGACCGGGACTTCCTTGCCGTCGCAGTCGATCAGCTTCCCGCCTTCGAAGCGGTCGCCGTCGGCCAGGCACTGCAGGTCCTCCTCCTTGACGACGCGGCCGGTGCCCGCCACGAACACGGACTGGTTCTCCGAATTGCCCGCCTTGAAATGGTTGAAGAGCAGGTTCAGCAGGATGGCCATGACCGCGGCCGAGCTGATGCCGGAGTGGAAGATGGTGCTGAACCAGGACGGGAACTGGTCGTAGAAGGCCGGCGCCGCGATGGGGATCATGCCGAAGCCGATGGACGCGGCCACGATGATCAGGTTCATGTTGTTCCGGTACTCCACCTTGGACAGCGTCCGGATGCCGCTGGCGGCAACCGTTCCAAAGAGCACGACGCCGGCACCGCCCAGGACGGGCGTCGGCACCGCTGCCACCACCCGGCCAAGGACCGGAAGCAGGCCGAGGATGACCAGGATGAGGCCGCCGGCGCTGACGACGAACCGGCTCTTGACGCCGGTGATGGCCACGAGGCCCACGTTCTGGGCAAAGGCGCTTTGGGTGAACGAGTTGAAGAGCGGGGAGATGGCGCTGGAGAGCATGTCAGCCCGCAGGCCGTCGCCGATCCGCTTGGAATCGACCTTGGTGCCCACGATCTCGCCCACGGCGATGATGTCCGCGGAGGTCTCCGTGAGCGTCACCAGGATGACGATCAGCATGGAGATGATCGCTGCGATCTCGAACGTCGGCGGACCGAACGCGAACGGGGTGGGGAAGGCGACGACCTCGCCCGTGCCCACCTTGGAGAAGTCGGCCATGCCGAACGCCAGTGCGATCAGGGTCCCGAGAACCATCGCGAGGAGGATGGACAGCCGGGAGATGGCGGCGTTGCCCACCTTGCTCAGCAGCAGGACGATCGCCATGGTGGCGGCGGCCAGGCCGATGTTGGCCATGCTGCCGTAGTTGGGGGCCGCCTTGTTGCCGCCCATGGCCCAGTTGGCGGCCACCGGCATGAGCGTGAGGCCGATGGTGGTGATTACCGTGCCCGTGACAACAGGCGGGAAGAACCGGATGATTTTGGAGAACAGGGGCGTGATGAGCAGCCCGATCAGCGAGGCCGCGATCACGGAACCGAAGACCGCCTGGATTCCGCCGCCGCCATGGACGATCGCCACCATGGTGGAGACGCCGGCGAAGGAAACACCCTGGACGAGGGGGAGCTGGGAGCCGAAGAAGCGGATGCCGACGGTCTGGAGGATGGTGGCCAGGCCGCCGACGAAGAGGCAGGCTGCGATCAGCAGTCCGATGTCCTGGGATGACATGCCGGCCGCGGCGCCGATGATCAGGGGCGGGGCGATGATGCCGCCGTACATGGTGAGGACGTGCTGGAACCCGTAGGCGAAAGTGCTGCCGATGGAGAGGCGCTGATCTTCCGGGCGGGTTGCCGCTGGGCGGGTTTTCTTGGTGATGTTCATGGCAGACTTTCTTGGTTCATGGCAGACGCCTTCGTCTGGCTAACAATGTCTGGCTAACAATTTGAATCTTGTGGTGCGGGCTTGGGGAGTTTTTGTCCACTTATTGGGGGCTTAGGTGTGTTTAAGTCGCGGTATCTGGACAAAAACTCGGGACCTTTGTTGTGTTGCTTGGTGCCGACCTGCCCGCGGACTTTCGTGACCGCGGGCCGGCCGGTGAGGTTTAGCAGAAGCCGGCGATGCCTGACCAGGCGGCGTCGGCTGCCTCGGCGTCGTCGCGCAGGACGGTGGCCTCGATGAGCCCGTACGGGCGGTCGGCCGCGAAGAAGACCTCGTTGGGGTTGTCCAGGCCGAACGGCGAGAGGTCCACGAGGAAGTGGTGCTTGTTGGGCATCGAGAACTTGATTTCCTCGATCTCGCTGTGGGCTTCCAGGACCTTCGCGCCCATGTCGAACAGGGTCTGCTGGAGGGCGTGGGAGTACTTCTCAGTGAAGCCTTCAAGCAGGAGGCTCTTGACGTCCTCGTAGCTCTTGTTGAAGTCCAGCGAGTTGAAATCCGTGCCGGACTTGAAGCGCCAGCGGGCCGAGACATCGGTCGCCAGGATGCGGTCGGTGGTCTCCGGCAGGGTGGTGTACTTGTCCTTCGGGTACCCGACGAAGCCGGACTGCGTGGACTTCAGGACGGTCAGGTCCTTGAGTCCCGAAACCAGGTGGGTGGCTGCGCCGTCACGGACCAGGACGGCGGTGCGGACTTCCTGGCCCTTGCGGACAAAGGAATGCTCGTGCGCGCTGCCGTGCGCCTGGATGCGTTCCCAGGCGTAGGACTCGGCTTCCCAGCGGCCGCCGGTGACCCAGTCGAAGCTGGAGGTGAAGTGTTCGCCGAGGCGCAGCAGGAAAGCCTCGGGGGAGCCGACCCCTTCGCGGGCGAAGGCGTAGATGGTGTTCTTCTGGGTGTCGGTGGCCACGACGTGGGCGTTGTCGCCTTCGAGGTGAGCGGCTTCGAAGTCGCCGCGGAGCTGCGAGGTGACGTTCAGGTCCTCGATCTCATGGCGGTCGGTGTCGCGGGTGATCTTGACGACGCGGACTTCGGCCTTGCCGTACTGGTTGTGGCCGAGGACGATCTTGTTGCTCATGGTCTGTTCCCAACTTCCGGTATGTGGAACGAAAGTCCCACATAGAAATTAAGCGCGTGTTTCCCACGCGTTTCTTGTGGCGTCGACCCAAACAAAAAATGAGCCGACATCAGTTGATGCCAGCTCATTACGACCCTGCCTGCTGCTCCCAGGTTACGTGACGTGCGCCACGAATTGACTTCCAGAGTAGCGCAGCATCCCGGTGGTGTACATCACAAATTCAAAAAACGGATTGTGACCGCCCGTGCCGGACGGTCGGGCTCCGGGGGTCTTGACGCGCCACCGGCGGTGTCCGTAAGATTTCATATGTCAAAAACTAATTTCCGCTCTACGAAATACTGGGGCGGTATGAGCCAAGAAAACGAGGAGGAACAGATGGACTCGCAGGATCAGAACAACGTCGCCGAATTCCCGGCGCCCGGCCAGGAGCTGTACCTGCCGTTCGGCGCCACGGACCCCGACTTCTACATCCCGGCGGACTGCGACCGGCGCTCCGGCAGCCTGTCGCGCTGGCTCCGGGCGCTTCCCGTCTTCGGCAGGCGGTAACTGCCCCCTCAAGACCCCGGACGGCCCGGCCACTCCTTGCCGGCCCACGGGTCATAGTCGGCGATGAGCTCCTCCTGCGGCGGACGCTCCGCCTCGGGGACATGCTGCAGGTTCACCCGCACCCGGTACCAGAGCGAACTCGAACCGCGCATTCCGTCGACCAGCACATCGGCCGGGTGCAGGGCGGGGGCCACGTCCGCATGCCGGGACTTCCACTCCTCGAGCGCGGCGAGTGCTTCCGGCTTGGTTTTGGTGCGGGCCACCTCAATGAGCGGCATCACCGACTGCCGGCGGCCGGAGCCGTTGCCCCCGCGTGGCGCCTTCTCGGCGGGGCCGAGCTCGGCGGCCAGGGCGAGAAGCCCGTCAAGCGTTCCCACGGCGTCGTCGATGCCGGCATGGGGGTCGCCCGCCCCGGCGAAGCGCTCCGGCACTGTGAGCACCGTGAACTGCTCCGGCCGGGCGGAACGGACCTCGTCCCAGGTGAATGGCGTCGAGACCCGGGCGTCAGGCAGGGGCCGGATCGAGTACGCCGACGCCACGGTGCGGTCCTTCGCGTTCTGGTTGAAGTCGACGAACACACTCTCGCCGCGCTCCTCCTTCCACCATCGCGCGGTGGCAAGGCCCGGAGCGCGGTTTTCGACCTCCCGGGCGAGGGTTTCGGCGGCGAGCCGCACGTCGCGGTAGGACCATTGTGGTGCGATGCGCACCAGAATGTGCAGTCCCCGCGACCCGCTCGTCTTCGGCCACCCCACGAGCCCGACGTCGTCGAGCACCTCCCGCGCGACATGCGCGACGTCAACGATCTGCGACCAGTCGACCCCGGGCATCGGATCCAGGTCCACCCGGAGCTCGTCCGGGTGCTCGAGGTCCTCGGCGCGGACCGGATGCGGGTTGAGGTCGAGGCAGCCAAGATTCACCACCCACGCCAGGCCCGCGGCATCGCGGATGACGGCCTCCTCCGCGGACGTCCCCGACGCGTAGTGCAGCGTCGTGGTGTCGATGAAGTCGGGATGGTTGTCCGGCACGCGCTTTTGGAAGAACGCCTCCGCGTCGATGCCCTTCGGGAAGCGCTTGAGCACCATCGGCCGGCCGCCTGCACCCCGGAGCGCGCCATCCGCGACCGCCAGGTAATAGCGCACCAGGTCGAGCTTGGTCAGCCCGGGCCCCGGGAACACCACCTTGTCCGGGCTCGAGATGCGGACCTCGGTGCCGGCAATGTCCAGGATCTCGGCCGGCGTCTTCGACGGAGTCATGCCGCCACGCTAGCAGGCGGCCAACCTCATCGGAACGACGGAACATCGGAACGACGGAACATCGGAACGACGGGGCGTCAGCCGTTCACCATCAGCCGTTCACCAGCCGGCGCGCTGCCGCCGAATGTTCGGCAATCAGGCCGGCCACGTCCAGTCCCGGAATCTGGCCGTCCACCACACGCCACTCGCCGCCCACCATCACGCGGTCGGCGCGGTCGGCGGCGCACAGCAGCAGGGCGGCGAGGGGATCGTGGCTGCCCGAGAACCGCAGGTCGTCCAGCCGGAACAGGGCCAGGTCCGCCTGCATGCCGGGCGCCAGCTGGCCGAGGTCCGGCCGCCCCAGCACGGCCGCCGATCCGCGCGTGGCCCAGCCGAGCGCGCGCTCCACCGGAACCTGCGCGCCGTAGCGGAGCCGCTGCAGGTACAGCGCCTGCCGTGCCTCGAGAATCATGTTGGAGGCATCGTTCGACGCCGATCCGTCCACTCCCAGCCCCACGGGCACGCCCGCTTCCTCCAGTTCGAGCACCCGGGCGGTGCCGGACGCGAGGCGCATGTTCGACGTCGGGCAATGGGCGACGGCGGTTCCCGCCGCTCCCAGCCGGGCGATTTCAGCGTCGCTGAAATGGATACCGTGGCCCAGCCACGTCCTGTCCGTCAGCCAGCCCACGCTGTCCAGGTAGTCCACGGTGCGCAACCCGAACATCTCGAGGCAGAACTGCTCCTCGTCGAGGGTCTCCGCGAGGTGCGTGTGCAGACGGACGTCATGCCGGTCCGCCAGCGCCGCGCTCTCGGCCATGATCTCCTTGGTGACGGAAAACGGCGAACAGGGCGCCAGCGCAATCTGGATCACGGCGCCGTCGCCGCGCTCGTGGTACTCGCGGATGAGCCGTTCGCTGTCGGCGAGCACCACCTCCGGTGCCTGCACCGTCGACTGCGGCGGCAGCCCGCCGTCGTCCTCTCCCAGTGTCATCGAGCCGCGGGTGAGGGTGGCCCGCATGCCGAGGCGCCGGACGGCGCCGATTTCGACGTCGATCGCGTCCTCCATCCCCGCGGGGAAGAGGTAGTGGTGGTCGGCCGCCGTGGTGCAGCCGGAGAGGAGCAGTTCGGCGAGGGCCACGGTGGCTGCGAGGTCAAGGTCCCGCGGGGTCAGCCTGGCCCAGACGGGGTAGAGGTTCTGCAGCCAGGGGAACAGGGGAGCATTGGCCACTGGACCCCAGGCGCGGGTGAGCGTCTGGTAGAAGTGGTGATGGGTGTTGATCAGGCCGGGGAGCACAACGTGGCCGCCGGCGTCGAAGGTCTGCCCGCAGGGTGCGGAGGGCATCTGCCCCGCGGCAAGCACCTCCACAATCTTGCCTCCGCTGACCACCAGGCCGCCTGAGGCGTCGAGGCCGTTGGCGGTGAAGGCAGCGAGCGGGTTCCGGATCCAGAGCCGGGATTCGGCGGCCGGCGCCGGTGACAGAAGGTTGGGTGACGGAAGGTTCGTCGACGGAGAGTCAAAGGGCTGGGTCATGAGGGTCCTTGTCTGAGCGTGCTGATACTTTCCAGCTCAGTGATCCTGTCTGCTGATCCAGGGGACCTGCTGCCCGACGGCGGCAGGTCGGCACCAGCGTAGGGCGGACGCGGGAGGGCGGTCAATGGCCGCGCTTTGTGACAGGTCTGCCTGGCAGCGGAGCCAGCCAGACCGTGAATCGCCGGTAACGCGGATTTCACATTGCGAAATTAAGTTTCCAGAAAACTATGGCGCCGACCACATTCCGGTGCTAATCTCGATCTTGCCAAAGGCGGGCACCCGGACTCCGGGAAGCTATCTACCAGGCGCAACTTAACCTTCAAAAGCACATGCTGAAGCCTGGTAACCGTCGCATCTGGTTCTTTCCGTTCCCCGCGGGGTACCGGCTTCCACAGCAAAGGGAGTCGCATCATGAGTACCACCGTCACGGCCGAGGCATTCCTGGCCAGGTCCATCCGGTTGGCAACCGCCAACGTCCTGAACAGCGGCGGCCCGTTCGGCGCCGTGATCGTCACCGCCGACGGTCAGGCGTTCGACGGCGTCAACCGGGTCACCGCCGACAACGATCCCACCGCCCACGCCGAGGTCACCGCCATCCGCCGCGCATGCAGCGGGCTCGGCACCTTCGACCTCCGCGGAGCCACCCTCTACAGCAGCTGCGAGCCATGCCCCATGTGCCTCGCCTCGGCGCTTTGGGCCCGCATCGACCGGGTTGTCTTCGCCGCCGACCGGCACGACGCCGCCTCCGTAGGCTTCGACGACGCCGTCTTCTACGAGTACTTCGACAGCGAGGACCGGCACGCCCTGATGCCGGTCTCCAAGCTGGAACTCGGCCACCCCGAAGCCCCTGCCATCCTGGAACCGTTCAACACCTGGAACACGCTCGACTCCAGGATTGACTACTAGGGCCCGGTGGCTGACATGACAATCCTGGACAATACCGCTGAACAGCAGGCTGCGCTCCCGGGCACAGGGCAGACAGCGGCACCCGAAAAGAACCCGGCAACCGGCAAAACGCAACGGGGCAACGGCCCCAGGCCCCCGGCGTCGGCCTCTTTCCTTGACCGCTTCTTTCATATCACCCGGCGCGGCTCCACCGTGGGCCGCGAGGTGCGGGGCGGGCTGGTCACCTTCTTCACGATGGCCTACATCGTCATCCTGAATCCGCTGATCCTCGGCGGCTTCAGCGCGGACAACGCCCCGACGGATGTCGCCGGCGGCTGGCTTTCCGCGGCACAGGTGGGCGCAGTCACCGGCCTGACAGCCGGCGTCATGACCATCGCATTCGGCCTGATCGCCAACCTGCCGTTCGGCCTGGCTGCGGGATTGGGCATCAACTCCTTCCTTGCCGTGGCGGTGATCCAGGAGGTCACCTGGGCCGAGGCCATGGGCCTTGTGGTCATCAACGGCATCCTGATCGTCCTGTTCGGTGTCACCGGCGCGCGGACCGCGATTTTCCGGGCTGTGCCCAAGGAACTGAAGGCCGCCATCACGGTGGGGATCGGCCTGTTCATCGCCTTCATCGGCTTCGTGGACTCGGGCTTCGTCAAGGCCACCGCCGGCGGACCGCCGGTCCAGCTCGGCGACAACGGGTCCATCACCTCCATCCCCACCATGGTGTTCATCGTGGGCCTGCTGGTCATGGGCATCCTCGTGGCACGGAAGGTCCAGGGCGGCCTGCTCATCGGCATCGTGGCCACCACGGCCCTGGCCGCCGTCGTCGAGGCATTCCTGCACATCGGCCCCGCCAGCGAAACCAACCCGGGCGGCTGGCACCTGAACACGCCGGTGCTGTCGGGCCACTTGGTCTCCGCGCCGGACCTTGGCCTCGTGGGCCAGTTCGACCTGTTCGGCGCGTTTGGCCGGATCGGCGGCCTGGCCGCGACGATGCTGGTGTTCACGCTCGTCTTCACCAACTTCTTCGACGCCATGGGCACCATGACCGGGCTGGCGAAGAGCGCGGGAGTGGCGCACAAGGACGGCACGTTCCCCCGGCTCAAGTCCGCCTTCATCGTCGAAGGCGTGGGCGCGGTGATGGGCGGCGCGACGTCGGGTTCCTCCAACACCGTGTATATCGACTCCGCTGCGGGGATCGGCGAGGGGGCGCGCACCGGGCTGGCCTCGGTGGTCACCGGAGCGCTGTTCCTGGGGTCCATGTTCCTCACGCCGCTCACCAGCGTGGTGCCGCTCGAGGTGGCAGCCGCCGCCCTGGTGGTGGTGGGCGCGATGATGATGGCGCAGATCCGCGAGATCAAGTTCACCAAGTTCGCGGTGGCGCTGCCGGCCTTCCTGACGATCGTCACCATGCCGCTGAGCTACTCGATCGCCAACGGGATCGGTGTGGGCTTTGTGAGCTGGGCCGTGATCGGCGCGGCCTCCGGCAAGGCGAAGAAGATCCACCCCCTGATGTGGGTGGTCACCGCGGGCTTCGTGGTCTACTTCGCGCGGGGTCCGGTCAGCGCACTGCTCGGGGCGTAAGACCCGCGACGCGCAAACGGCCGGAGGACACGGGAATCCGCGCATCCCCGGACCGTTTGCGCGTCGGCCGGACCGGCGTCGTACGCTTTCCACTACCAAGGATAGGAACGAGAATATGGGCACCATCGCACGGGAAGAGGGAGCGCTGCCATGCTGGATCTGATGCCTTCTCTGGCCGGTTGGCGCCCGGTGGCCTCCGGGGAACGGTGCGCCGTCGCCACCATCATCACCGCCAGCGGCTCCGTGCCGAGGCCGCCCGGGACCTCCATGCTGGTGTCCGAATCCGGCGAGATCCTTGGCAGCCTCTCCGGCGGCTGTGTTGAAGCGGCCGTGGTTGCCTCGGCGCTGGAAGTGATGGCCGACGGCGGCACCCGCCTTGAGGCGTTCGGCTTCAGTAGCGAGGACGCATTTGCCGTCGGGCTCACCTGCGGCGGTGAGCTGGAGGTGCATATCCAGCCCTTGGACGGCAGCGCCGCCGGGCTCGGGGATCTGCGCACGTTTGCCTCCGGGGACACCGAACGGCCGCTGGCCCTGATCCGGCGAATCGACGGCGTGTCCGGCAGGAGCGTGTCCGGCAGGAGCGTGTCCGGCGGTGCATTGGGGGCTGCCGGGACTCGGGGGACCGGAACAGAGGGGGCCGGAACTGAGGGGACGGCGCGCACACAGCTGCCTTCCGTCGTCGTGGTTCCGGATCCTGGCGCCTTTGACGTTGCGGAATCGGCTGAGTTCGCGTCCCTGCTGGGGCTGGACGCTTTGAATCTGGACGCTGGGGCCAGACGGGAAGCACTCCTGGCGGCCGCGGCCCAGCTCGAACCGCTGCTGCGTGGCGGCCGAACGGGCCTGGTCCGGCTGGCACCGCCGCAGGGCTGTGACGCTTCCGGCCGGGGTGCCCACGGTACTGCTGGCGGGGCGGCATCGCCCGAACCCGTGACGCTGCTGGTGGAGAGCCGCCTGCCGCAGGCCCGGCTGCTGGTGTTTGGGGCCAACGACTTCGGCGCGGCGCTGGTGCCGGCCGCGAAGCTGCTTGGCTACCGCGTCACGCTGTGCGATGCCCGGCCGGCGTTCGCAGCGCAGGAGCGTTTCGCCGCCGCGGACGAGGTCGCCACCGACTGGCCGCACCGGTATCTCGCCGCGGAAGCCGCCGCAGGCAGAATCGACTCCCGCGCGGTCATCTGCGTCCTCACCCACGACCCCAAATTCGACATACCGCTGCTGCAGGAAGCCTTGGAGCTTGATGTCGCCTTCGTCGGTGCCCTGGGCTCGCGCCGCAGCCATCGGCAGCGCATCGACGGGTTGCTCGAGGCCGGCGTGGCACCGGAGCGGCTGGCACGGCTGCATTCGCCGATCGGCCTGGACCTCGGTGCCGTCACACCGGCGGAAGTAGCCGTCTCCATCACGGCGGAGCTGATCGCGGCGCGCAGCGGTTCCGTCGCCTGCACTCCGTTGCGGCACGGCACCGGACCCATCCATTCCCTTCCCGCAGCCGGGAGCGCTCACGCAGAACCGGCATTCAGTACAGAACCGGCGGCCAGGAAAGAACCGGCGGCCAGGAAAGAACCGGCATTGAGTACAGAACAGGCATCCCAGGAGATCGCATGGACATGAACACCATCGAGGCGGTGGTCCGCACCACCGACCCCGCCGACTGGCGCGACGGCGACGCCTGGCTGGCAGGAGGCACCGTCCTCTTTTCCTACGGCAGTACAGCCTTCGGACCCGAGCCGCTGCGGCGCCTGCTGGACCTCGGCTCCGCCGGCTGGCCGCCCATCACCGTGACCGCGGACGGCATCGAGCTCGCCGCCACCTGCACCGTCGCCGAACTGTATGCCCTCCCCGAGACCCTCTTCCGCGCGGGGCTCTCCGGCCACGGTCGGCAAGAAGAACCAAATGCCCAGGACTGGCCTGGCCTGGATCTGATCCGGCCCTGCTGCGACTCCTTCGTGGCGTCCTTCAAGGTCTGGAACATGTCCACCGTGGGCGGCAACCTGTGCACATCCCTGCCGGCCGGCCCCATGATCTCGCTGTGCGCAGGACTGGACGGCACGGCCACCGTCCTCAGCCCGGGAGGCTCCCGCCGGGAGCTGCCGGTGGCCGACTTCATCACCGGGGACGGGCAAAACGCTCTGGCACCCGGCGAACTGCTCCGCAGCGTCAGCCTGCCGGCGTCGGCCCTGTCCTCCAGGGTGGCGTTCCGCCGGCTCTCGCTGAGCAACCTCGGCAGGTCGGGGGTGCTGCTGATCGGAAGGCTCGACGGCGGCGCCCGGTTCACGCTCACCGTCACCGCCGCCACCAAACGGCCCGTGCAGCTCCGGTTCGCATCCCTGCCGGACGCGCCGGAGCTGGCGGACGGACTCGAGGCCGCCATCCCTGCGGGCCTCTACCACGACGACATCCACGGGCTGCCCGAGTGGCGCCAAGACATGACGCACCGCCTGGCTGAGGAAATCCGTACGGAACTCGGTTTGCCGGCCGGAGCGCCGGCAACAGTGTCCGGCGACTTCTGGCCGCCGCAGCAGACCCACCAACAGGCACGGCAGCAGCAGAGCCGGCAACAGCAAACCCCGCAGACGCAGAGAGGGGCCTGAGCATGGCCATGGAAATCAACGGCGCGCCAGTGCAGGCGCAGCCGCGGCCAGGCCAGTGCCTGCGCACGTTCCTTCGGGAGCAGGGCAACTTCGGCGTGAAGAAGGGCTGCGACGGCGGCGACTGCGGTGCCTGCACCGTGCACGTGGACGGCACCCCGGTGCACAGCTGCATCTACCCGGCCGTGCGCGCGGAGGGCCACGCGGTCACCACGATCGAGGGACTCGCAGCCACGAACCGGACTTCCACCAGCGAGGGAGCTGACCTGCACCCGGTGCAGCAGCAGTTCCTGGACCGGCAGGGCTTCCAGTGCGGCTTCTGCACCGCGGGCATGGTGATGACGGCGGCCACATTCGACGACGCGCAGAAGGAAAACCTGCCGCGCAACCTCAAGGGCAACCTGTGCCGGTGCACCGGATACCGGGCTATCGCGGACGCCATCTGCGGCCACGAAGGCCACCCGGCGGCGGAAGGCCCCGGCTCGGGGATCGCCGGCGAGGGGCAGCCCGCCCCGGAACCCGGCCGGCTGGGGGACGACGTTCCGGCCCCAGCCAGCCGCGCGGTGGTCACGGGGCAGGCGCGCTACACGCTGGACGTCCCGGCCGAGGCGCTGCCCGGCCTGCTGCATATGAAGCTCGTGCGTTCACCGCATGCGCACGCCCGGGTCGTATCGATCGACACCGCGGCGGCCATGGAGGTGCCGGGAGTGGTAGCCGTGCTCACCGCCGGGGACGCCCCGGACCAGCCGTATTCCAGTGCTCAACACGAGCTCTACACCGACGACCCCGACGACACCCGGCTGCTGGACACCGTGGTGAGATTCCGGGGCCAGCGGGTGGCCGCCGTCGTCGCCGAATCGGTGGGGGCGGCGGAAGCCGGCGTCCGCGCCGTCCGCGTGCAGTATGAGGACTTGCCCGCGGTGTTCAGCCCGCAGGATGCCATCCGGACCGGCGCGCCGGCGCTGCACGGGGACAAGGATTCCGGTACGGCGCGGATCGCCCGGCCAGAGCGGAACATCGTGGCCGAGCTGCACTCCGAACTCGGCAGCGTCAGCGACGGCTTCGCGGCCGCCGACTTCATCCACGAGCAGACCTACCGCACCCAGCGCGTCCAGCACGTCGCGCTGGAAACCCATGCCTCCATCGCCTCGGTGGACGACGACGGCAGGCTGCAGGTGCGCACCTCCAGCCAGGTCCCGTTCCTGGTGCGCCGCACGCTCTGCCGCGTGTTCGGGCTGCCCGAGGACCAGGTCCACGTGGTGGCGGGCCGGGTGGGCGGCGGCTTCGGCGGAAAGCAGGAGGTCCTGACGGAGGACATCACCGCGCTCGCGGCCCTGAAACTGCGGCGGCCCGTGCAGCTGGAGTTCACCCGGACCGAGCAATTCACCGCCAGCACCACGCGGCACCCGTTCACCATCAAGCTCAAGGCCGGCGCCAGCGGTGACGGCAGGCTCACGGCGCTGCAGCTGGATGTCCTCACGAACACGGGCGCCTACGGCAACCACGCCCCCGGGGTCATGTTCCATGGCTGCGGCGAGTCCCTGGCCGTCTACAAGTGCGCCAACAAGAAGGTCGATGCGCGCGCCGTCTACACGAACACCGTGCCGTCCGGTGCCTTCCGCGGCTACGGGCTCAGCCAGATGATCTTCGCCATCGAGTCGGCCATCGACGAACTGGCCGCGGGCATCGGCATGGACCCGCTGGAGTTCCGCCGCCGCAACATGGTCCGCGAGGGCGACGACATGCTCTCCACCCATTCCGAACCTGAAGAGGACGTCCACTACGGCAGCTACGGGCTGGACCAGTGCACGCGGCTGGTGCAGGACGCGCTGGAACGCGGCCGCGAACGCTACCGGGCCGCCGGCCTTGACGATCTGGGCCCCGACTGGGTCACAGGCGAGGGCACAGCGCTGTCCATGATCGACACTGTGCCGCCGCGGGGCCACTTCGCGCACTCGAAGCTCCGGCTCCTGGCCGACGGAACTTATGCGGCCGACGTCGGAACCGCCGAATTCGGCAACGGCACCACCACGGTGCACGCACAGCTGGCGGCCACGGCGCTGTCCACCGTGGCGGCGCGGGTCGCCGTCCGGCAGTCCGATACGGACCTGATCGAGCATGACACCGGCGCGTTCGGCTCGGCGGGCACGGTCGTCGCCGGAAAGGCCACGCTGGCCGCCGCGGAGGAACTGGCCGTCCGGATCCGGGCGTTTGCCGCCGGTGTCCGGCAGATCCAATCATCCGGATGCGTGCTCGACGGCGACGCCGTCGTCTGCGAGGGAATCCGGGTGCCGCTTACTGAACTGTTCGGCGCCGCCCGACAGGCCGGCGTCGAACTGGAGGCAGAGGGCCGCTGGGGCGGCACACCGCGTTCAGTGGCCTTCAACGTCCACGGTTTCCGCGTGGCCGTGAACACCGGGACCGGTGAGCTGCGGATCCTCCAGAGCGTGCAGGCGGCGGACGCCGGCGTCGTGGTGAACCCGCGGCAGTGCCGGGGCCAGATCGAGGGCGGGATTGCCCAAGCGCTGGGTGCCGCCCTCTACGAGGAAGTTCGGGTGGATGACGCCGGCCGGGTCACCACTGACATCCTCCGGCAGTACCACATCCCGTCCTTCGCCGACGTGCCGCGCAGCGAGGTGTACTTCGCCGCTACCAACGACGCGCTGGGACCGCTCGGGGCCAAGTCCATGAGCGAGAGCCCCTTCAACCCCGTGGCTCCGGCGCTGGCCAACGCCATCCGCAATGCCACGGGCGTGCGGTTCGCCGAGCTGCCGATAGCCCGGGACAAGATCTACCTGGGGCTGAAGGCGGCGGGACCCGTTCCTGGCAGCGTTCCCGCAGGTAGCGTTCCCGCAGGTCCAGGCAACGCGGAGTCACTTTGCGCCCAATGAACCGCAGCCGGAGGGCGCGAAGTGACCCCGCGTGGGGTTGGCAACATATAGTCGGGGGATGGAACAGCGCATCTTAGGCAAGACCGGACGGAACGTTTCAGTCGTTGGACTGGGAACCTGGCAGCTCGGCGCGGACTGGGGCAACGTTGACCCGGCACAGGCGCAGGCCATCCTCGCGGCCTCGGCGGAGGCCGGCGTGACCTTCTTCGACACGGCGGACGTCTACGGGGACGGCCGCAGCGAGCAGGCCATCGGAGCGTTCCTCGCCGACAACCCGGGCACAGGCATCACGGTGGCCACGAAGATGGGCCGCCGGCTGGAGCAGCGCCCGGAGAACTACAACCTCGCCAACTTCCGCGAGTGGGTGGACCGTTCGCGGCGCAACCTGCGGACCGAGGCCCTGGACCTGGTCCAGCTGCACTGCCCGCCCACCGCCGTGTACAGCCGGGCAGAGGTGTACGACGCCCTGGACACCCTCGTTGCAGAGGGTGCCATTCAGAACTACGGCGTCAGCGTGGAGCGGACCGACGAAGCACTCGAAGCCCTGCGGCACGAGGGCACTGCCTCCGTGCAGATCATCCTGAACGCCTTCCGGCTCAAGCCGCTGGAGGAGGTGCTCCCCGCCGCGAAGGCCGCGGGCGTGGGTATCATCGCCCGGGTTCCGCTCGCCTCCGGGCTGCTGTCCGGAAAGTACACCAAGGAAACTACGTTCGCCGCGGACGACCACCGCAACTACAACCGCGCCGGGAACGCCTTCGACGTCGGAGAGACCTTCTCCGGGGTGGACTACGAGCTGGGGCTCAAAGCGGTGGCCGAGTTCGAACAGCTGGTACCGGAGGGCTCCGGCACCGCGCAGGCCGCGATCGCGTGGGTCGCCGCGCAGGACGGCGTCACGTCCGTCATTCCGGGTGCCCGTTCCGTGGAGCAGGCCAAGGCTAACGCAGCTGCGGCCGGCACGGAACTCAGCCCGGAGTTCGACGAAGGCGTGCGTTGGATCTATGACCACTACTTCCGCGAGGCTGTGCACCCGCGCTGGTAAAGCATGGCCTCATCGTCGATCGAAGACTTCATTGACCGGCTGGCCGCCATCGAAACCGGGCCGGGATGCACCAACTTCTTCGACCACTCGGCGCCCGCCAATGCCCTGCGCCGGCAAAACCTGTTGGTCTACCTGACCGACATGCTGGACCGGGCCCCGAAGGTGCTGCTCGTGGGGGAGGCGCCGGGCTTCCGGGGCATGCGGATCACTGGTGTCCCGTTCACCAACCGCACCATGTTCCAGGGGCCGGCCAATCCCTTTGGGCTGTTCGGTTCCGGGAAAGGGTATGTGCTGCCGCCGGAGGCTGCCGGCGTCGCCGCCGAACCGACGGCCACGGTGATGTGGGAAGTTCTGGCCGAGCTCGGGTTCCTCCCGTTGCTGTGGAGTGCCTGCCCCTGGCATACGCATGTGCCGGGACGGCCGCTGTCCAACCGCACGCCCACACCCGCGGAAGCTGCGCCGGGCACCCCGTTCCGGCAGGCCCTGACCCGGATCTTTCCCATCGAAACTGTGCTGGCCGTGGGAAACGTTGCACATACCAGCCTCCGCCGCAGCGGCCTGGACGTGCCGAAAATCAGGCATCCGGCCCACGGCGGGAGGGCCCGCTTCAAGCAGGGACTCCAGGAGCTTCTGGCGGCGGGGATGGTTCAGTGACTGCCGGCCGCGCCGCCCTCGCCCGCAGCTGAAGTAGCCCAGTTAGCTGAACTAGCCGAGCAGGTGCAGCTGGTCCGGGGTGTCGAGGTCTTCGCCGCCGGACTGGCCTGAACCTGGTGGCGGCGTGCAGTCCACCAGGTCGATCAGCTCCGGGTGGGCCTGCAGGAAGAACCGGGCACCAGCGTCTCCGCCCGCCGACGCCGCGGCTTCCGCCCGCAGCGTTGCGTCGAGCAGCAGCGGGTGGCCCCGCCGGAGCTTGCCGGAAGGATCGGCGTAGGCTGCGGCCGTCACCCGGCCCGGCCTGTGCGCCCGCAGCAGCCGGGCGACGGTTTCCGCCGTCAGCCCTGGCTGGTCCACGAGGGCCACCAGCACGTGGTCTTCCTGGCGCGCGCCGTCCAGCCCCGCCTGGAAGGAACTGCCCATTCCGCCGGCCCACTCCGGGTTTTCCACCACGGTGTGCCGGGCCAGGTCGGTCCGGCCGCGGACGTCCCCGGCGCCCGCGCCGAGCACCACCACGACCTCCCGGCAGCCGCCGTCGAGCAGCACGTCCGCCAGGACCTCCACGAGGGTGCGGCCGCGGAAGGGAAGCAGCGCCTTCGGGCCGCGGCCCAGCCGGGTGCCGGCACCCGCCGCCAGCAGCACGCCCGTGGTGTCGGATAGCGGTGACGCGGTCATGGGACCACCCTAGGCCACGTGGGTGGGCGTCCCGACCAGACGTTCAGCCGGGGCGGTCGGACCGGATGCGGGCGGGATACTACCCGGTAGTAGGGGTGGTTCGTCCAGTGAATGGCGGCTAACGTCGGATATGTCGTGTTGGCAATTGGGGGTCGTAATGGCGGCTGCAACGGTGCAGCTGGCGGAAGGAGCATATATGGCAGGATCATTCGTAATCGAGACGGCGGGCGCGGGACAGTACCGGTTCAGGCTGACTTCAGACGACGGAACCGTGGTTGCCGTCTCGCCCAGCTTTCCCAATATCAAGGCAGTTGCCGCGGGGATCACGGCAGTCCGGGAGAGCGCAGCAACAGGCTTCGTCGTCGACCGCAGGCGTCCCTGACCTAATCAAGGCCCGACGGCGGCCCCCACCATCAGGTGAGGGCCGCCGTCGTTTTTTGTATGTTGTTAGTTCCCTTGGTTGAGCTGGGCCCACGCCCGCAGGGTTCCCTGGCCGAGCTTGCGAGGCGAGGGGGCGGGTGGGGAAAAACTCGGTCTCGGCGGGGCTCCACCAGCCAGCAGGGCGTCAGGAGTCGCCGCCGGCTCCTCCTGTTGTTCCCGCTGTAACGTCCAGGAGTTTGTAGCGGTCCATGGCGTACGACGGCGCGCCCTCCTGCACCTCGCCCCTCGCCGCCAGCAGCTGGAGGGTTTTGACGACGATCGAGTGGGTGTCGTTTTTGAAGTAGCGGCGGGCGGCGGCGCGGGTGTCGGAGAAGCCGAAGCCGTCGGCGCCGAGGGTGGCGAAGTCGTTCGGGATGAACTGCCGGATCTGGTCCGGGACGGCCTTCAT